>CAJXYP010000016.1 GCA_913063225.1 uncultured Cellvibrionales bacterium
ATCAATTATATTTTCGGTTCCGGCTAAGTGGTACCCCTATTACAAAACTACCGATGCAAAGGTGGACACTTACATTTTTCCAACAGGCCAAGAGCCCACAGACTGGAAAGAAGCGCTGCAAATCGAACGGTATTTAACTACTCTGGGTGTAACCGACCCACGGCAGGTCTACGCAGCAAGAACCCAGGGCACCAATTGCGTATCCCATAGCGTAACCCTGTCGAAAGAAGCTTCCGAAAATGGTTACCCGACCGCTCAGTGGCTGGAAAATTGCATTCGGGAAGATGAAACAATGTCCGTGACCTTGGCTAAGACAATTCTCGGTAACAATCAACTTTACATAGTTACCAAGATATGGAAGTACGAACCCTGGGACGCACATATGTCGGAATGGGAAGGCTATTTAGACGAAGTTTATGTCTGTGATCCGAACGTTGGAAATGTCCATCCTTGCAGACCTCCGAGTCGCCAGCCAAGTGGCAGAGCCGGTGGAGCACGGCCTCGCTAGACTTCTAACAGTCTACAATTAGAATTCGGGCACAGAAGTCACGCACCTAAAAGGGCTAGCTTTGACTTTATATCTGTAATGTTGGCGATGATAATCTCAATATCTGCTTGAGCCGCAAGTCCCTCATTAGAAAGCTTTTCCAAAATGGACTCTACTTCATCGATCTGGCGAGTTCTGAGGTCGAGAGTTTGGGGGCCTAGGCTGATACTTCCGTCTTCAGCTCCCTCAACATCCCTACCAATAAGAAAAAGAAGACGTCTAGCGGTCTCTAGGGCGCTGGGAATGTCTCCAGCCAATTCCGTAGACTTCAGACGCATCAGATAAAAACTAAAATCAGGCGAAAAAGCCATTGCACTATCTATTAGGGCCGTCGCTTCATTTGCCATCCTTGGTTGATACTCCGGTGTTGTGAGCCTAATCCGCCACTCCGCCCTCAATTTCACACTGTCGGAATACCATAGATCGGATGGAAGCACTGATGCCAGCTCTGGATCCAGATTAACCAGCGCGAACATATCACCATTGCGAGTAGCCACTAAGCCCTGCAAAGTAGCAGAGGCAGTTCCATCAAGCTTTGCCAGCTCATCAGTAACATACTCAGGCACTTCTGCTTCTATCGATATATTACTGAGCCATGGTTGCAATAGCCCGTACCTAGCTTGTTGGTCTAGAGGATCTGCGTCCAAGGCCCTATTTAAATTCCTCTGTGACTCTTCACGTTCACCCTGACGAGCCTGACCCCGGCCAATCATAACCAAGGACTGAGCATTGCCGGCGTCGATAAGACTGCCCGCCAAGTCTATCGCCCTTGGGGTCATAAACGCATCTTCCATACGACGGGAAATGTAGGAGAAGTTCAATTGATCCCCTAATATGCGGCGCACCGGGCTACTGGCTTGCATAAGCGGATCATAGGGTTTCAATAATCGGTAGAGGTCATTCCGGTACAACACTCTACCTTGGTCCATTGCTTGAGCAGCGCCAGTGGCTAACAGATTATTGTTATCCGTAATTAATTCAGCGCCATCAGCGAAGGCTTCAATATTTTCCTGATTCATTGCTATCGCCGCCACCACATCTTCTACCGATCCCACACCTTTTTCGAAGTAGCTAAGAGGAGCGTCGTCGATGGGCCGTCCGGTGCGAGCCATATCTTGTTCGACATCGAGCGGTGCATCAGAACCCAAGAAAAAGAGCACCTCTGGATCCCACTGATATACGCGCACATTAGGAAACACATCTAGCAAAGTCGCACTGAGGCTCTTTAACAAGGCTTCATCTACAAACTGGGTATTCATCCATTGCAGAAACACACCATCTTCTGAGAGATGATCCTTCGCCAGCTGCATAAACTCTCGTGTATACAGATGCGACGCGCCCGCCGTCCAAGGATGCGAGGGTTGCGACACTATTGCATCGTATTTCTTATTCGTCAGGGTTAAGGCGCTGCGCGCATCATTGATAATTATATTGAATCGAGGATCAGCCAGAGGATCAATTGCCCTTTTGTCCGCAAAGAATTGGTTGGCCACTACTACTTGCGGCTCGAGCTCTATCACGTCAATTTCTCTTACCGTGGGCGGCACTCCTTCGAGTGCTACACCTGCGCCCAATCCAACAATCAGCATGGATTCAGTATCTGGTCGTGCCAGTACCGGTAATATCGACAACATATGTTGATTGTGCCTGCCAGGAGGCGCGCCTTTCAAGGAAGTAGAGGCTTCTGGTAAACCGTTGGTTCGCAGGTTTAAATATCCGTTTTCCTCTATCACCAATACGGTTGCAGATCTGCCGACCTCGTAAAATAGGATATCGCCGCCCGGCTGCGCATAAACAGGAGATGCTCTCAAAATATCTTCTGGCATGCTTGGCTTATAGATAACCCCCAACCCAATCACAAAAGCCAGTACTCCCGCGATAAGAAACCGTGGCTGCTTTCCGATAAGTGTCACCGCAGCAAAAGCTAAAAGGGCATTGAGTAAAACTGCAAACTTAATGGCACCTTCGTATTTGAGCATAGGAATTAAGAAAAACGCGGCGGCAGTCGCTCCAAAAATGGCGCCAACCGTATTCCAGGAATACACCTTGGCAGAGGATGAGGCTGCGTCTCTTTGATCGATGGCCAACATTCGAACCGCTAAAGGAAAGGTTGCGCCAATAAAAATGGTTGCGGGCAATAAAACGGAAATCGCCAGCAGGATATTGCCGTTTAAGCCAACCCCCTCTCGAATGGTTAAGGGCAAAAACTGATAGATTAGGATGGAAGTTACCGCTATGCCGCACTGAACTAAAATAAATAACCGAGTGGAAGATTCCCTTTCTGTAGCAAACCGAGAAGCAATAGCACTACCTATGGCAATACCGCTTAAGAAGCCCGCCAGCATGGTGGCAAAGGCGGCGATACTGCCTCCTAAAACATGACCGAGAAGGCGAGTCCAAAGCACCTCGTAGATAAACGAATTGGCGCCTGACATGAGCATAATGGGCAGAATCCATTGGCGACGCGCGCTTACGCTAGCGACAAGCCCGCGAGAATCAGTGGCTGTTAGCGATGCTGTGTCTTTCTGCTCTACCAAATCACCAAAACGTCTCGCCAAGAGAGCCGCCAATACAAACACTAACAAGTTGATAGCCACACCAAACCAGACAGTTCCGTTTAGGCCGAACCTTGGCAGCAACAAAAAGGCAGCGACTAAAGTACCCCCAATAGCACCCACTGTATTGGTCGCATAGAGCATACCCACTCGAGAGCCAATTTGCTCATTGGTTCTAACCACATACTTGGTAAGCAAAGGCAGAGTTGCACCCATAAAAGTTGTGGGAATAAGCAATACGATAAATGCGACTATCAAATAGAAAAATGACTGTCCTAGACCGCTGGCGTCAACCGGCTCGGCCTGCCCGCCCAGTAGCGCTATGTAGAGCAGGCTGGCAAGTTTCAACAGTAGGGGCACTGCCAATGCAGAGAGAGCAATTCCAGCTTCTAAGAGGCCATAGACCAAGACCGGACGAGTAATTTTACTTACAAAGCGCGAGGCGATACCTGCACCCAGAGCCAGACCTCCCATATAGGCAGACAATACTGCAGCAATTGCCAGCTCGGAGGTTCCGAAAACCAGAGAGAATTGGCGCATCCAGGCAGTTTGATACAGAAGTGCCGCAAATCCGGACAATACGAAGCAGGTAACAACACCGGCAAGTACCAGGTGTTCAGACTTCAAGTTGGAGGCATTATTCATTTTGTTAGTTACTACCTAATTAAAAGAATGGCGACGCTTATTGTGCTTGAGCCCTTCTAGCTTCTGCCAGATCGTAGGTAATGTAGAACTCAGTTTCGTAAGCTCCCCAGGCGCCTCGTTCGATAGCAACATTTACCCGCCGCAGCAGTTCCGGCGGCATGCGCATAACAATCACCTGGCCAATACCCATCATGACGTAGTGATCAACAATCTCAACGCCTTCAGGTGGGAAGCTTTGGTTAAACCCTGTTGCAGCCAACAGCTCACCGCGCTGGTCGTTATTCATACTTTGATCGTGTTTTAAAAATACGGTGAGTAGAATATTTTCATTGTCTGGTAAGGCTGGCACTTGGTTTTGAGCAAGCGCACTCTGACCACAAAATAGCAGCAATAAAAAAGCCAACTTGCATAAGTTATTCATAGAAATTTTCAAATTCATCCTGATGGAAGTAAGCCGTTCAGTTAGGGCGCCAAACTGTAGATTCGCTGAAATGTTCGCTCAGATATTTTCCAACCTTCATCCGCAAGCTGATATTTATCGAAATATTTACCCTGAGTTACAAAACCAGCCACTCCGATAACGTCACCTTCATTGTGAGAATCATCAGCCGTCGCCCCATATACGGTAGCGTAATGAATGCCGGTAGCATTGCTCTCATCGATGATGGTAATTTGGCTAGTAGACATAATATGCATACCAATACTGCTTTGATTGGCGGCCTCCACTCTCGCGGCTATTACATCGCGCCCGGTATTTGGCGAACCGTTAATTATTAGTGTGCCATTTTCTGTAAACACGTTTGCGTAGCCTTGGGCGTCTAGATTGTCCCGAGCCATTGCATACCGATCAACTAGTTGCTTAATTTCTGCCTTAATTACCCATTCTTGCTCGGCACTCATATCTGCTGCCTGGGCACCAGAAAAGGCCAAAAGCAGCAGAATAGTTATCCAATTTAGTTTCTTGTTCATTTTCACAATCCTCCCCAGTTGAAGGCAAACTTTAGCATTTCTAAAACGAAAAAAGCGCGGATATACCGCGCTTTTTAATCTTGAAAGTAAATCAATCAGGTTGAGCGATCATCACATGCATAGGACTCCCAAGGATAATCAGAAGGATAAACCGTATCTTCACCTGTCTGCTGGTCAACCCAAAATAAGGGATCGTCGCCTATATAAGATCTAACTAGACCTAAAAGCTCACCGGAAGTGTTCAAGCTAAAGCGCTCTACCGCGTGAAAGAGCTCACTGTGAGTGCCTCTGCTTCCAGAAAAGTTTGTGAACCCAATAGTGTCTACCACCAATACACCATCTTCCCAGTGGCCGATGGAATGACCAGCCCAAGTCGGATCAATATCGGCAGGATGACTAGACATACCCATATGAATAGTGCGCTCGGTATCCATAAAACCATACTTCAGAACGATTTTGTCTTCTTCTTGGATGATTCGATTCGCAGGCTGATCAAATGTCCAATCTGAGAAGAAATCCCTTGGCTGGCAATCCAAACGTCCGGCTACGGTGTCTTCAGGATCAACATTCTCTGCTCTATAGGCTTCGCCCGCGTCTGTAAGTTCGACTCCTCGTCGACCACCAGGCCCACGAGGAGGCCCACCAGCGCCACCAGCGGCGGTTGGACCACTAATAGCGCCAACCAATCGTTGAGTAGCGGCCCAGTCACCATCGATATTCGGATCACCCCAAGCTGTTACTGCAGCTCTTGTTGGTTCAGAATCAAATTGGCCTTCTTCAATCTGCTCATAACGTGCAACAGTAGGCCCGCCATTAAAAGAAATAGTCTCGGTGTAGCAACCCAGTGGATCGCGACGCGACGCGACGCCTTCAATATGCACCGAAGTGCCCAGCGCAAACATCTCAGGAGTCCATCCTGAACGGCGCAGAACAGAGGAGGCGCGAAGTTCGCAGTTCCACGTTTCCACATCACCACTTTCGGTGGTGACATCGATATACACATAGGCATGCGGGTTCACAAAGGCGAGGTCGGATATAACGCCAGTAACCGTAAGGAGTTTGCTGGCATCAAATTGACCATTTGTGCCGTGATGTGCCAAAACCGTGCTTGGCAACGCTATTGCTAGTGCCGCTATGGCAATAAGTCTAATTATCATACTCTTCCATTAACTATAAGTAATGTTTCCAATGAGGCGCTACTATGCAGGTGCTCGGAAGACTTCGCAATAATATTTACTTAATTTGGAAAACTACTGAGCTATTGCACAAGATAACTACCGAGCTATTCACCCTATACTGCAGATATAGCTCAACGCCAACACAAAAAAGTCGACAAAATTATGTCTAGAGTTATAATTTCGACAAAGTAGCTGCTCTAAATATTAAAAAGGGACCTTGGGGGTCAAATGAGAATCATCAGTTTGAAAATCATCCTGCTCGTAGGATTTTTGCTCGGCAGCGCGTCAGCACTAGCACACCATTCTTTTGCAGCGACCTTTAGGTCCGACGAGATGAACACCGTTGAGGGTGTGGTAACTGACTTTCGATTTAGAAATCCTCATGTGGTGATCTATCTCGACGTTTCCAATCCTGATGGCAGTGTCACCAATTGGTTAGCGGAAGGAGCTGCAGCGACAGGTTGGCGACAGGCCGGATGGGGAAACGACAGTCTCACTTCCGGAGATATGTTGCGCATCGTTGGCAGCGCCACTCACGATGGTTCACCTATGGTATCCATCGATGAGATGTTTATGCTCAATCCAAGCAACGGCGAAGTATTGGCTGAGCTGACTTCAAGTGAAGATCCAGAGGTCTCCTTAGGCAACGCTGCGGAAGCTGAAGCAGTAGTTAGCGAGCTCACTTTCCTTCCCGCCACCTTGCCCACAGGCGAACCAAATTTCACCGGCGTCACCACTCGAATTGAAGGTTTTGGCCGAGGCGGACCCGACGCAAACGACCCCACCATGCCCTACAACTCCGTGGGAGAAGCTGCGAATATCAGCGATGCTTGGAGCTTAGAAAATGACCCGCAGGTATTTTGCGATCCGCCCGGACTTTCGCGTCAGGCCGGATATACACCCTACGGACAGATAATCCACCAATACCCTGATCATGTAACTATTGAATACGAAGAATATGGTTCACGCAGAGCGATATTTTTCGACGACGAACTTCCAGCACCTGGCATTCAAAGTCACTTGGGCGATTCCGTTGCGCGCTACGAAGGCGATAACCTGGTAATTGAAACCGTCAATTTGCTACCGAACTTAAGCGGACACCGAGGCAAGCCGCTGAGTGACCAAACTCGTATCGTAGAAGTGTATACGCGAGAAGATAATTCTGATTATGGAACCATGTTAATTACTGAAACGACTGTCCACGACCCGGTATACCTTACAGAGCCTTGGACCATTTCAAGAACCAAAGCCTACGCAGATGGCTACGAGTTTATTGAAAATGGTTGTGTTGCGCCGCTTCGCGAACGACCAGCGAATGTATGGCAGCAAACTGACCGGTAAGACTGGGTCTCTATGTTCTAAAAAAAGGGGGCTTAAAAGCCCCTTTTTTGGTATCTACATTTTCACTCGAAATCTAGGGTGCTTGCGTAGCCAAATAAGCGGATATATTCATCATATCTTCTGCGTTCAAATTGGCGAGCACCGACGTCATTAACAGGCTTACTCTGGTGCCCTGCTTAACATCCCACATCTGCCTCATAAGATAGCTTGTGGTGCGTCCAGCAATACTAGGCACATCGCCTAATCCTTTTAGATCTAAGCCGTGACAAGCACCACAGAGGATGGTTTTTCCAGCACCCGTGGTAACTAGCGCTTCGCCCTTGGCAATACTGCCCACAGGAACATAGGCTATAAAGGTACCGCGCGGGTTGCGCATAATTTCTGTCTCTTCAAGGTTCTCGGTAACTTCGACAATATAATCACCTAATGGCTGCCAGGGCACCTCTTCATCCGGCATTGTTAGACGATTAAGACTGGCGCGAACCTGCGGCGCTTGCTCTGATTCAACCACCCGCACCATAGAACGAAAGGGTAATGACGAATAGTACTCAGCAACTTGACTCTTTTCTTCATCGGTTAACCAAGCGGCAATGCGCGCCATCTCATTGGTATTGGCTTTACGATAATCCGCGCTAATTCGTTCGCCATTTTTAAAGGCTTCGAGCTGCTGCAAAATATAATTGGCTGGCAAACCACTGACATGACCATTTTCTACTTTCCCCTGCCCATTCGGAAAATGACAGAGAGAGCATGGACGGATACCTCGCTCCATATCGCCGATAGCAATAATTTCTGGCATGTCGGGATGATCACCAGGATACCAATCCGCCGGCTGCCAAGAATAATTCGCTTCGACACGAGTAAAGGTAAGGCTTGTTCCCGGCAGACTGTGCTTGACCCCATCGTCCACCAGCGGAGTACCCACAGGCCCGCAGGAGCGTGGATTCGCCATTTCTGGACATGGCGGCACCTGGTATATATTTGGATCCGTTTCTTGCAAAGACTCAAAATATCCGTAAGCCCAATTCGGCCAATCCGGATCATCTTGCTGAGCTAACACTGTGTTGAAACCACAGCACAAAACCATAGCGCCAAATAACATCTGATTCTTCATGTCGCTGAGCCTTCCTCTGTTAAATTTCGTATCTCAGAACGGTAACTATTGACTGAATTCGTGGGGAACGAGAGTAGCCACATAGGCCAATATATTTAGTATGTCTTCCGAACTCAAATTGGCAACTACGCCTTCCATTAACGGACTAACACGGGTGCCCATTTTGACATCCCACATTTGACGCATATTGTAGCTGGCTGTTCGGCCAGCAATACCGGGAACACTTGCCAACCCTCGCAGGCCGGGACCATGACAGGCTGAGCATTGAATGGTTTTTCCCCCACCGGTTTCAACCAACTCCTCACCCTTGGCAACACTTCCAATTGGTACGTAGGAAACAAACGTACCACGCGGATCTCGTAGTGCTTCAGTTGCGTGTGGATTTTCAGGCACTTCAACTATCTTGTTACCTAAGGCTATCCATGGAGCTCCCTCGATAGGCACAACTAACTGGGTTCGAAGGGTTTCAACTTGAGGAGCCATATCGGTCTCAACTACCCGAACCATGGATCGAAAAGGAACTCGCACATAATACTCAGCCACTTCTAACTTCTCTTCTTCTGTCATCATCTCCGAGATTCGAATCATCTCGTAGGTATTCGGTTTACGAGGGTCCGAGGTAGAACGATCCCCATTTATAAAGGCTTCAAACTGCTCCATAACGTAAACAACGGGTAACCCAGAAAGATGTGCGTTTTCCGTTTTTCCCTGGCCAGTAGCAAAATGACAGAATGCACAGGCGCGGATACCCCGTTCCGGATCTCCCCTTGCAACGAGCTCTGGCATTTCGGGATGATCTCCGGGATACCAATCGGCCGGCCCATAAAAATTATTAACCTCAGCATCGGAGAAAGAAAAACTAGTACCAGGCAATGCAAGTTTGGGCTGATCGACGTCACTGCCGTCCGCGCTATATGCCGGTGGCTCTCCCGAGCGCGCTGGGATATTGAAATCCTCATCGCTAATGGGCTCATAGCGAGCATAAGCCCAGTCTGGCCAGTCAATGGCCTGAGCTTGAATGCCTGCCGTGAAAGCAAGAAAAAATAGTATCGGTAGTTTGGACATAGTCCTCATGACCCTAATCCTCCATCAATCCGTGGTATTAGCGGAAAGCTTTTTAGCCCGGCTTTCTATAAATAACGTTAAAAATACGTTCTGAAATTCTCCAGCCATCCTCGGTTTTAACATACTTGTCGAAATGATTACCAATGACCTCGAATGACTCTAAGGTGGCAGGCGCATCCCCTTTAAGTCCATGAGCAACTGCCGCGTAGGTAACCCCCGTGGCATTCTGCTCATCGATAGGCTCAATCTTTACCGTAGTCACCAAATGCATACTGACGTCATTGGGGTCGTCGTGTAATACGTGGTCGACCAAGGCCTCACGGCCACCGATCCATTCACCTCGCACTGTCATTCGGGCGTCTTCAGTGAACAGGTTGGCAAAGTTTTCAGGATCTCGCAGACCTCGGTAGTAGGCGTAATCATTTACTAAGAGAGTGCAATCAAAAATTATCTCTCTTTTTTCCGCGGCGGATAAATCCGCAAATACGCTAGTTATTAGAATTAACTGCGCCATCAAAACCACAAAGATAATTCTAAGCAATTGCATTGGTATTCCTATTCGCGAATAAGCTTAAAGAGACGCTCATCCCATAGGCTGCCGGTCAGCATATCCGGAGTGAACTGGGGATCTTCGTTTACGCCACTACCCACGACAACACCCGCTAGCGCATCGCGGAAGTTCTTTTTATCCTGATGTACCTGATGTGCCAATTGGGTTGATGCGCTCTGCCACATTTCCACAACCGTCATATGATTGGGCCGATTCGATTGAGTCAAGACATCAAAGCGCATATTGCCATGGTGTGCCCGGCTATCATTTGCCAACCCTATAAGCAGACCGTTGGAGCAAGGTCCATTTGGATCCGGTCGCCGATTACAGGGGGGGAATTGTTCTGGAGGGATAGAATCCGCATGCGTTATTACATAGACCGTATCCGGTTCTCCCGCAGGAATAGCATCGAAAGCAGTAGTCGCTAATCCCAGATGTTGTCGTTCGTCGTAAGGGGCGTAAAGCAGCGGCTGCAAAGCGTTGCGGTATGCGACTGTATGAGCGGCAGCAGCATGGTTCGCGCGCGCTTCTGGACTACTCCAAGCCTCTAAAACCACAAAATGATTATCTCGGTTAACACGCTGTATTGCCTCAAAACGCAGATTGCCTTGCTCCATGCTGCTAGCTTCAGATTGCGCCGCCAAAAGTCTTTCAGTCTCTTCAACCGCATCCGCCGCGACTTCAATATAGGTAACGATCCATGTTGGAGCTTCGGATAAAACTGTTCCATCAGCCAATTCAACATCTGCCGTGGAATAACCAGCTACAAGAAGGGCGAGTATTGCGGCACAAACATTAGAGAAGATTTTCATATGCTTACTTCGCCCTATTTTGCCAATGGATCTGGTCTTACCTGGAAGTGCACAACTAACGGAAGACTGCCGTCGCCATCCTCTTTGTGCCACGGCGTCCGATCGCCACTTGGCACCCAAAGGCCACGACCTTTCCAGCCAGCATCGGGGTCATCTATCCGCCCCTCAAAACCCTTGGTAAAGAAGCCCATGGGGTAAGGAACGCTCAGGGTCACAAACTCGCCATCGACTAAAGCGTGCAGACCGTCAAACTGGTTACCTGTGGCTATGGGCGTATTGGCGCCCAAACCGAAGGTATCGTGCTGATCTACCCAGGTGTAATAGCTAGCTTCTACGCTGTAATCAGGATAGTTAACGAATCCGGGGCCGGGCAGATCATGGAAGGTCCAACCTTCAGGGCAATGGTCTCCAGTTGCCTCCGGACCATTTAAAGGTCCCGTACACTTGCTCCGATCAAACTCGCCCATATGCCCACTGCCAAGGGAAACCCAAACTACACCGTTAAGATCTATATCAGCTCCACGAACGCCAAATCCTGGTTCGGGCACGTTGTATCTTTCTATCAACGCAGTAGCTGGAGGGTTCTCACCTGGATCCAACCTGGTGATTGAACCCGGCACACCGGTAGTTGATCCCCAGACCGAATCATCGACTGGGCTCGGCATAACAGCGTAAAAGCCATAGTTGGCAATCTGTCCACCACCAGAAATACGCATATCTAAATCTGGGTTGGCCTCTTCATCTGGTTCAGTGTAGGCGTCGCGTTGCCCATTGCCGTTGTAGTCGAGGATCATGGCAGTCCAACCTTGGGATGCAGCTTCATCGCCAGTTTCCAGAAACATATTTGTATCTAGCCAACCTACAACGTCACCGGATCCGCTGGTCCAAAGCGTATTGTTCTCATCTTCCGCGAACTGCAGGTGATGCGTGGCAAAGCAGGTATCAACAAATACGTATTCGCCAGTATCAGGCTCGTAGTAGGCCAGGTGGCGAGCAATGCTCTTGTTTGTTGGGAAAGCCTGAGCAGAGGGGTGGTCTGAACCCTCTAGACAGAAATCGGGGTTATTTGCTGGATCCCTCACGGTAACCGTGTACCAGACGCGACCATCCTGATCCAACATCGGGTTATGAGCATTTGCCTTAGAATCCCAGATCTGATCCGGACCCCAATGCGGTGAAGGCGCCATCATGGAAAAGTAGTCCAAAGCTCCGGGCGTATCCTCGTCCCTAACCGGCGCAAAAAAGCTCGTGGATGTATTGTTGACTGGATCCAGTATTGGGAAATCATCAGTACTGTGTTCTGGAGCTCCGTAAAGTGGCCCATAAGCATTCACAGTCGGGTCACGACGATCTGTACCAGACAGATCATGCATGTAACCAGTTGGTTTTGACCAATCCCTAACCGTAATAACCGCATTGCGCTCTATGCCAGCTGGGCGTTCCGGCTGAACATGAGGGATTGCGCCAGCTGCTATCCTATCCGTCCACTCAGACAGGTATTTGTAAGGTACGCCTCTTAGCTGGGCAGCAGCTTGCCGAATCATGATAAAAGCGGCTTGTCCGGACTGGGTTCGTCGTACCCAAGCCGCGTGAGAAGTTTCGAATTCACCAAGCGTCTCAGGAAGAGTTCTTGTATAGAGATTTCCCAGCTGATGGCAACTAGCACAGCCCAAGTTTTTAACCCATGCGAGATATTCATCGAGCCCGTAATCCAAATGAGCAACCTCTTCTTCGCTAGGCACTTCGATCATGGAATACCAGTAGGCGGCGGGATACACCAAGGCAGCCGTTGCAGCATCAGGAGCAACAACTGCAGTCAAATCCAAATGGCTACCTGGAGCAGCGTCAACTTTAGCGGAGTCGGCCAAACCGTAACCTCGTACCCAAAGGCTATAGCTTGCTTCCGGCAGATCTGGCACTAAATAACGACCTTGATCATCTGTGACAACGCTTTTTGAGAAACGAGTTTCCAAATCGTCTGTTTCAGCAATAACCCAAACTCCTGCTTCAGGCCCGTTGGCACTGGTAACAACACCAGCAATATCGTCACTATCAATTTTGATGGCTTTTTCTGCGCCGTCGATACTGGCATCACAACCGGCCAGAATCAGCAAAGTTGAGATTAGGATAAGTCCTGTGGATTTTGCTAAAAATTTCATTTTGGTCCCCGAAAAAATCAGCCCGCGCCTAAGCGCAGCAATACAAAAAGAAGGTGTTTTTGAGTTCATTATTTAGAAGCTGCCAAAGATCGTCGGCCGTCCAAGGAGAATTGATTGTATTCCAAATTGTGCACCAGATGAGAGAACACAAATACGTAGACAAGGTGCCGGAAAACCAACGCCCAATCCTGAACAAGGTTCATACCGAAAACCAGAGTAGCCATTAAAACCACTGCCATAATGAGGGCAAGGCGGGTTTGAAAACCAAGGAATAATAGGACACCAATAGTCATCTCAACCGGTGGAATCAATCCAGCTTCTAGAGTTATCAACCATTTGGGTAACCAGGTATCAGCAAATACACCATGAGTCCATGCGATAAAGGCCCCATAATTTTCGCCCAGTCGAACTGCCCCATGCAAAAACATATTCATCCCAACAAAAAGCCGTAAAAGCGTGTAAGCCAGTACCTTGTCACTCATCAAAAGACCCCCCTTTCGTTGTGTAGAAAGATCGGCCTATAATTCAAAAAACCGACTTTGCACTTTGTAATTTGGCAGTAAAACGCCTTAGAATCAACCGGTAAATGCTTTAAAACTGTTAACTAGAGAAGCCTCACACGAGTAAAACTAAATATATCTCGAAAGTAGACCTCTTCCACAAGACTAGGCAAGATGCAATTTCACTACATTGCAAAACTATAGTTATCGATTCTTGAGGGGGAATTATGTCGAGACGAAATTTTCTTAGAACTTCTGCTTTGGCGGGTGCCGGTGCAGCCATCGGAGGACTAGGTATATCCTCTGCGTCAGCGCAGTCTAGCCAGCCAATTCGCATCATCATGACTGGCTACGGACCATCAACTACAAGCTTCAGTCTTGCTCTTAAACGCATGGGCGATAGGGTTGAGGCTAAGTTTCCCGGTCAAGTAGAAGTCCAATATGTCTACAATATCCTCGACCTCGGATACAAAGGATCAGACATTCTTTGGCTGGTAGAAAACGGCATTGTTAGCATGGGCTATCAGTCCAGTAGCTATCTAACAGACCGGGTATCTGATTTAGGCGCCGTTGACCTGCCCTTTATCTTTCCAGACAACGCCTCTGCTCGACGCTCAATGGACGGTGAGTTGGGCGAACTGCTAACCAATAGTATTGAAGCCAATACCGACTATCGAATTCTCGGTTACTTTGAAAACGGCGAACGACATTTTTCAAATAATGTGCGACCAATCCGCACCCCACATGATCTAAGGGGCCTTTCTGTTCGATCCCTGCCAAGCAAGATTCACGAACGTACATTCGAACTGCTAGGTGCAGATCCCGAGATTATGGATTTGTCCGAAGTTATTAAGCGGGTAGTGGCAGGCACTATCGATGTGCAAGAAAACCCCTTCGCCAATACCGTGACGTATGGCGTCCACAACTATCATAAGTACCATAGTGCTAGCAGTCATTTTTATATTTCCCGACCCATCTTTTTCCATCGCCCAACCTTCGAATCCTGGCCATTGGAATTACAACAGGAAATGCAGGCAGCGGTAATCGAAGCGGTAGCTTTTCAGCGCAAGATGAAAGATCAGGAAGAGTTGGATGCTCGTGTCGCTATCCGCGAAGCGGGCGGTGAAATAGTGGAACTGACTACTGAAGAGCGACAAATGTTTATCGATGCAGTGACGCCAATTTACGCGGAATTGCGCGATCAGTATTCACCAAAGCTTCGTGCATTAGTGGGAATAAATTAAATGAACCGACTAAAGAGCTTTGGCGGCATCAGGCTAATTGGTGCAGTAATCGCGCTTATGACTTCAAGCGTCTTAGCTCAACTAAGCGCACCGTACTCGGACGACTTTCTCTCTAGAGTGCGTATCGCCGCAACAAGTATCCCCGGAGACTATGCTGAGTCTATTGGCTTTGCCAAGGTTGCCGAGAGCCATCGGCCCTATTCCGACATAATCGAAGACGGTAGCGACGCCCTATTTATTTCTGCTCGCAGCGCATATCAGCTGCGCTTCCCAAGCGGGACCATAATGCTGGATAGCGGAATGGACGAGGAAGTGCATACCTACTATGGCTTTGGTCGAGTAGAACCCTACTGGCAAGAAACCAACGATCAATTGCAGCAAGCCTTACTTGAATCACAAAAAATTCTGATTACACATGAGCATGGCGACCACGTTGCCGGCATTGTTCGGAGTCCCAATAGAGACGCATTGGCCGCAAAAACATTGCTCACGGTCGCTCAGCTAGAAACCCTAACACTGCGGCCACAGCTTCCACAAATTCAAGTTTCTCCCGAACTAGCCAGTAAATTTATTGTTCTGGATTACCAAGATTTACTGCCTGTAGCTCCCGGCATCGTTCTTATCAAGGCCCCCGGGCACACTCAGGGACACCAAATGGTATATGCCCGCCTTAGCGGAGATAGAGAGTTCCTCTTTATTGGAGATATCGGTTGGTCCCTAGATAACATCACACAGCTGAAGCTTAGGCCAGCTCAAACTATCGCGCGGATCGGGGAAGATCCAGAAGCGCTTATGCAGCAGATGATCTGGATTAAAGAGCGCATGGATCAGGACGGCCTGATTATTGTCCCGTCCCACGACGATCGATTAATCAATAGATACGTCGAGGAAGGGATACTGGAGGACAGTCTAGTCCTGAGTAGATAGCAGCATTTCGTAGACACCGACAACATTCAGTGGTCGGGAATATTCGTATTCCAGCATGTCGCTGTAGTCTTCCATCAATATGGTATCCACCATTTCTTCGACAGATTTCCCCTCAGCCATGGCGACTACAACGGCTGCTTGAAGCTCCTCCAAATAACGTGCTTGTTCTAGCACATCCTCCTTAGTCCCCGGAGATTCGTGTCCGGGAACAACAATGTCGAAATCGAGCTCCGCCACGCGGTAAAGCCATTCAATCCATTCGGGTAAATAGCTGCCGTCTAAAGTCCGCCATGGCATACGGTTTGGAATTAAAGCATCTACTGTATGGATAACGCGCTCTTCAGGAAACCGTACTACCGTCATATCGTCTGAATGGTTGTAACCCAAATAATTCAGTTCAACAGTTTTGCCGCCCAAACTAATAGTCGCGTAATCAGAATAGTAAATATCCGGGGCTCTTACCGTGCCACCGCCAAACCGCGCAGTCCATATCTCTGCCCGGGATAACCAGCCATTTTGATCGGCGTCATACCTGGCAAAGGCATCCGGCGCGATATCCGTGCCGATATAACCACCAGCTTCAGATTCCTGAATGCGACCATCACCGTTGGCATCCCAAAGTTTTTCCCGAGGCAATAAAGGGGCATCGTCCGCTGGACGCTGCAAGTTTTTTGCTATGTTTTCATGACCGATGAATGTCGCCGTATCGGCAAATACGTCGCCACCTCCGGCATGGTCATTATGACTATGGCTGTAAATAACGTATTTGACCGGAAGGCCAAAGCGCTCGTCGAGCTGTCCCTTCAGCCAGCCTGCTGCCTCTGGATTAGTTGGGTCAAGAACAATGATGCCCTCGTCCGTCACTAAAAACAGACCGACATGGCGGCCCTGCCGAAAGCTATACAGATCGCCGGTGATGTTGGTAATCACACGCTCTGGCCCGGCGTCCTGAGCAATAACTGGCGTATATAAAACCGCTGAAAGCACTGCGGTTGTGACCGCAATACGCAAAAACTGGATAAATTTTGAAACCATTTTGACCCCCCTAGTTCCCGTTAGTTTGTACTAGTTCGAGAATCAAAAAAAGTAAGGCAATAAAAAGGGGCCAAAATGGCCCCTGATACCTATTAACTTCGAGCTATATCGAAATTAGCCTTTTAAATAGTTGAGCATAGTATCCGCATCGCTTACTTCGAAGGGGTCAGTCGCGCAGTTATCTTCTTTGCCTGCTTCGATGAATATTTTTTGAACTTTACCATCTTCAACAAGCATGGAATAGCGCCAGGACCGATCGCCAAAACCGAGGTTCTCTTTCTTAACCAGCATGCCCATTCCTCTTGTGAATTCGCCATTCCCGTCTGGCAATAACTTAACCTTGTCAACTCCCAGATGCTTGCCCCACTGAAACATAGTGAACGCATCGTTAACACTTACACAATAAACATCATCGACACCACAGCTCTTAAGCTCTTCATAGTGAGCTTCGTAGCCCGGCACATGAGTACTTGAACAGGTAGGGGTGAAGGCACCCGGCAAGGACAGAACAACCACTTTTCGACCACTAAAGACTTCAGAGGATGTTACATCCTGCCATCGGAAAGGATTCGGGCCATCGACGGTTTCATCACGAATCCGCGTTTTGAACGTTACTTCAGGTACCTGGGTAATTTGGCTGTCACTCATGGTTATATTCTCTTTTGTGTATTAGATGACAACCAGATTATGAGTAAATCCGGAATTAAGTAAGTTAATTATTGAGATCGGCTTAATTGATAGGGACTATCAACTAAAAAATAAACTGCCGCTTGCTCCAAAAGCTAGCATCTGTCCGTTGTATTGCGTATATCTATTCGTAAATATCATCTTCATTGTCTTCATGTGGACACATGGAATCTTTCATCGCCTGCAAAATGCTCCTGCAACTAATTTGCCCGACAAATATGCCATTTTCTACCACGGGCAATCGTCGAATTTTCAATTCTAACAATTTGTTGGCGATATCAAAAATATTCATGCTCTGGTCAATCACCGTGACTTCTTTTGTCATGTAATCGCGAACTTCACCGTCACCTTCGTTGTAATAACTGATCTGTTCAAGACCTCTAAGTAAGTCCATTTCCGAGACGACACCAACCACATGCCCCTCTTCATCTAACACCGTTGCGCCGGTAATTTTGTTCTCCAACATCACATGCACCGCATCATAGAGCGGGGTGTCTACTCGCATTATTACTGGGTCTTTGGACATAAAATCTTTCATTTCAATGGACTGCAGCATGAGTATTTTTCCTTCTATTTTTTATTCGTCACTGACGAGTTCAGCAGTATTTTTGGAGCAAGAAACTCCGGGTCTTTTTTTTCAATAACCCTGATGCTTATCGCTAGAATTAACTCTCTTTTGTCTCGCGTCAAGTCCCATTGCAATGTCACTGAAATATTTGTGCCATTCAAATTCGAACAAAATTAATACCGGATTTTGCCAATATGAGAAATTGTTCTAGTTGCATGAAATATCAAATTAGCTGTATTCTGACTCTCGACCGAGAAGAATTTATTTTCAAATTCCGCCAAAAGACCCCAAATAAAATGGGGCAACACACAGGGCGGGTAATTAGAAAGTGTTCCACAAACTGGAACCTGATTTGGGGGGGTTATGACCTACGGCGAACAGATGATCACCGATCTCTGGCCTATGATTGTGTACTTAGTACTCGTCGCTGGCTTGGTGGCTCTTATGTTGCTGATTCCATACTTCCTCGGGGGCCGTCGAAAATCCCGCGCAGTAAATGAACCCTATGAGTGTGGCATCGTGCCAGTCGGATCTACTCATTTCCGGGTTCCCATTCCTTTTTATCTCTTTGCAATTTTCTTTGTTATCTTCGATCTCGAGGCGGTATTTTTGTTCGCCTGGGCAATAGCCGTTGAAGAAGCTGGATGGCTGGGTTTTGCAGAGGCACTAGTGTTTATCGTTATTCTTTTGGTTGCTTTGATTTATCTCTGGCGACTGGGGGCCTTAGATTGGCGCACAGAACGTCAAAAACTAGATTTGCAAAAAATTGAACCACGATAACTAAAAGACGTATTTATCGAGATCCTTTATAGAAAAAAGAAATAGCTTAAAACTCCATGACATAACTTTATTGGTCGGTAACCCTGACCAAAGGATTTGAAATGCCTGAACTGAAGTTGAATCATCCCGGCGTAGAACTGGTCTCAGCAGATGGAGCACCAGCACGTGGGGAATTTGCAGAAGGGGACAGCTTTGAACAAGCGGTCGAGAAAAACCTTGTTATGGGTAAGCTAAGCGATATGGTCTCTTGGGGACAAAGCAATTCACTTTGGCCCTTCAACTTCGGTCTTTCCTGCTGCTATGTCGAGATGGCCACAGCTTTTACATCTCGCCACGACCTCGGCCGATTCGGCGCAGAAGTAATTCGAGCTACGCCGCGCCAAGCAGATCTTATGGTTATCTCCGGAACGGTTTTCCGCAAAATGGCGCCAGTGGTTCAACGCCTTTACGAACAACTTCTTGAACCTAAGTGGGTAATCTCCATGGGTTCCTGCGCAAACTCAGGTGGTCTGTATGACATCTATAGCGTGGTACAAGGCGTGGACAAATTTCTTCCCGTTGACGTTTATGTGCCCGGCTGCCCGCCTCGACCTGAAGCACTCCTGCAAGGCCTAATGCTTTTGCAGGACGCCATTCGACAAGAGGATAGGCCGCTAAGCTGGATGATTAATCCGGATGGCACTGTTGAAAAACCCGACATGCCAATTCAAAGAGACATACGCACGCCCGACCGAATACAAGCCGTCAATCTCGCTTCTCCGGACGAGGTCTAGAGAATGTCGGCAGCTGAACGATCAAAGGGAACAGCTAGCGCCGCCGCAACAGAGAGCGCAGACAAGATTATTGCTGAAGTTCGAGAGCTGTTTCCGCATGATTTGCTAGTGCAGCCCACTGTTGATGGCATGCCCAGTCTTTGGGTCGATAAAGCTCATGTAAAAGAACTGCTGAAAATTTGCAAACATGATCTAAAAGCCGGCTTCGCCATGCTCTACGATCTAACCGCTATTGATGAGCGAGTCCGCACCCACCGAGACGGCCAGCCAGCCAGCGATTTCACCCTGGTATATCAATTACTTTCTTTCGATCGAAACGCCTTTATTCGCATCAAGGTTGCCTTGGTAGGTGACAAACCAAGCATCGACAGTATTTGTCCATTATGGGAAAGCGCCAATTGGTACGAGCGCGAATGCCACGATATGTTTGGCATCGGCTTTGACGGCCACCCAAATCTTTATCCCCTAATCATGCCGCCCAACTGGGACGGGCACCCACTGCGCAAAGAACACCCTGCTCGCGCTACGGAAATGGAACCCTTCAGAATTGACGATGAAATGCAGGATGCTGAACAAGAAGCCCTGCGCTTCGTGCCCGAAGAATGGGGCATGGAGAGATCATCCAAAAATACCGATTTCATGTTCCTAAATATGGGGCCAAACCACCCCAGCGTGCATGGCGTATTTCGAATTGCCTTGCAGCTATACGGCGAAGAGATTGTCGACGCGGTTCCCGATATTGGTTATCACCATCGCGGTGCTGAAAAAATGGGTGAACGCCAAGCGTGGCACACCTATATGCCCTACACCGATCGTATCGATTATCTTGGTGGGGTAATGAATAACCTGCCCTACGTTATGTCTTTGGAGCAAATGGCGGGCATTGAAGTATCTAGTCGTGTCGAAACCATCAGAGTCATGATGTGTGAGTGCTTTAGATTACAGAGCCACTTTTTATTCTTCGGTACCTTTGCTCAAGATATCGGCCAAATGTCCCCCATCTTCTACATCTTCACAGACAGAGAAATGCTGTTCGGCATCATCGAATCAATCACCGGTGGCCGAATGCATCCAAGCTGGTTCCGTATTGGCGGAGTCGCGCAAGATCTGCCGAATGGTTGGGATATTGAGCTACGCAAATTCTTAAAGCAGATGCCGAAGAAACTCGACAAATATCAGAAGATGGTTATGGATAACCGTATTATCAAACAGCGAACGGTTGGCGTCGGCGTATACAACACCGCAGAGGCCATCGAATGGGGAGTAACGGGCGGTGGTTTGCGTGCCACAGGTAGCGACTGGGACATGCGCAAGAAGATGCCCTATAGCGGCTATGAAAATTTTGACTTTGATGTACCGGTCGGCAGCAACGGCGATGTTTATGACCGTGCCATGATACGACTGGATGAAATGCGCCAGAGCCTGAGGATAATTCAGCAGTGCGTAGATAATATGCCGGAAGGTCCTTACAAGGCTGATCACTCCCTTACCAGTCCACCCGTCAAAGACAAAACCATGACGGACATTGAAACCCTTATTCACCATTTTGTGCATTCAACTTGGGGGCCAGCTATTCCTCCAGGCGAGGCCTGTCTGCCGATAGAAGGCACCAAAGGGCTAAACAGCTATTATCTGGTTAGTGACGGCAGCACTAATTCTTACCGTACCCGTATTCGCACTCCTTCTTTCCCTCACCTACAAATGGTCCCAACCATGAGTCGCGGCATGATGGTGGCAGATTTAATCGCCATTATCGCTAGCATCGATTTCGTGATGGCCGATGTAGATCGTTAATAAGAGCCCAGCAAATATGAGCGACTTAATTGCAACCAACGCTATGCCAGGAACTTCTAACTGGCGCGAGGCAATTGATCCATTAACTGATGCTGAGCGCTTGGAGATCGAACATCTCGCTAGCCACTACCCTCGTGCCCAAGCGGCAACCATCGAGGCACTAAAAGTAGTTCAGGAATATCAGGGCTGGGTATCGGATGGCAAGCTAAAAGCTATTGCCGATACTTTGGGAATGAGTCCCGACGAAGTAGATTCCGTGGCAACTTTCTATAACCGAATTTACCGCAGACCTGTTGGTAAAACAGTAGTAACCATATGCGACAGCGTTAGCTGCTGGATTATGGGTTACCGAGAATTGCAGGAAAAACTCTGTGCACATTTGGACACGCCACTTGGTAAAACCACTCCCGATGGCGAAATAACACTTCTGCCAACCCCCTGCTTGGGCGCCTGCGATCGGGCGCCAGTAGCCATGGTTGGAGAAAAACTGGTAGGCCCGCTTAACGTCGATGAATTAAAAGCCTTAGTGGATCAAGTGCGAGGGCAAAAATTATGAGTTCCTCAATAAAGACGCCACTAAGCAACCGAATTAAAGCCGACGGTTCTGTAACCACTCTTGAGGAATATCAAGTGGAGTATGGTTATCAGGGGCTCAAGAAAGCCTTGGATATGGGTTCTAACGATCTGCTGAATTTGGTTAAAGACGCCAACCTTAAGGGTCGCGGCGGTGCTGGCTTTTCTGCCGGGCTAAAGTGGAGCTTTATGCCACCGGCTGAGACTAATCCCGGGCCTAGATACTTAATTTGCAACGCAGATGAAATGGAGCCAGGTACATTTAAAGACCGCTGGTTAATGGAAGGTGATCCGCATCAGCTAGTTGAAGGATTGGCAATTGCCGCCTACGCAGCACAAGCCCAAACCGCCTACATTTTTCTGCGCGCTGATTACGACCTTTGTGCTGAACGATTGGAAGCTGCGATCACCGAAGCATGCCAAGCCGGATTTCTGGGTAAGGACATAATGGGCAGCGGATATAACCTGGATATGTATTTGCATACCAGCGCCGGGCGCTATATCTGCGGCGAAGAAACCGCACTTATCAATTCCTTAGAAGGCAGGCGAGCTATTCCGCGAGCCAAGCCACCCTTTCCTCAAGTTAGTGGTCTGTTTGGCAAGCCAACCGCGGTAAATAATGTTGAGACTCTGTGTAATCTTCCCCACATTGTTCATCACGGCGTCGAATGGTTTGCCGATCTAGGTATTGGTGAAGACAATGGCACCAAACTCTATGGCGTTAGTGGCAGAGTCAAAAATCCCGCCTGCTGGGAGTTACCTATTGGCACGACGGTAAGAGAAATTATTGAAGTACATGCCGGTGGCATGCAAGACGGCGTCAAATTACGTGGCTTTCTGCCCGGCGGCGGATCTACAGATTTCCTTACTACTGAACATTTAGATTTGGCTATGGATTTTGGCACCATCGCCAAAGCCGGAAGCCGCATGGGTACTGGCACCATGATTCTTTTGGACGATAAGACCTGCCCTGTAGGCATGGTGCTGAACCTAATCGAATTCTTCGCTCAAGAATCCTGTGGCTGGTGCACACCCTGCCGAAATGGCCTGCCCTTTATACGTCAGGTTTTACAAGATATGGAAAACGGCCTGGGCAAAACTGAAGATCTGGATAGACTTCTGGAACTATGCGGTTATATCGGCATAGGCAATACCCATTGTGCTCTGGCACCCGGAGCGGCGGAACCACTTCAAAGCGCGCTTAAATACTTCAGAGAGGATTTTGAATCCCATGTGAAGAATCAGTGCTGCCCCTTTGGCAACGAAAAGGGCAGCGGCAAGGCTGATCATAGCCACGCTGCCCATACTCATTCACATGAGACCGCTTGAATATGAGTACTCAAAAGCAAAAGGTCACTATCAACGTCAACGGCAAGGATTATCAGGTCAACGCCGGCGACAACCTTCTGGCAGCCTGCTTGGGGTTAAAGAAAGACGTCCCCTATTTCTGCTGGCACCCATCTCTTGGATCCGTAGGTTCGTGTCGCCAGTGCGCAGTTCAGGTCTATCGGGATACGGACGATGCCAAAGGCCGAATGGCCATGTCATGCATGACTCAAGTTGCCGAGGGCATGGTTGTCAGCCTCGATGCAGAGCAGACAACAAAATTCCGTGAGCAGAATATTGAGATGATGATGTCCAATCATCCCCACGACTGCCCTGTATGCGAAGAAGGCGGTGAGTGCCACCTTCAGGATATGACGATTCAATCCGGCCACACCACGCGCAACTACACTGGAACCAAAAAAACCTATGAAAATCAGAATCTTGGACCATGTTTAGGTCACGAGATGAATCGCTGCATTGCCTGCTATCGCTGTGTTCGTTTTTACGATGAATACGCTGGCGGAGATGATTTGGTAGTTCTTGGTAGTCGGGAAAATGTCTATTTCGGACGCCATGAAGAAGGCACCTTAGAAAGCCCCTTCAGTGGAAACCTAGCAGAAGTATGCCCAACGGGCGTATTTACCGATAAGACCTTAGCCGATAGCTATACCCGTAAATGGGATTTGCAGGCCGCTCCCTCAATCTGTGGCCAATGCAGTCTTGGCTGCAACGTAACTCCTGCAGAACGCGACGGAAGGGTGAAACGCATAACCAACAGATATCACGGCCAGGTAAACGGCTACTTTATATGCGACCGTGGCAGATATGGTTACGCATACAACAATAGCGATGAGCGACTGGATAAGTGTCAGGTAACGCCAGAGGGCGGCACAGCGACCGAGTGTAATTACTCTGAGGCCCTCGACTATGTTTCGCAGATATTTGCCGAACTAGGCGCAGACAACGTTTTAGCCCTAGGTTCGCCAAGAGCTTCTGTTGAAGAAAACTTCGCCCTTCGTTCCTTAGTGGGCAAGAGTAACTTCTTCGCCGGAATCACAGAAACTCAGCAACAAATGCAGAGTCGCATAATCGAGATTCTCTCGAATGACGCTGTGCAAACGCCTTCTATGAAGCAAATGGAATCTGCGGACGCGGTAATCATTCTTGGCGAAGATCTAATGCAAAGCGCGCCACGAATGGCCCTCGCTGTCCGGCAAGCTAGTCGGAACGAAGGTTTCGCTCAAGCCGCCGCTATCGGTGTACAACGGTGGCAAGACGATTCAGTTCGGATCCTTGCACAAGACCAGCGCAGCCCGATTATTAGCATTAACAGTACCGGCAGTGAGCTCGATTCGATCTGTGCTCATGCGATGCAACTTGATCCCGAAGCCGTAACTTGCTTTACGCAAGCGGTTACTAAGATAATAAATGCCGGAGGCACAGAAGATGCCGGCAGCTCTCTATCGGCTGAAGGCTCTCTATCCGCTGAGGGCTCTGAAGCCGCAGTCGTGGCCAAGCTCCTTCTGAGTGCAAAACGTCCGTTGGTAATTAGCGGGACCAGCAGTAATCAGCCAGATCTTGTTGATGCAGCTGCGGAACTATCCATCGCGCTGGCAAATGCTCAGAGTGAGAAAGCTTGGCTCAGCTATGTTCTGGATGCCAGCAATAGCATGGGTCTTTCCTTACTCGACGGAAAAAGTAATGTCAGCGCATTGCAGGAACGACTAAACAGCGCAAGCAAACCAACTGCGCTAGTGGTTATGCAGCAGGATTTAGATAATTTGTTAGATCCTACCGCAGCTAAAGCTTTAACCGACCAGTGCACGCATCTAATTGCGATCGACCAGTTCGCTTCTTCCACCAGTGCCGCCGCCGATGTGATTATTTCCGCCGCGAGCATGATGGAAACAGAGGGTACTTTAGTAAATAACGAAGGTCGATCTCAGCGATACTTCTCCGTATTGGCAAGCTCCAATACTAACAAGGTCGACAACTGGCGTTTACTCTCTCAGCTTGCCGCTCTCGTTAAATCAAATGGTGGTGACTCTGAAAGCATCACCCAATTAGCTGACTGCAAGGTCTACGATGACTTAGTTAAATTGCTTTGCGATGCAGGCGGCGCTTTCTGTGATTGGGAAACCGTTGCTCCAGATTCTAATTTCAGAGTCGCAGGCATGAAAATTCCTCGACAAAGTCATAGATTCTCCGGGCGCACCAGCCTCTACGCCGACGAAAAGGTTAGCGAAAACAAACAACCAGTAGATGAAGACTCAGCTCTTTCATTCTCTATGGAAGGCTCACCGGTACATCGGCCCGCAGCGCTAAATCCATTGGTATGGACGCCCGGCTGGAACTCCAATGAAGCGATCAATAAATTCCAAGAAGAGATTAACGGCCCACTTTTGGGCGGCGATCCAGGATTACTTCTTTTTGAAAACCCAGAATTGAGTTCCAGCACGGCGTTGTCCTTTTCTGTGGGCAACACTTCTGAACCGGCCTCTGCACAAAACACTCTCACGGCAGTCTCTCACGCACGACTATTTGATGGTGAGGCGCTAAGCGCCAGATCTTCGGCACTTCGACAAAGGGCTCCACGGCCTACTGCCCGGATAAACCCGGAAACGGCGAAACAGCTAAACCTCGACAACGCACAGATAGTGACCGCCAGCTTGGGCGAGCAGAGTTGCTCACTGCCACTAATACAGGATAGCGATGTAGCCGAAGGCATTTTGGTATTGCCAGCCCAAGTTGATGCGCACATCGGCGCACATCAATTGCCGGCTCAGGTGACTATCACCGCCGAGCCAACCATAGAAACGGGGGGTACTGTTTAATGACTCCAGTGATGGCAAACCTTCTTAATATAGTCGGGATTTTAGTATTTGTTGTCTTTGGCGCCGCCATGCTGACTTGGGTAGAGCGCAGAGTTTTGGGTATTTGGCAAGATCGTCACGGCCCCAATCGCGTTGGCCCCTTTGGCACCTTGCAGATTGTCGCCGACATGATCAAGTTGTTGGTAAAAGAAGATTGGGTTCCGGATTTCTCCGATAAGTTCATCTTTGTTATTGCGCCTACCATCGCCATGTTTGTTGTGGTTGCCGCCTTTGCGGTGATTCCGATGGCTCCTGGAGTCGGCATTGTCGACCTGAATGTAGGCCTACTGTTTTTCCTGGCTATGACTTCATTGGGCGTATATGCCGTTATGTTTGGGGCCTACGCTTCAGACAATAAATACGCACTCATTGGCGGCATCCGTGCCGCCGCGCAGATGGTTAGCTATGAGGTCTTTATGGGCCTATCGCTGATGGGCGTAGTGATGTTGGCGGGCAGTTTCGACCTTAGACAGGTTGTGCTTTCCCAACAGGACGGCTGGTATATCTTCCCGCAGTTCATCGGCGCATTTATCTTCATGATGGCGGGAATCGCTGAAAGTCACCGAACGCCTTTTGACCTTCCAGAAGCAGAACACGAATTGACTGCAGGCTTTCATACGGAATATTCCGGCATGAAATTCGCCATGTTCTTTATCGGCGAGTACGTAAGTGTATTGTTGACCTCAGCTATGATAACGGTGCTGTTTTTAGGGGGCTGGCTCGGTCCAGACTTCGCACCACCGCTCTTCTGGTTCTTGTTAAAAACGTTAATTCTCGTACTTTTTATGATCTTGATACGCGGCTCACTACCGCGGCCAAGATACGATCAGCTGATGTCTTTCGGCTGGAAATGCATGCTGCCATTAGCGCTAGCTAATCTAGTGGTTACTGCTGCGCTGATACTTCGATGATGACGAGATTCTTATACTAATGGGACTCTTATGAATAAGAGATTGCTATGAAGAAAAAGACCGGTCTTTTCTACCAAATGTACATCTGGTTCGACTATATCTACAGCAACCTAGTTACGCTTTGGGGCGTGCTTAGTCATACCTTTACTAGGGCAGATACGGTTCAGTACCCGGATCAGCAACCACACCTGCACCCACGCTTTCGCGGTCGCATCGTACTCACCAAAGATCCTGACGGCGAAGAACGCTGTGTTGCTTGCAACCTTTGCGCCAGTGCCTGCCCTACCGACTGCATCTCACTACAAAAAACTGAAGATGAGAGTGGCCGCTGGTATGCAGATTACTTCCGTATAAATTTTTCGCGCTGCGTCTATTGCGGCCTTTGTGAAGAAGCCTGTCCAACCTATGCAATTCAGTTGACCCCAGATTTTGAGATGGCGGAATACGTGCGCCAAAACATGGTTTATGAAAAAGAGCATTTGCTTATAAACGGGCCGGGCAAGCATCCCGACTACAGCTTTTATGCCCATTCCGGCAAAGCCGTATCTGGCAGACAGAAAGGCGAAGGCGTCAATGAGGCACAGCCTGTGGATGTAAGGAGTTTAATGCCATGACGGCTGCTTTTATTTACTCGTTAATGTTCTACTTTACGGCGGCTATAGCCGTATTGGCTACCTTGTTGATGATCACTCGCCACAACGCGGTACACGCCCTGCTCTACCTAATTATTTCATCGCTATCTATGGCGATTATTTTCTATTTGCTGGGAGCGCCCTTTGCTGCGGTTCTGGAGGTAATAATTTATGCCGGTGCGGTAATGATCCTCTTTGTATTTGTAGTAATGATGCTAAATCTTGGCCACAAATCCGTCGAACAGGAAGCGGCTTGGTTGCCCGCCAAGGGGTGGATAGTTCCTTCTGTACTAGCAGCCTTGCTTCTGATAGTTCTAATAGCCGGACTCGGCGAGCCCGAGAATTTGCGCGGAGTGCACCTGGTAGGGGTTAAAGAAGTGGGCATCAGTCTATTTGGACCCTACCTGTTAGTAGTTGAATTGGCGTCATTCCTTTTGATGGCTGGTTTAGTGGGCGCCTATCACTTAGCCCGCCAAACTACTCCGACACCAAAATTTGACGACTCGGGAACTAGTACCTCTAAGACGCAGGGGGACGAAGCATGATTGATGCGGTAATTATTGATCACGCCTTTATTTTGGCGGGCATCCTATTTTGCTTGGGTCTAGCCGGTGTTTTGGTGCGTCGCAATCTGGTGTTTGTACTTATTTCACTGGAAGTAATGCTTAACGCTGCTGGCTTGGCCTTTATCGCTGCAGGATCTGCCTGGGGTCAACCTGAAGGGCAAATTATGTTCTTGGCCGTGGTTACTCTTGGCGCCGCTGAAGTTGCGGTTGGACTCGGTCTAACTCTCCTATTGTTTCGACGATTTAACAGCGTCGATATTGATCAACTCAATCAGTTGAAGGGCTAAAGGAAAACAAGAGACATGAATTTACTTTGGCTAATTCCAACACTACCCTTTTTGGGTTTTACTATTTTGGTGCTTTCCAGCGGCCGTATGTCGCGAGAACGGGCGCGAATAGTCGGAGTTGGATCTGTTGCATTAGCGTTTTTAGCCACTATATATATCGCCACCCAATACTATGCTGCAGCGGCTCATGGTCTAGATCATGGTGCAGGATTTACGGTTTCGCTTTGGCCCTGGATTACGGCCGGAAGTTTGAACCTGAATTTCAGCCTCTATTTAGATGGCTTGTCCCTCAGCATGCTTTTTGTAATCACGGGCGTTGGCGCGCTAATCCACCTCTATGCTTCCGGATATATGTGGGACGATCCCGATTACACGCGCTTCTTCACCTATATGAATCTTTTTGTTGCTGCGATGCTAATGCTGGTTTTAGCCGACAATCTGGTTCTCATGTTCCTCGGCTGGGAGGGTGTGGGGCTCTGTAGCTTCTTACTTATCGGCTTCTGGTACAAAGATCCGAAAAACGGCTACGCTGCCCGCAAAGCATTTGTAGTGACTCGAGCGGGTGATACTGCCTTTGCTATCGGTTTATTCCTCCTATTCAGAGAACTCGGCAGCTTAGAAATTCAAGAAATACTACACTTGGCACCGGAGAATTTTGAGATGGGCGGCAATATGCCAACGCTAATCTCGGCATTATTGTTGGGCGGAGCCGTGGGTAAATCAGCGCAAATCCCACTACAAACCTGGTTACCTGATGCCATGGCGGGCCCTACGCCTGTTAGTGCATTGATCCACGCAGCAACTATGGTTACTGCAGGCGTCTATCTCATCGCCCGCTGCCATCCGGTATTCCTTCTCTCACCAATAGCAATGACTATGGTTGCGAGCATCGGCTTAATCACCTTGTTGGTCGCGGGATTCACGGCGCTGAATCAATGGGATATTAAACGCGTGCTGGCCTACTCCACCATGAGCCAGATCGGCTATATGTTTTTGGCCTTGGGAGTTGAAGCTTGGGATTCGAGTATCTTCCATTTAATGACCCACGCTATATTTAAAGCACTGCTCTTCCTGACTGCCGGCTCAATAATCCTGGCGATGCATCACGAGCAGGACATAAGAAAGATGGGGGGGTTGCGTAAGCAGCTACCGGTTCCTTTCTGGTGCTTCCTTATTGGTAGCGCTTGCCTGATTGCATTGCCTCCAACGTCGGGCTTCTGGAGTAAGGAACCTATTCTTCTCGCCGCGTGGGAAGCCGATCCTATATTTTGGTATGGCGCTGTATTCGGCGCATTCCTAACCGCTGTCTACACTACGAGACTCATGCTTTTGGTATTTTTTGGAACGCCCGAAGGCGGAATTCCAAAAACTCACGAGCCAAAAGGCTGGCAACTACACCCACCGCTAATAATTCTAGCCGGACTTTCTTTGGTAGCGGGCCTGTTCAATCTGCCCGCCGCAGATGTATTACCTCATGCCCATGAGCACCACCCTCCACTTTGGGTAGAGATAACCGGAATATTATTGCCCGTAGTGGGAATCTTTATTGGCTGGCAGGTCTTCCTTAAAGGTCGCTGGCAAGCCCTGCGAATGGAATCACCCGCCTTTGATGGTTTACGGAAATTCTTAGCCAGTGGCTGGGGATTCGACTGGCTCTACGACATCCTTTTAGTCAAACCATTTATGGCGCTAGCCAAGGCAAACCGCAACGACATCGTGGATTTAGTTCCAAAGGCTGTAGTTGTGGCTTCTAGTCAGTGCTACTACTTTTTCAGTCGCGGCCAAAACGGCCAACTGCGTTTCTATGTAGCCACCATGGCGGCAGCGGCAATTATGATCATTTCTCTTGCACTCTTTACCTGATGAATATGGGCAAAAGAGATCAAGCTACAATAAATAGGAGCGGGCTCTAGCATGCAAGTAATTGGCATTATTGTCAGTCTGATGGCCGGAGGATTGCTGGCTATGGCACTCGGCCCGAAATCTGCTCAGGCAAGCAGGCTCGCGGCCCTAGCCGGTTTGGCAGTAGCGACTATACTTTTCTTCCCCTTACTTATGCTGGCAATATCTGAAACGGGTTCTGGCACAGGTGCTGGCGCTGTTTGGTTAAGTCAGATTAGCATCGAATGGATACCCAGATTTGGCATCCGGTTGCTCTTTGCCGTTGATGGCATTGCCGTAATTCTTATCGGCCTAACCCTTTTACTTGGCTACATATCGCTACTATCTGCTTGGAGCGAGATTACCAAAAGGTGCGGTTTCTTTTACTTCTGTCTTTTATTCACATTGGCGGGCGTGGTCGGCGTATTTTCTGCCCTAGATCTGTTTCTTTTCTTTGTATTCTGGGAAGTAATGCTGATTCCCATGTTCCTAATCATCACAGTATGGGGGCACGAAAATCGCTATTACGCTGCACTGAAGTTCTTTATTTATACTCAAGCTAGCAGCCTGTTAATGCTGCTATCCATGCTGGTGTTGGTGCATATGCATTGGCAGCAAAGCGGCACAATCAGTTTCTCTTGGTTTGACCTTCTCGAAACCGATACCAGCGGCAGGCTTGGTTTTTGGTTAATGCTCGGTTTCTTTGTTGCCTTCGTAGTGAAGCTACCTGGTATACCCGTTCATAACTGGCTGCCTGATGCGCATACGCAAGCACCTACACCGGGTAGCATTTTGCTGGCCGGTATTCTGCTAAAAACCGGCGCCTACGGTTTGCTGCGCTTTATCTTCCCGCTCTTTCCAGAAGCCGCTCTTGAGTTCACACCTATTGCAATGACCCTTGGTGTAATCAGTGTGCTCTATGCTGCCAAACTAGCTTTCGCACAAAACGATATTAAACGCTTAATCGCCTATGCATCTATTAGCCATATGGGTTTTGTGACCCTAGGTATTTTTGCTTGGAACGCCATAAGCTTGCAGGGAACCCTAGTGCAAATAGTCGCCCATGGACTTAGCTCAGCAGGTCTATTTGCCATTGCTGGGCTGATCCAACAGCGCACGCATACCAGAGCCTTGGATGAATTGGGTGGTTTATGGCCACAGGTTCCAAGGTTATCTGCGCTGATGATGTTCTTTGCCATTGCCGCATTGGGACTTCCAGGGCTGGGTAACTTTGTCGGTGAATTTATGATCTTGCTGGGAACCTTCCAGACAAGCCCAATCGCTGCAGTAGTTGCTGCGTTGGGCATGGTGCTCGCACCGGTCTACGCCCTAATTATTATGCAGAAAGCATTTTTCGGAACTCCAAGCGCAGACGCAAAATCAACCAGCGTCGACCTGGTACCCCATGAAATTTTCATGCTTGCCATATTAGTGGTGGGCTTAATCATTCTTGGCTTTTGGCCAGGGCTACTGACCAACCTGAGCGAACCCGGCATGCTTGATTTAATGCGTAATGGCTTACCCGCAGGACAGGGAGGCTAACCTATGGATTTGATTCAATTACTCGCCCTCATGCCCCTGCTGATCGTTGGTGGTGTAAGTATTGTTCTGATGTTATTAATTGCCTTTGTGCGCAACCACGCCCTAACCTGCTTTGTTACCTGTATTGGGCTTTTGGCGGCAATGCTTACCAGCATAAACACTATTGGTGACGGAATAATTCAAGTAACGCCCCTATTGGTAATGGATGATTTCACTAGGGTTTTCTGTGCATTGATGATCGGCATCAGTCTGGCAGCAAGCTGGATGGCTTATACGTATATGGAAGCCAGCGATGAAATTCGAGAAGAGTATTATATTCTGCTGGCACTAGCCGCTCTTGGTGGCTGCGTGCTTATTGCCAGCAACCATTTTGCTTCTATGTTCATTGGTATAGAACTTCTCAGCGTGTCTTTGTTTGCCATGGTTGGCTATATGGTTCATGGCGGTAAGTCCTCGGACATCACACTAGAAGGCGGCGTGAAGTACATGATCATGTCTGGCGTATCGTCCAGCTTTTTGCTCTTTGGCGTAGCCCTTATTTACGCCTATGCCGGCATTCTAACTATTGATTTTTTAGCGGCTCCAGCCGGCGCAACCCTAAGTCAGGGCTACTTAATAGTAGGCACGTCCATGCTTATTATCGGCTTAGCTTTCAAGCTATCTTGGGTGCCCTTTCATATGTGGACTCCGGATGTATATCAGGGCGCACCGGCTCCAGTAACCGGGTTTCTTGCTAGCGGCGCAAAAATTGCGGTATTCGCCTTTTTGATTCGATTCCTAATTGCCTCTGGCCCCGATCGCATCGACCTGCTCTTAGCTGGGTTAACCATTATGGCGGTTCTATCCATGTTGCTAGGCAACTTGATGGCACTGCTGCAAAGCAACTTAAAACGATTACTTGCGTACTCTTCTGTCGCCCATATGGGTTACATGATGGTCGCGCTAATCGCCGCCATTAAAACCGGCAATATCAGCGAGGACGTTGCGGCGGAAGCCATTGGCGTTTACATGGTTGCTTATGCCCTTATGACGCTCCTGGCCTTTGCCGTACTAAGCCGGCTAGCGGCTCTAAATTCCGAATATGAAACCGGCAATATTGAAATGTACGGCGGTCTTCTGTATCGCCATCCATGGATGGCAACCTGCATGTTTGTCGCCTTCTTGGGATTAATCGGCATGCCGCTAACCGCAGGCTTTATCGGAAAGTACTATCTAATGCTTGCGGGTGTAGATCAGCAACTTTGGACATTGCTTTGGGTTCTGGTCGCTGGCAGTGCACTAGGTCTCTATTACTACCTGAAAGTTATTCTGGTTATGTGTAAAGAATCTCAAGACGACGCCCCGGCGGAACTAGAGACACCTGTTGCCTCTGGTTTTTCAGGAGTATTGATTAGCGGGCTTTGCCTAATGGTGCTTTATGTCGGAATATACCCGACACCGGTTATCGATTGGATCCAGCTAGCACTAGCCAGTTTGTAACCAGAATTCTAGATCAAAAAAAGGGCCATCTGGCCCCTTTTTACGGTCTCTAATACGACTCTGCTATGGGTTCGGATTTTCCTCGCGATAAAGTGAACCATCATCCGCCCATTGGTAACGAACTCGCAATCCATCTTCGTCATTAAATCCAAGAGATTGCTGAAAGTGTCCTTGAGGCGGCGCTCGCTGCGGTACGGTCGCTTCAACAATATAGAGGCGCTCTTTATGCAGATAGATACCAACATAGCTTCGGGTGTCATCAGGGTTGGTCAGATTTAACTGATGCCCAGCCACACGCTCAATGTGATGCCAGGCATCATAAGTAACTTCACTGCCTCTATTGCGAAATTGAGTAGCAGCGTACGCCACAGAAGCAATCACATCTATTCGCCAATATTGGTAGTTAACAGGCCCATCAGCGGCGGTGGTATTTGTGCGCGCTATGTGAACATTAAGCGCATCGGTGTAATCAATTACCGTGACGGCATAGATTCTGTCACGACTAGTTGAGGTGTAAACGCGCCCGGGAAAGACAGCGCCGTATTCGGAGGGCCAGTCAATATCCTCAACGACAGGCTCAACCGGCATATTTATGGTGAATAGATCCTCGCTACTGGTAAATTCAAACCAGTCCTGAGCAAAACAGGTACTAGACAGGAAGAGCGCAGATACTAGAGAAATTGTTTTTAGCCTTTGCATATATATATCTCTATCAAATCAGTTAAAGGAACGGAGTTTTAATCAAACTCTTTTTCTACACCACCTTCCGGTGTGAGAAATCCAAGTAAACAACCCGTGTCGTCATCCCAAAGCTGATGGCAGCGCACACCGATTTCATCTCCGACTTCTATTTGGTCTCGCGTCCAGCCAGAATTTATCACCTGGGTAGGGCTAGCTCCCTCCAAAGACCAAACTTCGGGCTCGCCATCGTCATTGACAACTTCTATATAGATCCAGATATGCGGATTCATCCAGTGCAGCTCGACGACCTCGCCGGTGAGATGAGTATATTGAGTCATGTTGTAGTTGCCGTGGGAATGATGTGCCGAGGCAGGTAACAACCAGAGAACGGCCGTTATAAAGACCACAGTGATTGCGAGTTTTCGCAGGATATTCAAACTAACCATCATGAAGACTTCTCCAATTAGTAGATACTAAGCACGGAGAGACCATGGAAAATCTTTGGTTTTGTATGCTCCCCCCGAAGCAACTCCAGAATCATAGCATTCGATAGAATATTTTGGCTATCTGCTTAATTTTTGAACACTTTCTCTAGTATCGCAAATTCAAGCCCTTGAACTATTGGAACACTATCACCAGCGTTTTCAGGGAAAGGCTGCGTTTCCCCGGTTCGGAAATAGCCCCTGCGCTCGTAATAAGAAATAAGCTCTTCGCGTACCGAGATGACAGACATCGTCATTGTTGACGCAGACCAATCTTCTTTCGCCTGAGCTTCAGCGGCTGCCAAGAACTTTGTGCCGATACCCGCTCTCTGTCTTTGAGGATCAACTACAAATAACCCCAAATATGCTGCATCACCGTTTCTTTGTAGGTAGACACTGCCGACCAATGCGACCTGATGAAAACAGAGGAGGAACATTGAACCGGCATCTTGAATTAGCTCTCTGATCTCGCCTGTGTCAGTGCGATCGCCCAATAACAAGTCTGCTTCGGTAGTCCATCCAACTCTGCTCGAATCTCCCCGATAAGCAGAATTGGATAAATTAGCTATTACCTCAGCATCGTCAGTTCGAGCTTTTCTAAATCTAATGCTCATAGATTGGGTTCTTAGCGGTATCCCTCGCAGGCAGCGCGGAGCGAACGTTCAGTATTAGCGTTTGATTGAGCATAGCCCTCGACTGCGGTATTTGACTGCACCACTTCATCGGCTGACTGGCCCTGACTAATTTCCTGCTGTAGTCGACCACGGATATCAACCAGCATGTCACGAAACTCAAGCAAATCAGATCTAGTAGCCAGCGCTCCATGGCCGGGAATAACCTTAGTTTGGTCATCATTAAGGCCAACAATTTACCAGAGCCCATCAATCATGCCGTCCAGGCTTCCGCCGTTGCCATGATCAATAAAGTCCACTGGCCTATGGGTAATATCCGCCAATGCGGCGGAGATTTTGTCTGTTGTCTGAAAAAAGTGGTCGTCGATCATGAACGCACCGTCCTCTCCCACAGAAATTCCGGTATTGCCGCCACGCGTGATTTGCAGCATGTATATATCGTCCGTAACTTGTAGGGTGGTAACTTCAGCAGCATCCTAATCAACGTCCTGTGCGAGAACTTGATTGCCAAGGCAAGCTAACCGCCGTGCAAAGGCCAACATCTAGGAAATTGGACATTATTGCTTTCATATTTACTCCCTCTTTTCAGCTAGTTTGTACCAGAATGCCTTGTAACAAAAGAAACCCAAGCATCCTGCACAAAATCGGTCCTATACCTTTCCCTAAATTGACTCTTTTTGTTACCTTGGCACCACGGAAAACGCTTGGTTGGGGGAATTAGCATTGAATAAACTTATACTATCACTCTCAATTTCAGTTCTCATTGCCACGCCCGCGGTCACCTTTGCCCACCACGGGACCACGGGACAGTTTGATAGGGATGCATTTATAGAAGTAAGCGGCGTGGTCACGGACGTGGCTTTTGTAAATCCGCACGCCTATGTTTATTTGGATGTTATTGATGAAAATGGTCAGGTTGTGAACTGGCATTGCGAGATGCGCGCTGCAACGGTTTTACGCCGCTCAGGCTGGACCAAGGAGATGTTTACCAATGGAACTCAACTGGATATTCTCGGTAACCCCTCCCACAAAGAAACCGATGGCTGCTATATCGAGACCATTTCATTTAACGGTGGCCCGACCATACAGCGCTACGCTCAGATAGAAGAAAACCAAGCCCCAGCGAATACAGAAAGACCACTGCGCACAGCTGCGGGCAAGCCCTACATTGGCGGCGATTGGGCAGCGTCACAGAACCTACCGGCACAAGGTGAGATCGACCCAAGCTTTGGACAACTTCGCACAGAGGCAGTTATTTTGACGTCTTTGGGAGCTGCGGCTTTGGAAGCGAATCAAATTGCCCCAGGCGACAATATTACTGGCCGGTTGGATTGCACTGCCAGAGATGTACTGAACGACTGGATATACAACGAAAGTCCAAACCGAATCATTCAGGCTGAGGACACAATAACTCTGCAATACGGTTTTATGGATACGGTGAAGGTCGTGCATATGAATATGCCAGAGCATCCCGAAAATATAACGCCAAACTGGATAGGACACTCGATTGGCTGGTGGGAAGAAGACGTTTTAGTAGTCGATACTATCGGCTATACGATGGCGCCTGGCCGCGGCAATGGAAACTTCCACAGCGAGCAACTTCATTCCGTTGAACGCTTTTCTTTAGATACCGAAAACTGGGTAATCAATCGTTCTTACGTGGCCGAAGATTCTTTGTTTTGGGCAAATACAATTGCCAGTAATGACACCGTATATTTGTCCGGCCTTCCTTACGAACCTTATAGCTGCGACGACCGTGCGGTGGAATAAGGAGTCGCGACAATATACGAATAGGATTAATTCAGGCAATAAAAAAGACCTGAATATCAGGCCCTTTTTGTTTTTACTTTTTGACGTCTAAGAACGCACTAGGCGAATGACAGCAGAAGATCCGACATCTTTTGACGCATTGCCTGATCAGGCAAGTGACCGTAGCCACCACCCATATTGTCTATAACGTGCTTAACGCTAACGGTTTCCGTTACTACTGAGGTAATCGCAGGGTCAGAAATAATCCACTTCAGTGAGAACTGAGCCCAAGAATGAACATCTATCTCGGCAGCCCAATCTGGTAACTCTTTACCTGCAACCATACTAAAGAAAGCGCCATCGTCTACTGCCTTAAATGGCTCAACACCAATAATAGCAATGCCGTTGTCGCGCGCAAAAGGAAGTACGCTATTAGCTGGACCTTGCTGCGTTATGGAATAACCGGTCATCACAATGTCCGGCTTCTCAGTCGCCATAAAGCTTACCAAGGGGCCGTAATCAACTTGCCTAGTTAAGCTAAGACCAATATGTCGTACTTTACCCTGAGCTTTAAGCTCCTTAAGAATCGGCCACTGAACATCCATTTCACGCATATTGTGAATAAGCAGGCTATCCATTGGGTACTTGTCGAGATTTACCATCAACTTATCAAGATGATTGATCACATTTTCACGGCCATTGACTGTGCTTTTGCCAATCAGAAACAGGTCATCTCTGACACCCATCTCATTAATAAGTGGCCCAAAAACCGGCACATTGGGTCTAAAGAATGACGGACTATCCATTACGGTACCGCCCATTTCCATCATCGCATTGATAAGAGATATTGGAAGTTCTTTGCCTTCTGGCGGTAAATCAATAAAGGGCTCCGGAGCACCTAGCCCAATTACTGGCAATCTTTCATTGGTGCCAGGAATAGGCCGGGTGATCATTGAACCGCCCTGGGCTATTGCTGTGGATAAGGGTATCGCAGCAGCGCCTGCTATAAGTGCACTTGCCTTGATAAATTCTCTTCTATCGAATGTTCCGGTATCTGACATTGGTCTCCCCCAAGGTTTATAGATTGTCAAAAGTATTGGCGGCAGATTCTCATAAAAGGGCCTATATCACCAGCTCTCAGAGGGATTATAGTGTTAAGAATCCTTGATTTTGGCCCTGCCAATAGGGCCATATTTGCCACCGAAATAGGCACTATGATTAATGACTGTCTAGGCCGTTTAAACCCTATATTCCAACAGTACTCGCAAACTATAAGCTTTCGAGATATGTCCTGAGCTGACTTAAACCGGCGCCCCATCCATCACCGTGCTGCGCACGTGAGGCTTCGAATACCGCTGCTTCTTCTGTGGTGGGATCTATCGACCGCCAAATAAACTGCAACTTGGTTTTGCCATCGCAACTCTTCCAGTTTGATAGTTGCACGCATTTCTTTTGGCTAATCGGGCATCTGCATATTAGGCAAAATCTCACCTACTTCATTCGACATGTACTGCCTGAACACAAGGGTATCTGGATACGCTGACTTCTTGGTATTTCGTAAGCATCCACATCTCAAATCCGTTTGGGGCAAGCATTTTGTAGATACGATTGCGGCCTTCTCGCCTTTCAGTAACAAATCTCACCTGCGTCAGTACGCTAAGATATTTTGAAACCTTGCGTTGATTCCAGCCCCCAACTCAACGATTTGATTTACTGTTAGTTCTTTACAGAGCAAAGCTCTCAATAAGCGTGCGCCGCTTGGCGCTCCGCGATAGCGTTAAAGGAATCAAATGTGGTGCTGGTAGCAGCCATGAGTAAAATATATTCCTATATCGGAATATATTTAAGAAGAGTTTTTAGACTAGGGAATATCTTACCAAGGAAGCTCATAGCCTTCGGCGTGCCAAAAGCTTCCGCTATTTTCCATGCAGGCAGCATCTATCCGCGCAATTAGGCCTCGCGCTGACTCTGCTGGAGTAACGCCCTGCCCACCAGTCATTTCAGTAGCAACTAGACCGGGGTGAAGCAACACAACGGCTATGCCGCGCGGTGCGAGTTCAATTTTTAGATTAGTGCCTATCTGATTAACTGCAGTCTTGGAGGCTCGGTAACCGTAGTAACCCCCAGAGCCGTTGTCTTCGATAGATCCAACACGACTAGAAACTATGGCGACCTTTGAGCCTTCCTTTAGATTGTCGACAAGGGCCTCAGTAACTCTAAGTGGGCCCAGGGTGTTGATAGAGTATTGCTCCAACATCTCATCGTAGTTAAGACTTCCAAAAGCGTCGCCACGAAGAATTCCGGCGTTGTTTATGATCACATCGAGATGCTGATCACCCAATGCTTGTTTGAGCCCTTCAATTGAACCTGCGCTACCGACATCAATGCCGTCAATAACTCTAGGACCCAATTTGAGCAATTCAGGACTCGCGGTTCGGCAAACAGCGATAACATTATCACCACGCTCTTTTAGCTGTGTTGTGAGTTGCAGTCCGATGCCCTTATTGGCACCAGTAACGAGAATAGTTTGCATAATTAGCCTTGATTGAACCCAAGTTGTTTTTTCTTAGTTAATCCTAAAGATACAATACGATGAGATTCTAGAAGGTAATACTTAAGTTCTTCATCTGTATCTTCTGTCGCATCATACTGCTGAATCCATTTCATACCACGAGAAGCTAGATAAGGTGCCGGCTGGTATCCCGGTTGATCCCTCAATATCTGAAAATTAAGGTCTGAAGTTTTAAAGGTGAATGCGGGCTTATCAAGTTTCCCCCAGCCTCCTACGGCAAACAACTTTGCTCCTACCTTCCAGACATGAGAACCACCCCATTGAACGACATATGAGGTCGCCGGCAGCGAGCCGCAGAAATTATTGTATTCACCGTAAGTCATGCTACTGGTCACTCACCGCTGAAAACTATATCGCCATAGTAAGACTCTGCTTCACTCCCACTATTGTCTGTGTCGGTCATGATAGCGACCATGTCTATGTAGCGATAAGCCCTGAGGTTAGCATCTTCACTGCCTTTGTCACCAAAATAGTCAATCAGGTCTTGGAACACGTTGCGCTTTTCGTCGTACCACTGTCCTATTGCTGCGTCCTCTCCACGAACCGTGGATCATTTTGACATTCGATCCGGCAAAAGCGTTGTCCCAAACCTGATCTTTACTCTGGTTGCTTGACCAAACATAGCTCAAAGACTTGGTCCTCCAGATCATGAACCCGCCTTCGATAACCACATAAACTCGAGCGACATAATCATCGCCTTCTTTGCTATGTTCATCTATTGAGGGGAGTCTCTTTTCTGCTAACCAACTCCAATTTAGGTAAGGGTTTTCCAATAAATCGATTTGCTCTCTTAGCACTAGGCCTGAAGCTGAATTTTCACTTGTCGCCTTTAATGCAACGCGACCTTTGTACTTAAGCAAGCTGTAGGTCGACTCACCAGAAAGAACTTCTTGCTCCCAGTTATCAATGCCGTTCTCATTTAAAGAGGTCAAATTGATGGCAGCGCTCGCAATTAAGCAAGTACCAACACAACAAAATGACACTAGTCTTCGGAACATAGAATCGGCTCAGTAAATATGCTTAGTGGTAATACGTTTCAAGAAAAGACGCAGATTACCGCGGACATTTTTTTGACTTGCTAGATCCACCTTTTAATAGCCTCAGCTGTATCGAATGGATTTGTGTTAAAGCATACCTTTGCCTCGGGGGCTGAGGCGTGAACTGCATTTACTATCTGCTCAAAAACCATAAATGCTTCTGGATCAAGACGAACCCCTGCGCCGATAAGAACGTAATCATATGTTGTATTTACGAGCGCTTGAGCAACCGCATCAGAGGCGGACGCCGCATCAACCACAAAACACCAACTTGCGTTATAGCCTAAAGAGCTTAGGTTTGACCTATCTGCCTCCAGAGCGGAGCGAAGTTTTTCAGGATTTAGTTCTGGCCATTTACTATAGTCAACGGCATCGGGGTCCCATCCAATAAGTAATACGCTCTTTTTATCTGTCAAAGTTATCCCCTTACGCTTATCTTTTTTTAGGCCTAAAGTTTTAGCAAATTTAAAACGACAAAGAAGGCCTCAATTTAGCAATAAGTCTGACTCTATGGGAATAAACTGATTCGCGGAAGCTATTAGTGAAGCAGCGGTCAATACTTCAACGCCGTAGATCTCTACCGAACAATTTTGTTTGGTCCGAATTTTGCGCGCTAATAAATCAAAATCCCCATCGCCTGAAACCAAAACAATGGTTTCACTTAGCTCAGCATAATCCATTGCATCCAATGCAATGCCAACGTCCCAATCTCCTTTCGCAGAGCCGTCTGAACGTTGAATAAAAGGCTTTAGCTTCACCTCAAAGCCAATTGCTTTAAGTATATTTTGAAATTGCTTTTGTTTTTCATCATCTCTATCTATCGCGTATGCAACTGCCTTCACAACCTTCCTATTTTTGGTCACCTTGGCCCAAAATTTGTTGTAATCGAAATTGCGACCGTATGCCTGTTTGGTTGTGTAGTAGACGTTCTGCACATCCACCAATATAGAGATTGATTCCATTTATATTCGATTTGTTATGTATATTGTTCGCACACTATTTAATGACATTAATACTGGCAATTTCCGCAACGGTTTTTGCGTTTGCCCGCTCAATTATTTTTAATATTGTCGTTTGAATGGTCTCGTCTTTTCTAGCATCACCTTTACTGGAAAGCCTTTCTTCTTGGGTGTCAGCGCCATTTTCTAAAGTGAAGCTAACAACAACTTCGGTTGCGTCGGTATCCACTTCACCAAAATAGGCTAATGAAATTTTAGGGTAACCCTGAAATCCCTTTTTGACTCTTTTTGCTATACGTTGCGTTGATTTATCCAAATTCATATTAGGTATCCAGAAAAAATATACCGCTGCTAGCACCGGCGAGCGTTGCAAGTCCAGCCATCTTATTCGCGTTTATGCTTGGCCTTGTTAGGTCACACTTTACTCATAAATTTGACCATTGCTGTTTTAGACAAATTAGGTGAATAATACCAAAACCTAAACAAATCAATGAACTCCATACCCAAAATTCAGGGGAGCGCCCCATAGGAGAACTAACTAAAAAGAAACCGGCAACACCACGAACTAAATAAATAAGCGTAATTAGAATAAGAGCTAAACGAAGTAAGGGTAAGCGAAAAATAACACCAGCCGCAGAAAATGCGTAAAGCGACCAAATAAAGAGAACAAGGACAATACCACTGGTAATTAATGTAGGTTGAAGACTACCGCGCTCAGCAAGCATAGTCATTTGCTCACCCGCACCAAAAAAACGATACCAAGGTGCGCCATAATATATGCAACCGATATGAAGAATGGCAACAACGGCACTTAAAGTACCTGCAATAATTAAGAATACATTCATGCTACGACAGAACATCCATGTAACCTAACGCCGCCATAAACGGCTGTCGAAGCGCAGCGTAGGTAGTCTCCAGTGGAAGCCGCGTTTTTTGCGGCTAGAACGTATTTGATGGCCTTGTTATGACTACTCACACTAGTTGCTTGAATAGAAAACCAAATGCCAAATAACCAGATATGCCATACACCGACAATAGGGTTAACGACATGAAAATTCCTCGGACACTGTCATTCCCCATGAAGTAACTGTAAGTGTAGCCCAGGCGGGCTAACGGAAAAGCAAGAATCCAGACCCAGGCAGCCAGTTGGCTGGGTGACACAAGGATGAATATAAGAGCAAGAAAAATATAGTAAACAATATTCTCTGTGGTATTTCGGTGTGTATTGAGATGCCTTTCAATTTCAGAACGACCTTTCTCGGTAATGCCCGACTCGCTAATATCATTTGAGACTTGCTCTTCCGGCGAAGCAAATATTTTGAATCGATTTCGGGTTAACTCAGTTGCAGTCATTATCCATGAATGGTTTATGACTAAGAGTATCGCTGAAAATGACAATAAGCCAAGAAGCTCTGTTGACGGAATGGAGGCTTGGAGAGGCTCAATTCCAAACGAAAAATTTAGTCCGATGCTCAGTAGTAACACTCCAAAAGGATATATTTTTATAATCCAAAAAGAATTACCGGGTGTGTTTTCTTCAGCTTCCATCGTGCTTCCTCTTTGTGTCATAACGCCGATTTTAATAGGCCGATTTGTAGCGCAGCCACGCTGTTAGCGGTCCAGCCACGAAGTGGCGACATTCAACGCCTTGTTAGGGCTGTGATGGATTTCGGAGTGCTTTATACCATCTCCCCGATATTACAAATTTTGAAACGTTAAACAACTGTTCTATAAATATGCGATACATTGTGTCACCGGGGCCGTTAAATGGAACCGCTGGTATTTTTTCTTTAGCATGCCCGAACCCTTGAGCCCCCATTGACGTAACCATTACAAGAATAGATATAATCGTATTGATAGGCTCAAATTTTACAAGTGCTAGTAAAAAAGATACGGCCCCGACAATAAAAAACGGAACGGCGACAATATGGATCAGTAAATTTAATCTGGAAGAATGGTATTTAACATATCCATCCCATTGCCATTTTGTAAGATCTCTAATATTCATTATTACTCCGTGGCCCTAACGCCCACATAAACTGCGTAGCAAGTCAGATTTAATACGTTTGTTATGTGCGGTTGCCGTCATGATTTACGCTAGCCAACAAAGTGCCGCAACACCCAAAAGACCAACCCAACCTGGGTGCTTGGCTTTAGTCGCATAGAATACCAATGCGCTTGCCGTACACATTGAAAATGTTATTGATTGGATAACAAAATCGGGGGTTTCTGACGTTGTAGCGAGTTGTATTAGTATTGCTCCCATTGCGAAACCAAAAATACTAGCAAGATGCCAAGTTGCCCATAATATACGGATATTTCTTTCTTGAAGAGGTGGCACTGAAACATTTGGAACCAATGAGTTATTTCTTAAATGTTTGAAAATAAGAAACTCACCGAGAATAGAATGAACTAGACCAACGACTATTGACAAGAAACCTGCAGACATTAATAGATAATTCAATTTGCTTTCCTCAACTCCCTCTCGAGCACATAACGCCTCAATAAGAGGCTAAAAATTGTTGGCTGAAATCAGCGAGGCACGAGCATGGACAACACTTTTTAGTCCTGCTTGATTGCCTTGTTATGTTTTTACTTGCGCTTCGTTTGTTTATTTAGATAAAAAAATGGAACTAACCAAACAGCTATAAGCATAAATACAACTTTTTCAGATAGCTCTTTGTCCGCGATAAAATATGAAGAAATGATCATAACTAAAGCGAAAAATAAAGAAATCAGAATGTTTGCTAGCTTTGCTTTTTTACGGTCCATATAGTGCAGCCTCAGATAATTTTTATTGAAAACATAACGCCTCAAACACCGGATTGTGAATGTTGGCGGTTTTTTTGCGTGTTTTTTTCAAAAAAGGTGACAGCATTTACAATTCCGAGTGCTTTGACTTGTTATGCCCTAGTTATTAGGCCCAACACACCTTCCTGTGCCGAAGAGCCTGCATAAGAATCGCGGACCCAGATCCCGAATACTGAGGACTGTTGCTCGTTAGGGATAGTATTTGCTGTGTTTACTGAAATATCGGATCGTCCCTGAGGAGACCTGAAAGTAAACGATCGACCGTCAGACAGCTGCACAGTGCCAATTTCACATTCATGTTCTGCTCGACGGGCGCGACTACCCTCAATAACCAGGCTATCACCAACAATAAGATCTTTTTCAAACAGACCCTTCCTGTCCAGCAGGGTCTTTGCCTGCGTTTCGCATGTCCATAGCGTAGTGGTGCCGTCAGTTTCTAGGGCCAAAATTTCCATACTCGAATGCGGATTTCTAATTGAGACCGACTGTATTCGCCCTTCAAAACTAACCCTATCCGTCGCATAAAAATGCAACGGAAAACCATGATGAGCCATAGTGTTTCCTGCAACTATTAGCCACGCAACACTAACTAGAAATTTCATTTCTCTTCCTCCTAGAAGAAAAATCGTGCTCCAAATGGGCGCCAATAATTTGGCTTCAGCCTGCTCAGAGCTTATGATCTAGGGTAAATATTTTCAATATTTTCCTTGGGGGAAAAATGCTTAGGTCACTAACCATATCAGCGATTCTGATGCTTCTAGCAACAACCGCTTCTGCTCACCACAATTGGGCAGCCACATACGACGTCAATACCGACATAGAGATCGAAGGCGTCATTAGCTCGATTGAATGGCGAAACCCACATATCAGGGTGAGCTTCACTGTCAACGGCGGCACATCTAATGAAAAAATATATACAACAGAGAGTAATTCCGTTGCCAGCCTTACCCGAATGGAAGTAACTGCAGATCTATTGTCAGTTGGCACTCCCGTGCGAGTCGCGGGTTATCGCTCAAGAACTTCCGATACCGATATCTTTATGAATCACCTTTTACTGCCAAGTAATCGCGAAGTGATCTTTTTGCGTACAGCGGATCCACGCTGGCCGGACGCAGCTAGAGTTGGCAACACAGCGCGCCTGCACGGCGGCGTTGTTGAAGACGACTTTACTAAACGACCCACTTCAGTGTTCGGTGTTTGGACGACCGTATTCGGTGGTCAGGGTAGCCACCAGGCTCTAGGAAAAGATCCTGCTCAGTGGACTGAAAAGGGTAAAGAAATGGCGGAGCTAGCCGCCAATACACCGGTTGATTCCAGTTGCACCCCTAAGGCAATGCCCGGAGTAATGGGAAACCCCTACCCAATCCAGCTAATCGATCAAGGCGAAATGGTAATTATTCATGCTGAAGAATTTGATTCTATTCGCGAAGTCCACATGGGAGTGCCACATATGGATCCTGGCACTGCAGATATCTTGGGCTATTCCACGGGCCGATGGATTGAAAACACACTAACCGTCACTACTACCTTTGGCGGCAGTGAATCAGACATGCGGGTTCTCGAGAGCTTTAGCTTGAGCGGCGACCACAATCGGCTGCTTTATAGTCAGGTTATTGTCGACCCTGAAATGCGTGTCATGCCCACCGTCAATAAGAAATGGTGGCAGTATCAACCCGGTGCTTTTGTTCAGCCTTACGAGTGCTCTTATTAGGGGCAAAAAAGGCTAGCATCTGCTAGCCTTTTTTATTGGATGAGCCACAACGTCTAATGGCTAAATGATAGCGACGAGAACCGTGCGCTAGGTCTTTGCTTCGATTGCTTCAATTTCCTTTAGTACTTTATCCGCCTCGGAACTTACTCGCGAATAACCCTCGATATCGCCATTGCGCTGTAATTGCTGACCGTCCTCAAGAAGCGCCCTATATTTCTTGTTTAGCTGCTCCAATGGATCTTTCTTAAATAGCCCAAACACTCGACTGACTCCTGCTTCGAAAGAAGCCTTAAAAGCTAGACCTTAACAGAGCAGGTTCGGCAGAAAAACTCTAGGCCCATTGTTTTTTACTCTCACCTAGATAGCAACTTACATAGATAAATATTAGCCAGTATAAATAGCCCTTAGCAGGCCAGCCCACAGGCAACTGCTGAGGCCCAGGCCCATTGAAAATTGTGACCGCCGAGCTCGCCGGTCACATCCAATACTTCACCGATAAAAGCCAATTGCGGCAGACCTTTCACCTCAAAATTCTGCTGAGAAATATTTGCGGTAGATACGCCGCCCATAGTGACCTCCGCTGTTCGCCAACCTTCGGTGCCTGCGGGTTTTATCTGCCAGGCGCTAAGTGCTTTTTGCAATGAATGAAAACGGTCATTAGAAAACTCTGCGAAGGTGCTATCGCCTAAACCTTCCCACTCAACAATTGCCTGAGCTAATCGTTTAGAAAGCTTCTCGGATAACCAACTTGAAATTTGTGTCTTCGGCTGCTCGTCACGTAACGCAATAAACATGTTTGCTACGTCGATACCCGGCAGCAAATTAGTGGTCAGAGCATCGCCCGGTTTCCACCAGGAAGAAATCTGCAACATAGCCGGCCCTGACAAGCCTCTGTGGGTTATCAACATAGGTTCGCGGTAGTGGCCCTTGCCGAGGGAAACTTCCACATCAGCGGATACTCCAGCGAGTGGCGTTAGGCGATCCTTCCATTGAGAGGTCAAAACAAAGGGCACCAAAGCAGCGCTGGTCTCAACAACCTCCAATCCAAATTGACGAGCGATTTCATAACCGAAACCTGTGGCACCCATGGTCGGAATGGATAGACCACCGCAAGCGACTACCAATTTTCCTGTGCTGATTGTCTCGTTAGAAGCCCCGCTGGAAATTTTTAGCAGGATACTGTCGCCCTGTTTTTCTAAGGAATCGACCTTGGCTTGTAACCGAATCTCTGCACCGGCCCATTCGCACTCGGTAAGCAGCATATTCAAAATTTCTTTTGCAGAACTGGAATCAGAGCCACCACAAAATAGCTGGCCAGCTGCCTTTTCAACGTGCTGAATACCGTGCCGATCGACGAGTTCGAGAAAGTCCTGCGGCGTATAGCGCTTGAGTGCAGATATGCAAAAACTGGGATTCTGTGAGAAAAAATTTACTGGCGTGCTATTTAGGTTGGTGAAGTTACAGCGCCCACCGCCAGACATAAGAATTTTTTTGCCTGCTTTGTTTGCGTGATCAATTACCAGCACCGATCTGCCCTGATAGCCCGCGGTCGCCGCGCACATAAGTCCCGCTGCGCCAGCGCCAATTATCACAAGATCAAAATTTTGGGCCATAGGAATTACTTAGATCAGAATGAGGTGGATTCTGTAGTACTGCTCTGGCCTTGTCGAATGTTCTTGTGAAAGACTCAAAGATAAACTGGAAAACTGCGCTAACTGTCTGATTTTATTATTGCATTTTGCTGTTAATCTAGGTTGGAAACGCGCATAATCGCGACCCTTTTTTCTACTAGACTGAGAATCAATTTTTCGATCTAGCTTTCAGGCATATAGATGACATCCCCCGACGCTCCAACTACTCCCGACGCTCCAGCTGTTAGCGGCCCCCTCTTCGCCGATTTAGGCCTTTCCGACTCCGTAATGTCGGCCCTAAAACGCATTGGCTATGAGCAACCGACCCCAATTCAAGCAGAGAGCATCCCTCACCTTTTAGAAGGTCGCGATATTCTCGGCACGGCACAAACCGGTACCGGTAAAACTGCAGCTTTTGCCTTACCGCTTTTGTCACGCATAGACCTTAGAAAGAAAAAGCCCCAGGTCTTAGTACTTGCACCAACCCGAGAGCTTGCTATTCAGGTTGCCGAAGCATTCCAAAATTACGCTAGCGCGATGAAAGGCTTCCATGTTCTGCCTATCTACGGCGGACAAAGCATGAGCATTCAGTTGCGACAGCTGTCTCGCGGAGCACAGGTTGTTGTGGGCACTCCCGGCCGCGTAATGGATCATCTACGTCGCAATACTCTGAAGCTAGATGAATTGCAGACCGTTGTTCTGGATGAAGCCGATGAAATGTTACGCATGGGCTTTATTGATGACGTCACCTGGATTTTGGAGCACACACCAAAAGAGCGACAGGTCGCTTTGTTCTCGGCCACTATGCCGCCAGTGATCCGTAAAGTAGCGGATACCTACCTGGACAATCCGGCACATATAAAGATCGAATCTAAAACCTCTACTGTTGAGCGCGTCGAGCAAAAATACTGGATGGTTAGCGGTACCAACAAACTGGATGCGCTGACTCGTATATTGGAAGTTGAAGAGTTCGACGGCATTATCATTTTTGTACGCACCAAAAACTCGAGTGCAGAACTCGCCGATCGATTAGCAGCCCGGGGGCACTCCGCCGCGCCAATTAATGGTGACATGACGCAGAAACTGCGCGAAGCCACTATCGGCAAACTTAAAAATGGCAAACTGGATATTCTGGTAGCTACGGATGTAGCAGCACGCGGTATTGATGTGACGCGCGTTAGCCACGTGATCAACTATGACATCCCTTACGATACCGAAGCCTATGTGCACCGTATCGGACGAACCGGCCGAGCTGGACGAACGGGTACCGCAATCCTATTTGTTGCACCACGCGAAAGGCGTTTGCTGGGCTCCATTGAAAAGGCCACTCGTCAAAAAATGACTCCTCTTGAACTGCCAAGCAAAGAGCAGATCAACAAAAAGCGCGGAGATCAGTTTAAAAACCAAATAACCGAAGCGCTTAGTACCGAGAAGCTGGAATTTTTCGATAACCTGGTTAAAGAGTACCTGACTGAACAAGCTGTTGAGCCTCAGCAGCTCGCCGCTGCCCTAGCTTTTATGGCCCAGAAAGATCATCCGATTGTGGTTAGAGATGCTCCGCGTAAAGAGCGCTCCAATGAAAGAATGGAACGCAACTCTGGTGACAGAAATTCTCGCGACCGTAATTTTGGTGAACGCAAAGACGGTGGAAGCCGACGCGAACGCACGCGGTCTAAGGAGCATGAATTTTCAGATCGTGGCGGCCCAAGAAATGAGCGGAGCAATGAAACAGAAAGCCCCCGCAGATCCAAACAGGATCACAGCGAAAACAATGATGTTGATATGGAAACTTATCGCATAGCAGTTGGCCACAATCATCATGTTCAGCCTGGCGATATTGTTGGCGCTATTGCCAACGAAGCAGATATAGATAGCGCGTTTATCGGCCGGATTAAACTGTTTGACGACCACAGCACGGTAGATTTGCCGACAGGCATGCCGAAGGAGCTGTTCCAGCATCTGAAAAAGGTTCGGGTCAGAAATGAACCTCTGGGTATCGAAAGAATGGACAGCGGTCCCTCAAAGCATAAGACTTCCGGAAAACCGTCCAGTGCTGGCGGGCCACCCACACCGGGCGGCAAGAAAAAGCGTAAACCGAACAAAGAGCAGTAGTTCTAGGAGTCTCTCGGACTTAACGCCTTCCTACTGCGGAAAAGCATAAAGATTAAAGGCCTGATTTCAGCAGAAACAGGCCGAAATCCTGTTGCGCATCAGTCCATTGATGGGTGATACCTAACCCGGCCTCACGAGCGATTTCAGCAAAGAGCTCTGCACTATATTTGTGTGAGTTCTCCGTATGAATGGTCTCGTCTCTTGCAAAAGTAATCTCTTGCCCATCTATTCGAACCACCTGATCTTTTGTTGAAACCAGATGCATCTCTATACGAGATAGTTCTTCGTTAAAAATAGCTTGATGCTCGAATCCTTCGTCAAGGTCGAAGTCGGCGGATAATTCTCGATTGATTCTTACCAGTAGATTCTTATTGAAGTCCGCCGTCACACCTTTGCTATCGTCATAGGCACTGATTAGACGCTGCCGATCCTTTATAAGATCGGCGCCCAACAAAACCGAGCCATTTTCGCCCGCCAGAAATCTAAGATTACTCAGTACTTCCGCCGCTTCAGCGCGGCTGAAATTACCGATAGTGGAACCCGGGAAAAACACCAAGCGTCGTTCACTTTGATCTGAAGATAAAGGCAGATTCCCTAGATCCTTGTGGTCGGTGAAGTCTCCTCGGTGGGGAATAATTTCTAAACGCGGGAATTTTTGTTTCAGTTCCTGAGCAGAGGCTTCGAGCGCATCTAAGGAAATTTCCAAGGGTATAAACTTGCGCGGGTGCAGCAGTGCATCCAATAATATTTGAACCTTAATACCAGCACCAGAACCCGGCTCAATAATGGTTACGCCCTCGCCCATCTCATCAGCGATTTCTGTACCAGCGCTGCGCAATATTTCCAACTCAGTTCGAGTTATGTAGTATTCCTCTAGCTCGCATATTTGCTCGAAGATATTCGAACCGGCTTCGTCATAGAAATATTTGCAGGGTAAGGTTTTCTGTTCCTTGGATAGGCCCTCTAAAACATCCGCCAAAAACTGAGGATAGTCGAGAGCCTTTCCTGTTTCTTCAAAACACTCGGCCAAATTATTCATACTGCTCCCCATACTGGTTTCTATGCAGCTTTATATACTAGTCTTTATGCGTCGCTAGCCAAACGAACACCGCTGAACTGCCAGCTTTGGTGTGGGTAAAAGAAATTGCGGTAGCTGGCGCGGACATGGTCGTCTGGACTCACACAAGATCCGCCTCTCAGCACAAACTGGCTAGACATAAATTTCCCGTTGTATTCACCGGCGTCGCCCTCAAAGGGTTTAAAACCGGGGTATCCCAAATAACTACTGGCGGTCCATTCCCAAATATTGCCAAACATTTGGGTCAGGCCAGACTCAGCAGCGACACTGGGCTGTAATTTATTTAGATCAAGATAGTTGACCCGCTCAGAAGCCGTGTGCGATGCCCGCTCCCACTCAAACTCCGTTGGCAATCGTTTGCCAGCCCAGGCTGCGAAGGCACTGGCTTCATAGTAATTGAGATGACATGCCGGTTGGTTCAGATTTAGTTTTTGTAATCCGGCCAAAGAAAACTGTTGCCAGTTATTTTCTTGTTTTTGCCAATACAGAGGCGCTTCTTTTTGACCTTCTAAAACCCAAACCCAACCGTCTGACAGCCAAAACTCGCTGCGTCGGTAGCCTTCGTCTTGAATAAACTCGAGATATTCCCCGTTACTGACGGTGCGGCTCGCCAATCTGAAAGGGTGCAGATAATGCTTGTGACGAGGCCTTTCATTATCATAAGAAAAGCCGTCTGGAGATGCGCCAACATCGGTTAGACCGCCAGAAAAATCGAACCATTCCAAAGGTGCTATCTCGGCGCTCTCAATTCTGGCCATCTCGCGGTAGGCTGGCGAAATGGGGTTCTGTGATAGGCCATGCAACAGATCCGTGAGTATCAACTCTTGGTGCTGCTTCTCGTGCTGAACGCCAATTGAAATAAGGCCTAGGGCGGAATCGGGACAGTTGCCAGAAAGTAGGAAATCCGCCAGAAATTGGTCTATATGCTGGCGATAACTTATGACTTCACTAAGGCTGGGCCGAGACAAAACTCCCCGCTCCGGGCGACTAAATTGCTCGCCGATGGCATTGTAGTAAGAGTTAAACAGCGCATCGAAATGGGTATTGAATACTCGATACTCTCCATTCTTCTGAACAAATTTTTTCAGGACAAAGGTTTCGAAAAACCAGCTGGTATGGGCAAGGTGCCACTTCACCGGACTGGCATCGGGCATCGACTGTATTTGGCAATCTTCTGCCGACAGGGGCGTCGCTAAATCTAAACTCGTCTGCCTAGTAGCCTTAAAGGCCTCCAGGAGACTTTGAATAGATAGCCCCTCCATATCGGAGGACGCCAATTCTTGTGGGACGATGGTTTCAGGTAAATCCATACTCTACAGTTTACTTAGGATGGTTCTGGACGTATATATAGACGCCCACAGATTAAAAAAATTACATATTCAATACGCTAATTGCCCGGAGTGATTTTTAAATCAGCGCTGAGTACCGTAACAGCTTGGCCGGATATATAAACCCGGCCGGCCTCCAAATCCAGATCAAGGTGCAGCACGCCTCCACGCTTTGACGCCTGATAGCAGATCAGAGAATCTCGCCCAAGCCGTTCGCCCCAATAAGGGCCAATTATGCAATGGGCGCTTCCGGTTACCGGGTCTTCATCGATGCCATGACTTGGCGCAAAAAACCGGCTAACAACATGCTCACTGGATCGATCAGAGAGCGCGGTAACAATTACTACATCAGAGGTCGATTCCTTCAATTTACGAAAGTCTGGCTCAAGCTCAATCAAGGTTTGTGCACTATCAAGCTTTAACAAAAGGCTTCCATTTTCATTACGCATGCAGTCAATAACCTCAGTGCCCAAGGCCTCTGAAATACCAGTTGGAAGCTCAAAGCTATCAAGAGACATCGCTGGAAAGCTCATACGGATATATCGGTTTTTTTGATCTAGGCTGCAACTCAAATGGTGACCAACCATAGGGGTAAAAAAGCGCACTTCCTGTTCCTTTTCGACCATGCCTTGCGACCAGAGTACATGCGCACTTGCGAGAGTCGCATGGCCGCACAGCTGGATCTCCGCCTCTGGGGTAAACCACCGCAGACCCCAATCGGCTTTTGATTCGCTATAGGCACCTGATTCACTATTAAGAGGCCATACATAGCAGGCTTCAGACTGATTCATTTCCGCCGCTACGGACTGCATCCACCCGAAATCGGTAGGCTCCGATTCCAAAATAGTTACCGCAGCCGGGTTGCCTTTAAAAGACACGGCGGTGAAAGCGTCAACAAGATACATTTCCATATAGCTGTTTCCAAATTCGGTTGCGAAGTTCGAGTCTACATATTCCATAAAGGCTTAACATTAAAACCGCTATAATCCCCGCAAATTTATTTAGTGCGCCTTTGTAAAATTTGGCTTTGCGCTGCGTCTAATCTTCACACACAGAAAATTCGAATTCCTATGCACGAACTTGTTAAAGATTATTACGGCAAAGAGCTACAAAGCTCTGAAGACCTAAAAACCACCGCCTGCTGTGATTTCAGCGATATGCCTGAATGGCTGAAACCCCTTCTTGCCAATATCCACCCAGAGGTTATGTCCAAGTACTACGGCTGTGGTTTGGTATGCCCTAGCTTGCTAGAAGGCTGTCGCATTCTCGATCTGGGCAGTGGTTCCGGCCGTGATGTTTATGCGCTTGCGCAGCTAGTCGGCGCCACCGGCGAAGTGATTGGCATTGATATGACCGACGAGCAACTTAAGGTTGCTGAAGATCATCGCGCCCACCATGCCGAAGTATTTGGCTACGAAAATGTACGTTTTATTAAAGGTTATATCGAAAAGCTCGATGAGCTAAATTTGGAAGACAATAGCTTTGATGTGATTGTCTCCAACTGTGTGATCAACCTCTCGCCAGACAAAGATGCCGTGCTTGCCGAGGTGCATCGACTGCTCAAGCCCGGTGGCGAGTTTTACTTTTCTGATGTCTATTCAGATCGGCGCGTACCCACAGATGTGCGAAACGATCCTGTTCTTTATGGCGAGTGCCTCGGCGGCGCGCTTTACTGGAATGACTTTGTAAGTCTCGGCAAGAAGCATGGCTTTGCCGATCCGAGACTAGTTGAAGATAGACCACTAGAAATTACCGATCCCAAGTTAACGGTAAAAATCGGCAATATCCGTTTTTATTCGGCGACTTATCGACTATTTAAACTCGACAGCTTGGAGCCCGAATGCGAAGACTACGGCCAAGCGGTTATCTACAGAGGCAGCATTCCAGAAAGTCCCGATTTCTTTGAACTGGATAAGCATCACTTTATTGAAACCGGCAAGGTATTCCCGGTCTGTGGAAATACTTGGCATATGTTGAAAGACACCCGTATTGCGGGGCATTTTGAGTTTATTGGCGACTTTTCCAAGCATTATGGGATATTTGAGGGCTGCGGTACGCCGGTTCCCTATGATCAGGGAACTAACGAATCTAGTGACGCAGCGCCCTGCTGTTAACCGCAAAACTGCGCGGTTGTTCTAGAGAAAGGCGCTTTAGGCGCCTTTGTTGTTTCCGGCTATCCTGATAATACCGCTATCAAGCAAGCCCCAGTGATAAGATTCAGCACAATAGTTTGAAACTTTGAAATGGATATCAATTAGTTGCGAGCAAAGACACTCCTCATTGCCGTATTGGTGCTGCCGGTTTTTCCGGCGTCGGCAACGATCTTCTATGTCAACGACCATGCAATATTTATAACCACCGGATCAGATGGCAATACCTTCCAATTTTTGGACTTAATTGATACCGATGATGACGCTATCAATATCGTTACGAGCCTGAACAACAGCTTTAACGATATTGATATTAGTAATCCTACGGAAGCCACTCCGCAAGACGGAATTATTGTTACTGACACGGTTTCAACAGGGAGCAGTTTCAACGATATAACAGTCGACAATGTCGACAACGACTGTTTTGAAACATTCGCCAATGACACCACCATCACCACTGCAACTTTTACCAACTGCGGGCAAGACGGAGTGGTTATTAATCTGACTGCCGGCACCCTGCTCACGCTGGACGATATCACCGCTACAGATCCGGCAGCTTTGGGCATCAGCATCGCCAACCTAGTTGCAGGCACGGTCTTGATTTCCGACATTACAGTAACAGCAGCGACAACCGGCTTGCTATTAAGCGCTACTAGCGGCGGCACCTATCGAGATATAGATATTCGAACCAGCACCACCGGCATGCAACTCACTAATGCTGACAGTAACGATTTTGATGTTACTGCGTTTTCGGCCAATATTTTTGGAGCCACCGGGCAGGGCAATGGCACCGGCATAATCGTGAGCGCCGGCTCTGACTCGAATACCTTTAACGCGCTGAGCGTGGTGGACAATACAGGCGATGGCATTGAAATCAGCAGCACTTCCGCTTCCAATATCATCGATGGCAATTTGTTTCTAGGTAATACCCTGAACGGGGCTAACTTAGCGGGAACTGGCGCGAATTCCTTTTATGCAAATTGCCTGCGCAACGCCACCAATATTCTGGACGGCGGTGCGGGCGGAATTACCTACATCAACGCTGGCAGTGGCAATTTTTGGGGAAGCTTTCCGGCGGATGGAACCGGATTTTCTGAAGACAATACAACATGCACTGATGCCGGAGAATTCGATGCTGGCGGAACAGAAATAATGGCCGCGCGTTGTGGCACTTTAAACGCCACTGAGTCCTGTACTTTGACTTTCTCTTTGAATATTGAGTAGTCGTATAAGCGTCAACGAAAGTTGCTAGCTATTTACGCACTGGCCTTTTGGAGAGCTTCCTCTGCAATGTGCGCCTGTGCATTCCCAGCTCCCTTGCACTGGCGCTAATATTTCCATCATTGGAACTAAGCACACGCTGAATATGCTCCCATTCCAAACGATCAAGACTTGGCGCCTGTTCCGGTATATCCGCAGCTAAATCATACGGGCTAGCCGCTAGGGCCCGCAGTATTTGTTCGGCTCCAGCGGGTTTGGGCAGGTAGTTGTCAGCCCCCAGCTTGATGGCTTCTACCACAGTGGCAATGCTGGAAAAGCCAGTCAGTATGAGTATTCGGGCTTCAGGCTGAGCCTTGCGCATATCTTCAAGAATACTTAAACCGGATTCTTCACCCAACCTAAGATCCAATAGCACCGAATCAAATGGCGACTTTGCCGCCGTTATGGCGCTGGATAAATTTAGAGCCACTTCAGATTCTATTTCACGACGTCTAAATGATCGCGCTAGGGTTTGCGCAAAAACTTCATCGTCATCAATAATTAAAATGCGCACTAGTGATCGGCCCCAGCAAAAAGCGGCAGCTCGACTAGCGTTTCAGCACCGCCCGCTTCCAAGTTGCGAATGGAAAGCTGCCCGCCCATTCGATTAATCGACGCGTTGGCCAAAAAATAGCCCATGCCTAAACCATCTGCTTTATCACTTACTAAGCGCTTACCGAGTTTTGATAGCACGCCACTAGGAACGCCTTCACCAAAGTCGCGAATAGATATTTTTAGTCTGTCTTCCGGCATTGGTCGAGCGCAAATTTCAATCTTTGATGAACCCGACGATTGGCTAGATTCGAGCGCATTGGCCATAAGATTCAGCAGGCTTTGCTGCAATGCAGTATCTGTTTCAAGTTGCAGCTCTCCAATGGACTGGGTTAGGTCCAGATTGATCACCGCGTTTGCGAATAAATTTTTGGCTTGATCGATAAGCTGATCTAGCAGTTCTGCCACTGAACCCAAACGACTACCGGAGTTCTGTGCCGAATGAGCGGCTGATACCAATCGCTGTAATATGGTTTTGCATCGATCTACTTCACCACAGGCAATTTCTAATTCGGATTTTTGATCTTCGTCTAACCCAATTTGCTGAGAAAAGTCCTGCAAGATAATAGTAAGACTGGAAATTGGAGTGCCCAACTCATGGGCTGTTCCGGCAGCGAAGGTACCCATAGCCAATAAATGTTCGTCTTCTCGCTGTTGCTGGTCTCTTATTGCCAGCTCGCGCTCTTGTGACCGAATTTGATCCGCCATGCGCGATACAAAGTAGGTAATCAATAAGGCACTAACTACAAAATTCATCCACATACCCAGAATATGCGGGCTCTTCCAACTGACCGTTGTGCCATGGGACATATCAAACAGGGCCAGGTGCTGATATTCAAATAGTAGAAGCGTATAGATAGCGATACACAGACCGCTGAGCACCCATGCATTGCGTTTGCTAAGCGTCGCGACCCCGATTGAAAGCGGCACCAAATAATAGAAAAAAAAGGGGTTGGTGGCACCACCAGAAAGGTAGATAAGAATGGAGAAACCGACAATCTCCAAAGCCAAATTAAGACCATAGGCGGTCTCTGAGACCAATTTTTGCTGGCCTGATTGATACCAAGAAAATGCCGTGAGCCAAACCAAACCCAGCATAATCAACCAAAGCATCCCATAGTCCATATCCAGCTTGAGCTGGAATTGGGCAAAAGCTATTGCTGCAATTTGACCGATAAGGGCAAATAGCCGAATCCAGCACAGCAGTCGCAGATATCGCGCTCGCGATATATCGGCATTGGATAAGTCGCTATGGAAAAAAGTCAAAGTTATAGCCTAAGTGTTGATAACGAAGCATTCTAAGGGATAAAAGAAGCCGCAGCACCGCTGAAATAAAGGCCGCGACATTATGTCGCATTCAACTCGCTTCCCTAAAAACCTAAACTTGGCGTCTTAACCCTTCTATCTAGGAACGCTTAGGTGAATAAACTCATTTATTTCGCAATGCCTCTCCTCTTAATCGGCACCGCTACCGTTGCCGATACCGCGCGACCTGATGCCCACGCGCCAGCTGGTGTTATGGGAGATCACTCACACGCGAAGGGCGAATGGATGCTGTCTTACGCCTACATGCATATGCAAATGGAAGGTAACCTGGACGGCTCAGATGACATCGCTATCGCCGATATTCTGATGCCCATGCCAGGCACTTATATGGTTGCTCCAACCGAGATGACCATGGGCATGCACATGATTGGCGGAATGTACGCGCCCTCGGACCGACTTACCCTGATGTTTATGACCAGCTTTCTTGATACTGAGATGTCTCATGTCACCGCTATGGGCGGAGCCTTTGATACATCCACATCGGGAATGGGAGATAGCAGTATTTCCGGGCTGTTCACCGTCTCGAAAACAACTAACAGCAATACCATCGCTACCATCGGGCTCTCATTGCCTACCGGTTCGATAGACGAAACTGGCGTTACCCCCGCTACTGCCCCAAATGCAGGCCAACTACCTTACTCAATGCAACTCGGATCTGGCTCCTATGCTTTACTGCCGGCCCTGACCTATTCAAAGGCGGAATCAACTTGGTCTTGGGGTGCACAGCTTAAGGGCACAATTCAGCTACAAGAAAATGATCGCGACTACACACTGGGAGACCGCTGGCAGGCAACTGCTTGGGCTGCTCGACCGGTTAGCGAACAAGTCAGTCTATCTGTTCGGCTAGCTTGGCAGGACTGGGACGATGTCGATGGCGCAGATGCCGCGTTGAATCCCAACATGGTGCCTACAGCCGATCCTAGTTTGCGCGCGGGTTCACGCATGGATGCTGGCTTCGGACTAAACTGGATCACCGGTGTCGGCCAGCACAATGCTCTTAGAGTATCTGCCGAATACCTTGTGCCCGTAGAGCAAGACTTAAATGGACCGCAACTGGAAACCGATAGCTCTCTGGTTTTTAGAACGCAGTATTCCTTCTAATTCCCTCTAACACCTTTTTAAAAGCAATAAAAAACCGAATCGGCTTAACGCCAATTCGGGTTTTTAGTTTTAAGCATTCATGCTTTAGTCGGTAACTGCACCCAAGGACGCAGAAGATACCTGCTTGGCATATTTGGCCAGAACACCGCGTTTGTATCTCGGTTCAGGGGCAACCCATTTGGATTTGCGTTGCGCGAGCTCCACTTCATCTACATGAAGGATCATTTGATTTTCTTCAGCATCAATGGTGATCTGATCGCCATCTTGAACCAAAGCAATTGGTCCGCCGTCCGCCGCTTCTGGCGTTACGTGACCTACTACAAAACCGTGGCTACCACCAGAGAAACGACCATCTGTCATTAGGGCCACATCGTTTCCTAGACCACGACCCATAATGGCGGAAGTTGGACTGAGCATCTCTACCATGCCAGGCCCACCTTTCGGTCCTTCGTAGCGAATAACCACCACATCGCCAGCAACTACATCGCCATTCAGAATGGCTTGATAGCTCTGATGTTCAGACTCATATACTTTGGCCGATCCGGTAAATTTGGTGCCTTCTTTACCGGTTACCTTGGCAACTGCGCCGTCCGGCGCAAGATTTCCGCGCAAAATGCGCAGATGACTATCCGCCTTAATAGGGTTATCTAAGCCGCGAATAATATCTTGTTCGTCAGCATAGGGCTGAACGTCTGCCAGGTTTTCCGCCAGTGTTTTACCCGTAACGGTTATGCAATCCCCGTGCAATAGGCCAGCTTCCAGCAGCATCTTCATAAGGGGTTGAATTCCGCCGATAGCTACCAACTCGGACATCATGTACTTACCACTGGGACGCAAGTCCGCAAGTAAAGGAACCCGTTTACCAATTTCGGTGAAATCGTCTAGTCCGAGATCTACATTGATTGCATGGGCCATAGCCAATAGATGCAGCACCGCATTTGTGGAGCCGCCCAGAGCAATAACGATGGTGATGGCATTCTCAAAAGCTTTGCGCGTCATGATATCACTGGGCTTTAAATCTAACTGCAGTAGGTTTTGAACTGCTGCGCCGGCATTGCGGCAATCTTGAATCTTATCGTTCGAAATAGCGTCCTGGGCCGAGCTGCCGGGCAGGCTCATACCCAATGCTTCAATCGCAGAGGCCATGGTATTGGCGGTATACATGCCACCACAGGAACCGGGACCGGGAATAGCTTTGCGCTCAACGTCATCGAGGGCAACCAGATCAATATCGCCTTTGGCGTATTGGCCGACCGCTTCGAATACAGAAATGATATCCGTATGATCGGCACCCGGCCTAATAGTACCACCGTAAACAAATACGGATGGTCGGTTAAGGCGTGCCAGAGCGATGATGCAGGCAGGCATATTTTTGTCGCAGCCGCCGATAGTGATCAAGCCATCAAAGCCTTCGCAGCCCGCTACCGTTTCGATGGAATCTGCGATTACTTCACGAGATACCAATGAGTACTTCATGCCCTCAGTGCCGTTCGCTATACCATCGGAAATAGTAATGGTATTGAAGATAACGCCCTTGCCGCCAGCTTCATCAGCGCCTTCGCAGGCCTGCCTAGCTAGCTCATCAATATGCATATTGCATGGTGTGATCATGCTCCAGGTTGAGGCGATACCGATTTGCGATTTCTTAAAATCTTCGTCGGCAAACCCAACGGCGCGCAACATCGATCGGGCCGGCGCTTTAGTAGGCCCATCAACAATATCGCTAGAATGGCGGCGTGTATGATCTGTCATAGTTACTCAAATACTCCAAGTTAGAGAAATATAAGCGCTGCTTATATCGAATGGCGATTATGCCTTAAGAGACTGCATGTGGACAAAAATACCCCGCAAACCAATTTTGTAGATTTGAAAGAAGTTATTGCCGATGCCGAGGTATCGCTAGCCTATACATCAAGCAATAATTTTGTTGGCCAGATTATTGATGGCTATCAGGTAAACCGTGCCCTGCTAACTCAAGAAGCAGCGGTTGCACTAAGGGGCGTTCAAACTGAGCTTAAACCTCTAGGGCTGGGCATAAAGATTTTGGACGCCTATCGACCACAGCGCGCCGTAAATCAGTTTGTGGCTTGGGCAAAAGATACCCAGGACTTAAGCACCAAAGAAGCCTTCTATCCTCATCTGACGAAACATGAAATTTTTGATCAGGGTTATTTGTTTGTACGCTCTAGCCACTCTCGCGGCAGTACTGTCGATCTAACGCTTATCAAAACCGAAGATGGGACTGAGCTGGATATGGGATCCGCCTTTGACTTCTTTGATGAAATCTCTTGGTCGGATAGTCAGGATATAGATAGCTTACAGCGCAGCAACCGCGAGTTACTTCGCCGACTAATGACAAAAACTAGATTTGAGCCTATTGCCACCGAGTGGTGGCATTTCAGCTTGGCCAATGAACCCTACCCCGATACCTATTTCGACTTTCTAATCACTTAAGGTGGTGGATTAAGGGCCCCAATCGAAAAACCGACGCAGACGTCTTTCGGTAGCCACAGTCCATTGGTCCATAGTCTCGCTAGCACCGGCAGCGTGCAGGCCCGGACTCTGAGCAACAACAGAATCAATAAATTCAATATCTTTGGCGTCGGCATCAATCATCAAAACATGCCGTCCATGCTCCAGCGCTCGCTGGAAACTCTTAAAACGGGAGCTTGGTAAATGTGAACCTATCAAGCCGCCTTCCCAGGCGCAGAAACCTACGCAAACAATGGACAGCATAATAAATGGCGCCCAGCCTACCGTTTCGGTTGCACCAAGTGCGTTGGAGAAAAATAGAACCAGTGCTGCCAGTATCAGCCCCAATATAGCCCCTTTATAGGTAGTGCTAATCACATCGGTCCTAAACCAGGAATAGACTTGATTAAGATTGTGCTCTTTGACTCCAGCATCATCATTGCTGAGCACATGAATCTGCCCCCTCGATATACCGGAATCTTCTAGAGTATTTTCAACCCTCTCTAGGTCATCCAACGAGTTGCTAACATAAAAGTATCTCTTCATAGACCTGCCCCTTATAAGCAATATGGTGGCGGCAAATGAACACTCTTTTAGCTACAGAGGTGCATCAACCGTCAACTTAGCCTACATAAAACTCCAAAATAGGTCTATTACAAAACTTTTTTTTAATAGAGTTGGTTCGAGCGATTTGGAAGAATTGCCTCCTTAGCTTTACATAAGCCCCTTAAAACAGAACAATTGCGCCCTAGTACGCTCGTGCGTTCCGCCCACTATTTGTTATGAGGAAAGAAATGTCCGCAAAAGTCGCTGTGGTAATGGGATCAAAAAGTGATTGGCCCACCATGAAGATGACCACAGATCTACTCGACCAGCTGCAAGTCAGCTACGAAGTTGAGGTTGTTTCTGCGCACCGCACACCAGACAAGCTAATGGAATTTTCGGCCTCTGCCGTGGATGCCGGCTTTGAAATAATCATCGCTGGAGCCGGCGGTGCCGCGCATCTACCAGGCATGATCGCCTCTAAAACACGCCTGCCCGTCTTAGGCGTTCCGGTTGAGTCTAAAACGCTTGCCGGTTTGGATAGCCTGCTTTCTATTGCCCAGATGCCAAAGGGCGTTTCCGTTGGCACCCTCGCTGTAGGACCTGCCGGAGCTTATAACGCAGGCTTATTAGCCGCTCAGATTTTAGCCAACAATGATGCTGCCCTTGCTGGCCGCGTCGATGATTTCCGTAAAAGCCAAACCAATGTAGTTTTGGCAAACCCGGACCCGCGGAAAACTTAATGCAAAAGATTTGGGTATTAGGCGCTGGACAGTTGGGCGCCATGCTTCACTATTCCGGATTGCCCTTGGCCTTAGAAGTCATACCTATCGATATTGAGTCTGAGCAACTTCTAGATATCGACGACAGAGACATCGTTACCGCCGAACGCGAAAAATGGCCGAAAACCAAAGCAACATCCCAATTGGCCGCTCACCCCAACTTTGTTAATAAAGACATATTTGGTCGACTAGCTGATCGGCTCACCCAAAAAAAAATACTAGATGATCTTGGCATTGCCACGACGCCCTGGTGTGCTCTAGAACAAACAACAGAGATTGCTAGCCTGCATGATCACTTCGGTCCAAAAGTTCTGCTAAAACGCCGTACAGGCGGATATGACGGTCGCGGCCAACATTGGCTTGATCGGGATGGCGATGACGTCATTCCCGATGACTGGCGTGATCAGGCAATTGCCGAGAGAGAGATACCCTTTGAGGATGAAGTTTCCGTGGTGGGTGTGCGCAATAGCAGCGGCCAAATGGTTTTTTATCCTCTGTCTTTAAACTTACATTTGAAAGGCATCCTTATGGGTAGCCTTTCTCCAGTGCCTCGTATCAAAAACTTACAGAGCCAGGGCGAAGCAATGCTCGGCAAGCTAATGGAAGGACTTGATTACGTTGGTGTGATGGCGATGGAGTGCTTCCGAGTCGGTAATCAGCTGATGGTCAATGAGGTTGCTCCTCGAGTACACAACAGCGGGCATTGGACTTTGGCCGGCGCGAACATCAGCCAATTTGAATATCACCTGCGAGCCATTGCCAATTTGCCGATACCGGCGGCGGTGGTTAAAGCACCCACGGCAATGGTTAATTTAATCGGTACCCAATACCGAGAAGAATGGTTAGAACTACCCGGCGCTGAAGTCTATTGGTACGACAAAGAAGTCCGCCCAGGTCGCAAAGTTGGGCACATTAACTTCTGTAATTCAGATTCGTCAGGACTGGCGGACTCCCTGTGCCAACTGCAATCGCTATTGCCGAACAACTACGCGGAAGCCATCGACTGGCTCTCGGGTAATTTGGACTAACTACCGAAGCTAACCGATGAAATTGGAACTATGAAAGATAGCGGTGCCAAACCCAAATTTATAGTACTCGGCCTGGTAGCCGCTCTCGTCGTCAATTTCGGAATGCGGGCTACAGGGATTGACCCGGTTATAGCTACTACCGCGGCGATAACCACCCTAACCGCTATTTTCTGGATCACCGAAGCGCTTTCTATTCCGGTAACTTCGCTGATACCTATAGCCGCCTTTCCGCTATTTGGCGTACTCACTTTTAACCAAGCTGCGTCTGGACTAGGAAATCACGCCATCATCCTGCTAATGGGCGGATTTATGATGGCCAAGGGCCTGGAAAAATCCGGCGTACACAAACGACTAGCTTTGGGCATATTGCATGCTGTTGGAGCCCGCGGCGGCAAACGGATCGTAATCGCCTTTATGCTTACCTCGGCTCTTTTATCAATGTGGATAAGCAATACGGCAACTGCCCTGATGTTAATGCCCATTGCTCTTGCCGTGTTAGGCCACCTGAAAGATAATCGCCTCAACGTTCCGGTCGTTCTAGGTATTGCCTTTGCGTGCAACCTAGGCGGAATAGCTACTTTAGTCGGCACACCTCCAAACATTATCTTTACCGGTGTATACCAACAATATGTTGGCACTGAATTTTCGTTTTTGCGCTGGATGAGCATCGGGCTACCAGTCGTTCTTGTAGGTCTGCCCTTGATGGCACTTTGGTTAACCCGCAACGTACAGCCTACCGAACGAGTTGAATTACCTAAATCAGGGCAGTGGCAAATTCAGGAAAAGCGGGTGATGGCGGTATTTTTGGCCACGGTTTTTCTTTGGGTTTTTCGAACCGAACCTTTTGGCGGCTGGGCTGCGCTAATAGGTGGTTCACTGGCCGGCGATTCAACCGTTGCCCTAATGTCTGTTATCGCCATGTTCCTGATCCCCTCCGGCAAAGGTGATGGCGACCATCTACTCACCTGGAAATGGGCGGGAGATATCCCCTGGGGAATGCTGCTGCTTTTTGCTGGCGGCATAACAATCGCCAACGCATTTCAATCCAGTGGACTTGCAGCTCTTGTAGGTGACGGACTGGCTAGTACGGTAACACTGCCGCCCTATCTGCTGATTTTGGCCATTTGCCTATCAGTTACCTTCCTTACGGAAATGACATCAAATACGGCCACCACCACTCTGCTTATGCCTATCTTGGCGGCTACCGCTGTCGCCGCCGGAATCGCACCGGAAATCTTGATGATACCTGCGGCTATGTCTGCCTCATGTGCATTTATGCTTCCGGTGGCAACCACCACAAACGCGATTGCCTATGGTTCAGGCAACGTAACGGTCAAACAGATGGCTAAAGAAGGCTTTGCTCTGAATATAATGATGGCCTTTATAATCAGCGGTTCTTGCTACTTTATGCTCTAAAACTGGTTCTGTTCTAGTTAGCGCGTCCGACCATTAAATTAGAGCGTCCGATAGTTTTTTGAAAACTGACCGCTTAAGAATTCCATTTGGTCGCTGAGGATGCGGCGATCATTTTGCAGGGCCATATACTCTGCAAGGTTTGGCCGATAGGGCAAAGCCAAAAGTTCCATCCCCAATGATTCAATACTGCGGTCGCCTTTGAATTGATTACACCGCCGACAGGCCGCCACTACATTTTCCCAAACATCTAAACCCCCATATGACTTCGGAACAATATGGTCGCGGGTCAGCTCGCTCTGACCATGCTGCTTGCCGCAGTAGATGCAAAGATAACCGTCTCGGGCAAACAGCGTTCTATTGCTCAGAGGGTATATAGTCCGGGGTCTAGCGACGCGCTCTCCGTCGCTCGCTAGAATGCTGGGTAATTCGATGCGCGATTGCCGGCAATCAATTCTTGAGTATCCGCCCTTAACGGTTCTCACATTCTCACCAAGAGTCCACACCACTAGGCCGCGCGCAAACAGCCCAACTGCCTCTTGCCAGTGCAACCATTCAAGAGGTAGTCCTGCAATATTTAACCTAAGAATCTGCGGCTCCATCAAAGGCACCTTATTGAATGAGCATAAAAAGCGTTCTTATGATTACTGCGAGTTTTATTTGAGGGCTTTTTATTAGAGAGAAAGGCGCCCGGGGCAATCTGAGAGATATACCCAAAAGATATTCGATAGAAGTAAATACGGCTATGGAAAGCTAGTCTCCTTCGTTTCTGGTTGGATTTTCGACCGATATTCCAAAACTGTCAACTAATGTGTATCCGAGTGCATATCTAAAGCCAAACCTATGGCCGGGTTAGAGCCCATATAGATTCGAAATTATGTACCCCAGTTAGTTGACCCATGCCGCTTGCTCGTTTAACTTGGCGGCCCCGAACTACAAACAGTTAGCCTTATGTCAGACACCGACAAAAGCATGAATTTCGAAAAGAAATTGAATGACCTCGAAGCCATTGTTGCCAAACTAGAAACTGGCGAACTGTCTCTCGAAGAGTCTCTAAAAGCCTATGAATCCGGCATTTTTCTGACCAGCGAGTGCCAGAGCCTGCTCGAAAAAGCACAGCTGCGTATCGAAATGGCCACCTCAGAGGTGAATAAATCTGAGCCTTCTTCAGAAGATTCCTAATACCTGGCAACAGCTACATCAGCGGACTTATATAAGCCTATTTAAATGGAATCTGAACTCTCAACTATAGCCGATCCAATTCGTCAGAAAATTGAAGCCCTATTGAGGCAGTGCACGGAGCAATATGTAGACACCGGACAGCTTCGTGAGGCTGTTCGCTATGCCTTACTAAACGGCGGCAAAAGAGTGCGCCCCTTGTTGGCCTTTGCTGCTGCAGATGCCTGCGGTGATCGCTCGGAGTATTTGCCCTATGCGGCGGCGGCTGTTGAAGCTATCCACGCTTATTCCTTAGTGCATGATGATTTGCCCAGTATGGACGACGATGATTTACGCCGTGGCAAACCAACAATCCATATCGCTTTTGATGAAGCAACAGCGGTGTTAGCCGGAGACGCCCTGCAAACTTTGGCTTTTGAAATACTCGCAAATGCGCCGGGCACAGATTCTCAAATCGTAAAAAGCATAGCTTGCCTATCCAAAGCCAGCGGTGGCCGTGGCATGGTCGAAGGCCAGATGTTGGATATTCAACAAGTTGGTGATGCAATCGATTTAGAAGCGTTGCGATTGATGCACCGACGAAAAACCGGTGCACTAATAAGTGCTAGCGTAATCTTGGGTGGCTTAAGCGTAGTTGATGTAAAGTCGGCTCAGTTGAGCGCACTTGAAGAATACGCCGATGCCCTTGGCCTAGCCTTTCAGATACGCGATGACATTATTGACCAGATATCTTCTACCGAGGTGCTGGGAAAACCCCAGGGAGCCGATCAGGCCCTAAACAAACCGAACTATATTGATTTGCTGGGGCTCGAAGCAGCCACAGAAGAGTTAAACTCGTTGCATCAGTCCGCTAAAAAGGCCCTAATGATTTTTGGGGATAGCGCGAAGACTCTGCATCTGATATCCGACTTTATTGTGCAACGATTGCACTAAAATAAAACATAAGAATACATGAAGAACTTTGACAGCATTCCTGCCAGCGCCCCGGTGACTCCACTCTTGGATAGAGTGCAGATTCCAGAAGATATGCGCGAATTCAGCAACACCGAGCTACTGCAACTGGCGGACGAGCTGCGGGAATACTTAGTCTATGTTGTAGGGCAAACCGGCGGTCACTTCGGCGCCGGTCTTGGCGTTGTTGAACTGACTATCGCATTGCACTATGTCTTCAATACACCAGAAGATCGGCTGGTTTGGGATGTAGGACACCAGGCCTATCCGCACAAAATTCTTACCGCCAGACGCGACCGCATTCTAAGTTTGCGACAGCGAGATGGTTTGTCCGGTTTTCCAAGCCGATCCGAAAGCCCCTTTGATACTTTTGGCGTTGGCCATTCGAGTACCTCTATAAGTGCTGCTTTGGGTATGGCTATGGCCTCCAAGCTTAAGGGCGAAGATCGCAAGCACGTTGCAGTAATTGGCGATGGCGCCATGACCGCAGGCATGGCATTTGAGGCTTTGAACCATGTAGCTGGCAGCGGCGCCGATATGATGGTTGTTCTAAATGACAACAATATGTCGATCTCGGAAAACGTCGGCGCGCTTTCAAGTTATTTCTCCCGCATGTGGGCGAGCCCGCTATACAACCAGATTCGCCAGAAAGGCCAAAAGGTTTTATCTAAGGTTCCACCCGCTTCAGAATTTGTTCGTCGCACTGAAGAACATATGAAAGGTATGGTTTCCCCAGGGACCTTTTTCGAAGAAATGGGTTTTAACTACATCGGCCCAATAGACGGACATAACCTCAAATCATTGGTAGATACGCTTCAGAATCTACGAGAATTAAAAGAACCTATTTTGCTGCACGTGATAACAGAAAAAGGTCGTGGTTTTACGCCCGCCGAAGAAGACCCGATCGCCTATCACGCCCTGTCCAAAATTGACCCGGCACCCAAGAAGCCAAATGGCAAACCGAAGCTCCCCAAGTATCAGGATATTTTTGGTCAGTGGCTTTGCGATATGGCAGATAACGATGCGCGCTTGGTCGGCATTACACCTGCTATGCGTGAAGGTTCCGGCATGGTCGAATTTTCCCGCCAGTTCCCAACCCGCTATGTAGATGTTGGCATCGCAGAACAACACGCTGTGACACTTGCGGCTGGTATGGCATGCGAAAATATCAAACCGGTAGTGGCCATTTATTCGACTTTTCTACAGCGTGCCTACGATCAATTAATTCATGATGTGGCGTTACAAGACCTGGATGTTCTGTTTGCTTTAGATCGCGCGGGTCTGGTTGGTGAAGATGGCGCATCCCACGCGGGTGCCTACGATATTAGCTATCTGCGCTGTATCCCCAATATGTTGGTTATGACGCCCTCAGACGAAAACGAGTGCCGGCAGCTGCTAACCACCGGATATCACCACAGAGGCCCAGCAGCGGTTCGCTACCCGCGAGGCTCTGGCCCTGGAACCGAGGTACAAAAAGAGCTAACCAGCCTACCTATTGGTAAAGCTATCGTGCGTCGCGAAGGTGAGAAGGTTGCCGTTCTAGCCTTTGGAACGGTATTAGCAGATTGCCTAGCGGCTGCAGATTCAGTTAATGCGACGGTAGTAGATATGCGCTTCGCAAAGCCTATAGATGAAGCATTACTTTCAAAACTGGCTAAAACCCATACTCACTTTGTTAGTGTCGAGGAAAATGCCATTGCCGGTGGCGCAGGATCTGGAGTTTTGGAGTTTGTCAGCCGCGCCGGTCTTGGAGTTAAAGCTATCTGTCTTGGGTTACCTGACAGTTTTCAGCATCAAGCGACGCGAGACCAATTACTGGCCGACGCCGGACTAAATCCCGAGTCCATACTTGAGCAAATTAACGCACTATAAACTCGGCTTTTTTGCATTCTAAAACATCTATTCGCTATGACTCCATACCCCCTGTTCTCTCCCCTAAAGGTGCACTGAGTTGGTGCTTCGCCAGTTTAACGATACTATCCCCTTTACAATTAATCTGTGATTTCAAAAAGGGGAAATTCATGTTTGAGTTTACATCGACGGCGATTCCGCCGTTGCTTGGCGTGATTGGTCTAATCTGCGCTTTAGTTCTTTATAAGATCGTTATCAGATATCCGGAAGGCGAAGACAATATTGTAAAAATCGCCGACCAGATCCATATGGGTGCCATGGTATTTATGCGCCGCGAGTACAGCGTTTTGGTGGTTTTCCTCGCTGTATTGGTACTACTGACCTGGCTGGCGCTGGACGGGAACACCGCTATCGCTGTAGTTGTTGGAGCACTGTCTTCTTCAATTGCTGGGTGGCTGGGTATGTATTCTGCGACTAAAGCCAATGTGAGAACTGCTACGGCAGCGGCCACAGACGGCGCTGCGAGTGCCCTAACGGTAGCCTTTTTTGGTGGCTCAATTATGGGCCTCTGTGTTGCGTCTCTTGGTCTAATAGGTCTGGGGGGACTCTATTGGTTTCTTGGTGGTAACGCTCACTCTCTTGAAGGCTTCGGTATGGGTGCTTCCTGTGTGGCTCTCTTCTCTCGTATTGGCGGCGGTATCTTCACTAAAAGTGCAGATGTTGGCGCTGATCTAGTGGGTAAACTCGAAGCGGGTATTCCTGAAGATGATCCCCGCAACCCCGGTGTAATTGCCGATAACGTTGGCGACAACGTCGGTGACGTAGCTGGCATGGGCTCGGATATTTTCGAATCTTATTGCGGCTCCATGATTGCTTCTATTGCGATTGCTTCGACTCTCACCACTGCGACCATAGCCGTACGCGAATCCATGATGTTCTTGCCGCTAGCTTTAGCAAGCATTGGATTGATAGCTTCGATTATTATGATTCTGGTGGTTAAAATGCGCGCCGGTGCTGCACCTGCAGCAGCACTTCGTACCGGCACATTAGGTGCGCCGGTATTATTTTTAGCTGGCGCCTACTTCCTGATAGAGCAGATGGGTTTACCATTAAATATTTGGCTATCTGTGCTGAGTGGCGCAGTTGGCGGCATTGCAATCGGCCTAATCACCGAGTACTACACTGGTGGCGCACCGGTTCGCAAGATTGCTAAATCTGGCGAAACTGGCGCAGCAACTGTAATGATTACCGGCCTCTCTGTCGGTATGCAGTCAGTGGTACTGCCTATTCTTTGTATTGCTGCCATTATCTATGTATCAACTGCGCTGTCCGGCCTCTACGGAGTTGGTATAGCCGCGGTAGGCATGCTTTCAACAGTCGGTATCACCATGGCTATTGACGCCTACGGCCCGGTTGCTGACAACGCTGGCGGTATCGCCGAAATGGGTGGTATGGGCGCAGAAGTTCGTGAGATCACCGACTCCCTTGATGAGCTTGGCAATACTACTGCTGCTATCGGTAAAGGCTTCGCTATCGGCGCTGCTGCATTAGCGGCACTGGCCATAATTGCGGCCTTTGTTGAGACGGTTGCTCTAAATCGACCAGAAGGCTTTGAGCTACTTTTGTCTAACCCTGTTGTATTAGTAGGCATGTTTATTGGTGGTGCAATTCCCTTTCTGGTATCTGCTATCACTATGACCGCGGTAGGTGATGCCGCCTTCGACATGATCAATGAGATTCGACGTCAGTTCCGTGAGATCCCGGGGTTACTAGAAGGTACTGCTGAGCCTGACAATGCCAAGTGTATTGATATCGCTACTACTGCTGCCTTAAGGCGCATGATACTTCCTGGCGTTATTGCGGTTGCTGCTCCTCCTGTAATTGGCTTTAGTCTGGGTGCCGAAGCTCTGGGCGGAATGCTCGCTGGCGCACTTTTGGGCTGTGTATTGATGGCACTGATGATGGCCAACGCCGGTGGCGCTTGGGATAACGCCAAAAAGTATGTCGAGAAAGGCAACCTAGGTGGCAAGGGTACAGATACCCACGCAGCAGTGGTTGTTGGCGATACCGTAGGTGACCCGTTCAAGGATACCTCGGGGCCCTCGATGAACATTCTTATCAACGTTATGGCAATTGTAAGCTTGGTAATTGCACCTCTCTTATAATTATCAAAATTTGACTAATAAGTGATAAAGCAAAAACCCGGGCTAATGCCCGGGTTTTTGCTTTATGTAAGAATATTTTCTGCTTGGGCTTGATCAAGCTAGGCGTCGCCACGATAATGTGCGCCCTTTTTCTGTAGCGCCCCAAAAGCCGGTACCCATTAGATGAATCTAAACGCCATTCCTGTAGGAAACAACGCCCCCGAAGATGTAAACGTAATTATCGAAGTACCTATTGGCGGAGAGCCAATCAAGTATGAGATGGATAAAGATTCAGGTGCGCTTATGGTGGACCGTTTCTTGTATACCTCCATGCGCTATCCTGGAAACTACGGGTTTGTACCCCATACACTTTCTGATGATGGTGACCCTATTGATGTATTGGTAGCCAACACGCGCGCCGTTGCTCCGGGCGCGATAATTAACTGCCGCTTAATCGGTGTATTGATAATGAGCGACGAAGCCGGTCAGGACGAAAAGTTGCTCGCCGTGCCGAGCCACAAATTGACCCGCCGATACGACAGTGTGAAAAACTATTCTGATTTACCGGATATTACGCTAAAGCAAATAGAGCACTTTTTTGAGCATTACAAAGATCTGGAAAGCGAGAAGTGGGTAAAAATTGATCGTTGGGGCGATGCCGCTGAAGCCAAGCAGCTTATTCTTGAAGCAATCGATCGAGCGACCGCTAAAGGCTTTTAATCCAATTCATCATTGAATAAAAAAGGCCTGCTTATGCAGGCCTTTTTACTTTTAACGATCAACAAATTCGTCCTTAGAGCTCGTGCTGCATATCCAAGGCTGGCGAATCTACTGAAGGGCTACCCACCACTTTGGCCGGCACACCGGCGACCGTGGTATGGGGCGCAACGGATTCCAATACCAAGCTGGCAGCACCAACTTTTGCCCCTCTTCCAACCTCGATATTGCCAAGAATTTTGGCGCCGGTTCCTATCAAAACACCGCACCGGATTTTAGGGTGTCTATCTCCACACTCTTTACCGGTTCCGCCCAATGTTACACCGTGCAACAGGGATACATCATCCTCAACCACAGCGGTTTCACCAATAACCACACCGGTAGCGTGATCAATCATAATACCCTTGCCAAGGCGCGCAGCCGGATGAATATCAACGTCGTATTCTTGTGAGCATTTGGCCTGTATATGTCTTGCCAGGTATCGGCGATCGTTGTTCCAGAGCCAATGCGCAACGCGATAACTCTGCACCGCGTGAAAACCTTTAAAGTAAAGAAAGGGCGTCAGCCAACCTGCCGATGCCGGATCCCTATCCACATGAGCAGATAGATCGGCAACTATCGCGCCAACAATTTCGGGTTGACCCAACAGAGCGTCACGAATCAGCCGGTTTATTACTTCCGCTTGCAGATGAGGCGCATCCAGCTCATTGGATAGGACACATGCCAAAGAGGCATCAAAGCTCTGGTGCCTGAGTATGCAACGCGATAGATAGGGCACTAAGGCTGGTTCAGACATCGCTACGTCTTCCGCTTCTGAGCGAATAAGTTTCCAAACTTCGTCTATTGTTCTTTGCTGGGGCATTTGTGGTCGCCTTGGCTTAGTTAGTCTTTAAAGTCCGCCATCTTAGGGGATTTGTATATAACGCTCAAAAAGATATTGCAGATTATTAAGAACAGCATCTTTAAGAAGAAATTCTATTCCGCGTAAATAACCTAATAATTGCTTCGGATCATAGGCCAAACTATAAGAACTCGCCTGTTCAATATGGCTGATATGCCAGGCCTCCGGAGCGATACCGCCCTGATCTGACGCATAGGGTCGAGCAAAACCAAAATCACCCGCGCGCTGATCCAACCACAGATTCAAATTGTGGAATGGCCCGCCTGCGTCATATTCGGCGGCAACCAATTGCAGTTGATAGTTCTCTGCCACAGCGGCAGCGTCGTAGATATCTAGATCCGTCCCCCAGTGATGCCGCGACGCTCCGGGCAACGCCGAGAATCTCATAATAGCTTTTACTGCCTCCAAATCTGTCAGCTTGCCTAGATCAATACAATCACCCGCATCGTCCAAACAGTCCCACTCACCGGATGCTTTGGCATTCCATATGAGCAATTGACGCTCAAAATTGCGAAAGGCACTTGCTACCCGAATATCGATACCATCCAGTGCGGCAGCCTTTTGCAATTCAGCAAATGCCGGTTCAGATTTCCTGTGAATCTTTAGATCCAGGCCAACAATTTGGCTGAGATGTTTTTCGGTTAATCCAAAAATCTCGTCAAGATCTATATGCTCACTGTTAGAATGCGCACTTACCAAGACTATTCCTCTATGACACTCGCACTATTTGACCTCGATAATACCCTGATTGGCGGAGACAGCGATTATCTCTGGGGGGATTTTTTGGTCTCTCGTTCTGTGGTCGACCCTGTGCAATACCAAAAACGCAACAAAGTATTTTATCAGGACTATGTAAGTGGCAATCTCGACGCTGAAGCTTACCTACGTTTTGCTCTATCTCCGTTAGTAAATATAGAACCTGCTCAGCTCTCACAACTTCACAAAGAATTTATGCTGGAGCGTATAGAGCCTATCTGGTTGCCGGCGGCAGAATCACTTGTAGAAAAACACCGATCCGCTGGAGACAAGCTGGCCGTAATTACCGCAACCAATCGATTTGTAGTTGAACCTATCGTTCGGCGATTGGGCATTGATCAGTTGATTTGCTCTGAACCTGAACTGATAGATGGTCGTTACACCGGAGACTTTGTCGGAACGCCCTGCTTTGCCGAGGGCAAGATAACTAAAATTCGCGAGTGGCTTAGCAAGAGTTCTCAAGAACTTAACGGGCAAGAACTCGGAAGTGCTTGGTTCTACTCAGATTCCCACAACGATTTGCCACTTCTCAAAAAAGTAGCCAATCCGGTTGCCGTTGATCCAGACGACAAACTCAAAGAAACTGCTGACCGCCAGGGTTGGTCAATAATCTCGCTGCGTTAAGTCGCGACTGACAAATTAGAGCGCTTGGGACTACTTACGCACTATCAAGGCTGCACGGAAACAATAGCATCGACCAAATGGTCAATGTTGGATGAGGTTACGCCAGCAATATTGACTCGGCTCGAGTTGAGTAAATAAATACTGTGACTCTCTCGCATGCTCAGCACCTGTTCAACGCTTATGCCCAAAAAGCTAAACATTCCCTGCTGATCTCGAATAAATTCGAACCTATCGCTGCTTAGGCGCTCTTGAAGCCTATCTGCCAAGCCATTTCGCATTTGATTTACCCGTAAACGTATTTGATCCAATTCGAACATCCACATTTTACGCAATTCATCATCTTCCAGAATTTCCGCAATCAAAAAACCTCCATGAGCCGGCGGCACGGAATAGACCACGCGGCTAATATTCATCATATTGGTCAAAAGGATATGTGCGGTTGCAGGATTAGGCGAAATAGAAATTAGCGCGCCAATACGATCGCGATATAGAGAAAAGTTTTTTGAGCCGGAATAGCTAATCAGCATTTCCGGCACAGAGGCGGCCATATGTCTCCAGCCCAATGAATCCTCATCAAGATTTTTCGAAATCCCGTGGTAGGCAATATCCACAAAGGGCAGCAGACCTCTGTCCAATACAAACTCCGCTAAGTGCTGCCATTGCTCAAGACTTAGATCTTCTCCACAGGGATTGTGGCAACTGCCCTGCAATAGGATTACGTCACCGGACTGCGCGCCCGCGGAAAGATCCTGCATCATTTCAGTGAAACGCACGCCCTTCTCTCCGGACTGATAGTAAGCGTAGGTAGCGATTTCCAATCCGGCAGATTTAAGAAGCGGAATATGGTTCGCCCAGGTTGGATCACTAACCCACACCCTAGTACCTGGTTTTATTCTTTTGATTAGTTCAGCAGCGATACGAATCGCGCCCGATCCGCCGGTAGTTTGAATCGTAGATACCCGCTTATCAGCGAGGGCCGCATGGCTGGGGCCAAGCACAAGCTCAGTAACTAGCTTGTTAAATCGAAGATCCCCGGCAAGGCCCAAATAAGCTTTGCTATCTTCCTGTTCTAGGCGCCGTTGCTCTGCCGCTTTAACGCAGTCCATAACCGGAGTTTTGCCCATATCGTCTTTATATATACCCACACTCAAATCTACCTTGAGCGGATTGGTATCGGCACGGGCATGAACCATTAACTGCAGAATCGGATCGTCTGGACACACTTCCAAACTAGTAAACAAATTGGATCTCAAGGTAGGCCTGCTGAATATAAGTGGATTAAAAGTCTTCGACTGTAGGAGTAACGCGCAATACTTCTTCGATCGTGGTTTTGCCTGCGGCCACCTTACGTGCACCGCTCAAGCGCAAAGTCTGTGCCCCTTCTCGGTAACTCTGCATACGCAGGTCTTGCAGATCGCAATCGTCGGTTATTTTCTTGCGAATTCCGGCGCTAGGCTCGAGAAATTCATAAATACCCTCTCGCCCCATGTAACCGGTATTGCGGCATACCAGACAGACGGCACTTCATCTGTGAGTATTTTTCCCTGAGTACGCTGATCGACTAGGCTTAAGGAGCTAATCGCCTGAATAGGGTGAACCTTAACTGAGCTACCAGATGCGCGAACGGTATCCGGTTCACTGAGAATGCCATCCTCTTTCAGGGCCTCTACAATGCTCTTGAGCGACTGCAATCGCTTTGAATTTTTCAATTCCGTAACGCCTTTGGTTATAGTGCGTAAATACTTTAATGCTAGCCTACCTCATACTGAGAAAAGCCGGTAGCGTTGCGACATTTTTAGCCCACTCCCATTAGCATCAGATAATATTGGTCAAATTTTTAATGAGCCTATCTACACCCAAGTTTGAGGACGCCTTGCAGCAGCTAATTGCTGCACCTTCCATTAGTTCGACCCAAGCCGAAATTGATATGGGCAATAGCCTGGTTATCGACCTTTTGGCAAATTGGTTCAGGGACCAAGGATTTGAAGTAACACTGCAACCTATCTCTGAGGATCAGCAAAAGCTAAATTTGTACGCAAGCATAGGCAGTGGTGAATGCGGTCTGGTGTTCTCTGGCCATACAGACACCGTTCCCTGTGATCCGGATCGATGGGATGGCGAGCCCTTTAAGGTCAAGCAGACCGCTTTGGGTTACCAAGGGCTTGGCACCACAGATATGAAGGGGTTTTTTGCGGTCTTGCTTCAAGCAATTGGAAGCTCTGATCTAAGTAAAATACAAAAGCCCTTAACCATTGTTGCCACAGCGGACGAAGAAACTTCCATGGCGGGCGCTCGAGCACTGCTCACAGAACGTATAGCCAGCGCAGAACGTGTCGTAATCGGCGAACCCACTGATCTGCATCCCATTCGTATGCACAAGGGCATATTGATGGAATCAATCCAAATTCAGGGCGTTGGAGGCCATTCCTCCGATCCCGGTTTGGGCATCAACGCGATGGAAGTTATGTACGATGTCTTGGGTGGCCTCTTTGCTTTAAGAAAGGCACTTCAAAATACCTACCACCATTCGGGCTTTGCTATCTCAGTACCCACACTGAATGCTGGCTGCGTACATGGTGGTGACAATCCCAATCGGATTTGCAGCTACTGTGATATCGAGTTCGACCTACGTACCCTGCCCGGCATGCTCAATACAAAAATGCGCTCGCAAATCGATTCTATGATCGAGCCAATAGCTAAAAAATGGCAATGCTCTATAACCCGACATTCGCTTATGGAAGGCGCTGATTCGTTTGAACAAGACGCCGAAGCTGATCTGGTAAAAAGGCTTGAGCAGCTCAGCGGCCACCCATCCAGCGCCGTTGCCTTTGCAACTGAGGCGCCGTTTTTTAAGGCCTTGGGATTAGAAACGGTTGTATTAGGGCCCGGCTCTATCGACCAAGCTCATGCAATCGACGAATATCTGCCGGGTAACCAAATTGAGCCCGCAGTGGAGATTTACCGCCAGCTAATAGATAGCTACTGCCTTACCTAAACTTCCGCTGGCTTGGGTTTTCTAAAAAACGATGCAATTTCAGCCAGTTAGGCTAGAATGGCCGCCGCAAAAGGAGATATGACGATAAACAATTCCAGTTTCTCAACACAATTCAGATTCGCTGCGCCTTATATACAGGCTCATCGCGACCGAACTTTTGTGGTTGGGCTTCCAGGAGACGCCGTCGAATCCGACAATTTTCAGAACCTAGTACACGACTTGGCGCTGCTTTCTTGTTTGGGTATAAAGCTTGTAATCGTGCACGGATCTAGGCCTCAGATCGAACAAGCGCTTACAGCTGCAGATCAAAAAAGCGAGATTGTTAATCAGGTTCGAGTAACTCCGGCAGATCAGCTGAAAACCATTTGTTCGGCGATTCATCAAGTCAGTGAGTCCATCGTAAAAGCTTTTAGCCGCGGCATGCCGCAGACGCCAGGCTTTGGCTTACAGACTTCCCTTATTTCCGGAAACTTTGTAGCCGCTCGCCCTGTAGGGGTTAAAGACGGTGTCGACTATCAGTACACAGGGCAGGTACGCATGGTTAACGCCGGTCGTATTGATGGGGCATTAGATACTGGCTCAATTGTGCTCATTCCGACGCTGGGTTATTCAATAACTGGCGAGATTTTTAACCTTTCAGTAGCTGAAGTAACCGCTGCGGTCACCAAAGCCTTGGGCGCTGACAAGCTCATCTGTTTATCCACTGCTTCCAAGCTGGCAGAGCTGCATGCGGAGAACGAAAGCGTTTTCAATATCCTACAGCTGGAACATGCAATAGCTGATCTACCAGAACCGGATACTTTGGTTGGCGCCGCCGTAACCGCAATTTCAAACGGTTTACCGCGAGCGCATATCGTAGACTTTGAAACCGAAGGCGCCCTACTTGAAGAGTTGTTCACTCCTCAGGGTGCTGGGCTAATGATTGTAGAACGTGATGTCGAGAAGGTCCGAACCGCCAAACTAGAAGACATTGGCGGTATTCTTGAGATTATCAAACCTCTGGAAACTGGCGGTCAGTTGGTTCAACGGGATCGAGACTCCTTAGAGCAACAAATTGATTGTTTTAGAGTAATTGATATTGATGGAATGATTGTCGCAAGCGCTGCGTTGTTTTCTTTTCCGAATGACAAGACCGGAGAGCTTGCTTGCTTGGCAATTCATCCTGATTTTCAGGGCGGAGGACGCGGCACTAAGCTGGTTCACCATATCGAACACTGGGCCCAATCCCAGGGACTGGAACAGCTAGTGATTCTTACTACGGAAGGAGCGCACTGGTTTATCGGCCATGGTTTTAAAGAAGCAGATGTGTCTGACCTACCGAAACCAAGACAAAAACTCTACGACGCCGATAGAGCTTCCAAGATATTTGTGAAATCACTCATTTCCTGAGACTTAATTATCGATCCCCATAACGAAAAAAGCCGGAATAAATGTTCCGGCTTTTTTATATAAGTTTGGCGACCTAGCTTAAAAGTCCTGCCCAAGAATTGCATCCAAATCAATACCTGAGGCTCTGATCTGAGCATCTCGATTTTTCTCGGAAGTCGCGTAACGTACCCAATCACCAGCTGCTCGAGTTGATCGTGAGTCGGTAATTGAACGGAAGGACTCGACGGCATCATCATATTCACGAAGGGCAGCATGAGCCGCGCCTACCGCCATTTTAATTTGGTCTGGTCGATTCAGATCACCCAAACGCAAAGCTTCATTGCCAACGCGAATAGTATCTTCATATCGAAGCAAAGAGGAGTAAATTCCGGCTAAGCCACC
>CAJXYP010000017.1 GCA_913063225.1 uncultured Cellvibrionales bacterium
AGCAGAAGACGGCATACGAGATCTAGTACGGTCTCGTGGGCTCGGAGATGTGTATAAGAGACAGAGAGAACTCAACGTCGTCGCAAAGGCTTCGAGCCAGCTTTACTGAATCTATCGCTCGCTCAAGTACTTTTTCCGGCTCCATTTGAAGCTTGTACTTCATATGAATTGGTGAGGTAGCGATAAAGGTATGAATGCGCCCGGCATTGGCTCCAGCAATAGCTTCGCCCGCTCGATGAATATCTTTCTCTGTCGCCCGCGCTAGGCTGGCGATTCGGCTATCCATAATATTGTCGGCTACTAACTTGACCCCTTCGAAATCCCCAATGCTTGCAATAGCGAATCCAGCTTCGATTACATCAACCTTCAGCTTCTCCAATACCTTGGCCACACGAAGTTTTTCGTCTTTAGTCATAGATGCGCCCGGACTTTGTTCGCCGTCGCGCAAGGTTGTATCAAATATAATTAATTTTTCTTTGTTCATTTTCTTATCCAGCCGTTAGCTGCAAATAGTAACGCTCCCAGATCACAAAGGGAGCACGGAATAGAATATATTTGAATGTATTTTAAGTATCTGCCCTAAGGCAGGAGCAGCAAGGCAAGAGCAAATCCGCCGCGAACGGGCGAAATCGTAGATAACTGAATGTTAGTAACAATGCTCATGTATGGAGATTTTACACAGAATGATTCATGTGTCTAGCCACTTAAGACACATCTTTGCAGAGCTCTATCGAATAATAGTTACTTTTTTTCGGTAAAAATCATCACTGTTGATTGCGCATGAGCGTATATCTCTCCCGCATCGTCTATCAAGGCGCCTCGCGTGAAAGCAAGGTTTTTGGTCCGTCGAATTAGGTGTCCTTCGGCCTTTACTGGTTTCCCTAATGGCAGGGGTTTGATCATCTGAACGTTAAGATCAACGGTTGCACAGGATTGGCCCGCATCCAGAACGGTTTGCACCACTATACCGGTGACCATATCCAGTACCGTAGCGCCATAACCACCATGAACGGTGCCTGCGGGGTTTAGATGCTCGGCTGTCGGAGTAGCCTTTAGTCCTAAAAACCCTTCATCGGCTTTGACCGCACGTATACCCATGGTATCTGCCATGGTCCCCATGGAAATCTGACCATCAATAGTCGCCTGAACAAACTCCAACCCCGAAAGGCTATACCAAAGTTCTTGGATATCGGAATCGGACATTAGCGTTTAAAGAATTGACTCAAGGCCTGTTTGGCTTCGTCTGATTGTAATCGCTGAATAAATTCCAAAGCTTCTTCGTCGATACGTTTATGTATTTCTTCTGCGCTCGGTTGCATTAGCGCTTTCGACGCGGCCAAGGCACCTGCCGGTTTTGCTGCCAGTGCAGATGCATACATTGCTGCGGTTGTATCAAGCTCGGCTGCAGCACAAACTGAGTTACATAGTCCCATTTGCAAGGCTCTATCACCGGAAATGGGAGCTCCCAACAATAGAATCTCTGCAGCATTGGCCCGACCCACTCGTGCGGGCAAAAGTAGACTAGAACCACCCTCGGCGACTAACCCCAAATCAACAAATGGCGTCTGTAATCTGACGTTATCGGCACAAACTACCAAGTCACAATGCAGTAGCATGGTGAAACCTATGCCTATAGCTGCCCCCTGAACCACAGCAACCAAAGGAAGTTTACAATCGACCAATGCGTGCAATAAAACCAAGGGAGGGAAGGAGCTAAGGTCTCCGGAAAGCCCTCCGCTCTGCGCTAAAGCCAGAAAATCCATCAGATCATTGCCTGCACAGAAGTTATCACCTTCACCGCGAATTAGAATGACCCGCAGGGATTCACCTTCTTGCGCAACTTTGATTTGCGTAGCTAGCTCTAGATACATAGCTGCTGTTAATGCATTTTTTTTATCTTGGCGGTCGATGCTTAGTGTCATCACACCATTTTCAGTACTAGTATTAATCATGTTTTGCACCAATCTGACTGAGCCAGCTGATTTACACTCTGGTTAAATTCTGAGCGCATTTCTTGCACTAGATCCGCGGTATCCTGCACATTCTCTATGGCGCCCAACCCTTGACCAGCGCCCCAGATATCTTTCCAGGCTTTACTGCCACCTGAGAGCTTTTCAAAGTTCATATCTGATTTGTCACCATCCGGAAGGTTCTTAGGATCTAGCCCGGCTCGAACAATGGAAGGTTTAAGATAATTTCCGTGAATTCCGGTAAAAAGAGAGCTGTACATAATGTCTGAGGCCGCACTGTCTACAAGCATTTGCTTGTAGACCGGATCTGCATTGGCCTCAGTTGTAGCGATGAAGCGTGTACCGCTGTAGCCCAAATCGGCACCCATTGCTAAGGCTCCGGCAACAGCCTGCCCTGAGGCAATAGCACCAGACAAAATTATGACTCCGTCAAACCACTGTCGTACTTCCTGCACCATAGCAAAGGGGCTCATTGGCCCCGCATGTCCACCAGCGCCCGCGGCTACGAGAATCAATCCATCTACGCCCTGCTCCGCCGCTTTCTTCGCATGGCGGACACTAATTACATCGTGAAATACCAAACCTCCGTATGAATGCACTGCTTGCACGATTTCAGCCGGAGGGCTGAGGCTGGTTATAACGATAGGGACCTGATGTTTTACACAGAGCCGCACGTCATGTTCTAAACGCGTATTTGAGGGGTGACAAATTTGGTTTACCGCAAAGGGTGCAACCGGAGTATCTGAAGGGGCCGCTAGTGCCTCTTTGATTTCCACCAGCCAATCATCTAACAAAGCCTCTGGTCTGGCATTCAAAGCCGGGAAAGAACCGATAATTCCAGCCCGACATTGAGCTATTACTAGAGCTGGATTGGAAACAATAAAAAGGGGCGCGCCTATTAACGGCATGCTCATTTGCTGCGAAAGAGATCGCGGTAAACTCATAACTATTCCTTAGAAATTGCACTAATTCTTAGAGCTGAAGGCCTTTCATAGGTGAAGGCTATCCCACCCTGGTTTGGCGGTAAATCGATCACCCAAACTAGATTCCAGTTCCGCTAATCGGTTGGCACAGACATCTTTAGTTTGGCTTCGCATATATTGTATGGGCCCACCCAAGAAAGGAGGAAATCCAGTACCAAATATCATACCCATATCAAGACTGTCTGAATTTGTAACCACATTTTCTGCAAGACACTGAACCGATTCGTTCAACATCATATAAAGCATACGATCTGATATTTCTCTAGTGTCATTGGATCCACGGGAAGCTTTTTGTTTGATTGCCTTACCTTTTTTCCAGGTGTAAAAACCTTGGCCAGATTTGCGGCCCAAATTTCCCTTTTCTATGTGAATTGTGAGCACATCACTGGAGTCCCCACCAAAGGCAGATATCATCTCTTCGGCAACCGCTTGGCAAATATCTAAACCAACCGTATCTGATAATTCGATAGGACCCATCGGCATTCCAAGCTTAACCGCCAATTCATCAATCAATTCTGGCTGAACGCCTTCTTGATAGAGTTTCATGGCTTCACCCAAATAAGCCATAAGTACTCGATTCACCAAGAAGCCTGGAGAACTTTTTACTTCTAACGGCAATTTACCAATCCGAGTAACCACACCCAAAGCCAAATTCACTACTTCATCCGAGGTATTTTGACCCCGCACCACTTCAACAAGCTGCATTAGTGCAACCGGGTTAAAAAAGTGGATGCCCACTAAGCGTTCTGGCCGGGCCAATCCCTCAGAGAGTTGCTCTAGAGGCAAACTAGATGTGTTGGTCGCAAGTATCGCGCCGGGCTTCATACGCGGCTCTAGATTAGCGTAGAGTCCTTTTTTAGCATCTAGACGCTCAGTTATAGCCTCGATAATTAAATCTGCCTGAGGCACGCCTAAGGCTTGCGGGTCTGGGATTAACCGGTCCATAGCCGCATTCACCAGGTGGGTTGCCTTAAGCTTGCGCTTAAAGAGCTTGTGAGCCCGCTTTATCGCCGGTGCAATAAACTCTGGCTTGGAATCCTGAAGTGTCACTCTAAGACCACTAAGGGCACACCAGGCGGCAATATCGCCACCCATAACCCCCGCGCCTACGACATGCACGTGAGTTCCCTCAAATTTGGCTTTTTTGCCTTCACTTTTAAGTTTTTTGTCGAGTAGAAAAACCCGGACTAGATTCTCAATAGCGCGTGCTGAGTTCGCACCTGCAAACAGTTTGGCTACGGACTCTGCTTCTGCCCGATAGGCTGACTCGTGACCGCCTGGATTTTCTTTCCAAAAATCGATTATTCGATAAGGCGCCGGGTAGTGTTCTTTACTGGCTTTTTTGGCAACTTGTTTTGCTGCCATGGAACCTACTAAGGTTCTCACTGGCGGCAGTGCATAGAGATTTTGCTTGAAATCGCGCTTTTGCTTGCGCTTACCTTTTTTCAAAAGAGCCGCTCCCGCCTCTTCGAAGTATCTCGAATGAACTGCGATATCCGCCATTCCCAATCGTTTTGCCGCCTTGCCGTCTACCATTCGACCAGCCAACATAAGCTGTAATGCCTGACCGGGATCAATCAGTCGCGGTAAACGAATAGCACCGCCATAAGCGGGATGGATGCCAAGTTTTACTTCGGGAAGCCCAAGTTTGCAGTCTCGAGAAGACTCAGCCACGCGATAGTCGCAAGCCAGTGCAAGCTCCATCCCGCCACCCAAACAATGCCCGTGTATAAGGGCAACGGTCGGACACTTGAGGCGTTCCACACGTAAAAATAAGTTCTGTCCGCGCTGAAGCATGACAATAACTTGGTCATGCGTCTTAAGGTCTTGGAACTCGCTAATATCCGCGCCGGCTAGAAAGCCCGCCGATTTAGCAGAAGCGATCATCAGCGCCTTGGGCGGTTCGTTTTCAAAGTGGTCAACTATTTGCTCAAGCTCGGTAAGTGTATTCCTGTCGAGTACATTTACACCGCTATCGGCTTTGTCCAAAATTAGCTTTGTATACTCCTCACCCGGCTGTATGTGCCAATTTTGTAGATTGTCCAAGCTCATTTCTTTTGCTCCGTTCGAATTAGTTTCTAATTCGATATCCAATTTATTATTTAGTTGATTTATTAGTAATGATAATCAATGCCTGACTTACATTCGCTCGATAAGCGCTGCACCGCCTTGGCCACCACCAATACAAAGAGAAGCAACTCCGCGCTGCGCGTTTTGCAGATGAAGAGTACGTGCCATATGCAAAATAATGCGCGCACCAGACATGCCGACCGGATGACCACAAGCAACTGCTCCACCGTGAATGTTCAGCCGATCAATTGGCAGATTACCTAGCGCAGCATCTACGCCTATTTGCTTGCGGCAATAATCATCAGATGCCATGGCTTCCACACAAGCCAGTACCTGAGCGGCAAAAGCTTCATTAATTTCCCAGTAGTCAATATCGCCCATACTTAGATCATTGGCCTTTAGCAGTTTGGCGATAGAATGCGCAGGGCCCAAGCCCATTTCTGCGGGGTCTAGTCCGGCCCACCTGACATCTGTGATCTTGGCGATTGGTTTCAAGTTATGCTTTTCAACGGCGCTTTCAGATGCAAGCAATACCCAAGCGGCACCATCGCTGATCTGAGAACTATTCGCTGCAGTAACCTTGCCATATGGCTTTTCAAATACTGGTTTCAGCGTTGATAACTTCTCAACATTTGAATCTGATCTAACACCGTCGTCTCGATCATAGAGTTTGCCCGACCCGTCAATAACGGGAACGACTTCATCTTCAAATACTCCGGCTTCGAATGCTTCCGCAGCTCGCAAATGACTGCGTACAGCCCATTCATCCATTTGTGACCTGGTAATTCCAAATCGCTCAGCAATTTGTTCTGCAGTTTGCCCCATATTGAGACTAACCACCGGGTCCGTCAGACCATGTTCCAATGCAAAAACCGGCGCAAGCAGAGAGGGCCGGAACGAGCTGATAACTTTTAACTTGGCTACTGGAGTTTTAGCTGCCATTAAGCGACCCAAAAAAACCACATACTTATCTGAAAACATTATGGGTGCACGGCTCATAGCCTCAGACCCACCAGCAAGCACAATATCCGAATGGCCTAGTTGGATTCGATTCATCGCGCAATCAACGGCCTGCATACCTGAAGCGCAGTTTCGTTGAACCGTCCAAGCCGGAACCGATTCAGGCACCCCAATGCGCAGACTTGCGATACGCCCAATATTCGCTTCCCGCTCAGAGGGCATTACGCATCCGAGTATAGTTTCGTCAATATCACTGGTTTGTATATTGGTTTTCATCATCAGATGTCGACCGGCAAGGGTTGCCAGATCTGCCGAGGCAAAAGGTCCTGCTTTACCGCGGGCCTTCAAAATCGGCGTGCGGGCGCCTTCGATTAAATAGACACTGGAACTCATGCGGCCTCTCCCTTAGATACCGAGTCCTTAACCCAATGATCGTGTTCAAATTCATCTACCTGAATAGCTTCATAGCGCGCGGCCTGAACTTCTTTAAGGGTTTTGGCTTCGATATCCGTAATTAGTCCCTTGGCAATAGCTTCTTGCAGAGCTCCGGGGTAATCGACATCCCAGGCATCTAGACCTTTGCGGGCTTTACGGAACTTACGTTCAATATCTGCGGCGCCCAAAACCATTTGAAATGTTCTTTCCATATGGGCGACATGGTCACCTTCAGCGGTCGGCTTAAATATTCCACTTATAAGATCATCTCGGGTATCAGACTGGTGGGTAATAAGGTCTGCTAAGCGTCCTTCGAGTTTTCGGTTACGTGCAATGGTTGGAATACCTAAAGGATAGAGGGTAACTTTTAGTGCTGTGGTCGCGCTGCCCAAAGGTTTGTTGCCAAGTATAGTGCGCATGGCATCGTGGAACATGCGGTAGCAGTCTTCCATCGCCCAGTTCAAAAGATCTAAATCATCAACCGGCTCGCCTCGGCTTTGATAGTGCTTCAATACGGCTGAGGCCATATAGAGAGAACTAAGCAAGTCACCTAGAAGGCAGGAGTAAAACTCCAGTCGTTTCAGATCTCCGCCAAATCGCAACATCATTAGATCTGCCATCAGTCCAAAGCGTGCACTTAGTAAAGATAGTGTTTGATAGTGTTGTTCTGCAGGTGAAGCCACCTTAGTTCGTACAAATAACCGCTTGCTAAAACTTCCCAAAAATGAATTTGATACGTTGGTAACAAACATCAGGGCATGATTACTGATCGCCTGATCAAAAATCGCCAATGACTCAGGACTATCTGACATTTTCGCCGCTTCCATTTCCTTCAGAATCCAAGGATGTGAGCGCACGGAACCCTGACCGAAGATGATAAGGCTGCGGGTTAGAATATTCGCACCCTCAACGGTAATGCTTATGGGTACCGCCTGATAGCTGCGTCCCATGGGGTTTCTTGGGCCCATGCAAATGGCCGAACCACCGTGCACATCAACCGCAGCATTAATAGTTTTACGCATACGTTCTGTTAGGTGATATTTGGCAATTGCGGAAGCCACACTGGGTTTTTCCCCCGCATCAATACTGGTCGCTGTCATGGTGCGTACGGCATCCATTAAATACGTATTGCCGGCAATTAGACTAAGAGCCTCCTGAACGCCTTCAAACTCGCCAATGGATACACCGAATTGGCTGCGAACTCGCGAATAGGCGCCGGTATGCATGCAACAGAACTTGCCTGCTGCACTGGATAGTGAGGGCAATGAAATACCTCGACCATCAGAAAGGCTTTCCATCAGCATGCGCCATCCGTTACCCAACTGAGCTTGACCACCGATAATATCATCCATGGTAATAAAGACGTCTTTGCCTCTAATAGGACCATTCATAAATGGCACATTGAGGGGCATATGCCGTTCACCAATCTGCACGCCTTCGGTATCCGAAGGTATCAGGGCAACGGTAAATCCAATGTCTTCCTTATCACCTAAAATTTGCTCGGGGTCGTAAAGCTTGAACGCTAGTCCCAGAACCGTGGCCACAGGAGCAAGAGTTATATATCTCTTGTTCCAGTTTAAAACAATGCCGACCTGCTCTACTCCATCGATTACACGTTTGGTAACAATACCGTGACTTGTCATGCCAGCGGCATCAGAACCGGCCTCAGGCTCGGTTAAGGCAAAACATGGGATTTCCTGGCCCGTTGCCAAACGTCTTAGATATCGGTTTTTTTGCTCTTGGGTTCCGTATTCATGCAACAACATGCCTGGGCCCAATGAGTTAGGAACCATAGTGGTCACACCGAGAGCACCAGAACGGCTGGCAACTTTCTGAACTACACAGGAGTGGGCATAGGCCGAAAACTCTAAGCCCCCATATTCTTTAGGGAGCACCATTCCGAAAAAACCATTTTCACGAAGGAATTGCCACGCTTTAGGCGGTAAATCATGCAACTCGCTTACCACTTCCCAGTCATCAATCATGGCGCAGAGCTCTTCAACAGGGCCATCTATAAATGCGCGCTCTTCATCGCTTAGCTTGGCACCCTCTGCATCCCTAAGCTCATTCCAATTCGGACGTCCTGAAAATAATTCGCGTTCCCACCAGACCGTGCCAGCTTCTAGAGCCGCGGCTTCGGTTTCCGACATAGGAGGTAATACTTTTCGGTAGTAAGCAAGCATTGGCTTCATGAAAACCGTTTTGCGCACCGGGGGTATCAGGGCAACAACCAATTTAATAGCAAGAATTGTCCAGAAAATATTGTGGAACCATTCAGGCAAAGCTGACTGGGCGTCATACACAGATAGCACCACAAATACTGCGCCAACGGCACCAATAAACTGAGTTTTAACTTGACTAAAAATATTAAAAGCCAACAACACTGCAGCTATTGTCACTAACAAATAGACTGCGAGTAAAAGAAGTTCGAACACGATTTATCTCCTGAATAGATATCAAATATTTTATAGGCCCTAACTCTAAAAAATAATTAAGTAGGGCGGAAGGCACAAAAGTACTAAAGTCTTGCACAAATAGAAAGAGAGGCCTATGGTTCACTACATGAAAAGCTCGAACAAAATGGAAAATGTTCCCACTTTCAAGCTGTTTCAAGGCAGCGAAGAGTGGCCCATCAAGGAACTGGTACACCATGAGTATATACAGCAACGCTGTGCAGAGACCGAAGGACGCATCGCGACTCATCGGCATCTCGATCTTTTCCACGTTTTGTACCTTTATAGCGGGAGTGCAAAAGCGGTTTTAGACGGAGAAGAGTTTCGTATTCACGCTCCACTGCTAGTCACAGTGCCGCCCATGTGCATCCATGGTTTTACGCCGACTGAAACAATTCATGGCCACCTACTAACTATTCCCGGGTCATCGCTATCCCATCTTCTGAGTTTCGAAGAAACCTATACTGAATTCGCGGAACAGCCAAAAATAATCCGCGGAAATAGTACTGGTAAATGGCCTGACCTCGACCAAATGTTTCGCGAGCTGTCGAAGGAATACACCCACGACAATCCCTCTCGTTTTTTAGCTATACAATCGATTCTGCGATTGATCTTTGTTTGGGCGATCCGGCATCAGGCGAGCCCTGTACTGGGGCACGATGTTTCTGCATCAGATCGCGATTCAATTCGGATTCGTAAATTCAAGAAACTAATTGAAGCCAACTATAAATCCGGACTTTCCATAAAAGGTTACGCAAGCGAAATGGGACTAAGCAGTGCCCAGCTCAACAATATATGCCGCGCGAAAGTCGGGCAGTCTGCCCTGCAAATAGTGCATGAGAGAGTCACTCTCGAAGCAAAAAGGTACTTGATTTATACCTCTCTGACCATTAGCGAAGTCGCCTATGAACTGGGCTTTGCAGACCCGGCTTATTTCACCCGCTTCTTTAGTAAGCAGGCTGGCCACTCACCTAAGCGATATCGAATTACTCATCGTCCCGATCGGGCTTTGCCTGATTCTCAGAATTTTGCTTCAGCAACTCCTCATCAGAAGCATGTTCGTCGAGTTCAGCGATAGGGGTTTTAATTACTTTCGGTAGCTCTAGCGTTCCGTCTATATCTCCACCTAGACCGACCACATCACCCACCTCTGGTCGCACATGAAGTACATCATGCGCACTCACTAGATCATGCATCTCGGGTCTTTGGTCCGGGTAATCTACCCAGACTAGCTTGCGGTAATATCCAGTGCGGGGTTTACCAAAGCGATTGGTTTCGGATCTAAGCAAGGGGCACTTAATTACGTCAAAGAACGGCGAATAATCAAAATCCCTGGGCGTGAACAAACGCGGATTACGCCGAAATAATCTGTAGCTACCCTGCTCGTCTTCTTGAATCAAAGGCAGTATTGGAAAATCTACCGCACTGAAGGCCTCAGCAATCATTGAAGAGCAAACTGCTTTGGTGGATTCACCCGCGTTATGCTCAAACAAACTGGAGTGCCAGCTCCGCGGAATAATTGTCCACCAGGGAATAAGGAATCGGGCCAAATCCAGCAAATGGTGCACGCTATAAGCTGTACCCATTTTACTAACCATATATTTTACAACCTGGTCCCGATCATCCTTTGTTAGACCGATAGGGCGGCAAATCCGCATGTGGTAGGTACTGTAATGGCTTAGCGGAGTAACAACGGTCCCGCGATCTATCTCTGACTCTACTAAAAGTGGCTCATTTGTATCGTCATTCCAATATTCTGAAACTAAAGCAAAAAGCTCAGGATCCTTAATCGAATTTAAGCTGCCAATACAAAAAGCGGCGTGGCTCCAGGAACTGCGGGATATGCTCTTAATTATGTAACCAACTCGAGACCGGCCCTCAATTAGCAGCACATCGCCAGCCTTAATCGAGCTTTTCAAACACTCCAAATCGTTAGGTGACAGTGAGGCAGATTCCTCCTTCTTGGTAAGAATACCAATCAGGAAAATCCAGATTTTTTCTTTGATAAAGCTGAACAAAATATCTCCAATCAGTTAAGGGCACCTAATGATAGGCGCCCTTCATCTGCTGATTAGAACATAATATTTAGGGCCCGAGTATTTCTCAGAGTCTATGAGTAACTAGCTCCGCTTAGTCATCCGCGGCATTGGCAATAAAGTCGAGCACTTCTTCAGTAAATAGGTAGTCAGCTGTGCCAATGGCAGCCATATAGGAAATATGCCCGTGATCGGGTATTTGCCGTATCCGTGGGCTAGCCTGGTGCTCGTTAGCCAACTGGCTGACTAGCTGCGTAATAGCAGGAAGAAATGTTGGTGGATCAAACTCGGCTACAGCTACCAGCACCGGTATAGAGACACGCTCTATATTGTCCAACAATATCTTGTCGGACCACTGACTCGCATCCTCACCGAAATAGGCCAGATTTGTCGCACCGGGGTTTTGCAGGTCAACGGTCAAGCTAGCAGGAGATGCCAAAATTGCGCCAGCGACGACATGAGTATCGGCTGCCATAAGGCTGGGTCTGAATACATAGTTCGCAACGTGATTTGCCCCCGCAGAATGTCCCATCACAAATATACGATTCGTATCGCCGTTATATTCGGCTATATTTTCCGCAGTCCAGTTTACGGCCATACCCACGCTAACAGCACCGGCAGGAAATGGATGTTCGGGAGCGAATGGGTAAGTCATATTTACCACTACATAACCCAAACCAGCAAAGTGCGTTGCTACTGGCGCGAGCTCGTCAGGGTTGCCGCGAATATATCCACCACCATGAACAAGAATTATTACCGGAGCTCCGCTCCGTCCCGGGTAATTTCGGTTATTGCCAAGATAGACGCGCAGCCGATTATTTTCATCTGGACCATAACTAATATCATTTGTAACGGTCACATCCACAGCACTAAATTGCCGCGGCACATCTCGGTATATAGCTTGGGTTCCCTGGGGATTAACTGTTCGACCCAGAGCGGCAAGGCCTTGCCTAATTTCGTTCGTCATACCTGAGCGCAGGGAATTAGCGCTATAAGTTGTTTGCTCGTCAGGAGCAGCCCAGCGCCACGCTTGGCGGTACGCATATTCGCTGGCACAGGCTTGAAGGCTGATATCTCTTGAAGAGTATGGCAGCGTATTTTCAGGGGTGTTTACGTATACTTTTTCAGCTGCGAGAGTCAGGCATAGTTCCGAATTCTCAATCGGGCTTACCCGACCGCTATCTAGTACACGCCATCCATGGGCAGAATCGGCAGCACATTCAACCGTATTTACTAGTGCCCCCGAGGACATACTGGCTCCGGATAAGCAGAGGTCATATTCAGGTAAGCGCAGTTGCTGGCTATCGGTTAACTCAAAAACCTCATCCACCCAAAATCCAGGTATCCCGTACTTACAGGAATGCGTAGAAATGGGCGCGTCTTTTCTTAGATTTTGACCAAAACCCGGCACATCCAAACAATACCCCAAGGGATCTTCCAGATTATGTAGGGACCGCAAAAACCCCTCATCCGCCGTGGCAGATTGAACTGAAAGCATTACTGCGATTGGAAAGATGCTGAATAAAGTTTTTCGAACTAAATATGACATTTGTGTCCCCACTCCCTAAGTGAAGCCAATTGTGCAATCAAACAGAGCGCCTAATGTAGTAAATACTTTTTTTTAACAATTCTGAACAAAGTCAGATGGTGCTAGTCACACAGACCTAGAAATACGAAAGTTAATTAGATTGGAAAGATGCCACGCTTAGATCAGACACCAAAGCTAAACGAGACAATGGAGGGAACTATTTCTTCGTACGCACGTAGAGCACTAGCGAGTGGCCCGCCAATTCAAAGCCATGCTCATCAGCAATTTGCTCCTGTAGGCGTTCAATTTCTTCGTTGTGAAACTCAATTACCTGACCAGTCTCTGTGCAAACCATATGATCGTGATGGCTACCGTTGTCTATCTCATAGACTGATTTGCCGCCCTCAAAGTTGTGCCGCAATACCAGCCCAGCATTTTCAAATTGGGTTAACACCCTATAGACAGTTGCCAAACCAGTTTGCTCGCCGGCCTCAAGCAATTGCTGATAAATTTCCTCAGCGCTTAGATGACCAAGTTCTGCTTTTTCTAATAGCTCAAGGATTTTTAGCCTTGGCGTGGTCACCTTTAATCCGGCTTTCTGAAGTTCTTTGTTTTGATCTGGCATTTAAGTCTCTACTGAGGTCGGGGTTTAGGCTATTATCCTGTTTGTTGTCCCTCTATGGAACCTTTGTATGTCTAGCCCAATAAGGAGCAGGTTTTTTCTCCTGGTCGCCCTATTTTTTGCACTCAGCGCTTGCTCTAGTATGTCTGGCCTTTCAATCTTTCCAGGTGTTCACAAGCTCGATCGCCAGCAGGGAAATATTATCGATCAAGAAAAGCTGGAACAATTAGAAGTGGGAATGACAAAAGCGCAGGCACAATTCGTAATGGGAACTCCGTTAGTTAGCGACACCTTTGATTTAGATCGCTGGGATTATATTTACCAATTCTTGTCTGCAGCAGGTACGGTACTCGAAAAATCTGTCACCTTACGATTCGACGAGAATCTTTTGGTAAGCATTGAGGATGATTCAGAACTTTCAGTAACTCAGGCTGACGAGTAGCCATAGATCCTGACGCTGCGTACCAGAGCCTCTGGCGAATTGGGAGCCCTCAGCCCAAGCGAAGCGAACTAAGGGTTCTCAGCCCGGCGAAGCCTACTAAGAGCCTTCAGCCTTTTTCTTATCCAAATCTGCCGCAGCAGCTGCCTCGGCTCTTTTCGTCTTAGCTTCTGCAGCTCGCTGACGCCGAACCTCTTTGGGGTCGGCAATCAAGGGGCGATAAATTTCAATTCGATCCCCCTGCCGCACCAAATATTCATCCGGCGCGGATAAGCCGCGAGTACCAAGTTCGTTTCCAAAGATACCCATAGCGGAGCTGCCTAAATCCAAATCTGGAAAATGGCTTTGAATCCCCGACTGCTTTGCGGCGTCTAAGGCTGTCGTGCCACGCGCGACCTGGATCGACTGAATCTTTTGACGATCCGGCAAAGCGAAGGCAACTTCTATGCTAATAAGCTCTTTGGTCAATGTTCATTTCTCTATTTTCTGTAGATCTCATCCGCTCGTTGGCAAATAGCATCTACCAATTTGTTTGACGCCTCAACTACCAACCCGGATACCAGTTTATTGAGAAGAGAGCGCTTCATCTCAAACGCCAGATGAAACTCGACTTTACAGCCTAGCCCTTCGACCTCCTTAAAACTCCAATCACCTTGAAGCTCAGTAAAGGGTCCGTCCAATAACTGCATCTGAATATGCTCAAACTTCTTGTTGGTATTCCTCGTTGAAAACCGTTGTTCAATACCAGACTTTGCCAGACAAAGTTCCGCCTCAAGAGCATCTTCGCTCCTACTAAGAATGGTCGCGCTTTTGCAGGAAGACAGATAGGTCGGGTATGCCTCGATATCGTCAACAAGAACAAACATCTGTTCAGCGGTATAGGGCACCAAGGCCTGGCGATCAACTCTAATCATTAGGGCCCGGGCCTTCTAACTAAATAGATTGAGTAGAGATAACCAGGGCCAGCCAAATATATCCGACAGCCCTTCAAGGGTTACCCAGAGAATGGCAATCGGAGAAATATAGCGCAGCACAAAGGTCCAAGCGTTAAAAATTCGATCATTGTCGATGTCTAGCTCATCCCTAACCGTATTGGTATTCATCATCCAGCCAACAAAAATCGCCATAACCATGCCCCCCAGAGGCAACATAATATTTGCTGTTAGGAAATCTGCGAACTCGAAGAAATTTAATCCAAGCAAACGTATATCTTCCCAAGCCCCGAAAGAAAACACAGTGCCCAAACCCAACAACCAACATATGAGCCCAAAAGCCAGTCCTGCCTGAAGGCGCGTAGCCTTCTTGGTTTCTACAAACCAGGCAACCGCAGGCTCAACTAGAGAAATAGATGAACTCCAAGCAGCCATAGTTACCAATGCAAAAAACATAAAGCCAAAGATGATTCCGCCGGGCATATTACCAAAGGCAATAGGCAGGCTTACAAAAAGCAGTCCCGGGCCTTCGCTAGGCACAATGGCTTCGTTAGCAAATACAATTGGAAATATGGCCAAGCCTGCTACCAAGGCCACCAATGTGTCCAGACCAGCCACCGTAAGCACCGTTTTACCAATTGGCGCATGCTCTGGCATATAGGCGCCGTACACCATGATGGCACCCATGCCCAAACTAAGCGTAAAAAAAGCATGCCCAAGAGCAGTAAGAATGGATTGTCCGGTTAACGACGAGAAATTCACAGCAAACAAATAGTTCACCGCGGCGGGAAAATCACCCATGCGAATACTAAATGTAAGCAGAACCAACAACAGAACCATCAACAGTGGCATAAGTATGCGTACAGCCCTGCCCAGCCCTTTCGTGACGCCGGCAATAACCACAAACATGGTCATAACCATAAACAGGCTGTGGTAGAAAATTAGGGTCCTAGGGCTACCAAGCATCTCGGCAAACATCTCGCTCGAGCCTGCACCGTCCAAGCCATTGATATTACCTGAGGCCATCTGCAACAGGTAGTGGATAGCCCAGCCAGCTATAACACTGTAGTAAGAGAGAATAACGACGCCAGCGACCACACCCATCCAGCCTATACCATGCCAAATGCGGGGCGCCTTAATCTCATCCACCAACTTATACATTGTGTGTACTGGACTAGATCGACCCCAGCGGCCCATCAGTACTTCTGCCATCATGATTGGGATGCCAAGCACCAGAATACAAATTAGGTATATCAATACAAAAGCACCGCCACCATTTTCACCGGCGATGTAGGGGAATTTCCAGATATTACCCAGCCCAACCGCAGAACCGGTGGCCGCCATCACAAAGGTCCAACGGCTATTCCAAGTTTCATGAACTCCGTCAGCTTTATTGGACATAGGTAGGGCCTTTTAATGGTTAGGTTAGCGAGGCATTCTATCCAGAGTCTGGAAAGCCTGTCCACGCTTAAACATTATTCGCGTTCTATCAATCGGATAATCATAGAGCCGAGAATAAAATTAAGCGTCGAAAGGATGTCTCAAACAAATGGTTTCAATACGGTCTGGCCCAGTGGAAATAATATCGATAGGAGCTTCGCAAAGAGCGCCCAGTCTGGTCACATAATTACGCGCTTCTTCAGGAAGGTCATCCCAAGATTGAACGCCTCTAGTGGACTGAGTCCATCCTGGCATCTCCTCATAAACGGGAGTCAGTTCAGTAATGTCTTCCCAGTCCGTCGGGACCAAGTTACACATATCACCCTCAGGCTTGCGGTAGCCGGTGCAAATTTTTACAACGGGCAAACCATCCAAAACATCGAGCTTAGTTATGCATAGCCCCGAAATGGAATTGATATGCACTGCCTGACGAAGTGCCACGGCATCAAACCAGCCCGTGCGGCGTGCACGGCCAGTAGTAGTACCAACCTCGTGGCCTTTCTCCGCCAAGAACTTTCCTACATCGTCAAACAGTTCGGTTGGAAAGGGACCGGCGCCGACTCGAGTCGTATAGGCTTTAGTTATACCTAAAACATAATCTAGATCTAATGGTCCAATACCAGAACCAATGGCGGCTGCGCCAGCGGTAGTATTTGACGAAGTAACAAAGGGATAAGTACCGTGATCAATATCCAAAAGCGTGCCCTGGGCACCCTCGAACAAGATATTTTCCCCCTTACTTTTCGCCTGAAAAAGCTCTTCAGGAATATCAGCCACAAGAGGCAATATTTGCTCACCCCATTCGAGTGCCTGCTGTAGCGTTTTTTCATAAGAAACCGGTTCAGCGGAATACAAATTTTCAAGAGCAAAGTTGTGATAATCCATAACTTCGCGCAATCGTTTAGCGAATCTTTCTGGCTTAGCCAGATCGCCAACACGTAATCCTCTTCGCGCCACCTTATCTTCGTATGCAGGACCAATACCGCGGCCGGTAGTGCCGATCTTAGCTTCCCCGCGCGCAGTTTCACGGGCAACATCCAAGGCTTGGTGGTAAGGCAGTATCAGGGGGCAAGAAGGGCTAATACGCAAATTATCGCGAACAGATACTCCACGCTCTTCAAGCATTGCAATCTCTTTCAGCAGGGCATCAGGAGCCAGCACCACGCCATTGCCGATAAGACAACGTACGCCGCCGCGGAGAATGCCTGAAGGGATGAGATGTAAGGCAGTTTTTTTGCCATCTATCACCAGAGTATGTCCGGCGTTATGGCCGCCCTGAAACCGCACAACTCGCCGAACTTTATCCGTTAACAAATCAACAATTTTGCCCTTGCCCTCGTCTCCCCACTGGGTGCCGAGAATCACAACACTTTTTCCCATTCTTATATCCGCGTACTAAAAAGTTCAGAAGAACTAAATTAACTAATTGACCGTGTTACCGGCTTGAACTAATGCTTTTAAATCGGTGCTAAAACCGGTCGCAGGCCTGGCACGCCCGAAGGCAGCTCCCACCTGATCATATCGACCACCGTTGGCAATTGAAGAACCATAACCCGGCGCATATGCCGCAAACACCAGACCAGAGTGATAGTTTGAACCACGAACTTCCGCCAGGTCCAAAAACAAATTTACATCAGAGAATTCTTTTTGCAGGGCATCAACCAAAGACTGAAGCTGATCAACAATTTGCAACAGGCGATCAATACCGGCAAATATTTCCCGCGCTCGAGCCAATACGGAAGTATCTCCGGCCAGTTGAGGCAATTCAGAGACAAGGGCTTTGATTTGATCACTGCAGCCGGATTTGCCTACCCAAGCTTTAATTTCAGGTATACGTTTACCTTGAATTAGATCGAGTAACCGTTCGCTATCTTCGCCTTGATCTGCGATTTGCTCCGCAAGCCATGCAAATATACCAACATGCCCCAAATCCAGAGTAATTTTTTCAATACCGGCTAGCTTCAAGCTACTCAGCATAATCAACACGATTTCAACATCAGCCGCGGCAGTCGCGTCACCAAAAATCTCGGCTCCCACTTGCAGTGGCGAGCGGCTGGCATCGGAACCTGTCGGCAATGTTTTTAGAGTAGATCCGGCGTAGCAGAGTCGGCTGACCCCCTCACTAGCCAAACTGTGTGCATCAATTCGCGCGGCTTGCGGGGACATATCACTGCGTAATCCCAAGGTTCTGCCGCTGATCTGATCTACCATTTTGAATGTAAGTAAATCCAGGTCGGCGCCAACCCCGGTAAAAAGGGCATCGGTAAATTCCACCAAGGGAGGAATTATTAGGCCATAGCCAGCTTCGCGATAACTATCCAATAACTGACGGCGTAATTTTTCAATATTCCAGGCCTGATCCGGAAGAATCTCTTCCACTCCGTCTGGCAATATCCAAGGATTTTTATTCATGATATTTAATCTGGGCGTCAAAGCAGGTACAGAAGAAAGACTCCAGCCACCATAGTGACCAGTCCAGTAATGCGCACAGCAGAATCGTTACTCGTCGAAATACCCTGTAACAGCTGACGCCACCCCTTCGGGTACAGGAAGGGCACAATCCCCTCTAACACCAGCAATAGCGCAAAAGCACGAGTTATTTCGATCCAAAAGCTGTCCACTTGATGTCCCTCAGAACACACACAAAAAAGCCGGGTGCTTCCCGGCTTTTTCGGATTTTATCACAGCCAAACCCAAGGGTCAGTGCTGAATTTTACAAGCGAGGAAATTACCGCCTTAGTTGCCACCCTCACTGTCCTTCAAATATCTGAAAAACTCACTATCTGGCTCCAACACCATTATGTCTCCGCCGCCGCCAAAGGTATTCCCATAGGCCTGCAGACTTCGTATAAAGGAGTAGAACTCAGGGTTTTGACCGTAGGCGCCAGCGTAAATAGCAGCTGCCTGCGCGTCACCCTCACCACGAATCTCTTCTGCCAGCTTGTAGGCTTCGGCTTCAATCAGTACCTGTTGACGATCTGCGTCTGCTTGAATTTTTTCCGCCTCTTCTAGGCCTTCAGAACGAAATTGCTGCGCCTCTTTTTCTCGATCCGAGCGCATGCGATTGTAGATCGTGCCACTAATCTCTTCCGGCAAATCAATTCGCTGTACCCGAACATCCAAAACTTCAACGCCCAGGACTTCGTCCATGGTTAAATTCAGTTCCTCGGTAAGCTGCCTCATTAGCTCGTCGCGCTCTCCCGATACCACCTGTTGTAGGGTACGATTGGAAAATTCGTTTCGCAAACCATCGTTGATCCGAGCCGTTAAGCGCAGACCTGCAGTGTTTGCATCGCCCCCGGTAACCCGATAATAGTTTCCGACATTAGAGACACGAAACTTAGTGTAGGAATCAACAATGAGCTGTTCCTGCTCTGAAGTGAAGAACCTTGCATCATCAGTCTCAACCGTGAGCACCCTGCCATCAAAACGCCGAACTTCGTCCACAAAAGGAATCTTAAAATGCAGGCCAGGTTGAATATCTTCACTAACAATTTCACCAAATCTCAGCAATACCGCACGCTCTATTTCGGTGATGCGAAAAATGGTTGATGAGCCAATCAATACCACCAGCACTAGGGTAAATACGAATATCATTCCGCGGTTATTCATCTTATTGTCCTCGCTGGGCTACCCGCACTGCTAGGAGCAGCACTATTAATCTGATTTTGAGCATTCTCTAGTAAACGCAATAGTTCGGTTTCCCGTGCCGATGAAATACCGCCACCGCCCAATCTATCCAGAGGCAAATACATCATATTGTTGCCACCTTCTACATCCATCAATACTTTAGAGGTATTGGCCAAGACGCCTTCAATAGCATCGATATACAAGCGCTCCCGAGTTACCGTTGGAGCTCTCTCATACTCAACTAGAAGTTGTGTAAAGCGAGAGGCATCACCTTCGGCGCGAGCAATAAGCTCGCCTCTGTAACCCGCTGCAGATTCTATTGCTCTCTGAGCGCGACCCCGAGCCTGAGGCACTATCTGATTGCTATAGGCTTCTGCCTGATTGATAAAACGCTCTCTGTCTGCTGCCGCTGCAATCACATCATCAAAAGCAGGCTTAACCGCTTCCGGGGCTTGCCCTTCTTGCAGCGTCACATCAATAATATTAATGCCTGTCCCATAAATATCTAGATAAGACTGTAAGCGCAGTTCAACCTCAACCCTCAATAGCTCTCTACCTGCAGAGATAACATTATCAAGGTTACTGCTACCAACAGCGTGTCTGATAGCACTGTCAGTTGCTTGCTCAAGTGTTTCATCTGGATTATTAACATTCAGCACATAGTCTTTCACGTCTTTGATATTGTATTGAACCGTAAGCGGAACAATTACAATATTTTCGTCTTGAGTCAGCATCAAACTCTGACTTAGAGGCGGATTGTACTGACGCTCGTCCGTCACCGAGACAATCTGCACTATATCGATCACTGCGGGTTGCCAGTTAATCCCTGGCTGAATAGTAGAATGATATTCGCCAAGCCTAAGAACTACTCCGCGCTCTTGTTCGTTAACAATATAAATACTGTTTATCAGCCAATATCCGATCAGAACCAGAAGTACGATATAAATAGGCAAGTTTGAGCCTCCCTTTTTAGGGGATCCAGACCCGGGCTTGCCCGGCTTACCGCCAAACAATCCCTGTAATTTATCTTTCAACTGCTTAAATGCTTCATCCAGATCCGGTGGAGTGGAATTATTATTTCCGCCCCAAGGATCACGACCGCCAGGATCATTCCAAGCCATGTTTAAATCTCCAATGTCGACGCTTTGCGCCTTTAGTATGTAAGTTTTTAATTAACCGCTGTCTACACATGACAATCGGTACCGAATTCGTTTTATGCAAAACTAAACTACTCTATGGGGGTGAATACGTCCGCACTCAAGCCCTCTGCACCAAGAATTTTTCGTAAACTGGGTCGATTGATTGAAATAAGTAGCTCACAAGAACCATCTTCCCCATATTTTTCTTCGCAAATGGCACTTTGTGCGTGTAATCGAGCGATTAGGCGACTGTGATTTGCAGGCAATCGATACCAAGCTCGAACCCTATCGGCACCCAAACAGGTTGCGATAGTTTCTTGCAGTAAATCTAACCCTGCGCCTGTCTTGGCAGACAACCAAACGCTTGAATCTAAACCGTCGTCAGAGCTTTGAACTTCCGGTTCACGGCCGGGTAGCGAATCAATTTTGTTGTAGACGCGAATACGGGGAATTTGGTCCGCGTGGATTTCTTCCAAAACAAGCTGAACCTCATGGCACTGTACACGCCAGTCTTCAGCACTGATATCCACGATTTCGAGTAACAAATCAGCTTGCGCTGCTTCTTCCAGTGTCGCCCTGAAAGCTTCCACTAGTTGATGCGGCAACTGGCTAATAAACCCTACCGTATCTGCCAAAACAACGGGTCCGAACTCAGCCAACTCTATTCGGCGCATCGTTGGATCGAGAGTTGCAAACAGCTGATCCTTGGCGAAAACTTTGGCGTCAGCCAATTTATTGAATAACGTCGACTTGCCGGCATTGGTATAACCAACTAAAGACACCACGGGTAGCTCCGCTCTTTTCCTGGCGAGTCGTCCCTGTTCTCGCTGGGTCCGCACCTTATCCAATCGCTTCTTTATCAACTTAATCCGATCCCGCAGCAAACGTCTATCCGTTTCCAGCTGAGTTTCACCGGGCCCGCGCAAACCGATCCCGCCTTTTTGCCGCTCAAGATGAGTCCAGCCTCGAATCAATCGGGTTGAGAGATGCTGGAGCTGCGCCAATTCAACTTGAAGCTTTCCTTCGTGAGTGCGTGCGCGCTGAGCAAAAATATCCAGAATCAGACCCGTTCTATTCAGCACCCGGCATTTCAGCTCGGCTTCCAAATTGCGCTCCTGACTTGGAGTCAGGTCATGATCGAAAATAACAATTTCGGCCTCACAGGCTTTAAGAGTCTCAGCAATTTCTTCCAGTTTACCAGTGCCGACAAAAAACTTGGCTTGAGGACGCTCACGATTCCCTTCCACGTAACCCACCGGACCAGCGCCCGCAGCTGCTACCAATTCAGTGAATTCGTTTGGGTCGGCCTGCCGATTTTCTGAACGAATGCGCATTTGCACAAGCAACGCACGTTCTCCAGAATCTGGTCGATCAAAAAACAATCAGGTATCCGTCCTGCTATTAGGAAGAGCAGTACTCAAAGGTTTACTAATTATTGGTTATGCTCATCGAAGTCTTGATCTTGATCTTGATCTTGATCTTGATCGTCACCAGGAGGCGCAACCATCGGCATTTTTACAGCGCGAGCTGGAACAATAGTTGAGATGGCGTGCTTGTAGACCATTTGGCTCACGGTATTCTTCAATAAAACTACAAACTGATCGAAGGATTCGACCTGACCTTGAAGTTTTATTCCGTTTACCAGATAAATTGCTACTGGAATGCGTTCTTTCCGAAGGGCGTTAAGGAAAGGGTCTTGTAAACTATGCCCTTTTGACATTTGTATTCTCCAAAAAACAAAAAAATAATGCGCTGCAAATAGCACTGCGAGTAACCTAGCATAAACACTAGTTAAGACAATTCAAAGAAGCTTGAATTAAATCTGTGTTAGGGGCCACACTCTTCTCAGACCAGCGCACTGGCAAGAGGTTCAAATCGGGCCAATTGCGCATCCAGGTCAATTGGCGTTTAGCTAGTTGCCGCGTTGCAGCTTGACCTTTAAGCACAAGCTCATCTCGGTCAAAATCGCCTTCAAGGAATTGCCAAACCTGGCGATACCCAACGCATCGCATAGACGCGTCCTCGATCGTCAGCGTGTGGTTTTTCCGCAATTCCTCTACTTCCTCTATAAAGCCAGACTCCAGCATCAACTCAAATCGATAATTAATGCGATGGTGCAAGGCGCTGCGGTCTGTCACTTCTAAACCAATTTGGCGGATATCAAAATGGTCCCCAATTGGCTGATAACCTTTGACTGAGGGCTTGGCGAGTAATTCTGTCATCGTTAAACCGGTGGAATAACAAACCTCCAAAGCGCGACAAATACGCTGGGAGTGGTTGATGTTTATACGCACGGCAGCTTCAGGGTCTAGCTTTGCCAACTCAGCGTGCATTGCCGGCCACCCCAGATCTTTTGCCTTGGCTTCAATCTTTTTGCGCTCTTTGAAGTCCGCTTCCGGCAAATCCGACAATCCATCGATCAGCGCCTTAAAATAAAGCATGGTGCCGCCGACCAAAATAGGTAGCTTGTTATCTACTACCGCCTGATTCATTGCTACCTTGGCATCCTCAATGAATCGCGCGACGGAATACTTTTGGTTCGGTTCTATAATATCTACTAGGTCATGAGGGTATTTTTTGAGCAGATCCGCTTCTGGCTTGGCAGTGCCTATATTCATATGGCGGTAAATTAGGGCCGAGTCGACACTAATCAGTCGCGAATTTATCCGATCCGCGAGATCAATTGCGAGGTCAGTTTTACCCGAGGCGGTTGGCCCGAGAATAAAGAGGCATTTGGGTTTACTCATCTACGCTCCATTAAAAGCGTCGCGAGCGACGGTAAGAGAAGGCAAAAATTGGCGAGAACGCGGAGTTTATGATTCATAGATGAGCAGTTTGAGGTAAATTTTTACGCACTATTGCCTAGCGTATTAGCGTTTAACGGCCACGCATAAATAGTTTGTCCAGCTCTACCAGACTAAGCTGTCGCCAAGTAGGCCGTCCGTGATTGCACTGCCCACTTCTTTCGGTGATTTCCATGTCTCGCAGCAAAGCATTCATTTCATGAATAGTTAGCTTTCTATTGGCTCGCACTGAACCATGGCAGGCCATAGTAGATAGCACTTCGTTGATTTGTTCGCGGATTCGATCAGATGAGCCCATGGCTAATAGATCAGAGAGCACATCGCGAACCAAGGGTTCTACCTGGGGCTGTTTGAGAATTACAGGGACCTGACGAATCAGTAGCGTTTCAGGCCCGGCGCGGTCCAAGCTTATTCCCAGATGAGTAAAGACCTGAATATGCTCCTGAGCTATATTCGCCTCTCTCTCACTTACCGCTAAGGACTCCGGAACCAATAAAGGTTGTGAGGCTAGACCCTCGCCGTCCCAAGCTGTCTTCATTTTTTCGTAGACTATGCGCTCGTGAGCTGCGTGCATATCCACCAGAATCAAACCCTCGGTATTTTCAGCAAGGATATATATGCCCTTCAACTGAGCTAGAGCAAAACCCATAGGCGGAATGACTGAGTCTTCAGCATCGGCAGGCCGATAACTAACTGAGGTGACATCATTTATTTCATTCACCGCTTTTCCATCCAACATAGCGTCGAAGCGCGCGTCTTTCGCTGGATTTGGAGCTAAAGATTCTTGGCCGCGATAGGAAAGTGGCAAGGAGCCTTGGCCTCTTGGCTCTGACGCGATATCCGCCAGAGGAGACCGTAAGTCTTCCATCAGGGCTGGAGCAGGACCGCTTCCCGCAGTTGTTTGAGCAATTAGGCGATGCAGGGAACCATATATAAAGGAATGCACTTCACGAGAATCTCGAAAGCGGACTTCATGTTTTGTTGGATGCACGTTTACATCAACATCCTTTGGGTCTACCTCCAGGAAAAGTACAAAAGCTGGATGCCGCCCGTGAAAAAGCACATCCTGATAAGCCCTGCGCACCGCATGAGCTACCAGCTTGTCGCGCACTGGCCGACCGTTAACAAAGAAGTACTGCAAATCTGCCTGGCTGCGAGAGAATGTCGGCAAGCCAACCCAGCCATGCAGGCGAAGTGACTCGCTCTTCTCACCGCTAGACTCTCTGTCTATGGGCAGCGCTTGCTCCATGAAAGCGGGGCCACAAACATTGGCAACGCGCTTTTCAATTTCAATCTGATTTTGCGCAGGCAGCATATTCAATCGAATCCGACCCGCCTGAGCCAACTTGATTCCGATTTGCGGATGACTCAATCCAATACGTTTGACTATATCCTCAATACGACCCAACTCGGTTTTTTCCGTTTTCAGGAACTTCCGCCGTGCCGGCGTATTGAAAAACAAATCTGAAACATCAACCGAAGTACCCGTCGGGTGGCTGGCCGGCTGCACATTAGCGGCCATTGTGGACCCTTCAGTTTCAACCTGACAAGCCTCAGCGGCCTCGACAGCGGAGGTTAATTTCAAGCGCGATACGGAGGCAATACTGGCCAAAGCCTCACCACGAAAACCCAGGGTAGCAACGGCTTCTAAATCATCGACTGAATGTATTTTGCTGGTGGCATGTCGCTCCAGCGCCAACGGCATGTCCCCAGAACTAATACCGGCTCCGTCGTCTCGCACCAATATGCGCTTTACGCCGCCAGCTTCTATATCTATAGAAATATTTTTTGCGCCGCCATCAATACTATTTTCCAGTAGCTCTTTTAGGACAGATGCAGGGCGCTCGACGACTTCTCCAGCCGCGATTTGGTTAGCGAGTCGTGGCGGCAACCGGATAATACTCAACTAGCTGGAATTCTTAGGGTCTGACCAACGCGAATCGACGAGCTGGAAAGGCTATTGTGCTGTATCAAACTGCCGCTGCTAATACCAAAGCGCTCAGCGATCTCGGATAAAGTATCTCCCGCCCGAATCACATAGCTGCGTGGCTCAGAACTGCCGATTGAAGCAATCAGGGTGCCATCTGGCGGGAAACGCTCGAAATAGCTGCGAACACCTCCGAAAATAGCGTTGGCCAGATTGGCCTGAAAAGTCGGGTCAGAAAGTTTTCTCGCCTCATCCGGATTTGAGATAAATCCAGTTTCTATAAGTAATGAGGGCATATCTGGCGACTTTAAAACCATAAAAGCGGCTTGTTCCACCTGTTTTTTGTGCAATCTAGTGACCTGATCTAGCTGTGGGACTATCGCCGCACCTAAGCGCAAACTCGAGTCGAGAGTCGCTGTCATGGATAGATCGAGCAAAACGCTGGCTAGCACGTCGTCTTTATCACGCAAACTAAGATCTCCAACACCACCGATAAGGTCGGCGCGGTTTTCTTTTTGGGCCAAATAACTTGCGCGCTCACTGGTAGCCCCACGATCCGACAAAGCGTAGACCGAAGCACCATTTGCCGATGGCTGATCAAAAGCATCCGCATGAATTGAAAGAAAGATATCAGCGCGGCTCTGCCTCGCAATTTCGGCTCTATCTCTAAGGGCAATATAGTAATCGCCGTCCCGCACCATTAGGGCGGTATAGCCAGGTGTTGATTCGATGATGCGCTGCATCTGCCGACCTATGCCCATCACCACATTTTTTTCACGAACTCCGCCTGGACCAGACGCGCCCGGATCCTCACCACCGTGTCCGGCATCTATTGCCACAATAATATCGCGTTCAGCTGACGCGACTTGGTCAATGGTACGCACCGCGGTAATGGCGTCCCGCTCCAAGTCCAAGACCAACCGATGGCCATAACTTTCGTTCGGCGCCAAAGAAAATGACTGAGGACGAGCCGCCTGATTAAGGTCAACTACCACCCGCAAACCACCATCGTCGCGAGTTCCAAATCGAATACCGGACATTTGTGTGGCGCTATAGTCGATACCACTAAGATCAGCATCAACCTCTGTCTCCGGCAGATCTATGACCACACGATGAGGATTAGAAAGCTGAAACAAACTATGTTCAACAGGACTGCTTAAATCGAAAACAACCCGGGTATTTTGCGGAGATGGCCACACTCGAATTTGTTCGATAACCGGCTGAGCCGATAGAGTGTAAGAGGTCCAGGTTGAAATTAGAGCAATAAAAGCGAGAGGTAGAAAAGCCCTTGGACGGAGTGCTAATTCGGTCCCTTGAGGGCGGCTTGATATAGGCTCAAACCTTAGTAAAGCCAATAACGAGATAAATAACAAAACCAATGGTCGCTTCATGTCGCGGTATTTTGCCACTCTGGCCTGATTTGTCTAGCATTTCCCTGCACTGAGAGGGTTAAAGTTAGGTTGGGCCCCGGTAACCAACCCTCGCCTTTTTCCGGCCATTCAATTAGACACAAACCTTCATCAAAATATTCCCGCCCACCCATAAACTCGAGTTCTTCAGGATGCTCCATTCGGTATAGATCAAAATGGTGCACTAATAAATTGGCAACATCGTAGCTTTCGACCAGGGTATAGGTGGGGCTTTTTACTGGCCCAATATGGCCAAGACCTGCGAGTAAACCTCGAACCAAAGTTGTTTTTCCAGCTCCCAAATCCCCTTTCAAATAGACCACAAATGCGCCATTGGGTAGTTTAGATGCGAGCGCAGCACCCCAAGCTAGCGTCTCCTGCTCATCAGCCAATAAGCTAGTCTCTAGATCAAACATCCTGAATTTCCAGAGATAACTGTGTTTCAGGAATAGCCCTGATAACATCAGATGCCCGCAGCGAAATTTTTCCCTGCACCTGCGCTGCATTATCTGCAGCCACTCCATGTAAATATGTGCCTGCAGCCGCTGAGCTTTCTACCGAATATCCCTGAGCTAGCACCGCACCAATAAGACCGCTCAATACGTCGCCCATACCTCCGCTCGCCATGCCTGGATTTCCTGTTCTATTTAAATAGGCTGGCATATCCATTCGGCTTACCAAACTGCCGTTGCCTTTCAACACCCAATGGCCTGCCAGCTTATTCTGAAGCGCAACTAAGGCTCCGAATCTATCTTCCTGCACAGCACCTGCACTAGAACCCAAAATTCCAGCCGCTTCACCTGAGTGTGGCGTGTAGCAAACCCTATCTTTGTTAGGAGTCACCACGCCCGCGGCTATTAGATTTATTGCATCTGCATCACACACTATCGGAATATCGTTCTGCAACGCGCAATGCAGCATTTGCTCGGCCCATGCATCGGTTCCCAAGCCGGGACCGATAACCACTGCAGTGCACTTATCAAGCAGGGGTTGTAGATAATTGTAGTGCTCTATTTTACGCCCCATAACCTCGGGGACTCTTGCCAGCAAGGGAGCCAAACTAGGCTCGCGTGTTGCTACCGAAACTTTTCCAACTCCCAGCGTTAAAGCCGCTTCCGCCGCCAGAATAACCGCGCCAGCCATGCCGATATTGCCACCAATAATCAGAAGATGTCCGCAGCCACCTTTGTGCGCGCTGGCGACCCGGGCGGGAAACACTGCTTGCACATGCTCTGATGTCAAAATTTCATGAGGATGCAAAGACATATCTTCCGGAGTTTCTATGTCTAAGTCATCCAGAATTAATTCACCAACGCAGTTTTCTGCATAGCCAGTCAATAGGCCTCGCTTAGCGCCAATAAAACTGATGGTGGTGTTGGCCTGAATAGCGTCGTCCGCGCAAGCTCCGGTATCGGCATTGACTCCAGACGGCACATCCAGTGCAAACACCGGCATGTCAGTTTGATTAATCAGCTGACAAGCTTTTAGCGCTGAGCCCCTAAGTCCCCCCGTAAAACCAATCCCTAGAATGGCGTCAACGATCAAGCCCTCCTGCCCGGCCAAATCGGGAAGCTTAGTAACAACTTCCTTCACCCTAGCCAGCGCAAAGTCTCGTGCCTGAAGTGCTTCGTCGGATAACTTTTTTGGATCGGCCAAATCTACCAAGCACACAGCCCAATCCGCATCCGCGGCTAATCCAGCCAACACAAAACCGTCTCCGCCGTTATTGCCGCCGCCACAAAATATATACAGCTTTGTAGCCTGCGGGTTTGACTGCTGAATCGCCTCAAATGCGGCTCGACCGGCCTTGGTCATCAGCTTAACTCCCGATATGCCTTGTTTTTCAATAGCAAAAGCTTCCAGCGCACAGATATCGGCGACGGAATAGCAGTAATTTATTTCAGGAATATTGATTCTGGCCATGGTCAAAACAAGAATTCAAATGGTGAATTCAACATAGAGTTAAGAAGTTCCGGCATTATAGGCCACCTATCTGCAACGCAGGCTACTTATAGCCGAGATATGAGTGATCTAGAACAATTAAAAGTCCTGAGAAGCAAGCTTGATCATTGGGCTGCCGCCGAAGGTTTCGCCAAAGTAGGTATTGCGGATTTAGAACTGGACCAGGCAAGCCTGAATCTTCGCAATTGGCTTTCGCAAAAGTATCAAGCGGATATGAATTGGATCGAGGATCGACTGGATCTTCGCGAGAACCCAAAGAAGCTGGTCCCTGGCGCTCTGCGTGCCATCTGCTTTCGCATGGATTACCTGCAAGACAAAGTCCAGCCACTGCAAATATTGGAAGACCCAAGCAAAGCTTATGTCTCGCGGTATGCACTGGGCCGCGACTACCACAAGCTTATCCGCAAAAAGCTCGCGCGCATCGCCGGACAAATACAGGACTGGGCGAACCAAGAATTGGAACAGCGCCCTTTTGTGGATAGCGCACCGGTTATGGAAAAACCCTTAGGCCACAAAGCGGGATTGGGCTGGATCGGTAAGAACACGCTTCTACTGTCCCAGGAGGGTGGCTCTTGGTTCTTCTTGGGAGAAATACTGACCTCGCTAGAACTTCCAATAGACCATCACCGGGAAGAGAACCAATGCGGTAAATGCAAAGCTTGCATGACTTGCTGCCCAACGGACGCCTTCCCGGAGCCCTATGTATTGGACGCCCGTAAATGCATCTCTTATTTAACCATAGAGAATTCCGGACCCATTCCTGTCGAACTGCGCAAACCCATGGGAAACAGAGTCTTCGGCTGCGATGACTGTCAGCTGGTATGCCCCTGGAATCGCGATGTCAGCCTTAGTACAAATGAGCATTTCTCTCCTCGCCACCAGCTAGACAACTCAGGTCTTGTAGAAATATTCACCTGGGACCAAAACAGCTTCGAAGAAAAAACCGCGGGCTCGCCTATTCGGCGGGCTGGCTACGAACAATGGCAGCGAAATCTTGCAGTCGGATTGGGCAACGGCCCCGCTTCCGCTGAAGCCATTAAGGCCTTGCAAGGCAGCGAGAGTTCATCACCTTTGGTGCGTGAGCATATAGAATGGGCTCTTAACCAGCTAACAAGTTGACCATGAAACCCGAAAGCTTTGAATCCCTCAGTGGGAACCTACTACTCGCTATGCCTGGCATTGCGGATCCATTTTTCTCACGAACCCTTACCCTTCTCTGCGAGCACAACGAAGATGGCGCAATGGGTGTGGTGATCAATCAACCTACTGAAGTTTCCTTGCAGGAAGTCTTTGAGCAGCTAGAGTTAAGTGATGCCTCAACAGAAGCAATGCACCGCCCGATCGGCTATGGCGGACCCGTCAGTAGAGATCAGGGATTTATTTTACATACCGCCAATGATGAGCAGAAATGGGCTTCTTCATTCGAAGTAATGAAAGGTATTGAGCTAACCGCGTCCCAAGACATTATCGAAGCGATCTCGAAAGGCTCGGGACCAGATAAATGGCTCTTTGTGCTGGGCTACGCAGGTTGGGGAGCGGGACAACTCGAGACTGAATTAGCTGGCGACTCCTGGATTACCGTACAGGCAACCGAGCAGCTAGTCTTTGATACTCCTGCAGCAGAGAAACTCAAAGCTTCCGCCTCTAGGCTCGGTATCGAATTTGGCCGCTTTGCTACTATTTCGGGCAGCGCATGACGGGACAATTGCTCTGCTTTGATTTCGGATTAACCAGTATTGGCGTTGCCACTGGACAGACTGGCATGGGCATTGCTTCTCCCCTGCCAGAGTTAAAAGCCAAAGAAGGTTCGCCGGACTGGTCTGCCGTAGGTGCACTGATATTTGAGTGGCAGGCAAAACGATTATTGATAGGCCTGCCCCTAAATATGGACGGCAGCGAAAGTAAGTTGAGCGCGCGGGCTCGCAAATTTGCCAACAGGTTAAACGGACGATTTGACCTACCCATAGAAATGGTCGACGAGCGACTGACTAGTCACTCGGCAAAAGAGGAAACGAGTAATTTGGGCCACAAGGGCGACTACAAGAAAAAGCCTATCGACTCCGTAGCCGCCTGTTTAATCCTGGAGCAGTATTTTAACCATCAGAACCTTTCGAACGACTGAAGTGAAGGACTAAAACAAAGACCCGCCTTTTTCATCTTCCTTAGTTTCTTCCATCATCAAGCCTTCAGTACCATCATCTTCTCCAGGTATAGCGTCGCTCGAAGAGTGCAATTTGATCATCAGCCTTAGGTCGTTTTTGCTGTCTGCATGCTTGATTGCGTCATCGTAGCTAATAACGCCCTCGTTAAAGAGCTCATACAGCGCCTGATCAAAAGTCTGCATTCCCAGCTCTTTGGACTTGGACATAATTTCTTTAATTTCATGCACATCACCCTTTTTAATCAAATCGCCAATTAAGGGCGTATTAATCAAGATCTCAATCGCGGGCCGTCGTCCACCGTCAACCGTTGGGATAAGTTGCTGCGCAACAAAGGCTCGCAGGTTTAACGATAAATCCAATAACAGCTGATCTCGTCGATCAGAAGGGAAGAAGTTAATAATACGCTCGAGAGCCTGGTTTGCATTGTTGGCGTGTAATGTCGCAAAAACCAGATGGCCGGTTTCGGCGAAAGCTACCGCATGCTCCATGGTATCGCGAGATCGGATTTCACCGATCAAAATTACGTCAGGGGCCTGCCTCAGTGTGCTTTGCAGGGCATTTTCCCAACTCAGGGTATCAATCCCCAATTCCCGCTGTGTGATAATGCAGCCCTTGTGCTTATGCACAAATTCAATGGGGTCTTCAATGGTAAGAATATGCTCGTACTTATTCTCGTTGATGTAATCGATCATCGCCGCAAGCGTAGTACTTTTACCGGAACCAGTCGGGCCAGTAACTAACACCATGCCGTTGGGCTGCATACAGATATTCTTAAAAGTATTGCCCATACCCAACTGTTCCATCGTGAGTACTTTCGAAGGAATAGTTCTGAATACTCCACCACAACCGCGATTTTGGTTAAAGGCGTTTACCCGAAAACGCGACAGCCCTGGAATTTCAAAAGAGAAATCCGTTTCCAAGAGTTCTTCAAAATCTTTGCGCTGCTTATCATTCATAACCTCATAAATTAGACCATGCACCTCTTTATGCTCCATGGCAGGCAGGTTAATTCTGCGAATATCGCCATCGACGCGTATCATGGGCGGTAGCCCTGCAGAAAGGTGCAAATCAGATGCTCCTTGCTTAACCGCAAAGGCCAAAAGTTAAGTAATATCCATTAAGTCAGTTCCGCATTGGTTGGGAATAATGCCCAGAATATCCGAAAAGATTGAGAGCGTACAAACCCGGCTTGCTGAGGTAGCGCAACATAACCAAGTTCCACTGCTTCTCGCGGTTAGTAAAACCCGTACAGAAAAAGAGGTTCGTGAAGCTACAGCCTGCGGATTGCTTAACTTTGGCGAAAATTACCTACAAGACGCTATCGCAAAAATCGAGGCGCTGGACGACCTAAATATTATTTGGCATTTTATTGGTTCTATCCAAAGTAACAAAACCTCAGACATCGCGAAGCACTTTAATTGGGTCCACACAGTGGACAGACTAAAAATTGCACGCCGCCTTTCCGAGCAGCGACCCGAGTCGATGTCAGACTTAAATATACTGATTCAGCTAAATATCGACGACGAAGACAGCAAAGGAGGAATAGCTCCCGCTGAGTTAATGGGTCTGGCAGCAAAATTGGTAGCGCTGCCCAAGGTAAAATTGCGTGGACTGATGGCTATACCTGCTCCTCGAACAAAGTTTGAAGAGCAGCTTGCGGTCTGTGAAAAGATCCATAATTACTACCTTCAGCTGCAACAGCAATATCCCGAAGTTGATACACTCTCGATGGGTATGTCGGCAGATCTGGAAGCAGCTACCAAAGCCGGTAGTAATCTGGTTCGCATCGGTACAGATATTTTCGGACCTAGGCAATAACGGCAGCTCTTTTACACGACCCATTTTAATAAGACAGCATAGGTACATAGATTTGGAATTAAATTATCCGAGCATCGGTTTTATCGGTGCTGGCAACATGGCAACAGCGCTTATTCGAGGCATTTTGGCCACGGGCTACCCTGAAGATAAAATTGTCGCTTGTGACCCATCTGTAGAGCAGTTAGATCGGCTCGCCGACACTATCATCTCTCACAAAATCACTACTAGCCTGGATAGCAGTGCAGTGAACCATTGCGATATGGTAGTTCTAGCGGTTAAACCTCAAATCCTGCCGAGTGTAGCTAAACAACTTAGTTCGCATATTGGCTCTGATACATTGGTTGTTTCTGTTGCCGCTGGCATAACCCTTGAGCTTTTGCAGTCCTATTTAGACGGCCGTCCCGCGGTACGAAGCATGCCGAATACGCCCGCACTAATAGGCGAAGGCGCTAGTGGACTATTTGCTAGCAAGAATACTAGTCAGCAACAGAAGGATTCGGTAACTGAGGTTTTTAAATCTGTTGGTATTGTTGAATGGCTTGGCAGCGAAACCGATCTGGATTTGGTCACCGCCGTATCCGGCAGTGGCCCGGCATATTTCTTCCTCTTTATGGAAGCCATGGTAGAAGCAGCTGTGGACATGGGGCTGGATCGAGAAACGGCTCACCGCCTTTGCGTGCAAACTTGTCGCGGCGCTTCAACAATAGCAACCCAAAACCCGGATATCGCTGAATTGAGAAAGCGCGTTACCAGTCCGAACGGAACTACGGAAAAAGCTATCTCAGCTTTTGAAAATGGCGACCTTCGGGCGCTAGTAAAAACAGCTATGCAGGATTGCGCTGATCGTTCTGTAGAAATGGCCCAAGAGGTCGCTAATAAAGATTAATCCAAGCCCACTACACCAAATTAGAAGCTTGGTAAGTTTGTTATTGACTTAGAGGTAAAAAATGCAGGAAATCAGTTTATATATTGTTCAATCCCTTGGCGGCTTATATCTGGCAATCTGCCTGCTAAGAGTTCTGCTCCAGCTAGTGCGGGCAGACTACTACAACCAGGTTAGCCAATTTATTGTGATGGCTACCAGAGCGCCGATTCAGCTGCTGCGCCCGGTGCTGCCGAACTGGGGCAGACTCGACTCTGCAGCCCTTGTATGGTCAATTTTAGTGGCCGTGCTTGGCATTCAAATATCTGCGCTAATTGTGGGCTACCCCTTGGTAAACCCGTTCGATAGCTTAGTCTGGTCCCTGCTTGGTCTAGCTCACATCTTTCTAAATATTATTTTCTACGGACTGCTGGCCGTAATTATCATTAGCTGGCTCACAGCCATGGGCGGCATGCGCATATCCCACCCTATTATTGGTTTGATGAACCAAATCATTCGACCCTTTATGACGCCCTTCCAAAAAATACTGCCTTCCTTCGGCGGTATAGACCTGTCGCCCATCCTGCTATTCATGTCGATTCAGGTTCTGCAAATGCTTAGTGGGCAAGTCGCTTACTCCGCAGGATTAATTCCAGGATTAGTTCTGGGTTACTAGCTCAACCAAAAAACCGGAGGTTTAGTGTCTGATACTCCTTGGACCTGGCAGGGCAAAAACCTTCGACTGATGGTTCATGTTCAGCCCGGCGCAAAATCCACGCAGCTATCCGGTTTGCATGGTGACCGACTGAAAATTCGATTAAATGCACCGCCCGTTGATGGCAAAGCAAACAGGCGTCTTATTGCCTTTATCAGCGAAATCTTTAGGGTGCCCAAGTCCTCCGTCAGCATCGATAAAGGCGAATCCAGCCGCCACAAAACCCTGCTTATAGAAGACCCTCAATTCTTGCCCTCAGAGTTTTTGACCCTTCAATCCAAAAAGGCCATGGTTCCAACGCAAGATTCTCAGTAGACTTGCACGCTATCGCGAGTTGTATGCATAAAAATAAAATGAACCAGCAGAGTAGTTCCAGACCAGACGCCGAAAATTCAATCGGCATCGTCACAGCCAAATCAGTGGACATTACAGATCCACTGACGTTGGCCTGTGGGCAGGTTCTATCTGAATATCACCTGGTCTACGAAACATACGGCGAACTAAATTCTGACAAGACAAATGGTATTTTAATTTGCCATGCCCTTAGCGGAAACCACCATGCTGCGGGCTATTACACAGACGACACCAATGAAAAACCTGGCTGGTGGCACAACTGTATCGGCCCGGGTAAGGCTATAGATACCAATAAATTCTTTGTAGTGGTGCCAAACAATATCGGCGGTTGCCACGGGACTACAGGGCCATCTTCAATTAACCCAGATACAGGAAAAATCTGGGGGCCAGACTTCCCTCCTCTGCGTTTTCGCGACTGGGTGGATAGCCAAGTTCAGCTTTCAGACCACCTCGGCATCCAGACTTGGGCTGCAATTGCAGGTGGCAGCCTCGGCGGTATGCAAGCAATGCGCTGGTCTCTGGAGTATCCGGACCGTCTGAAGCATTGCCTAGTAATAGCCTCGGCAATGAATCTATCTCCTCAGAACATTGCCTTTAACGAGATGGCTCGTCAGGCAATTCTGGCGGACCCGGATTACTGTGAAGGCCGCTACCTTGAAGAAGGTAAAGCGCCGACCACCGGATTAGCCCTTGCCCGCATGATTGGGCACGTTACCTACTTATCGCAATCTCAGCTGGATGAACGCTTCGGGAGAGATTTGAGTGCCGGCAGTTTTGAACGGGGTAACGATAATCCTGTTCAGTTCGAGATCGAGTCTTACCTGAAATACAAAGGCGACCAGTTTGCTGAAGATTTTGACGCTAATACCTATATGGTAATTACGCGCATGCTCGATGTTTTTGATCTTGCACGGGAATATAACGACGATCCGGTTGAGGCTTTTTCCAAGGCGACCTGTCGCTACTTTGTTGCTTCCTTCTCAACGGACTGGAGATTTTCGCCAATCCGTTCTGAGGAAATAGTTAGTGCGCTTATAGGTGCCAATAAAGACGTGTCCTATTTAAATATCGAAACTGATAGAGGCCACGATGGTTTTCTATCGGATATTCCGCGCTACACCAAGGATTTGGGTTTATATCTAGACAATATTTCAAAGGAAATATTCGCCAAGCAAGTTAATGCGGGTAGTGAAGATGCGAGTTGATTTCGACATCCTGAAAAACTGGGTACCTCAGGGTTCTCACGTACTTGATCTCGCCTGCGGAGACGGAGCGCTGCTGCGCAGCCTAATGGACGATCGTGCAGTCACTGGCTACGGACTCGAAAATGACCATACGTCTATTACCCAATGCATTGAGAAAGGCGTAAACGTAATAGATAGAGAACTAGTGCGTGATTTAAGCGAATTTAGGAATAACTCCTTTGATCTGGTGATCATGACCCAAGCTATTCAGGTGATGAAATATCCCGACATAATTTTGGACGAAATGCTGCGCGTCGGTCGCGAATGTATTGTGACCTTTCCAAATTTTGGCAATCTGCGCACGCGCGCACATTTGGCCCTACGCGGCAAAATGCCGGTAACCAAAAAACTGCCTTACCAATGGTACGACACGCCTAATATTCACTTCTGTACTGTGGCGGATTTTCAGAGCCTGTGCCAAAGCAAAGGATATCGTTTTATCAATCAGGCGACTCAGGCTGAGCTACTATTTAACAAACAGTTCAAGGGGCTTTGGCCAAACCTGTTTGCAGAAAATGCCATCTATCACCTTACAAAAGAGACTACACAGACAGAATGAGATTAAAAATATTTGCACTAGCACTCGGCTTTTTACTGTTTGGCCAAGCACAGGCGCAAACAGACATGTTCAAAAACTTTGGTGAATATAAAGTCTATTACACTGTATTTAACAGCAGCTTTATAACGCCAGAGATCGCTGAAATATACGGATTAACCCGTGCTGAAGATCAGGCCATCGTGAATATTTCGTTAGTGAGAACCTCGCCTGATGGTGACAGCTTGGGACTTCCGGCCCGGGTTAGCGGGCATAGACAAAATCTTTTCATGCAATCGTTCCCTTTTAGGTTTATTGAGATCGATGAGGGCGATGCGACTTATTATCTAGCGGCTTTTGCCTTTGAAGATCAGGATCCTCTGCATTTCAAAATCGAAGTCAGCCACGCGGGAATAAGCGTTCCATACCAGATAGATTTTACTCGCACGCTATACCACGACTAATTCGCAGTATCTCAATCTACTTTTGACAAGTCCCAGGAATCAGAGATTATGGAAATAGTTCTCGCCTCCGGAAATAAGGGCAAACTTAAAGAACTGCAAAGCAAATTGGGTCACCTTGCCGATTTTGTGGCCCAGTCCAGCTTCGGCCTTGAAACGCCGGAAGAAACCGGCAGCACCTATCTCGAAAACGCCATACTTAAAGCACGTTTTGTTTCGGAGCAAACCGGATTGCCAGCTCTGGCTGACGACTCTGGACTTTCAGTAGATTATTTAGATGGAGCGCCGGGCATCTATTCCGCGCGCTTTGCTGGCGAAGAGGCCACAGACCAGGAAAATAACGATAAGTTGTTAGTGAGCTTGCAGGGAGTTCCTCATATAGACAGAGGAGCAGCCTTTCATTGTGTACTTGCGCTGGTATATCCAAATGACAAACCAGATCCGATTCTCTGCGAAGGCATTTGGCGCGGAAAGATTTTTGAAGCGCCCCGAGGAAAAAACGGCTTTGGTTACGATCCGCTATTTCAGCCGGATGGAATGGAGTGCGCCTCTGCCGAGTTGAGCCCTAAGCATAAAAATCAAATAAGCCACCGAGGCAAAGCCATGTCCATGCTGGCATCCAGACTTACCGAACAGGATGATTAAAGCGGGGCTTTAGTCTTGTTGTAATCCTGCTTTAATCCTTATCTGATTGCTTAGCGACTTTGTGTTGGTCGTCGCTTAACCCGAGATGCCAATAGCTGCTGGCGTATATTTCATCGCGTTGAACACCCTTTTCCAACTTTAAGTATCGCCGGATAGCGCGCGAAGTATGGAATTCTGCTGCAATCCACATGGAAGGTTTACCTTCCAAAAAATCAAACTCTTTTACTTTCTCCAACAGCGGAAAACGCTTGCGCTCTGAATGGGGGTTAACAACCCAGTGAATTTCAACACCCTCGGGTACTGGTAATTCTTGGATATCTTCTTCCGAAATCACCTCAATCGCTACATAGCCTCTGGCGTTTTCTGGTAGCTGCTCAATATTCACACTAACTGCCGGTAATGCAGTCATATCACCCGCTATAAGAAACCAATCTGCTCCGAAATCGACAAGCTTTTTTGCCCCCGGTCCGACTACAGATACCTTTGAGCCCACCTCAGCGTCCATTGCCCAGGCGCTAGCTGGTCCGCCGTCCGCATGCAACATAAAATCGAGATGTAATACTTTGGCATCAAAATCGAACTCGCGAATGGTATAGGTACGCAGAGCTATTTCCCCGTTCTCTTCTAACATGAGCTTTACATAGCCGCTCTCCTGTCCTTCAGGAAAATCCTGCAGGTCAGCTCCAGTTAAACTGATACGAAGCATATTGGGAGTAAGTACTTGAAGATCACTGACGGTCAGCTCTCTCGGTTCTTTATTGCGGGTGGATCGTTCGGCCATTCTAATTCACATGGTTTAATCAGGTTGATGCGCTATTCTCTCCGATCTTCCATTAATTTCAAAGGTTCTAGAGCAATTATCTAATGCCAATGTAATGAATTGCTTACCCACTTGGCTCTGACTTAATAATGGGTGTATAAAAAACCCATGGATCAACCTCGTTATCAAAGTTTTGAAGAATTCTGGCCCTTTTACGTGAGGGAGCATTCTAAAGTGCTAACTAGAAATCTGCATTTCTGTGGCATCGGCCTAATGATTCCCATAGCTATCTTTGCTGCCTTGAATAGCCTTTGGTTGCTTCTATTGCTGCTGGTTTCTGGCTATGGTTTGGCTCGGACCTCACATTTTTTGTAGACAAAAACCGTCCGGTAACTTTCAAATACCCTTACTGGTCGCTCTTCGGTGACTTCAAAATGTTTGGCCTTATGTGCGCCGGAAAGATGCACCAACAAGTAAATCAACATATTAGGAGTGATACATGAAAACGTCGATCAAGATTATGACTATCGGCGCTCTGCTTAGCCTAAGCAGCGCTGCCTTCGCGCACCACGGTTGGAGAGGCTATACCGTCGATTACAACTTCACCGCAACTGTGACCTCGGTAACCTTCCGAATGCCACACGCCTTTATTGTTGCTGAAGATGAGCAGGGCCAAGTTTGGAATCTTTTCCTCGCACCGGCAGACCGAAACCGCGAATTCGGATACGACGAAGATTCGATCTCTGTTGGAGTGCCGCTTCAACTTATCGGTCAACACGCGTCAAATGACAATGAAGGTAAGGTTCACTTTGCCAACAGTTTGGAAGGCGAAAATTACTACACTTATTACTATGACAACGGTTCATCAAGTTGGTCCCGTCGCTAAATTGGAGAACATTAAATTGAGCCATATCGCTAAAATTTTTAGCAGCGCCCTAGTAGCGCTTTGGCTAGTTACTCCCTTCGCTTTTGCGCAATCAGGTGCATTGCCTGAGGTAATTACTAATGGTCAGGCGGTCACGCCCATTATGGTTTCGCTTCCCTTGGAACAGGCTAGCGCCATTGTTGATTCGGCCCTAAGCATTGGCCGAGAAGAAAGCATGCTGCCGCTTACCGCAGTAGTCCTGGACAGTGGCGGACATATGGTTGCGGTAAAACGAGAAGACGGTTTCGGTATTTTTCGTATTGAAGTAGTCAATGCCAAAGTCTAGGGTGCCTTAGGTATGAGTGTGTCTACGCGACTAATGGGACAACGACTTGAGGACAGGCCCGTATTCGCGGCATCGCTCAACGGACTCTCAGACGGCCAATGGGTGCCCGTACCCGGTGGCGCATTGATACGCAATGCCGAAGGCTATGTTATTGGCTCCGTAGGCGTTAGCGGCGACACTTCAGATCGCGACGAATTTACTGCGATTAACGCGGTAAGAAACGCTGGGTACTATCCAGAACCTCTAAAGCCTAATACGTCTTGGAAAGATTCACATCTATAATAGGCCACCAAATGATGCCGCGTTGATGCCGAGATGGCTTTCCAAAAATAGAAATTAACCAAATAGATAAAGGGATGAATAACAATGTTTAAAGTAAGCAGAATTTTAAAACCGGTGCTGGGTACCGCAGCATTTATAGGATTGTGTCTAGGTTATTCGCTTTCAGCGAATGCGACCACCGAGGAAGTACAAGCCAATAAAGCCGTGGTAGCGCAGTTGATCGAAGTTATGGGTAATCCAGCAAGATTTCCCGCAGTAGCTTCACAAGTATTTGCAGAAGATGACCGGCAGCTTAGAAACGAATTCGAAAATCTTGTCTATAACGCCAAAGATCCGACGATTTCGGCTGTGATGCTGCCGCCTCATGAAGCGATCACAAGTCGCACAAATACCATTACCCGCATTATGGGTGAAGGTGACATGGTCGCAGCGACCATCCGTGTTCAGGGAACCCACACGGGTAACCTTTATGGCATACCGGCTACGGGTAAAACATTTGATATCGAATCCGGCGCCATTTTCAAACTGGAGAATGGAAGAATTGTAGAGAGCTGGTATATGTCTGACGAAGCCGCCTTGCTTCGCCAATTGGGCGCTCGTCTCCCTGCTCGTCAAGATGGCAAGATTAACCTTGCACCTGTTTATGACGACGTCCGTTCCTTTGATGAAGCATTTGCGGAACATACAGCGAACCCAATCGATACGCCCGAATATCGTCACAGCAGACTATTGTTAGCATACAAGTCAAAGAACAAACCCGCTGACTACAACTTCACCGGCAGGCCTTATTCAAACCTTGTACGAGGCGGTATCGACAATATCGTTGACCGCGGTGCTGAGCTCGGTGTAGAAGGCAGTCACGGTGCCTCAATGAGTGAACGTGAAGACATGATTGGCAACGTAATATCCGAAGGGAGTCAGGCAATGTTCCAGTTTAGGCTTACGGCTATAAACAGCGGGCCTTTGTACGGCATTCCCGCTTCGGGAAATCATCTACACGATTGGGAACTTGGCTTCGCAGACTTCGATGGTGATAAATGGACTAATGCTTGGTACATGGCAGATGAGCTGGGATTCCTGCTCACCATAGGCAATCAGGAAGCGTTGGATTTCCTAGTGGAGTGATTTTGGTAGGGCAATAGACGCCCTATTTCTGAAAAGAAGAAGCGCTATCCCTGAAAAGGAATAGCGCTTTTTTTTGGGCCTATGCACGGCTCATAAATTTACGCTCTTCCACATTTACCTTAACCATATCGCCGGTTGAAATATGCTCTGGCACTTGCACGGTCAAACCAGTGGATAACAAAGCTGGTTTGGTTCTAGAAGTTGCAGAACCGCCCTTGATAGAGGGGTCCGTTTCCATCACCTGAAGATCCACATTGCTCGGTAAATCCAGCGCTACCGGCGAGTCGTTAACCACAAGCACCTGCATGCCCTCAGTGGTTTCATTGAAGAATAGAGTTTCGTCAGCAATAGCGTCTTTACTGAGGTTATATGGCGTGTAGTCCTCAGTATCCATAAAGACGTATTCGTTGCCGTCGATATAAGAAAACATGACGGCTCTGCGGATAAGGTCGGCAAGGTCCAACATATCCGAATCTTTGAAGGTCTCATCAATTTTGTTACCCGTTACCACATCGTACATACGCATACGATAAATGCTGCCGCCAGCACGGCCCTGCGGAACGGAACGACCAATATCTCTGACTATGTAAGTTGCGCCGTTATATTCGATCGCGACGTTCTTCTTTATTTCACTTGCCTTGGGCATTTCTTAGTTCCTTAAATGAAGATGTTTTGTAGATCAGGAATATCCCACCAGATCTTCAAATGTGATGGACTTAATATACGGGGTTTTTATATGAAGAGAACCGGGGGAGTATTTATTTTTGTTCGGGGTAAATAATTGCGCCCCGTTTATGCGATCTGACCCCACTTATTAGATTAATAGCGGTCTATAATTGCCGACCCTATTGTTGGTTCGAGTAAATTACATGAGCAATATCAAACTTACTTATTTTGGCTTTAACGGCGGCCGCGGCGAACCCATCCGCATGGCCCTGGCTATTGGTGGCATTGAATTCGAGGACGTTCGTCTGCCCTTTGATCAATTCCGCGAGTTGCAACCGAGTTTTCCGCTAAATGCGGTTCCGACAATGGAAATTGATGGTGTGGTTCACACTCAGGCCAACGCCATGACCCGATATGCCGGCAAGCTGACCGGACTTTATCCAGAAGACTCATGGCAGGCCTTTCTCTGCACTTACGTGGACCAGCTTCTGAAGAACCAACCCACTCGGCGTCTTCTTGAATGTTCGACATGAATTCGTAGGTGGTCCAACCAATTACCTTATTGGTCCCACCTTGCGCGTTCAAAACATTCACAGAGGGAAACATATTCCCACTGGAGATAAGGCTTCACAATCCTGCCAACCTTCATTATTTGTGACGTAACCTTGCACGATTACGGAGCCGGGGTAAGCAATACTCGGGGCTGAAACCCCGAGCAGGACAAATCCGGAAACCAGTAAGATAAATAAGGGAAATCTAAATCGACGTTGCTCATTACAGTTGCTCATTTCTAATCCTTGAAATGGTGAAAACTTTCTCTACTCTGCCACCGGTTTTTTTATTGATCAACCCCCCATTTATCTGAAAACCGAGTTTCATACCGTAAATCACTGTTTTAGCGAGTAAAATAAATTGGTGTCGTTCTAGACAAACCTGCGACAATGCGCCCATGACAAAAACACCAAATAAATATTCGATAGGGCCAGCATTACCGCCACTCTCCGCCTATATCCATATCCCTTGGTGCGTTCAAAAATGCCCCTACTGTGATTTCAATTCCCATGGCATTGGCGAGGAAGAATTACCTGAACTGGATTATTTATACGCTTTGGCGTCTGACCTACAAGATGACCTTCCTCTAGTCCAAGAACGTACTTTAGATTCGGTATTTTTTGGTGGAGGCACCCCCAGTCTTTTTAGCGATACGGCCATTGGAAACCTGATTACGCTTTTGGATAAAACGGTTGGATTTAGTGATGATTGTGAAATCACGTTGGAAGCCAATCCCGGAACATTTGAGGCGGCAAAGTTTGCGGGCTATCGCGAGCTTGGAGTAAACCGTCTTTCTATCGGCGTACAGAGTTTTGAAACCGAGAAGTTGCAAAAACTTGGTCGTATTCATTCTTCTGAACAAGCTCTAAATGCCTTCGCCATTGCGCGAAATGCTGGCTTTGATAATATCAATTTGGATTTAATGCATGGCTTGCCGAACCAATCTAGTGATCAGGCCTTAGCGGATTTACAGCAGGCTATCGATCTGGGACCGGAGCATATTTCCTGGTACGAACTCACCATTGAACCTAATACCGAATATTTTAAGCGGCCACCCAAGTTGCCGACCGAATCTATATTGGCGAGCATTAATGACGAAGGTCATGCGCTTTTGGATGCAGCGGGATACAAGCGTTATGAAACGTCCGCCTATTGCCGCGATGACAAGCGGTCGCGCCATAATATGAATTACTGGCAGTTCGGTGACTATTTAGGCATCGGTGCCGGCGCCCATGGAAAACTTACTGAGCCTTCCGGAATCAAGCGTTTCTCAAAAACCAGGGCACCGAATCACTATCTGAATACCCGAGAAACTTATCGCGTGGGTGAAAGCCCGGTCGAAGTTGAAGATCAGTCTTTTGAGTTCCTGATGAATGCTTTGCGACTTATAGATGGCAGTAGCTTTGATATCTTTGAATCGCGCACGAATCTAGGCCGGGATGTGATCGAAAAAACTATCGATAGATTGTGTAAGTTGGGCTATTTAGACCGCGATACAGAACGATTTTGGCCGAATGACAAAGGCGTGCGATATCTGAATAACTGCCTAATGGAATTGATGACTTAATTTATATCGATAATATTTCAATATAGCACTCATAATCGATATTAATGGCGCTTGCAGCTAGTCTCAGTTAAAATGCGCGGATTGATGCAATCCCGTAGAATCCCCTTTCAAAAGTTTTGCATCATTAAAAGTAACCCAACACGAGGCCAAAAAATGCCACTTACTATTGGCGTACCCAAAGAGGTTCGAAAAAACGAATGCCGCGTTGCAACCACGCCGGAAGCCATCGGCCAGCTACAAAAGCTGGGCTTTGAAATATTGGTTGAGGCTGGCGCAGGTATCGCAGCGAAATACACCGACGAAGCCTATACCGAAGCCGGTGCAACCGTTGTTGCCGATACCAAGCAACTCTGGGCAGAGAGTGACATCATTCTGAAAGTGCGCGCTCCTCAACAACACCCGCTGCTTGGTATTGACGAAGCAGATCTTCTAAAAGAAGGACAAACACTGGTGAGCTTTATGGCTCCAGCACAAAATCCAGACCTTCTAGAAAAACTCGCCGCGAAAAATATTAACGCACTTGCGGTTGAGGGTATTCCTCGTATTTCACGTGCGCAAAAAATGGATTGTTTATCGTCCATGGCAAATATCGCCGGCTACCGCGCAATCATTGAAGCGGCTCAGCAATTTGGTCGTTTCTTTACCGGTCAAATCACAGCTGCCGGCAAAATCCCACCTGCGAAAATTCTTGTAATTGGCGCTGGCGTTGCCGGTCTTTCAGCCATCGGCACAGCTGCATCGATGGGCGCAATTGTTCGCGCATTCGATACTCGTATGGAAGCAAAAGATCAGGTTGAAAGCCTAGGTGGTGAATTCCTGGTTTTGGAATTTGATGACACCGAGGGTTCTGGTGAAGGCGGTTACGCTAAAACCATGAGCGACGAATTTATCGCTGCAGAAATGGCGATGTTCGCAGAACAAGCTAAAGAAGTGGATATCGTTATTACCACAGCGCTGATCCCGGGCAGACCTGCACCTGAGCTCTGGACCGAAGAAATGGTTAAGTCCATGAAGGAAGGCAGCGTGATCGTTGATCTTGCGGCAGAAATGGGCGGCAACTGTAAGCTGACAGAAGCAAACGAGATTGTTACTAAACATGGCGTGACCCTGATCGGCTATACCGATCTTCCAAGCCGTTTACCTACACAAGCCAGTCAGCTTTACGCAACTAACTTGCGTCATCTGATGAGCGATATGTGCCCAGAGAAAGACGGCAATCTCATTATCGATTTTGACGATGAAGTAGTTCGCGGCGCGACTGTAGTTAAAGACGGCAAGATTACTTGGCCACCGCCAGCGCCGAAGCTTACTGCTGCACCAAAAGCAGAAGCAGTAGCTACTCCGGAGCCAAAAGAAGAAGAGAAAAGTAGCGCTACTGGATCAATAATCGCAGCAGTCGTTGCGAGTGCTGCTCTATTAGGCATGGGCGCCGTGGCGCCCGCCGATTTTATGGCGCACTTTACTGTGTTTGTACTGTCCTGCTTCATCGGCTACATGGTTGTATGGAACGTCTCTGCGTCCTTGCACACACCTCTCATGAGTGTGACTAACGCGATTAGCTCCATCATCATCATTGGTGCTCTGTTTCAAATTTCCTCATCGGATAGTTTACTCATGTATATATCTGCCTTCGCGGTGTTTATCACCATGGCCAATATCGTCGGCGGCTTCGCCGTGACGCGTCGCATGCTTGCGATGTTCCAGAAGTAAGAGAGAGAAAAAATAATGTTATCTCAAGGTGTAATTACAGCCGCTTATATTGGCTCTTCAATCCTATTTATCCTCGCACTGGGCGGCCTTAGCTCACAAGAAAGCTCTAAGCGCGGAAACTACTACGGTATGGCTGGCATGCTGCTGGCTCTAGTCGCAACGGTTTTTGGCGTCGTAACTGGTAACTTCTGGATCTTGGCGATTGCCATGATCGCAGGTGCAGTCGTCGGCTTGATTCTAGCGGCCAAAGTGCAAATGACGCAGATGCCAGAACTGGTTGCGATTCTGCACAGCATGGTTGGTTTGGCGGCTGTTCTAGTTGGTTATGCGACCTTTCTGGATCATAGCCATCCCCTCGAGGGCGTAGAGAAAACCATTCATAGTATCGAGATCTATCTCGGCATCCTGATTGGCGGCCTAACTTTCTCTGGATCAGTAATCGCTTATCTGAAGCTCAGCGCAAAGATCGGTGGCAAGCCTCTTATGCTTCCAGCGCGTCATTGGCTAAACCTGTCATTGGGCATTGGCGCTATTGTTGTCGGCTACCTTTTTGTGACCCAGTCGGCTGGCGGCGAAGGAATGACTCCACTGCTGATTATGACCGCGATTGCGCTTGTCTTTGGTATTCACATGGTTATGGCCATCGGCGGTGCGGATATGCCTGTTGTTGTCTCCATGCTAAACAGCTATTCCGGTTGGGCAGCAGCAGCGACCGGCTTTATGCTCGGCAATGACCTTCTTATCGTTGTTGGCGCGCTTGTAGGTAGCTCGGGGGCAATCCTCAGCTACATAATGTGTCGCGCCATGAACCGAAAATTCTTTGCAGTAATAGCAGGCGGCTTTGGTACTCCAAAAGCGACCGCCGGTGGAGCGTCCGCAGAAATCGAAGGCGACGTTACTCCAATAGAGAGCAACGAAGTTGTCAACCTGCTCAAAGATGCTAAAGAAGTGATGATCATCCCAGGCTACGGTATGGCTGTTGCTCAGGCTCAGCACTCAGTGCGTGAGCTGGTCGGCAAGCTTCGTGCGGAAGGAATAAACGTCCGATTTGGTATCCACCCTGTCGCAGGGCGTATGCCAGGCCACATGAACGTCCTTCTCGCCGAAGCCAAAGTGCCTTACGACATCGTGTTTGAAATGGACGAAATCAACGACGACTTCCCTAACGTGGACGTCTCTATCGTTATTGGTGCCAACGACATCGTAAATCCAGCCGCCCTCGACGTACCCGACAGCCCCATCGCCGGTATGCCAGTACTTGAGCCCTGGAATGGTGAAACCACCATTATTCTCAAACGCTCTATGGCCACTGGCTACGCAGGCGTTCAGAACCCTCTGTTCTACAAAGACAACTCGCGTATGCTCTTCGGCGACGCCAAGGACAGCATCAACAGCTTGGTTAAAGGACTGGACTAAACAGCCTCCTGAGAAGCCAAACAATAAAAGCCGGCGCAAGCCGGCTTTTTTGTGCTTTGGGTATTTTTAAAGCTGAGCTAGCTGCGTGCTAGAGTGTCCTTTCCTAGTCTTCGATGAATCAATTCATGAAACAACCAAACTCCATAGAACGCAGCAGACAGGAGTCTTCGGAGCTGATTCCGACCAAATCAAAGCTCCTAGTTTGGGTAGTCTTCGCGCTAATCTTAGCTCTCGTATCGGGCGGTACCGCAGCGGCTATTGCCGTCGTCGAGTTGATTGAGTTGGCAACAGCCCACGCTCATCAATCGTCCCTACCTTTCATGCCCGTAACCTACGAACATACGGTGTCTTTTGCGGCAATGATTCTGATGGTTCTGGGTGGTCTTATTGGTACCCTAGCTTTCTCTGGTTCTTTAATCGCCTTTGCCAAGCTACAAGGTTGGATGACGGATGTAATTAGCTTTCGGGGACAGCGCCCTTTGAGCGTCCTCGCTTTTCTGGCTACATTGAACCTCGGTGGCCTGTTGGTTTATCAAACAGAGATGATTCCAGGCACTACAATAATCTTCGCCGCCAACTTCCCGATCGAGATTCTGCTGGGCTTCTTTATTTTGGCTTTGGTCTTGGGTGTAATGATAACTAAGCCCATCGGTAGATCCGATATGCCAGTAGTTATCTCGCTTATAAACGTATTAACCGGTTTAGCTGTTGGCTTTGAAGGATTTGCACTCGGTAGTGCTGCCATAATGATAGCCGGCGCTGTAATTGCCTCAACCGGGTTCCTGCTGACCCAGTTGATCGCAAAAGCGATGAACCGAACTCTGTCTAATGTGCTCTTCTCTCACTTTGGCTCAGGCGCAGCATAAAATCTGGGAACTGACGCAATTACCTCGTAACAGCAGCGTTAAAGTGAAATTCGCCATTCATCCAGTTGCCGGATTTTTTATATCTGGAATTTACGTTCAAAATTTACAAATTCAGCAGCACGTCTCTATATCTATCTTGGGCACTACCAACCACGGGTTTACCATGAGCCGGCAACAGATTTTGAAACTCCAGATTTAACAGGCTCTTCATTTCGGTCTTATCTGGTTTGGCAAACTTGAGCCAGGCAGGACCCACATTGTGCGCTTTGATAAAACCGCCTTTTGTCATCATCTTCTTGGCAATGAAGCTGAAGTACTGATCCGTTTCGCTCCAGTTCTGCAGGCTTAGGCTCGGCATCGAAAGTGAAGTTGTAGACCGCATCAACGGACCAAACCTTTGCGCCGTAGCGGTCTTTATAGAATGGATCGTCCACGCCATGAAAACCCGCTAGACGAATAACATGTTTGACCTGCCCCAAAGCTTCCAGCTGTTTCAGCCCGGCTTCGTTTAATCGAACTGTATTGATAAGGGTTAGCTCATTGCCGTCTCTAACTACCGTCATATTGCGACTGAATTTCATCGGTAGTGGGCGTCGACTACTGCAGCTTCCTGTCACAAAAAAGACGTCGGAAAATACTTCTTCGATATCGCCATGTTTCATGGCTTTAGGAAAGGCCTTTTTTATCATTGGCCCCTCACTTTGTTTCTACTTTTAATGATGTGTGCAAATCTGCCGCGAAATCTAATTACTAATCGATTTTCAAATTTGTACAGGCTTGAAGCATTGCGTTCATCTTATTCGATCTTAAGCCTACCAGCAGTTCGATATTGCGTTCAGGAATTAGTTCCGGATTTGGATAATTTTCCAAAACCCGTTCTAGGCTGCTTTCTCGTAATATATGCAATATGGGATAGGGAGACCTATTGGTATAGTTTTCCGCATCCTCTGGATTGGTGCCGCCAAACTGATATTGCGGATGGAAGCTGGCGATTTGATAGATGCCCTCCAGTTCCAAATCAGCTAACAGGTTTTCTGCCCTTTCTAGGAATTGGTTGTAGTCGTAAAAATCCGTAAGCACGCCGGGGTGGATTAGCAGAGTGGTTTCAATCGAATCATCTTTGTCCAGAATCTCAAATTCCGACGCTAGTTGCCTTAGTAGGCTCTCTTCGGTTGCCGCTTCCGTAACAGAAAAGCGCACTCTATTTTTTAGCAATTCGGCTTTGGCAAAGGGGCATAGATTTAGACCCACAACGACTGAATCTACCCATTGCCGCACTGAATTAATGAATTTTTCCTGCTCCTTTTGCTCCTTCTCTTCTTGTTCCTTTTGTTGCTTCAAAGCACCCCTCAATTAAAAAAGTCCTAAAAGATTGGGTCAGCCTATCCCATCCTGCGTCTAAATAGGGTAAAACGACATCATGAAAATCCCTAAGCGCCTTCAGCCACTTTACGACGACGGTCTTGTCGACGAAGTTATCTCTCGTTTGATGAGCGGTAAAGAGGCGGATGTCTATGTGGTGCGCTGCGGAAAAGAGATTCGCGCGGCCAAAATATATAAGGAAGCCGCTAAACGAAGCTTTAAACAGGCTGTCACTTACCAAGAAGGCCGCAAGGTCCGCAATAGCCGCCGCGCACGCGCTATGGAAAAGGGTTCAAAGTTCGGACGTAAGCAGCAAGAAGAAAGCTGGCAGAGCGCTGAAGTAGATGCCCTGGTGCAGGTCGGTCGCGCCGGCGTAAGAGTTCCGGAAACCTTTGGCTGCCTTGAAGGCGTGCTCTTAATGGAACTTATTACCGACGAGAACGGCAATGTAGCACCGCGATTAAGCGACGTGGCTATGTCTACTGAACAGGCCATCGAAGACCATGACTTGGTTATGCAATATGTGTCTCGTATGCTCTGTGCTGGCATCGTACATGGCGATCTGTCGGAGTTTAATGTACTTGTCGACGAATATGGTCCGGTAATCATTGATATGCCACAGGCGGTCAACGCAGCGGCTAATAACAACGCGGAAAGCATGTTGCTGCGCGATGTTAATAACATGAAGAACTACTATGGGCAATACGCGCCAGAATTACTAAACAGCCAATATGGCAAAGAGATTTGGGCGCTCTATGAAGAAGGCGAGCTAACGCCAGAAACCGAGCTCACCGGATTGTTTGAAGATCCCACAGAAGCCGCTGACGTTGACGGTGTATTGCACGAAATTATGGCTGCAATGGCCGAAGAGGAAGAACGGCTGGAACGGATTCGGGAAGCTGAGGAAGGTTAAGGAGAAGACTAGCGTTTATCCAAAGGCGGCTAAATGCCTTAGCCCACGCAATTCCATTCGTTCACTTTTAATTCGGGCCGCCAGATCCAATAGCGAGAAAGCTCAAGCGGTTGGGTAAAGGTTACCGGGTCAACAATAGTTATATCGTAATCCAGACGCTCTTGATCATCAGACAGGCTAAAACGTTCAACCAATCGAATACTACTATGCATGGGAGTGCCCAGATCATCGAGAGCAGGCGCGTCGATTCTGGAAGTCTCAACTACTAGATCGTTGCCTTCCCATTTGCCCGAGGAGTAGCCAAGTAACCCTTGAGAGTCGGCTGGCGTTTGGTCCACTTGCCCCATATGAATTAGACGTTCCGCATCATCTTCTTCAAAACGCATCAGGATATCTTCACCTTGCTGAACAAACTCAATCGGGTGCGGAGTAATCATCAGAAAGGGCATACCTTTTTCCCAGCAACTCAGCTGAATCTCTTCCGCAGGAACCCAAGTGGCTTTGATTGCAGCTGCAGCCTCTGTAAGCGGATAGCCGCCCCTATACATAGGAAACGAGCGATCTAATACGGTGGCCCAAACTCGGAATATCCCATTCGCAGATTCTCGTGCCGATTGGGCAAGTTCATTATCAAATACAGCCTCAAGAACCCGGCCGCTATCTGGATCGGTAAAGTAAGGCGTCGATCCACTATCTACCAATACCTCGGTACCATCCATCAATAAAAGGTTATTACCTGCCAGAGCTGGCAAACCGCCGCGAGCGGGATTCCCAGCAATTTGAATAGCGTCACCGATATGTAATATTTCCTGATCAAGGCCACGGGTTCGCAGCATGCTGAGGGCAGATAGCTCGATCTCCCATGCCTAGCTATTGCCTTGGTCGTCCAGAACGGCGACTTCAAGTCTTACGTGAGGATTACTCCAACGAAAATCAGTGATGGTGCCTTGAATGGCTATAGTTTGGTCAGAATCAAAAGTCCCTAGCGTACTGTGATGTGCAAAGGCTGATGTACTAAGCAGCAGCACAAGTAATCCGTATTTTGATTTATTCATTTAGCCCCCCAGCTTCCGATCAGATATTTGTCATCTCGGTTTTTAGTAATTCTAATGTATTTGAAATATCTGCATCTAATTCCAGATTTTCTTCGAAAAATTCAGCGTAAATTGCGTGTAGCTCTGCCGCATCCAAATAGTCCGGATGATGCACTTCAGCTATATTAGCGTAGTGAACCCGCAGATCGCCTTTGCGGACAAATAGTTCGTAGATATGTACCGCGAGATTGGTGGCCGGAATATCGCCCATTTTGGAATAGGTAGCGGCGTAGTCCTGATTTACTTCAATTTCACCAAAGTACCGGTTCTCTTTTTCAACTACCCAGGCATGTTCCAAGAAGACTTCGCCTATGGATCGACCGCGCACAATCATACGGTGCTCGTCCGTCAGTTCTTGATCAATTTTTTCGTCGTACGTCACCAGCGCTAAAGTGCGGGTGGTGCGAACCCCATCAGCTAGGGTGTGTAAATCAGAGACCCGCAGTTGCTCTCCGTTCTTTAGAACTTCAATCTGGTAGTTGCCAAATATTCTTTCTATTCGCTGGCTATTTAATAGTGGGCGCAAAGACTCTGGATCAATCTGTTGCACGCCCTCAAGGGGTTCTGCCATTACATGGGAAAAAACCAGATTTCCGCTCACCAGTAGTTGCGCAAATAGCATTTGATTTCTATTCATAACCATATGTTTTTAAGAGTTTTTCCAAGAAATTATTAGGGCGCTAATTGTAACGTTGGCTCTTGTAATATAGCGAACTGTTCTCGCAATTCCAATATATGTTCGCCCCAATAACGTTCGGTGTTGAACCAGGAGAAATGTAGGGGAAATGCGGGGTCGTCCCAGCGGCGGGACAGCCAAGCGCAGTAATGCATCATGCGAAGAGTTCGCAAAGGTTCGATCAACTTAAGCTCTTGTGTATTGAATGGCTGAAATACCTCATAGCCCTCAATTATCTCGGACATTTGCGCAGTTTGTTGAAATCGGTCACCGGATAACAACATCCATAGATCTTGAATCGCTGGCGCCATGCGCGCATCGTCAAAATCTACAAAATGCGGTGCATCGTCCCGCCATAAGATATTACCTATATGGCAATCTGTGTGCGTGCGTATCCATTTCACCGAATCGCAAGCGGCAAAACGTTCACGAATTACCAACAGCAGATCATTACAGAGGCTTTCATAGGCTTCCCGCAGGTAATCCGGAATCATGTGCTCGAGAACATAATCCATGCTCTGTTGACCATAAGTCTCAATATCTAGGCTGGTTCGGTATTTAAAAGGTTTTGATTGACCAATGAGGTGCATGCGGCCCATGCACTGACCAAGGGTGTATAGATTGTCGAGATTATCCAATTCCGGCGCGCGCCCGCCCCTTCGAGGAAATACGGTGAGCATAAAATCCTCGTACTTCAGCAGGCTCTTTTTGTGTGAATTTAGCCAAGGAGTGACCGCTGAGAGTTCGTGCTCTTCTAGCTCGAAGGTAAAGTCATGCTCTTCCTGAATCTGGTCAGCAGACCAACGATCTGGCCGATAGAATTTCACGATTACCGGCTCGGCATCTTCTAAGCCCACCTGATAAACACGATTCTCGTAGCTGTTTAGGGCCAGCATGCGACCATCAGTTTCGAACCCCTGAGCCTCAACCGCCTGCAATACATAGTCAGGCGTTAGCTTCGCAAATGCGTGCTCTGGAGGTTTAGACGGTGGTTCGTCTTTGATCGCGACATTTGCCATTTTGCTATTAGGCCGTGATTCGCTTTTGCAGGTATTCGATAATCTCGGATGAATCATAAATCCAGCGTACTTCGTTGGCTTCTTCCGCTCGAAGACAGGGTACTTTCAATTTGCCACCACCAGCAATTAACTCATCGCGCGCTGCTTCGCTGCGTTTGGCGTCGCGGGTTTCGAGTTTCAATCCATTGCGTTTCATAGATCGTCGAACCTTTACACAGAAAGGACAGGCTTTATATTGATAAAGGATCGTACCGGCGATTTTCTCGTCAATAGCGGCCTGTGCATCGGCATCTCGCTTTATTGTACGGGGCGTAAAGACCCAATTGAAAAACAAAATAAGCGCACCTAAAATCTTATGAATAACCGACATTTACTCTCCAAAAAAACTGATAACTAGACTGATTTGCGGCGCGCAGAATATCACTCTCTTGATGGATTAGCGCGTCGCCCCTTCACATTCCTTGCCGATCGACATATCTTAATGCCTATAAGAAGATTTTACATAGGGGCATTGGCCATTAACGATATTCCCGGATCAGAGACTGCGACCAGAACCGCGACAAAGACCGCGACAAAGAGGTTCGTGATTCTTGCGAGTATTATTTTTGCGGGCGAGATGATTTTTTCTCTGCCATTTCATATCACCCGTTTCTTCCGCCCCACTTTTCTCGAAGTTTTCTCTATAAGCAATACGCAATTGGGCGATATCTTCGCTGCTTATGGTGTGGTTGCCATGCTGTCCTATTTCCCTGGTGGCATCATTGCGGATCGATTTGCCCCACGAAAACTGATGACCTTTTCATTGCTGGCAACGGCACTTGGAGGTCTCTATCTCTATTCCATACCTCAGGCCTCGGGATTGAAGCTGCTATTTGCATACTGGGGAGTCACCAGCATTTTATTGTTCTGGGGAGCAATGATTAAAGTAACCCGCCAGTGGGGGGCTGCAGATACGCAGGGTTTAGCCTTTGGCCTGCTGGATGGCGGTCGAGGTTTTGTTGCCAGCCTATTCGCCAGTGGTGCCGTTTTGATACTGAGTATCTCTGTAGGTGCGGGCAGCGGCGCGGGCCTGGGAAATATCATTCTTTTCTATACGTTGGTTACAGCAATAGCGGCACTGGTAATTTGGTTTACTTTGCCCGCCAACACTGACAAACCCGAATTAGAAGCGGGAATAAAACGAACCCATATAATCGAGACGCTTAAAAACACCAATGTATGGATACAGGGCGGTATCGTTATCGCCGCATACTGTGGTTACAAGGCATTGGACAACTACGGAATTTATGCGGTTGATGTGCTGGGCATGTCGCAATTGGAATCCGCTGAATTTACTACCTTAGCCAGCTATAGCCGCCCTATTGCCGCCATCGCCGCCGGATTAATAGTAGATCGATTCAGTGCTAGCTCAGTAATAAGAATTCTTTTTACAGTGCTTATGGCAGCCTTTGTTTTACTGGCGGTATTCGACCCATCAACAAATCTTTCATCAGAAATGGCCTGGTTTGTAATGGCCAATCTAATCATCACTTTTGTAGCGGTTTACGCGCTTCGTGGTGTTTACTTTGCCCTACTGGAGGAGAGCAAAGTAAAGCTCCACAGCACCGGCACAGCCGTTGGCATCATCTCTCTATTGGGCTTTACGCCAGATATCTTTTTTGCCCCCATAACCGGCAGAATTTTGGATGCGAATCCCGGCTTTGTTGGATTTCAACATTACTTCTTAGCCTTGGCAGCCGTCGCGCTAGCAGGTCTAGTGCTCTCAGCGTTCTTAGTGAAACGGGTATCAAATATAAGAACCTAACCCGACCTATGCCTCTAGGGCCGGGCGACTATCCGCCATAAGTTTGTCCAGATCTTTCTGAGCCTGCTTGGCGTTGACGATATCTTGCGGTTCCAACATTTCGCAGTCGTCCCCAATCATCTCTGAGATAGATGTGGGATACGACCGGCAGTCCTCCGGTCGGTCGTAATAAATATCGCAGGTGTAAAGATCTTGGTTTGGTTCTTTTCTCAGCCAGGGACATAGCTCTATCTGCTCGCCACTTTTGGGGTCCATCCAGATTTTCCCATCTCGCACGTAGGCGCTAATCTTGGGTCGAAATAGATCCCACAACTCAATATCACTCTTAGAAGCTGAGAGTCCGCCATTACTGTATTTGATGCAGCATTTGCCGCATTGATTGCAGTCTTTCACAGAATTTTTGCGGGTGATAGGCCAACAGTTGCTGCCCTATTACATGCAGTGCTCACCAGTGATCATTGGCGTATCGGATAGATTGCCCCATTCGGCCATAGAGCTTTCGTAGAGGCGCACATCTTCGTAACCAAGAAGCTCAGACAAAACGAACCAGGGCATAGCGGCGTGCAGACCCTCGTTGCAATAGGTGACAACAATGCCGCCCTTTTCGATTTCATGGGCTTCATATAGCGCAAACAGTTCCTCAGTGGATCGGAAGCTGCCGTCCTCAAGCAAATTTGATGCCCAAGGCACGCTTTGAGCTCCGTAGATGTGGCCAAGACGATCATGCGCAGAGCCCGTATTGAAGACCGTGCCGTCGCTCTCACCGGTATATTGGTCGAAGGGTCGACCGTCGACTAAATCAAGATTTGAATCCGAAAGATTGCGCAACAGGTAATCCATATCCACCAATATAGTGCCGCGCACCGTCTCGACAGCGTAATTAGTTTTTGCGATATAGGTGGTCGCATCTGTCAGTGGATAGTTGGCCTTCCATGCCTCCATTCCGCCGTCTAATACTTTGACGGATTCATGCATGTAGTACTTGAGCGTCCAGAACATTCGAGCCGAAAGTCTGCTGCTCAGAGTGTCATAAAGCACAATCGTTGAATCAGTGGTTATGCCTAACTCACGCATTAAGCTTTCGAACTCCTGCCTTGGCAGGATATTGAATTTTTCCGGCTGCGACTGATCAGAAATATCCGTGCGCCAATCCATAAACTTGGCGCCGGGAATATGCCCGAATGAATACTCGTATGCCGTCCGACCCATTTCTAATATATGTACGCCGGGGTTGGATAGATTCGCCGCCAGCCATTCTGGATTAATTAGCACCTCTGCCCGGTGCGCTTCTATCTCAGCCAGATCTGCATCTGAATGGTTAACGGGTAAACCAGACCTATCGCAAGAAGCCAGAATCAATAGGGACAGTAAGAATAGGGATTTTGATTTGTTAAATATTTTCATCACTGGAGTATATCTAGAGCCTAGGTAGTTTCCATTATTAATCGCAGTTATTAGTACCACTAAAGAAATAATTAGGCCCTCATAATTTGTACCCATGGCTAAGACTCTTTTGCAAAACCTCGAAGCTGGTACAGACCTGCTCCGCAACAGGCCTTATCATTCAGCGCTTCTGCATGCGCTCGGAAGACCAACATAATTAATATGGATTTCACCAAACAGGTGGTTATCGACACTGACCAACAGGAATGGGTTGAAGCGCCTATGCCTGGTGTTTGGCGAAAGCGACTAGCACGCGAGGAAGCCGAGCGTGGCCATGCAACCAGTATTGTCCGCTACGACCTGGGTGCAAAGTTCAGCACCCACGATCACCCGCTGGGCGAAGAGATTCTGGTTCTGGAAGGCACTTTTTCTGACGAGACCGGTGATTACCATGCCGGCACCTACTTTCGAAACCCTGAAGGATTTAGGCACGCGCCTTATAGTACGGATGGGTGTGTATTACTGGTGAAACTGCATCACTTTCAGGAAGGTGATACAGCCCATGTGGTTATAGATACGAAAGGCGCACCTTTTAGCCCAGGTATTGGCAACCTCGAAGTTCTGCCCTTGCATCAATTCGGAGCTGAAAGCGCAGCCCTAGTCCGCTGGCCGGCAGGTGAACGATTCCAAAGGCACGCCCATTTTGACGGCGAAGAAATTTATGTAATCAGCGGTGAGTTTCAGGATGAACACGGCCGCTATCCCGCAGGTAGTTGGATTCGTAGCCCGCATTTAAGCGAGCATTTTCCCTTTGTTGAGGAAGATACTTTGATTTGGGTAAAGACGGGACACTTAGCAGTGTTAGAGAGAAGTCTAGCTCTTTGATATCAGCAGCTAACTCGGTTCTCTATCAGCAGGGTGATTAACTCCATCTCCCACCGGCACCGGGTCTAGTACAAACGGCTTTACACCATCCAGGCAAGCGACGTTGTACCCATACTCGTTTGGATGCGAGCGTCGCTGGTGATGGGTATCGATACCGCACTTAGAGCAAAAATAGTGCTTTTCGGTATGAGTATTGAATTGATAGAGAGAAAGCACATTCTGCCTTTGAAAAACTTCCAATTGAGCCCGCTTGACCGAAGCAACTATGGCTCCTTTACGGCGGAAAATAGAAAAATCACAGCGCTGTGGGTTGACTATTCCGTCGGGAAGATTCAACAGTAACTCAACGCTACCGCAGTGGCAGCTCGCTTTGTGTTTGGTTAAAATTTGAGTCTCACCAACCTGCCTAATCATTGTTCCACCGTTCCAATATTCATGTTCTATCTCTACTGATCAAACCAATACCAGATAATATTCTTCGAAGAACATCAAGAAGTTGTGACCAGATTACTGGAACCCAGCGTCTTCGAATGCAAGAATGTCCTACCTAATCTGTAGCAGCAGGAGATGTCATATGCAGCCCTACAAAAAACTCTTATTTATAGCGCTATTCGCTTGCTTGGGCACTGTGCTCAGTGCCTGTAATACCATCAGTGGTATCGGTGAAGATCTGCAAGCCGCAGGCGGTGCAATTACGAATAAAGCAGAAGATATTCAAGATGGCGATGACTAGAGACCTAAAAGAAGAGAAGTGCTAAATGTCTGATTTTACACACCTTAATAGCGCAGGCGAAGCCCATATGATCGATGTATCAGCCAAGTCGGCTACCGCACGTACGGCAATTGCTTCCGCAGTTATTGTTCTGGGGCGCGGCATAGTAGATCGCATTTATGCGGACGATATGCCCAAGGGCGATGTACTCGCCACGGTACGAATTGCTGGCATACAAGCTACTAAGCAATGTTCCAGCCTTATACCTCTATGCCATCCCTTGCCCTTAGATAAAGTATCAGTCGATATAGGGCGTGTTGGCGATGACTCGATTGGAATTGAGGTTACCTGCCGAACCACGGGAAAAACCGGTGTTGAGATGGAAGCCCTTACCGGTGCCTCTGTCGCCGCCCTTACGCTTTACGACATGTGTAAAGCATTAGATAAAGGTATTCGCATTGAATCGGTCCGATTGCTGGAAAAAACCGGTGGTAAAAGCGGTGACTGGAAAGCCGAGAGCGGTAGCTAAAGTGACAGTTAACGTATTACTTTTTGGTCGACTTTCGGAACTCCAATCTGGATCCAATATTACTATTGAATTGGATGAGACCAACAGCTCGCCAAACGCTGTGCGCGCCCTACTCAGCGCAGACAATTCAAGCCTTGGTCGGGCACTAAACGAACCGCAGATTCTTGTTGCCGTGAATAAAGAGATCGTCTCCCTCGACCATGCGCTTAAAGACGGCGACGAGCTGGCCTTCCTGCCACCCGTAACCGGTGGCTAACTGATGACCTCAGAGGTATTAGTTAATGAGGCAGACTTTGATCTGGGAACCGAATACCGAAATCTCTGCAACGAACTGCCTAATGTTGGCGCGGTTGTAACCTTTGTCGGCAGGGTTCGTGACCTAAATCAGGGTAATAAGGTTGCCACACTTGAGCTACAACATTACCCGGGTATGACTGAAAACCTTATTCAAGAAATTATCGGAAAAGCCAAGCAACGTTGGGACCTTGAGCGCGTGCGGGTTATTCATCGCGTTGGTCCTTTGCAACCCAGCGATCAAATCGTTTTTGTCGGGGTTGCTAGCGCCCACCGCAAAGAAGCCTTTGCTGCAGCTGAATTTATTATGGATTACCTAAAGACCCAGGCGACTTTTTGGAAGAAAGAAACTGGCAGGAAAAAGGAAACGGGGGACGAAAGCTCCGACTGGCTGGAAATGAAAGCCAGCGATACTGATGCTGCCGAGCGCTGGAAAGAATGAGTCTGAATCACCAAGAATTTTTACGCTACAGCCGTCAGATGATGGTTGCCGGCATGGGCGAAGAATCTCAGGAAAAGCTTAAAGCCGCCACTGTCGTGATAGTTGGATTGGGAGGCTTAGGTTGCCCCGCTTCTCTTTACTTGGCAGCCGCTGGCATCGGCAAACTTATGCTTATCGACGGCGACGAAATTGAGCTATCAAATCTGCAACGTCAGATCCTATTTAGGGATTCAGATGTTGGCAAATACAAGGCCAAGGTTGCTGCCAAACGATTACTGAAGCTGAACCCTAATGTGCAAACTGAGGTTGTTTTGGAAAATATAGATCGCCAGGGGCTTGCTGGCCTTCTTGATGACGCGGCCCTGATATTGGACTGCACCGACAATATAGCAACGCGCCAAGAAATTAACCGTGCAGCCGTAGCCTATTCAAAGCCGCTAATTTCCGCCGCTGCTCTGGGTTGGGAAGGACAGCTTCTTGAAGTGCGAACTGATATTGAGTCTGCCGCCTGCTTGGCCTGTGCCTATGGGTTAGAAGAAGACGAACCTATGATGAACTGCTCTACGGCCGGCGTAATGGGCCCCGTGCTGGGTGTAATGGGAAGCATGCAAGCGCTGCGGGCCATTCAAATAATTGCCGGCAACAGCACATCTGACAATAGTCAATTAGGCCGTTTTGATGGCAAGAGCGGTGAATGGAAGCATTTCGGCATCCCCGCCAAGACTGATTGCGCAGTTTGTTCCAAATAGATTGAGCTTTTGAAACCTTGAATTTCGTTCTGCCAAAACTGTGCCTTACGTGATCGCCAATCTCTTGATAGTTGAATAAATTCAAATAGCCACACATGTTGATCTGTAACGCCCTGCAATACTTACACCAAAAATTTGTAGCTAGGGTTGTAACTGATTATTTGAAGGGAATCACGAATGAAAAAGGAATTTCAGCAGCTATCAGCGCCGATGCTCGTATCTTACTAAAATACTTACATGAGATAAGAGATGAAATGAACTCGTTTCCCAAATTGGCGAAAGAGAACTCTATTGGTTTCTTGGAAAATGCTCCACCAGATTTCAGTTGGGCGAACGCCTATTCAATTAGCATGCTTGAAATGCTTGCCAGCCTGATAGTACTAGCTGGTCTGACCGAAAAGATTAAGGAAATCCCCAAAGAAAACTTTGCTTCGACAAATTGTCGATGGAGACGAAATTCTTCTATTTTAAGCTGTTAAAGTAGACTCAACTTTACAGCACACGGGAAGAAGACAAGGACACATTCAATCGTAAAGTTAGAGAGTACCGACGCATGTCAAGGATCGAAATTTCGTAAAATTCAATCCATGAACAAACTAATTTTATGTGGATAATCCTATAGCCATAACTAACCGCTCAAATGATAATTGGATAAGTGGGGTCAGATATCACTTTCCCGAACGCTAGGTCTCGAACCGCCGATACGAGGATTTTCAACTCCCGGCACGAAAGCCCAGTAAAACTCGAACTTTGACTCGAGGTACTTGTGCCGCAAGGCTAGTTCAGTAACTATTCGCACCCTAGGGCTTTGTCTACGATGTAACAGCCAAACCGCACCAATTTTAGGAGATAACCGGTGATTCACGCCGATAAAGTATTTGTTCCAATTAACATAGCCGTACTTACGGTTTCTGATACCCGCACATTGGATAACGACACCTCAGGCCAGTACCTGGTCGATAAACTGATTGAAGCAGGGCACAATTCCTGTGACCGTCAGCTAATTATCGATAGCAAATACGAAATACGCGCAGCGGTTTCAGCTTGGATTGCAGACTCCGATACGCAAGTGGTACTTATTACCGGCGGCACTGGCTTCTCGGATCGAGACGTTACGCCAGAAGCGGTCGAACCTCTTTTCGATAAAGTAGTAGAAGGCTTTGGCGAACTGTTCCGGCAGGTGTCATACCAAGAAATTGGCAGCTCAACTATTCAATCCCGCTGCATTGCCGGCTTAGCCAACAAAACTTTGATCTTTTGCGTACCCGGCTCAACGGGCGCATGCGGAACTGCTTGGGAGTCGATCATCAAAGATCAGCTGGACAGCCGACATGGGCCCTGCAATTTCGTGAAGCACCTATAGAAAACTCCTGAAATGGCACGACACTGAAAACACAATGTTAAGCGTTGACGAAGCTAAAGCCGAAATACTAAGTAAAGCAAAGCTTAGTGTTGGCACTGAGACTATCAATTTATTTGAGGCTCTGAATCGACGCCTTGCTGAAGACATGTATTCACCAATAGATGTGCCGCCGGCGGACAATTCAGCGATGGATGGTATCGCCGTATTCACTGGTGATTGCCAACCCGGCCAAAATTTCTTAATTCTCAGCCAGCGCATTGCCGCTGGGGACAAAACAAAAGCACTGGCTGCAGGCACGGCCGCTCGAATATTTACCGGCGCTGAAATCCCAGAGGGTGCCGATGCTGTCGAAATTCAGGAAAACTGCACTTTCATTGCCAAGGGAGACTCTGTTGAGTTTAGGGGTGCTCCTGAAACTGGCCAGAATATTCGTAGCAAAGGACAGGATATTCAATCCGGCTCGCTGGTTCTCTCCAAAGGTACTGCACTGCGATCCCAAGAACTGGGACTTTTGGCTTCCATTGGTATCGGCCAGATTGCTGTATTCAAAAAATTACGTGTGGGTGTTTTTAGTACCGGGGACGAATTGGTCCAGCCCGGAATACTTTTGCAACCTGGGCAAATATACAATTCCAATCGCTACTCCTTAGCGGGGCTGATCCAGGAAGCCGGCTGCGATTTTGTTGATCTAGGAACCGTTAGTGACAGCCTAGAGGCGACCATTCAATTGCTGAAAGACCGCAGCCCTGAGGTAGCCGTTTTGATTTCAAGCGGCGGCGTATCCGTCGGCGAAGAAGACCACGTAAAACCCGCTGTCGAAGCCTGTGGCTCTCTTTCGCTTTGGAAAATTGCGGTTAAACCCGGTAAACCTTTGGCGGTTGGGCAGGTCGGCGATACTGCCTTTTTTGGATTACCCGGCAACCCGGTCTCTGGTTTTGCTACCTTCTTACTCTTTGTTAAACCATTTCTTCGCGTTTTAGGAGGTGGTGACGCTGAGCCACTAAATTGGCTTAAAGTGCCAGCGGAATTCGAGCGCAAGGCCCCAAAAAGAGAAGAGTATCTTCGAGTTAGATTGACTGCTGGTGAAAACACAGGCCGCGCAGAATTATTCCCCAACCAGAGTAGTGGCGTACTTTCTTCTGTTAGCTGGGGAAGTGGCTTGATTCGGCAGAAAGTCGGCCAACATATAAGCAAAGACTCCCTAGTAGATTACCTACCTTTTAACGAGTTCTAGCGTCAGTTCTAGCAGTAATATCCCCCCACAAAGATTGTGGACAAATCTTATGAAACCTGACAAATCGGTTAATTTTCATTAAAGCCATTGCCCACTGATCCTACCTGTGGAATTAATGCTACTCGGCTATAGATGGGGACTAATGTTGCGAAGTTCTATTTTCTTAATATGCGTTTTGTGCGCATCGCAACTATTGGCACAACCCCGCTCTTTAGATTTTTTTCGAGGCTCCGATACGTCCCTTCAAAGCGAGAGCCTTTCAGTCACGCCGCCTGATGCCGAATTCAGTTTTGTACGCCTGACTTATGACCAAAGCCTTAGCAGCTTTGGTCGACGCGCCCCTTGGCGAACCGACTGGCCGGAAGCGGGAACGCACTTTCTTCAGGGCATCTCCCGACTTTCCGTTGTAGATAGTGCCGGCCAAGCGCGCAGTGTTCGGCTTACCGATGACGCAATATTTGATTACCCTTGGCTCTATGCCGTCGATGTAGGCAAGTGGTCACTAACCAATGAGGAAGCGACTGCGCTTAGAGAGTATTTGCTGCGCGGCGGATTTATGATCGTTGACGATTTTCACGGTAGCTACGAATGGCAGGTTTTCCAAACTCATTTGCGCAAAGCTTTTCCAGATAGGCCCATTGTAGAAATTCCCGAAGACGACGCGCTGATGTCAGTGATGTTTGATCTGGACCAGAGTATCCAGATTCCGGGTATTCGTGCATACAACAGCGGTCAGACGTGGGAGCAAGATGGCCATTCACCTCATTGGCGAGGTGTTTACGACGACAACGGTCGCCTGATGCTGGCTATAAATTTTAATATGGATTTGGGTGACGCTTGGGAACATGCGGACGATCCCGGTTACCCTGAACCCATGACTTCATTGGCATACCGCTTTGCCGTAAATTACGTTATTTATGCGATGACGCACTAGACTCATATAAGAAATGTTTGAATTTCTATTTAAGTATCCTCGCAACTACTTCCTTGAAGGGGAGCTGATTCCTCAAACGTGGGGTCAGCCTGCCTGGATCGTCGGCATTCTTTTGGTCGGCGTGGCACTAATTGTCTTTTCTGCGTTACGCAGTCGCGACGATTTGCATCCAGCAAGATTGATGTCCGTTGCAGCACTGCAGTTGGTGACTCTGTGTATTAGTTTAGCGATGTTGATGCAACCGGTTCTGGAGATAGAAGAGCTGCGCCCACAAGACAATAAGATTATTGTTTTGGTAGACACCTCGCGTAGCATGGCCCTAAGTGACAACGGTGAAACCTCGCGTCTGCAAAGCATATTGCCTACCCTTGATTTGGATATTCTGCAGCCTCTGCAGGAAAGTGGTTATAGCCTCGAATTACAGAGCTTTGACGGCAGTGTTGAGAATGTCGAACAACTCTTGTCCGCCGAGGCCCAGGATCGTTCGCTAATTACCAATCAGCTGACAACCGCCTTGCGAGGCGCCAGTAATCAGGCGCTAGCCGGCCTTATATTGGTATCCGACGGTGCCGATAACTCCAATGAATTGGATGAGCTTTGGTATTCTCAACTGCAGAGTTTTGGCGTGCCAGTGCATGCATTGGGTGTTGGTCGTGAAGTAATGACGGAAGATCTGGAGATCAGTGCGGTTAATCTGCCCGACTCAGCAATACCAGACGCAAATTTGCGAGCTGAAGTTACGCTTCAATCCGGAATAGCCAGACAATCTACGTTAAAGGTCTATGACGGTGAAAGAATTATTGCCTCACAAATTGTAGATCTGCCCGGTGACGGCCAGAAAATAAAAGCATCGGTAAGTATTCCTACCGGGGATATTGGGGTTCGCCACCTGAGGTTCGCTCTCGACCCTGGCGCCGATGAATACAATACCCAAAATAACGAGCTTCGCCACAGCCTGACCGTTGCCCAAACCCAACCCAGGGTTCTCTATGTAGAAGGCGAGCCTCGCTGGGAATATAAATTTATTCGCCGCGCCATTGAAGATGCAGGGTTTGTTCACCTGCACGGTTTGGTACAAACCTCTACCAATAAGTCTTACCGCCAAGGTATAGATTCGCCGGAACAGCTGGAAAACGGCTTCCCGACCACCCGAAATGAGCTGTTTAACTATCAGGGTTTAATTATCGGCAGCCAGCAGGCGGCTGTCCTAACCCAAGATCAAATCAGTCTGATTAAGGACTTTGTCGATGTGCGTGGTGGCAGCTTATTGATGCTAGGCGGATTGAGTGGACTAAGTGACGGCGGCTGGCAAAATACCGTTGTTGCAGACATATTGCCACTGCAACTCCTGCAGGGAGATACCGATACCTTTGTCCGACAGCAAGCAACCGCCTATGCCACAGCAGCAGCCTTACGCACACCCTGGCTTAGGTTCTCGGATGACGACATTGAAAACCAAGACAGCTGGAGCCTTCTGCCGGACATAGCCGACTACCAACTCGTTGGCGAAGCTCGCCCCGGCGCGACGGTTCTAATGGAAGTTCAGCACAGTCAGGGCACAACACCTCTCCTCGCTTATCAGCGCTATGGACGCGGCAAAACTTATGTATTGGCATCAGGAGGAACCTGGCGCTGGCAAATGCAGATGGCTTCAGAAGACCAGAGCCACGAAATATTCTGGCAATCTTTGGTGCAGGAAATGATCTCCGAAGTACCCCAATCAATCGATTTTCAAACTGATACCAATTGGTATATGGATAATAGTCGAATTGAGGTTTCGGCCAGTATTCGCGATCCCGACTTTGAACCTTCGGGCAATGCCGAAGTTAGGGTGCGCGTAGTAGATTCCGCCGGTCAAATTCAGAATATCGAACTGACTCCCGTGGCCGCTGAGCCGGGGACTTATAGGGGAACCGCCCTTGTAGACAACGAAGGTTTGGTACAACTAGATATGTCAGCGACCTTAGGAGAAACCGAGCTAGACCCGGTTAGGTTGTTTGCCGAACGCAGCAACGGACGCATGGAGTATTTTAATACGGCGCAGAATTCCGGTTTTCTAAAACGCTTAGCTTCAGTAAGCGGCGGCAGTTACTTTACGCCAGAGACGGCTTCAGGCATTTTGGATGAAATGCGATTTAGCAATTCTGGCATCACCGAAAGAGATTGGCTGGCTCTTTGGAGTATACCCATCGCTTTTATACTGCTGCTTATCTTGAAGGTTTCGGAATGGATGCTAAGGCGACGTTGGGGACGACTCTGATGAAAATTCTAATGAGAATTGCAATAACAGTTCTGACGAAAATTAGAAGCACGGCTTCCCTCGTATTGATTGCTTTGCTCACGCTGCCTCAGTCCGCTTGGGCAAATGAATATATGGTCATTGTTGGCGGCCTTGGTGGCAATGAAAGTTTCCAGCAGGCCTTTAACGATCAAGCGCAGCAACTTTATGACGCGGCTATTAGCCTCGGATTAGAAGAAAACCAAGTTCATTTTCTGATAAATGATGGCGCTACTAAAGCAGGTATAATTTCAGCAATTTCCGGCATTGATTCAAGCGCTGATGATTCCATCCAAGTTCACCTAATAGGTCACGGCAGCTTCGACGGTACGCAATACAAATTCAATGTGCCGGGCCCGGATATCACAGACACCGAACTTGCGAGCGCGCTAAATGATGTCGCCGGCAGCCAGATGATCGCCGTTATGACCAGTTCCAGTGGGGCTGCCATGGCAACGCTTAGAGCCGATAACCGCCTGGTGATTGCCGCTACCAAAAGCGGTCTGCAAAAAAATGCATCCGTATTCTCACGATTCTGGGCGGAGGGTGCAGATCGAAGCAGCACCGATCTAAATAAAAACGAAATTATTAGTATAGCCGAGCTCTACGGATATACCGCCGAGCGTGTTAAAGACTACTACGAGTCGGAAGGCTTAATTGCCTCGGAGGCTAGTCTCTTTGAAGGTCCACTCGGATTAGATGCGGACTTATTCAACCTTTCGCGCATCGGACAGCTAGCCAATGCCAGGCTATCTGTGCAGGCGGAAGCTTTTGTCGCTGAACGGGCCAATGTAGAGGTCAAACTCAGTGAACTTTCCAGCCGTCGCCAAGAACTTAGTGATGATGATTATTTTGCCGAGCTGCAAGAGCTGATGCTGGAACTGGGTTTGCTGCAGCAGAAAATAGACAGCGAATTAGAAGAACAGAGTTTAGAGGGGCCTCAATGATCGGCACCCTAGCCAAATCCGTTACCGCGAGTCTTGTCCTAAGCGGCATTCTGATTAGCAGTAGTGCCACCGCCGCGCCCTACTCCTATGATTACAGTGGTAATCGTCCAACGCAGTTGCTCGAGTGCGACAAATTGCATTGGACCGGGCAGAGCACTGCGGCAGACAGCTGCTTTGCTACTCTGCATGCAACTACAGAGTCTGCATACCTTCGCGCCGAAACCCAATGGGCCTTAGGTGATATTAAAAGCGCAAATAGCTTATTCGGGCAGGCTTTAGTAGCCGACCCCGAAAACCCGCAGGTGCGGACTCGCTGGGGGTATCTCTATCTGCAAACCTTCCAATACGGCGACGCATCTGGTCTGTTTCAAGAAGCTCTGGATATCGACCCGGATTATCAGCCCGCTCGAATCGGTTTTGCCGCTGCCAGTACTGCTCAATTTTCAGGTGGCGGGTTCGATGCCCTCTTTGATATTTTGGAAGACAATGTCGACAACATTGAATCTCTGCTGATATTCGCAAAAATATATCTGGAGCAACGCGATGTATATGGCGCACTGCCCTACCTCGAAGAAGCCAGCAACCTGCTTACGGAGGATTTGCCGCCTCTCAAGCTATATGCCTATTTTGCGGCAGCGGAATACATTCTTGGCAATGACCCTAGCGAATGGATAGATAAAGCTCTGGGGGTCAATGCCAACGATGGCGACCTTTATGTACATATGGCTTATTTCGCTGAGATTACCTATCAATACCGCGATGCAGCTGATTTTCTGCAGCAAGCTACCCGAATAGACCCTTACAACTGGAAAGCCCATGCAGAGCTTGGTCTGGCATTGGCCAAACTCGATCAGGTTGACGCCGCCCGACAGTATTTAGAGGCCGCCTATGCAGGTGACCCCTACAATCTCTCCAGCGTAAATATGCTCAGGTTGTTCGATACCTTTGGCGAATTTATTGTTATTGAGCGCAGCCTGCCCTACAGCACCGACGAAGGCGATTTCAAAGCAGATATCCGCTTGCGAGTGCACCGCGATGAAGCTCCCATCCTAGGACCCTATGTTTTCGAATTGCTTACTAGTGCACTGCCTATTTTTGTGGAGCGCTACGACTTTCATCCGGTAGAGCCCATCGTAGTTGAGCTTTACCCTAACCATGATGACTTTGCCGTGCGCACTTTAGGCGAACCTATGATTGGCCCTTTGGGAATCACCTTCGGCTATCTATTTGCAATGGACAGTCCATCGGCCAAGCCTGGCGGCCAATTCCACTGGGGATCGGTGTTGTGGCATGAACTTAGCCATGTGTTCTCTCTCGAAGCTTCAGGCAGCCGCGTGCCACGATGGTTTAGTGAAGGACTCTCAACCTACGAGGAGTGGAATAGCGGACCCGCCAACAACTATCAAATTCCCCACTACGTATTCGAAGCTATGTCAGAAGACCTGTTTTTACCGGTCAGGGATTTAGATTCCGGCTTTCTGCGCCCGAGCTATGAAAACCAAGTAATTGTTTCTTACAACCAAGCCGGATTGGTATGCGACTTCATCGGCAGTAAATGGGGCCCGGAAATCTTCTCTGAAATGCTGCAGGCCTATAAGAACCGTGAGACTACCGACGAAGTTTTTAGTGAGGTATTAGAGATAAACAGCTTTGCCTTTGATCGGCAGTTCCGGGAATACGTCGACGGACTCTTTGGCGATGTCACTAGCCGCTATCAGGAATGGGCTGCACTGAATAATAATGTATCCGTCTATATGGCGTCGGAAAACTGGCCAAAGGTTATCGAAACCGCAAACCAATCACTAATTATGTATGCAGACTACACAGAATCGGATTCAGCTTACGAACCCCTCGCGCGGGCTTATCGCGAATTAGAAGACTTCGACAACGAACTCACTGTATTGGAAAACTATGTGGATCGCGGTGGCTATAGCCCCTTAGCTATGCATCGTCTGGCGGATCTTCTTGAAGACGAAAATCGTCTACTTGACCGTCAGAAAGTGTTGCAGGCGCTGCGGTGGGTATCGCCATTTGACGAAGATCTGCACATTGATTTGGCGGTCAGTTACGCCAATTCTGGCGATACGGAAAATGCCATGTTGGAATACAACATATTGTTGGATACCGGCACGCAAGATGTTGCCAGCGCCCATTTAGGTATAGCAGAACTGCACCTTGAAGAGGGGCGCACAGAATTAGCACGACGCCATACATTAATGGCACTTGAGGCGGCACCCTATTTTAGAGATGCCCAAAACTTACTTTTTCAGATTACTCAACAGGATAACTAATGAACGATCTTAGTGAAGCCCAGAACTCTGGCATGTCCAAGAAAGCGGAAAAAATAGCCGTGGACTTTCAAACGGCAACACAAGCTATAAGAGGCGAAGTCGGCAAAATCATAGTCGGCCAGAATGAGGTGGTGGAATCATTATTGATTACTCTGCTCGTCGGCGGCCACTGCCTAATTACCGGTATGCCCGGTACGGCTAAGACACTGCTGGTTCGCACGTTAAGTGAGGCTCTTGGTCTTTCCTTCAAACGAATTCAGTTCACGCCGGACCTAATGCCCACTGATATAACCGGCACCGACGTTATTGAAGAAGATCCGACCACAGGCCATCGCACATGGACCTTCGTTCAGGGGCCAATTTTCGCCAATGTTTTGTTAGCGGATGAGATCAACCGAACTCCTCCAAAAACCCAGTCAGCCATGCTCGAGGCGATGCAGGAGGCCTCGGTGACCGTACGCGGCAATATTCATGAACTACCCAAACCTTTCTTTGTACTGGCGACACAGAATCCAATCGAGATGGAAGGAACCTATACCCTGCCGGAAGCACAGCTCGACAGATTCTTGTTTAACGTGCTGCTCGACTATCTGAGTGCCGAAGAAGAAATGGACGTATTACAGCGAAATACCTCGGGAACAGAATTGCCTGAAATAAACAGCTGCACTACAGCAGAACAAATTCTGGATTTTCAATGGCTGGTGCGCCAGGTACCCATCGAAGACGCTATCGCACAGAAAGCAGTTGCGCTGGTTCGCGCGACCCGGCCGTCCGACGAATCCGCACCTGAATCTGTAAAAAAATATCTGAAATACGGCTCCAGTGTGCGCGCCACACAATTTATTACTCTGGCAGCCAAAGCCCGGGCTTTGCTGCACGGTCGATACCATGTGACTACTGAAGATTTGGCTGCGCTCGCCAAGCCGATTTTGCGACACAGAGTTATTACCAACTACTTTGCAGAGTCTGACGGCGTTACTGCCGATCAGATTCTCGAAGAAATAATTGCAGTTACGCTCTAATTCCTAGGAAACATCGAATTGATGCAATTTACAGATGGAGTGCGAGGCGTCCCGCAGCGAGATCCCGAGACATATCGGATCGATAGGCGAGGATCGAGCGAGGACACAACGAAGCAATACGCTGAAAAGTGTATTAAGTCGGTGATTTCCTGATGTCGACCCGACTGCTCAAACCCGAAGTCCTGCAAGGGCTAGCCAACCTCGATTTGATCGCACGATCAGCCATCGAGGGATTTTTAATTGGCTCGCACAAATCCGTGCAGCACGGATTTAGCCAGGAGTTTGCTGAGTATCGCGCCTATCGAGAAGGTGATGACTTGCGCTTTGTCGACTGGAATGTCTTCGCGCGCACCAATCGTACCTATTTAAAGCAGTATCAGGGCGAAACCAATACCCATCTAACTATCCTGATGGATGCGAGTGCATCAATGGGATTCGCGTCGGGCAAAGTTACTAAATACGAATACGGTAGCTATCTCGCCGCTTCGCTAGCGTACCTATCCAAACGTCAGCAAGATGCCATTGGCTTGATGATCTTTAACGACAAGGTTGTGGACTTCCGTCCGCCGACTTCCCGCTCAGAAGCGCTGCCATCTTTACTGCACGCTCTTGAGAACGCTGAACCTGGCCAGGGCACCGATTTTGGAAACCCGGTCCGGGATTGCTGCGAACTGATCCAACGAGCTGGAATTATTGCCGTGATTTCTGACTTTCTTGATCACCCGGAACAGATACTTGATGAATTGCGTCCTCTGCGTGGTCGCGGTCAGGATGTAATCCTTTTTCAGGTACTAGATCCGCAGGAGTTAAACCTGAAGCTCGACCGAGCAGTGCAATTTGAAGATATGGAAAGCGGCAAAACGGTAAACGTCGATCCGACCTTTGCTCAAAAGGAATACAGTGCGCGAATCCTCGAACATATCGCTGAAATTAAGGAAGTCGCTAACAGCACGGCAGCGGACCATATGGTTCTGACTACGGACGAGCCATTGGATGTTGCTCTGCGTAATTATCTACTGCATCGGCAGAGACGAGGCTAATTGATGATCCTTCTTGCACCTCTGTTTCTACTCGGCCTCTTTGCTATAGCCCTGCCGATATGGCTGCACCGCATGAATTTCAGCGATCCGCCATCGCAGCCATTTAGCTCGGTACGCCTGATGCGGCAATCTGAACAGATCGCGTCCACAGAACAGAAACTCCGTTATCTGTTGCTTCTGGCGGCGCGCATCCTAGCGTTGCTTATATTGGCCTTTTTATTCGCACAGCCTTTGTTCTTAACCAATAGCCCACTAGTTTCTGCAACTGAACAGCGACATAACCTAATAGTGTTGGACCAATCCCTGTCCATGACTGCACCTGATGTTTGGCAGGGAGCCCTTGATAAAGCCGAAGCACGCATTGAGGCTATGCAAAATTTTGAAACCGCTCAAATTATTGGAGCCGGATCCGAAATTCGACTAGTAACAGAGGTTACCGCCGATAAAGGCGAACTTAGTCAGGCGTTAAATCGCCTGGCACCCGAATATGTGAGCTTGGATTACGGACAGATCGTAAGCACCTTAGATGAGATTGCGGCTACCAATGGCAATGGCGACTCTCAAGACGCTATTCCAACCCAGATATATTTTATATCCGATGCCCAAGCCAGCAACTTGCCGGTTCGATTTTCTGATCTGATACCCAGTCGCGCCAACGGTCTAGAACTCGATATCGTAGGTAGTCCGGCACAGGTTTTTAATTGGTCCGTATCCGCCAGCTATGACCGCGATAAGGTGGTAGCAAATGTCGTTAGCCACAATGGCCCCGCCAGACAGATGCAAGTGGATTTGCTGGTTAACGGTGAAATTCGTGCAAGCCAGAACTTGGATATCCCGGCTTCGGGAAGTGCTTTAGCCACCTTTGATGAACTTGCACTTGAGCTCGATGAAACGCGCCTTGAAGTTGTTCTTAACAGCGTAAACCCGGACGCCCTAGTTGCGGACAACCGCTTTTACATCACCGCAAACTCTTTGGAAGCGCTATCCGTATTGATTCTAGCCGCCGATCCATCCCTGCAAGACACACTATTCCTGGATACCGCTCTACGCTCCATCGCTGCTCCCAATATAGAAACTGATCTAATGTATGGCGGCGGTTCGGTTAACTTCGCACTAGACGAATACGACCTAGTGGTGGTCAGTGATATCGCATCGCTGTCCGAGGGCGTGACAGAAGCACTTCGCACCTTTGCAGCACGTGGCGGCAATTTGCTATCTATTGCCGGCCCTATAACCCAAAGCGCAGGCGAAATTGAATTAACCGGTCACAACTTTGTTGATGCGGTCAGCTTAGACGCATCAGATTCTCAGGGATTACTAATCCAACAACCCTTGCATGGGGCAGTCTCCGAATTTTCTGGTGCTATCAACGCTCAGGTTTACCAAGCTTCTGAACTGGAACTCCTCGAAGGCGATGAGGTTATTGCTTCGACCAACAATGGCTATCCCTGGCTGGTAGAGCACAGCTTGGGACTTGGCCGCACACTAATTGTTACCCAATCACTCTTACCCGCCGCGACCGACTTAAGTGTTGCGCCAGAATTTGTGCCTCTATTGCGATCGTGGATGAATTATCTGGGCGGTGCAGGCGAACTGCCTGATAGCTTCGAAACCGGCGAAAAAATACAGGTAGGCATTGATGTTGCTGCAAACCGCAGCGCACCCGTGCAGCAAGTATTTTTACCCAATGGCGACCCCTTACTTAGCCTTAGTCAGCAGGGCCAAGTTCAGGCTGTGCAGTTTCAGATGCCGGGTATATACGGACTGCAAACTACTAGAGGCGAGCATCTAGTAGCGGTTAATACGCCGACCATTGAATCTGATTTAACGCCAATATCCGATGCTCTCATTGCCCAATGGCGCAACCTGGCCTCGGTTCAGGAAGTACGTACTGCTGAAGCTATTGGTTCGGTTTCCGGTGGTCAAACTACCAGCCTTAAATCTATAGAAAATTGGTTACTACCCCTTTTGATGCTCATTATTCTGATCGAGTCAGTGCTCGGCAATGCGCACCTTAAAGTGCGTCGGGAGATAGCTAGATGAATAGTTCCAATCCACTCTTTCTCTGGTTAGAGCGCTGGAAAAAGCGAGCACGCACGCAATCCATATATGTCGGCATCGCTATTTGCGCATTGCTTATTCTTGTTATGACGCTGATATCCGCCTTTGTTGGATATAGAGTCGCCTACGATAACGCAATAATAAACAGCCTTCGTCTGGCGCTTCTCGTCGCTATTGGCGCGAGCATATATTGGTTTATTCGCAGACCGATAAAACAACTCGACAAAGACTCCGCTGCCGGTGCGCTAGAACGACACTACCCCGAACTAAATGGCGAACTCCGCACCTTCTTGCAAGAAGATGCACGCAAGCAATCCAATCCCATTCTGGGACTACTGGCAAAGAATGTTGAAACTAAGCTTGGCAGACAAACTCCTGAACAGCTTATCCCGCAAAATCGTATCAATTTGCTTCGAGGATCGGTTGCCGCTAGTGCATTTTTACTAGTCGCCCTGTTATTTATCGGTGGCTCCAACCTTAAGTTTGGCGCGCAACACTTCTTAAGCGGTTGGTTCCTTCCTGATCGCCTGCCACCACAGAGCATTGTGGTTACACCGGGCGACAGCCGTTTAAAACGCGGCGCCAATCTGACCATATCCGCTGAGACACTTGGTTTTAACGCCAATACCGCAACCATTTACGCCCAATTTGAAGGCGGCGATTGGGACGCTGTACCCATGCGCGAAACGGGTGATAGCGAATACGAATTTAGCTTCTTTGGCATTCACGACCGGTTTAGCTACTACGTCGAATCCGCCGGTGTTCGCAGCGAGCAACACACCATTGATGTAGTTGATGTACCAGGTATACAAAGCATTCAAATAACCTATCAGTATCCAGAGTGGACTGAGCTTCCCGACCGAGTGCAGCAGACAGGCACGCGCATTCAGGGCATCGAAGGCACTCGGGTGCAAATTGCAATAGTTTCTGATCGCCCTCTGCTAGACGGACAGCTGCTAGTGCTTGATGAAGCGCTGGAACTTGAATCTGTAGACAACGTTAGTTCAGCTGATCTTGTGCTTACCGAAACCGGTACCTATTACATAGCAGACCGCTTCGACAACGAACTAATCCGCCTTACGGACGACTATTTCATTGCGGTTATGGAAGATCAGTCTCCCAAGGTATCTATTACCGTGCCCGGAGCCGACCGTGGCGCATCTTCAATTGAAGAAGTGCCTATGCGCATCGAGGTGCAGGACGATTATCGCGTTGACTCTCTCAGCTTGAACTTCTCGGTAAATGCTGGCGACTGGATCGAAATTCCGCTGCCCGCCGAAGACAATAATATCCAAGCGGATTACCTGATGATGTTGGAAGACATGATTATCAGCGAAGCCGAAAATACAGCTAGTTTGGTACCCGGCGATCTAATTTCCTATTTTGTCGCAGCAGGAGACCATAGCCAGCAAGTAACCTCGGATATCTATTTTATCGACATACAGCCCTTCGACAAACGCTACTCTCAGGCCGATGGCGGCGGCGGAGGTGGCGGTGGCAACGGAGGTGGCGGAGGTGAAGATGAAATTTCCCAACGTCAGCGCGATATTCTGGTGGCCACATGGAATCTTCAAAAAGAACGTGAACAAAATGACGATGCCGATGAGAAATACTTAGAAGACAACGCCTTTATGTTGTCAGAGCTACAACGCACTTTGGCAGCGCAAACCCAAACAACGCTGGATAGATTGGACGCTCGGCGTCTCGTTGCCGATCCACAAACCCAAGCCTTTGCTGAGAACATGGAAATAGCCCTGGAAGCTATGCTACCGGCAGCAGATCATTTACTGGAAGTTGAACTGGACGATTCCGTTCCTGATCAACAAACCGCGTTGCAACACCTATTGCGCGCAGAAGCCCAGTTCAGAGATATACAGATCAGCATCGACCAAGAAGGCCAAAATGGTGGCGGTGGCGGCGGTGGCGAGCGTGATTTGGCCGAAATCTACGAGCTGGAAATGGACATGTCTCGCAATCAATATGAGACCAGACAAACTCCCAGCTTGCAGCAACCTGAAGAGGCCATCGAAGACGCCTTTGACCAACTCGAAGAACTGAGTCGTCGTCAGGAAGCCCTTGCGGAGCAAGCACGCCGCAATAACGAATTGTCTCTTAGTGAAAAATGGGAACAGGAACAGCTCACCCGTGAGGCCCAAGAACTTAGAGATCAGTTAGAAGAGCTGCAACAGCAGCAGGAGCAAAGCGGAGAACCGGGTTCCCCATCGCAACAGGCGGCAACGGAATCACTACAGCAAAACCTGGAAGAAATTATAGAAAATATGCAGCAGGCTGCAGAAGCTCAGGCATCTGGTCAGCCCGGGCAACCTGGTGAGTCTGCTGACGCGGCTAGCGCGGCCAGCGAACAGCTTCGCGATACGCTGGATCAACTCAACGAAGCCAGACAACAACAATTCCGCGAGAGCGTTGGAGATATCGCTCAGCGTACTGAAGAACTGAGAGCTCAGCAGGAAGTTGCGGAGGCCCAACTCGAAGGAGCCCTCGAACAGGCTATGCAAGAGCGTCGTGACACTGGCGACTACACAAGCGGTTTAACCAGCCAAGAAGAATTCGAACTGGCGCAGCAAAAACGGCAAATGGCTGACGAAGTGAGTGATATATCCGAGCAGCTTGATAACCTGGTTGATGGATACTCAGAACAGTTACCCATTTCTTCTTCCGCATTGAGGGAGGCGGCTGACATCCTTGACGAAGAACGCGTCGAAGCGCGCCTGGCAGAGGCCGCAGAGGCCATTGAATACGGATTGGCCCCACAGGTATCCGTGCGAGAGTTTGTCGTTACTGACGCCCTAGAAAGGCTGCAAGAACGTGCTGATTTTGCATCTTCCACTGCTGAAGCGGAAATGACGAGAGATCGACCAGATACCGGACCAACCACGGCTGAGCAGATCGCTGGATTACGCGAGCAATTAGAACGAAATCTGCAGCCGGGCCAAGAACAGCCAGGACAGCAACAAGCTGGTTCTGAGCAAGGTGGCGCAAACGGTCAAGGCGGTGCAACTGGACAGGCTGGAGTCAATCGAGGGGGCGTCGGCAATATAAACCCCGTTGGCGAGCGCAGTGATTTGGGATCAGACTTTGACTTCGTTGGATCAACACCCCTACCCGTCGATTCCGACCTAATCACCGATCAGGCGTCTGCGGCGGCCGGTCAAATCCTGGCTCTTAGCAATCAGCTACTTCAGGAAGGTTTATCCGACGAAGATATTATCCGCGCCCAGCAACTTGCCAGGCATTTATCAAGCGAAACGGGTGATTCAGAACGTATTGCCGATAGCTTGCGGGCCTTGATCGGGCAGCTTGAAAAGCTTGAGTTAGGGCTGGACCAGAATGCGTTGAGTCGAAATAACCTTGAGTTG
>CAJXYP010000018.1 GCA_913063225.1 uncultured Cellvibrionales bacterium
TTATGAAAATGGGCGAGATGGCAACGATTAATCAGGCTTTGGACCAAGATACCGCCACTCTGGTTGTTGAAGAGTTTGGGCATCAAGTGGTAGTGGTCTCTGAAGACGCTGTTGAAGATGAGTTACGCAAGGCAATGGGTGCACTTAGTGGAGCTACAGAAGCTCGGGCTCCTGTAGTTACCGTTATGGGTCACGTTGATCACGGTAAAACATCTTTGCTGGATTATATTCGTGAAGCCAAAGTAGCCTCGGGCGAAGCGGGTGGTATTACTCAACATATTGGTGCCTACAGTGTAAGCACTGATCACGGAAATATTACTTTCTTGGATACTCCAGGCCATGCCGCTTTTACAGCGATGCGTGCTCGTGGAGCCCAATCCACAGATGTAGTTATTCTGGTAGTTGCCGCAGATGATGGCGTTATGCCGCAAACTAAGGAAGCCGTGCAGCACTCGCGTGCGGCGGGCGTTCCCATAGTGGTAGCGGTTAATAAAATGGATAAAGAAGGTGCGGATCCAGAGCGCGTTAAAAACGAGCTTTCCGCAGTAGAAGTAATCCCTGAAGACTGGGGCGGCGACGTTCCTTTTGTTCCGGTATCTGCCCATACAGGCGAAGGCATAGAAGCTTTGCTTGAAGCCGTGTCTTTGATCGCAGAAGTAGCAGAATTAACTGCGCCGACCACTGGTCCGGCTCAGGGCGTTATCGTTGAATCCCGCGTTGAAAAAGGCCGTGGTGTGGTTTGTACCGCGCTGGTTCAACAAGGTAATCTGCAGCGTGGCGATATTCTTTTGGCCGGTAATACCTATGGCCGAGTTCGTGCTATGACAGGCTATGACGGCACTCCGTTAGACCAGGCTGGTCCGTCGGTTCCCGTTGAAATTCTGGGTTTGGATGAAGCGCCGCAAGCGGGTGACGATTTCATGGTGGTTAAAGATGATCGCACTGCGCGGGAAATTTCTGACGCCCGTCACGCCAAACATACAGAAGAAAAGCAAGCACGCAAACGTACGCAAAACCTTGAGAGCATGTTCTCAAGCATGACCGATGAGATTGAGCAAAAGATTCTTACTATTGTTCTTAAAACGGATGTACGCGGTTCAGCCGAGGCCATTATTGGCGCATTGGAAGATCTGGGTAACGAAGAGGTTGCGGTAAACGTTATCTCTTCAGGTGTTGGCGGTATAAGTGAGTCAGATATAAATTTGGCATTGACTACCGGCGCTATTGTGCTCGGATTTAACGTGCGTGCGGATTCTGGCGCTCGTAGTTTGGCGGAAAAAGAAAGCATCGAAATTCGCTACTACAGCATCATCTATCAGCTGATCGATGAAGTTAAGCAAGCGCTATCGGGCATGCTCGACCCGGAACAAAGGGAAGAGATTGTTGGTATCGCCGAAGTTCGCGACGTATTCCGCTCGCCGAAGTTTGGCCAAATCGCTGGCTGTATGGTTACCGAAGGTGCAGTACACCGGAACAAACCTATCCGCGTATTGCGGGACAATGTTGTGATCTATGAAGGGCAGCTGGAATCTTTGCGCCGCTTTAAAGAAGACGCAAACGAAGTTCGCAATGGTATGGAATGTGGTATCGGTGTTAAGAATTACAACGATGTTCAAGCTGGTGATCAGATTGAAGTCTTTGAGATCAAACAGGTTGAACGCTCACTTTAGTATTCGGAATAACTGATGCCCCAGGATTTTAGTCGTGCTGACCGCGTTGGAGATACTCTCCAGCGGGAGTTGGCAACCCTGATTCTTCAAGAAGTCCGTGATCCACGTGTGGGCATGGTGAACATCAACGCAGTGCGCGTAAGCAAAGATTTGGGCAGGGCTCGGGTGTTTGTTACCTACGTTGAACAAACCGACAAAGAAGCCATCAAGCAAAGCATTGCGGTTCTCAACAAAGCCGCTGGTTTCCTGCGCAGTCAATTACATGGCCGTATGACTATGCGCGTGATTCCCAAACTACACTTTGAATACGATGTATCTATTATGCGCGCGGCGCATCTAACCGGTTTGATTGATTCTGCGCTCAAGGCCGACAGCGACATGAAGGCTAGCAGCAACGATACCGACCCTGAATCCCATTCTGAAGACTAACGTTGGCGCGTCGAAAATCAGGCCGTAATATCAACGGCGTTCTCATCTTAGATAAATCTCCCGGCATGAGTTCCAATTCGGCTTTACAGCGAATCAGGCGCCTCTACAACGCCAACAAAGCAGGCCATACGGGTAGTCTTGATCCTCTAGCAACCGGTGTGCTGCCAATTTGTTTTGGCGAAGCCACCAAATTCTCCCAATACCTTCTGAATGCCGATAAGGCCTATAGAGTTAAAGCGCGCTTTGGCGTGTTAACCGATACCTGCGATACCGATGGTCAGGTCATTGAAAAGCGCGATGCCTCCAGTATTACCCAGGCCCAGATAGAAATCGCGATGAAGCCGTTAACCGGTGATATCGAACAGGTTCCCCCCATGTACTCCGCGCTAAAGCAGGACGGGCAGCGATTGTACAAACTAGCACGCCAGGGAATTGAAGTTGAACGTAAACCGCGCCCGGTAACTATCCAGAATTTTCGGCTGCTAGAATTTCAATCCGCAGAACAGGTCACTGCCGTATTTGAAGTGAAATGCACTAAGGGAACCTACATTAGGTCTCTAGTATTGGATTTGGGCGAAGCTCTGGGATGCGGTGCAACCGTGGCAGAGCTTCGGCGTATTAGCTCTGGAGATTTTGATGAGTCTCATATCGTGGGCGAGTCTGGTTTAGCGGCTGAAATGGGTGAGGGCGATGCCGCAATATTGGACCATCATTTGATGCCTATGGACTGCCTTATGGAGGGCTTTAATCGGGTTGATTTGAATTCGGCTTCTACGGAATTTTTCATGCTAGGTCAAGCAGTTATGTTGCCTCAGGCCTATCGTTTCGGTGCAGAAGGAGATATAGTGCGCGTCTTTCGCGAAGAGGGTGATTTAGACAGTACTTTTCTCGGCGCGGGAGAGATAACAGGTGGGGCTACTAGTCAGCCAATGCTGCAACCAAAAAGACTGCGTTCAGACATCTGAAAAAATATATAAGCTTTTAAAACAATAACTTATATTAAAAACCCAAGAAAGTCACCTGTAAGTATGCACGGGTGTGCTCGATTCTTTTAACGCATATTTTATAGGAAATGAAGAATGGCACTATCAGCCGAAGAAAAGAATGTAATCGTAACTACTTACGGTAAAGCAGAAGGTGATACCGGTTCAAGCGAAGTACAAGTTGCGCTTCTAACCGCCAATATCAATAAACTCCAAAATCACTTCGGTGACCACAAAAAAGACCATCACTCACGTCGTGGGTTGATTCGTATGGTCAACCAGCGTCGCAAGCTGCTGGATTATCTCAAATCGAAAGATGCACCCGCATACGTTGAATTAATTAAGGCATTGGGTCTTCGTCGATAAAATAACTTAAGCGATCGGAATCCATGGGGATTCCGATTCGTTATACAAACAGGTGAAAATGTGAATCCTACAATTAAAACTTTTGAATACGGCAACCATACAGTCTCTCTAGAGACAGGCCGTGTAGCAAGACAAGCCACAGGTGCTGTTCTAGTAACTATGGATCAGACCACTATTCTTTGTACCGTTGTTGGTGCTAAGAAAGCCAAGCCGGGCCAAGACTTCTTCCCGCTGGCAGTACACTATCAAGAAAAAGCTTACGCAGCTGGTAGAATCCCCGGTGGATTTTTCAAGCGTGAAGGTCGTCCTTCTGAAAAAGAAACACTTACCTCACGACTGATTGACCGTCCTATTCGTCCTTTGTTTCCCAAGGGATACATGAACGAAGTACAGGTTATCTGTACGGTCATGTCTGCTCAGAAAGATATCGATCCAGATATTCCAGCAATGATCGGCGTATCAGCTGCTCTTGCTATCTCTGGCGTTCCTTTCAACGGACCTATCGGTGGAGCCCGCGTTGGTTTTACTGAATCTGATGGTTACTTGCTAAACCCGACCTATTCCACGCTCGAGACTTCTGAGCTAAATATGGTTGTTGCCGGAACCAAAGACGCTGTATTGATGGTTGAATCCGAAGCGAACGAGCTTCCTGAAGACATCATGCTTGGCGCTGTTTTGTTTGCTCACCAAGAAATGCAAAGTGTAATCAGCGTAATTGCTGATCTGGTTGCCGAAGTTGGTAAGCCTCGCTGGGAATGGGAATCTGCTGCTGACAACGAAGAGCTTAAAGCCGCCGTCGAAGCTGCTGCCGCTGCTGATATCACTGCTGCATACCAAATTACTGACAAACCTGAGCGTTATGCTCGTACGGGTGAGATTAAGTCAGCCCTTATTGAGAAATTAACCGACGAAGAAGCTGGAATCAGCGCCGACGACGTATCTGGTCTTTTCTCAAAACTGGAAAAGAACATCGTTCGTACTCGCATTATTGATGGCGAGCCAAGAATTGATGGTCGTGATACTAAAACCGTTCGCGGCATTGCTGTTGAAGTTGGTGTTTTGGATAAAGCTCACGGTTCTTCGCTATTCACTCGCGGTGAAACCCAAGCAATCGTAGTCGCTACTCTTGGCGCACAGCGTGATGCAGCTATCATCGATGCGCTTGAAGGTTCGCGTAAAGATCACTTCATGCTGCACTACAACTTCCCTCCGTACTCAGTCGGCGAAGCAGGTCGTGTTGGTTTTACCAGCCGTCGTGAAGTTGGACACGGTCGTTTAGCTCGTCGCGGTATTGCTGCAATGTTGCCTACCGTTGAAGATTTCCCATATACCATTCGTGTGGTTTCAGAAATTACTGAATCTAACGGTTCAAGCTCAATGGCTTCAGTATGTGGCACAAGCTTGGCACTTATGGACGCAGGCGTACCGGTTAAAGCGCCAGTAGCTGGCGTTGCTATGGGACTAGTTAAAGAAGGCGATAAATTTGCTGTATTGACTGACATCCTTGGCGACGAAGATCACCTGGGTGACATGGACTTTAAAGTAGCGGGTTCTGCTAACGGTATTACTGCTCTGCAGATGGATATCAAAATAGAAGGCATTACCGAAGAGATTATGGAAATTGCTTTAGAGCAGGCAAACCATGCTCGTCTGCATATCCTTGCCGAAATGAACAAGGTAATTGATACATCACGAGCTGAAGTTAATCCTAACGCTCCACGTCTGCACAGTTTTAAAATCGATCAAGATAAAATCCGTGACGTTATTGGTAAAGGCGGTGCAACTATCCGTGCACTTACCGAAGCGACTGGAACTACAATCGATATCGAAGACGATGGCACTATCAAGGTTTACGCAGTTGACGACGACGCGCTACAAGATTGCTTGTCTCGCATCGAAGAAATTGTTGCTGAGCCAGAAGTTGGCATGATCTACGAAGGAAAAATCACTCGGATTGTTGATTTTGGTGCATTTGTTGAAATCTTCCCAGGTACAGAAGGCCTTCTCCACATCAGCCAGATCGCTGAAGAACGTGTAGAGAAAGTTACTGACTTCCTAACCGAAGGCGAGATTATTCGCGTTAAGTGCATCGACTTTGATCAGCGCGGTCGTATCAAACTCTCTTTGAAAGAAGCGGCGAAAGACGAAGCAGCGGCAGCTGGCGGAGCCACTGCTGAAGCAGCTCCAGAAGTAGCGGCAGAAGCACCTGCAGTTGAAGAAGCACCTGCCGCCGAAGAAGCGCCAGCGGCTGAAGAAGAGCTAGCAGTAGAAGAAGCTCCTGCGGTTGAAGAAGAGCCACAAGAAGTACCTGTAGTTGAAGATGTTGCGGAAGTCGCACCGGAAAAAGCTGCAGATTCATCTGAAGAAGATAACCGCGGCAATACCTAAGTTATCAGTTCTTTAGAATGTAAAAAACCCCGCTTTATGCGGGGTTTTTTGTATCTACTGATCCGGTATTAAGCTAAGTCTTCCAGCGCATCTTTTAGGATCTCATATTGAAATATATAGCCTGTGCCCAATACCTTTACAGGAACTATTTTCTTTCCAGATAAAAGCAACTCTTCGCCCATCTGACCCATTAATAGCCGGACAACTCGCGATGGCATAGGAAGCAAAGTAGGCCGCTTCAATACCTTACCTAAGCTTTCAGTAAATACCTTATTGGTTACGGGATTAGGTGCCGTGCCATTTACTGGGCCTTTCAATTCATCCGTTTCAATGCAGTGCAAAATAATGCCGACTAAATCATTGATGTGGATCCATGACATCCACTGGCTGCCGGTTCCAATCTGACCGCCTAAGCCTAACTTAAAAGGCGGTACCATCTTGCTTAAGGCGCCACCTTTACCCAGCACGATACCGGTCCGCAGGAGGCAAGTGCGAACCCCCAGACTTTCTGCTTGCGTGGCTGTGGCTTCCCAGATCTTACATAGTTCACTGGAAAAACTGTCATCGGAAAGCCCCATCTCATCGATAGCTTCATCAGTGGTTCCAACGCCGTAATAACCTATTGCGGAAGCGCTGATAAAGACTTTCGGCTTTGTGGTGGCAGCCTTCATATAGTCAACTAAAGCGTTGGTTGTATTGACCCGGCTGTCGAGAATTCGTTGCTTTTGTAGATTACCCCAGCGCCTATCAGCTATAGGCTCTCCGGTTAGGTTAATTATTGCGTCAAAAGTCTGTTCATTGTCCATGTCTTGCAATGAGCTGATTCCCTGCATAGGGGCTTTGATTTTTTCGGGTGATCTACTCACCAGCGTGAGATTAGTGTTTGCATTCAATAGCTGTGTGCAAAGGGCTGAACCAACAAAGCCTGTACCGCCTGCGATTAGAATATTAATGGTCGGTCACCCTTAGTTTTGTTCATTTCGTTTATTTTGGCGCACTTTCGCGCATCTCGGCCCGCCGCATGGGCATGCCATCTATAAGCGCAAATATTCTTGGTAGGTCTAATAGATTGGATGCATCTTTCACTCCGCCGTCCTTTCCTATCAAGACCAGAGCGGTTCGTTCATCTCTAAAATACCGCTGTTGTATATTTTCGAGAAAAGGGTCAGCTAATACACCCGTATAATTGGTACTAATGTTTTGATTATCGAATGCAAACCACAGAATATCTCGATCAATAATTTCTGCATTCAGCTTCTCAAATTCTTTAGCTGATAGGGTTGGATCGACACTGTCCCGAAACAAAATTATTCGGTGTGACCAACGAAGGTCATCTAAGCTGTCTAGTGAAGGCTGGGCAATAACCATAGTTGAAGCCATAGGTGAGACGCCGAGAATAAGTAAAATAAATGATAATGAATGCCTAATGTGCATCTTGGTGGCGAGCCCGCGGTTGCTAGTGGAGTAGAGTTTATCAGTCCTCGTGGACAAGCCAATTATCTCGTTCAAATTGAGCACAGGACGCCTATTAATCTTATAATGATATATGCGCCATGGGCGTTATTTATAAAACTCTCGGAGAATTAATAGAATGGGTAGAGCCTTTCAAAACCGTAAAGACTCAATGGCAAAAACTGCCGCTGCAAAAACCAAAATATATGGTAAATACGGTCGTGAGATCTATGTTATTGCCAAGAGTGGTGGTTCAGACCCAGATGGTAATTTGGCGCTTCGAGGACTGTTAGAGCGGGCTAGAAAAGACCAAGTTCCAGCCCACGTTATTGAAAAGGCCTTAGAGAAATCTCAAGGCGTTGGCGGCGAAGACTACAGCTTGGCCCGATATGAAGGCTTTGGGCCCGGCGGAACCATGCTAATTGTAGATTGCCTTTCCGATAACCCAAACCGAACCTTTGGCGATGTTCGCCAGTGCTTTACCAAGACCAAAACTAAAATAGGTATGCCCGGTAACTGTGTCCACAGCTTTGACCACTTAGCCATTTTCAGCTTTACAGGAGAAGATGAAGAGGCGGTGCTAGACGCATTGGTTATGGGCGATGTAGATGTGACAGATATTGAATCTGAAGACGGCATGATTACCGTATTTGCTCCAGATTCTGAGTACTCAAAGGCCAAGCATGCCATTGCCGAAGCCGTTGATGGGGTTGAATATGAAGTGGACGAAATTCAGTTTATCCCCCAAAACCCGGTTCAGATCAGCGGCGAAGACGTTACAGTTTTTGAGCATCTAGTAGATCTTTTAGATGACCTAGATGACGTACAGCGGATTTACCATAACGCCGAATTTTAGTGGCTTTTCTGAGACGGCTCTTTGTTATAGATTACGGGCATCTGTCCTTTCCATGTCTGCCATAGATCATCCTTGGTCATAAGTTCGGCCATAAATTCGCCGACGTTTATGCGGCTGGTCTGGCCAGAATCAAATATTGCGCTTCGAATGGGTGAGGGATGTAATTCATAGTCCGAAATTTCTGCATCGTCTATTAGGTCGTCAGGCCGAACGGCTACCCACTCAATCAAGGAATTTTGCCCAATCTCGGTACGTAAATAGTCAGCTGCCTTTTCGTTGTCCACATGGGGCGGCAGCAATAGCCGTAGTAACCAGATAACAAGGGTCTGACCAAATGATATTTTCTCGGCAATATCTCTATTGGTATTGCCTGTTGTATTCATAAGCACATAGCGAACAGGTTGCTCTGGACAATTCGCTTTGATGGCATCACAAAGCTTTCGAGTGGCATCGGCCACTAGCCACCGAGGCCTACCATATATACCTTTAAAGGTCATATTGTGGCCCAAACATGAGGCCACAGCGTTGCAGCCTTTAACCTGCTCTAAAAGCTCGGCATCAGTGACATCTAAAATCGCTGCTTGAATTATCTGTAAGTTAGGGTGATTTAAAATATGCGTAGGCAAGCTGTCGGTTGATCGCACAACCGCTTTAACAATTCCGCCACGGCTTAATAATTGCTCAACAAGTTTCTGGCCTGTTGCACCACTGGCACCAACTACTAGGGTTGTCATATATTTCCTTTAAAGTCTTCGGGTCGCTATGTTAAAAAACTAGCCCGGTGTGTGCGCATCATCCGGAAATGCTCCGGATTTAACCGCTTCTGCATAGGCTGTAAGTGCATTTTGTATGGATCCATGGCCTTCCAAGAAGTTATTCACAAAGCTTGGAATATAGCCGCTAAGGCCAAGCAAATCGTGAACTACCAATACTTGGGCATCGGTCTGATTACCAGCGCCTATACCAATAACCGGAATGTTGAGCACTTCGGTTATCTGCCCAGCTAAAGCTTTGGGAACCATCTCCAGCAACAAAATATCTGCGCCAGCTTCTTCCAGCAATATGGCATCCGCTAGAATCTGCGCTGCGTCATTTTCAGTTTTACCCTGTAATCTAAATCCGCCTGTCTTGTTGACAGATTGCGGTAGAAGCCCCAAGTGGGCGCATACCGGAATACCGCGTTCGGTCAAAAGCGAGATAGTCTCGGCCAACCAGGCACCGCCCTCCATCTTGACCATTTGTGCACCAGACCGCATCAGCTCTGCCGCATTGACGAAGGCGTCTTCTGGAGTGGAGTAGGTCATAAAGGGCATATCAGCCATAACCATAGTTTTATCTACGCCATTGGCTACACAGCTAGTGTGGTAGCACATATCTTCGATAGTGACGGGCACTGTGGAGTCTTGCCCCTGGATTACATTACCCAGGGAATCACCTACCAGAAGACACTCAACGCCGGCTTCTTCTGAAAGACGGGCTAGGGTGGCATCGTAAGAGGTAAGTACAGCGAACTTTTCGCCTTTGGACTTGGCGATCTTTAAAGATCTGGCGGTTATTTTCTTAGTAAAACTCATATCTGTCCTAACCTGTCTTGGCTGCCATTTATTTGGCTAGTTGTTTAGCTACGTGTCAGCAAGCGGATTGTAATAGTGTGTGCCGGTTTTCAGGGTCAGTATGTAGCGAACCAGATCCGCATAGTGTTGCTGATTACTGGCTAGATTGACCTCTGTGGCGTTTACTATCAATAGCGGACTTTCCTGATAATGGTGAAAGTAAGAAGCGTAAGCGTCGTTTAATCTAGCCAGGTAGCTCGGTTCTATATGTTTCTCTGAACTCAGACCTCGCTTACGAATACGCTGCTGTAAAACTTCGGTAGGTGCCTGCAAATAAATCACCAGGTCCGGCTTTGGGGCTTCCAACGTGAGCTGTTCGTAGACCATCTGATAAAGCTCTAGCTCATCATCATCCAGAGTAACTTCGGCAAAAATAGGGTCTTTTTCTAATAAGAAGTCGGCAACTCGCACCGGGTGAAACATATCCCTTTGCTTGATTTCTTTTAGCTGTTGAGTGCGCTGAAATAGGAAGTAAAGCTGGGTCGGCAATGCGTTGGCTTTGGGCTCGGCATAGAATCGCTCCAAAAACGGATTCTCTTGCGGCATTTCGAGCAGAGTTTCGTACTCAAAAGTAGTAGCCAAGTTGCGAGCAAAAGTAGTTTTTCCCACGCCTATCGCGCCCTCTACGGCGATATAGTTAGGTAGCTGATTGTCTGCGGGTTTAACAATACCCAGAGATTCGTAATCGAGATCCACAGTGGTTTAGCTTGTTCCGAATTTGACGTTAGTTTAACTGCTTTGTGGGATTAAAGTGCAGCGACAGAAGATTATAGCTGCCGAATATCCGACGTGCCGAGCGCCTCGATCATAGACGCGAGTGTGCCCATACCTGGAACCTCCAACGCTTTATCCAAATCAGCTAAGGGATAAAGAACAAAGCTGCGATCACGCATTCCCGAATGGGGAATGTTCAGATTTTCCGTTTCCATAATCTGATCGCCGTATAAGAGGATATCTATATCGATAAGGCGAGGCCCCCAGTGCGCTGCGGGCTGTCTTCCCATAATATTCTCTATCGATTTGCAGGTTTTCAATAAGGCTTCAGGAGAAATAGATGTATTTAGCTGCAGGGCTGCGTTAACAAAATCTGGCTGATCTTGTGGGCCCATTGGCGGACTAGCATAGAGAGGAGAAAGTACTAGGTCATCTAATTCAGCATGCGAGCGTAGGTGCTCAAATGCCGTTGTAATTTGGGCAACTGAATCATCGAGATTACTACCCAAGCCTAGGAAAATTCTCTCGATCACTAGTTAATTACTAGGCGAGTTATTGTTGTTCGTCCTTTTTCTGCGGCGAGGACGCCCTTTGTTTCTTGTGTGCGCCATCTCTTGGCGTACAACCGGGTTGGCTTTTTGATAATCAGTCCACCACTGGCCCAGATTATCAGTATTTTCGCCGGTCTCTTCGCGAAGTAATAGAAAATCATAGCCGGCTCTAAATCGAGTATGTTCAGCTGTTTTACTGGCTCTCTTGGGCGATATTCGCGGCAGCACAGTTTGTAATTTCCAAACTTCTGCAATGGGCACTGAGAAGCGCTTGGGAATAGTTATTCGTACAGATTGTCGGTCAAGCGTCTTACGCGCCGCGGTTTCCATAGCTTCGGAGGGCGACATGCCGTTAGCGCAAAATTCATCAAACGACAATTTAGTGGCCGGCCAGAGAAGCGCAGCGTAAAGGAAAAATGGCGCAACGCCTTTGTCCATTTTGATACGGTCGACGGTATTTTCCATGGCCAATTCAATTAACCTAATCAAGCCCGGGTCAGCGTCAAGCGCATCTGCCGTACCGGGAAAAAGCTGATCAAACAGACCGGTATCTATCAGTTTGCCAAAGGCAATGTCGGCCGAATCTGTCATCAATACTTTGATAACTTCATCAAACAGTCGTGCCGGAGAAACCTCGGCCATCATATGGCGGTTAACTTCCAGTGCGTCGCAACTGTCTTGGTCTAGTTGTAGGCCGAGTTTTGCCTCAAATCGAACTGCGCGAAGCATGCGCACAGGATCTTCACGAAAGCGTTCGTAGGGATCACCGATAGTGCGCAATATTCCATCGCGTAAATCTGCGAAGCCGCCACACATATCAAATAGTGTTTCAGAAGAGGGGTCGTAATAGAAACTATTACAGGTGAAATCTCGGCGGATAGCGTCGTCTTCTAGACTACCGTAGACATTGTCCCTAACCAGGATTCCGGTATCACTCTGTTGGCCTTGTGCGCCCTTGCCCTGAGTGTGATGGGCGCGGAAGGTAGTTACTTCAATAAGTTCTCGGCCCTGCCTTACATGTACGATTTTGAAGCGTCGACCAATAATGCGCGCTCTGGGAAACAAGCGAACAACCTGTTCCGGTTTGGCGCTCGTGGCAACATCAAAATCTTTGGGTTTAATGCCTGACAGAATATCGCGTATACAACCGCCGACCATATAGGCTTCAAAACCCTTTTCTTGCAGGCGGAGGACTATGTCCCGCGCGGCTTTGGAGGTTTGATCTGCTTTTATTTTATGGTCGCGTTTGGAGATTTTGTGAGAATCGCCAGCGGGCTTTTTAAAAATCTTTCTAAGCACCATTTGTCTCAAAAATCTGTTTAATAGTGGTTGATTGGTTATTCACGGCGCTCAGCATACCCTAATAGATTGTTGCTCTGGCACTTTGTCTATATTCCAGTTTTGCACGGCAAAATCGAGAACCTCCGACGGGCCAGCATTTTCTAGATCCTCCGCTGTTTCTTGGCCGAGAAACTGCAAGGCTGCAACCAAATTTCTTGAAGCATTTTTGCCATCCAATGGCTCGGCCTGGTTTTGCTTACTTAGCTTATGTCCGTCACTGCCCAGCGCCATAGGAACATGTCCATACCGCGCCGTATTTATATCTAGAGCATTTAGCAGCATCAACTGGCGGGCCGTTGAATCAAATAAATCATAGCCACGGATTACATGAGTGATGTCCTGCTGCCAATCATCCACTGCAACCGCTAATTGGTAGCTGTAGACCTGATCTCTTCGAAATAAAACAAAATCACCCTGAACTCCTGCTTTACCTAATTCAGTGGGCCCCTGAATTAGGTCTTCCCAGCGAGCTGATTTATCTACCGCGAACCTAACCGAGTGCGGAATATCATCTGCCAGCGCAGCATTTTTGCAGCGGCCATCGTAGGTACCGCCCATGGCCGCAATATCGGCTCGGGTACAACGGCAATGGTAGGTTCTTGTCTGTGCCCCAAGTTGATCAAGCGCTTCCTTATACAAGTCATGCCGCTGGCTTTGGTAACTAACGGGCTCATTCCACACAAAAGCGTGTGCTTCGAGGCTGTTTAATATGTACTTGTCCGATTCCGCCACTACACGGGGAGGGTCTATATCTTCAATACGCACCAGCCACTCACCATTGTTTGCCCGCGCATCCAGCCAGCTGGCAAGAGCGGCAACAAGAGATCCGAAGTGAAGGGGCCCGGTAGGCGAAGGGGCAAAACGACCGCGATATGTTTGGGTCATATGTTCAAAAGCTACCGGCATTGTTTACTAGAAACAAATACCGGTCAGTTTGATTGAGAGTCAGAATTAAGATTAGGAACCGAAAGTAGAAACCCAAAGCAGGAACCAAGGTGCCTACTAAGCAGTGGTTTGCTTCTCGCGTATTTCATCGAGAGTTTTGCAATCAATGCAAAGCGTAGCGGTAGGCCGTGCCTCTAAACGTCGAACGCCAATTTCAACGCCACACTGGTCACACCAACCGTAGTCGTCATTCTTGATAAGTTCGAGAGTTTTATCGATCTTTTTAATTAGCTTACGCTCGCGGTCACGAGTTCTCAGCTCAAGGCTAAATTCTTCTTCTTGAGTAGCTCTATCCGCTGGATCAGGAAAGTTAGCTGCCTCATCCTTCATGTGCATCATTGTGCGGTCGACTTCTTCCATCAACTCGGCTTTCCATGCGTTTAGAATAGCCGTGAAATGAGCGCGCTGCGCCTCAATCATATATTCTTCAGTCTTTTTGAGCTTGTAAGGTTCTATGCCGTGTACGGCTAGAGTTGGTCCGGCCTTCTTTGCCGCAGATTTTGTTGCCATTCGCGTGTCTCTTGTATCTTGAAAGACGGATTAAAAACGAGGCGCGACGTTACCAGAAGAGTGCCAATACTTCCATATTTTTTGGCTAAAATTCGACGATTCAGCAGATAATAAGGTAGATCCAGTTAGATGAAGTTTGACCCACCCCTAGAGCCCGCCAAATTTGTGCGCCGGTACAAAAGGTTTTTTGCGGATTTGCAGCTTTCAGATGGGACGATAGAGACTGCACACTGCCCTAATACCGGCTCTATGCGCAATTGCTTGGTCGAGGGCTCCCTCTGCTACTTCTCCCGCAGCGATAACCCCAAGCGCAAATTAAAGACCAGCCTAGAGTATGTAACCTGCACCACGGGAAGGCTCGCCTGCGTAAATACCCAGCGCGCAAATCAGATAGTCAAAGAGGCCTTACACCTAGGCAAAATCAGTGAACTGGCGGGATACCAGAAAATAGCTTCCGAAGTTAAGTACGGCGAAGAAAATAGCCGAATCGATTTCAAGTTGTTCAATGGGGAAAATATCGGTACAGAAGGCGGTGACTGTTTTGTTGAGGTGAAGAGTGTGACCTTGGCCGAGAACACGGCCGCAAGCTTTCCAGACTCGGTAACCACGAGAGGCCAAAAGCATATAAGAGAACTAATGGCTATGCGGGAAGAGGGCCATCGCGCCGTGCTCTTTTTTTGTGTGCAGCATCAGGGAATAGAAAAGGTTAGCGTAGCAGCGGATATCGATCCTGAGTATGCGGGGCTACTAGAGCTAGCTATGCAGAGGGGTGTTGAGGTCCTAGCCTACCAAAGCCGCGTATTGCCTGATGAACTAGCGGTTCATCAGGCAATACCCTTCGAGCTGTAATTTTCCAGCTATAACTTTTGATTGGTAAGTTTTGACCTTTAACGAGTATCCGGCGGCAATTCGCAGTTCAAATCAAAGGCGATATTTCTATAAGTTTTACCGTTTATCACTATATCCAACTGGTGCTGTCCGGAATAGTAAGCGCGCGTATTGATCTTGCGGATAGCGTGTTTCTTGCTAATGGCTAGACTTTGCCCCGGCTTTAAGTCCATTTCCTTCCACTTAAATACCTTAGGCGAGAGTGATCCATTCGCTTTGCGATGATGAATAACAAAATCGATGGCCAGGTGTTGAGTGCTTTTAGACTTTGAATGAATTTGGGTTTCAAAAGCCAAGGCTTCGCCCAGTTTTATCTTACTACTAGATAGTTTTACGTCACCTAATTCGAGCTTTGGATTAGCCGTAAAACCCAGCAACGGAAATACATCTGCGCGCCCACTTTTAATCAAGCTGCGCATAGCGTGCCGAACAATCCATTTAGTATCTGCTGAAACTTCATTGGTAGCTTGTGTGCCCCTTAGCCAATATTGGCAAACCTCAACGGCGATATCCGGATTGTCCTTAGATATATCGTTCAAACTATTGGCCACCGATCGACGCACGTAATCACTTGGGTCGTTATTTAGGCGCGTCAACAAAGGAATAAGCGGGGTAGGGTCATCGCAGTAGGGTGGCAGCCGCATACCCCAAGGCAATCGTGGTCGGCTGCCTTCAGATACCAAGCGGCGCACCTGGTGGTTCGAGTCGTCCACCCAGGTTTCAAACGCTGCTAAGCAAAGCTCGGGGTAGCGCAATATAAAGGGCCGAATGGCAAATTCAGCAGAGAACATATGTGTCAGATGTTTAAGTAGGTCTAAGGATACTTCCGGATGCTCAAGACCATAGGTAGCTGCATAATCGATAACCGGCCAGCTAGCAAAGCTTCTAATAGGGTCGGTGGGGTCACCGAAGTCCCAATTATTTGGTGCGCGGCGCAAGATATCCGCGGTTTTAACAAAATCATCGGGCAAGTGCTGGTTTAAAGCTGATACAAGATGGTTAACGCGCTGCTTTAGCCCGAGATCTCGGATACCGCGTAATGCGGTCTGCTCGAATCCCTTTACGTCAAATGCAGGCCAAGCGGCCTGCATACCTGAGGCAATACGTAGGACGGCTGTTTCGCCTAAGCCGTCTTTCATTAAGAATTGATCTGACATGCATCTAGCTTAGGTATTAGTTTAGGTTGTAGCAATATCAGATATTGCTGATTTTAGTGGGCGACACGAGGATTGAAAATCCTCGTGTCGAGGTGTTGGGTAAGAGAGTATATTTTCGGCGCAGAAGCGCCCATTTGGCCCTGCCAGCAGTCCGCTCCCTAAATTGGCTCTTCCTCGTTGCGAGGGTCTAAATCTGCTGCACCAAGTGTCGTTTTTGGAAGCATCTGAAATGGCTCGTAGTAGGTTCTGTCAGATTTGTGCAGGGTCAGGCGGTAGGCCGTCCACGTGGCGCCGAAAAAGTAAATAACCCCAATGATCACAAAATAAACATCGACAAATCCAACGACAGTGAACCCACCGTAAAGGAGGGGGCCAACGGTAGAGCCGATGCCATATGCCACTAGCATCGCGCTTGAGATTGTTAGAAACTTACCATCAGCGTTGTCATTTGCGTGGGCGATTGCGAGAGAATACATTGGCATTGCAGTGCCACCCAGGATGAATCCCAACGTATAGAGCGATACCCTGCTAGTGGGCAAGGATAAGAAAACTATGATGCCAGCGCAAGCGACCAAGCTCAGGCCTAGCAGTACCCATCGTCTATCAATCCAATCGGACAATCGCCCAACTGGAAGTTGGCAAACTACCCCACCGAGCAGAGTGGCTGCAATAAAGTTTGGGCCAGCACCAGGTTCCAACGAATTGGCATAAACGGCACCGTTGCTCCATACCAGTCCCATTACCACACCCGACACCGCCGCCAAAATCAGACCTACCTGTGACGCTTTGTAGGTTTGGGCGAAGCTCAGCGTTACTTCAGATGGAATCTCTGGCTGCGGACTGAGAGTAAGCGCGACAGGAAGTATGGCAAGGCCGAATATTATCGCAATAATAATTGCTCCTTCATTGATATTGGCATCGAATACCAATAGCTGGCCGAGTAACATCGCGACAAGAGAAAGAAAACCATAGAACGACAAGACCGCTCCCCTCGATTCACTCGGGGATCGCTCGTTCAGCCAGCTTTCCAAAACCATGTATAGGCCCGCGAAAGCTGCACCCGTGATTGCACGTGCCGCGATCCAGACTGGAATGAACTGCCACTTCTGAATTATCAGAATCGATACAATGGCGAGACCCGAACACACCGTGAATACCCGAATGTGCCCAACTCGCCGAACGAGCAGCGGAATGAAATAGCACCCTAGAATAAAGCCTAGAAAATAAGCAGAACCCGTTAGCCCTATTGTTGCGGATGACCAGCCCAAAGATTGCGCTGCGAGCGGCAACAACGTCTGTTGAAGACCGTGGCCTACAAGCAAAATGGATAGCGATAAAAATATGCTAAAAAGGGATAGCAGGATTATTGTCATTTCATATCTAAGAAAGTTTTGTTCTGTCCATTCATGAGAATACATGAGAACGTATGATAACTTATACCGTGGAAATGTATATCACGTAAGTCTATGATTTAATTAATAAAGTTAAAAATCAGTCTAAATTAAAAATCCTCGAGTCTGTGGTTCGATTCCGCTAGGCCTATCTAGTCAGTCTTTGAGGTATCGAAAGAATTTTTTCTGGTAAACGGCGGGCGATAAGCCGGTCCCTTGCTTGAATATTCGTCGAAAGAAACTCACGTTTTCATATCCAACATTAAATGAGATTTCATCGAATGAGCGTCTACCATTCTCTAGTTCTTTTTTTGCAGCCTCTATTCTGATCTGCTGTAGATATTTTATGGCGGACTCTCCAGTCGCTGCTTTAAATCGTCTATTAAAATTGCGCGAACTCATTCCAGATCCTTTTGCCAAGTCTTCAACGGATAAGCTTTGGGGGTATTCTGATTCAATCACCTTTTGAGCTTTTAAGATCTGACTGTCTTGGTGATTCTTCTTTGGAATAAAAACAGTAAATGGCAATTGCGACAAACTGTCCATATCAATCAAAGTGCATCGTGAACTTTGCAAGGCTACTTCTCTCCCGCAGTACTTGTTAATAAGATAAATAGACAAATTAAGATCTGCCGTTACTCCTCCACCACAAAAGAGGCGTCCTTCGTCAGTAACCATTAAGTCAGTTCGCAAATCTATTTTAGGAAAAGATTTTTTGAATGCATGAGCCACTCCCCAATGAGTCGTCGCCTTCTTGCCATCCAATAGACCTGTAGCTGCCAAGGTGAAGGCACCTGTGCATATACTGGCTAAGTCAGAACCTTGGCTATAACACTTCTTTAGCCAATCTACCTTTGTAAAAAAGGCTTCATCCTGAACTCCAAACTTGAATGCTTGAGAGGGAATTATTATCAAATCAGGTATTTCAATCTCATCGATGGAACAGTGAGGAGTAATGAGGACCTGGTTTGTCGCCATAACAGGCTTCCCAGTTAGAGTAGCAATTTTTACGTCAAAGAGTGGAGAGGGGGTTTTTCCTAAAATACCATTCCACAAGACACCTGCTTGCATAAGAATATCCATAGGTCCACCGACACTTGAAAATAGACAATGTTCTGATGCGAGAATTACTACTTTTTTCATGCTTTTATCCTTTTCCAGACTTGGCCTAATCGGTCTTTTATTGTCCGTTATGAGGCTAACTTGAAAAATGAACAAAAGCTATATTGCATCTATGAGTTTTGGACGAAACAAAACTTCTTCGAAAGCAAAGCTATTAACCTTTGCCGTAAGAGATATTGAACCAAGTTGTATACACAATATTTATAACTGAACCAACGAAAGGGAATATAAATGCAAATCTTAGCTATAAGTAAATTTAAAGAGGGAACAACCATGGACAAAATGGGCCCCCATCTGGCTGATGAAGTAAAGCACACGCTAGAGGCTTATCTGGACGGAAATATTCGCAATTTCTGGTTCAAGGTGGGTAGCCCCGGCATAGTATTAATGCTGGAAAGTGCTGATGAAGATGAAGCCCTCGGCGTTTTAGAAGAGATGCCGCTGACGGCTGCCGGGTTTATCGAATTCGATATCATTCCGCTTCAACCACTTAAGCCACTGGGTACTTTGATTGGGCGTAAAATGTGACCCTGAGAACGCACGATTATTTTAATTTGAATGAAGGCAGCGCTGACAATTTAACCCGCGGTATCAGATGATTTTGTCAGTGCTGTTATTTCGAGTCTAGAATTGAAAATATTCGTGTCGGGGGTTGGATTTGATAGATTTGTTAGGTGTTTTGTTGGGATAAGACATTCAGAGCCAGGTCACGTATTTCGAACGGTAAAGCAGACGATGCGCTTTCGAAAACTCCCCTAATGTATTCAAAATCTGGTATCCCGCCTGGAACGTGTATAGGGGTCATTTTATACCCCATGACAAGGGGCTCTCCCGGATCCACAGAAACGTGATGCGTCTTCGCAGGTACTCGCCAAATCAGAGCCTTTTCTTCGGAATCCTTGTCATAGCAAAGCTCGAATCCGCTTACAGCGCCGTCAGCGCTGTACCAAAATATTAAATCCATTTCATTTGATGAAAACCATCTTCGACGATCTTCACCCTCGATTTGTCGAGTTTTTAAAACTTCAGTTAGCATTCTCATGGTACCCAATAGTGAGTGAATAAGGCCTGAGACATCGGTTTTTAATTTAAGAATTGCTTGTTTGTCCACTCATGAGAATACATGAGTGTGCATCAGAACCTATACCGGGAAAATGTCGATCGCGTAAGCAACTGATTTTATTGGTTTAGTCAAAATTCCGTCCAAATTGAAAATCATCGTGTCGGGATTCGATACCAATCTTCGCTATCATCAGTACCTTAATTCCCGTAATTGATTTAATCTGTCTATCTCATAGTTCGAAACTTTGTTTAAGGATCACTTGGAAAAATTGACTCGTCTTGACGGCTTGGATATCGCTCGGTTATTGGCGTTTCTGGGTATGGTTATAGTCAACTTCACAATTGTAATGGGTGCTGAAAGTGGTGAAGGCACGCTAGGCCTTTTAATCAGTGTACTTCAAGGTAAAGCTGCGGCATCTTTCGTGGTTTTAGCTGGTATTGGATTGGGCTTAGCCGCCCGAAGACCCATGCCAGGCTTGCGGAGTATCACCCTCAAGCGTGCAGCCTTTCTACTTATCATCGGGTTGTTAAATTCTCTAATATTCGATGCGGACATTCTTCACTATTACGCGTTATATTTTTTAGTTGGAATTGTTTGCATAGGTTTATCCGGTCGATTGCTTCTATTTTCTGTCGGTCTGGTAAATCTTACATTTCTACTGATGCTATTCCTTTTCAACTATGACTTAGGCTGGAACTGGGAAGCCTATCAGTACGTCGGTTTTTGGACGCCCGACGGCTTTATTCGTAATCTATTTTTTAATGGCTGGCATCCAGTATTCCCTTGGAGTGGTTTTTTTCTATTTGGTATATGGCTGAGCAGATGTGACCTTGCAGAGCGATCTATCCAATCTAAATTGATTTGGTACGGTTTGCTTGTTCTTGTCACTACGGAATTATTGTCTAATATTGTTGTTGCGCAACTTGCAGGACAGCCAGATCTTCTGGCGTTGTTCGGCACGACCCCAATTCCACCGGTACCTCTCTACAGTATTGCGGGCATAGCTTTTGCTTCAGTTCTCATTGGTATGTGCCTACGTTGTTCCAATTGGTTAGCATCTCGAAAAATAGCGGCGTTTATACTGCCTGCTGGTCGACAGACTCTTACGCTTTATATTGCTCATATCTATCTAGGTATGGGGTGCCTCGAAGCTTTGGGATTACTGGGAAATCAAACACTTGAATCAGCGTTAATAGCTTCAGCTATATTCTTCGTTGCATCAGTAATATGCGCTTGGTTATGGAGCAAAAAATTTAGACGTGGGCCCGTTGAAATGCTTATGCGGGGCTTAGCAGGTTAAAGCTCTTTTTAAGAAACAGCTTTAGTTTTAAACCATTAGTATGTTTATTCACGAGAACACATGAGAACGTATGAAAACTTATACCGAAGATTTGGCGATCACGTAAGCAACTCAATTACTTGATAAAGCCGAAGAAATAAGTCAGATTCAAAATCTTCTTGTCGGTGGGTAGTCCCTGGGAATCCTTGCTACCCCAGCGCCACTAAGTATCAGAGCAATAAAAACGGCAAGAACAGCCCAGCCTTGCCACTTGAATGGAAACCCCCATCCCCATCCATATCTCTTTTGCGGAAACCAAATATCCTTTTTAGGATTCATATGTCTTTTTCCTGTAAGCAGGCTTCAATGTTATGACGTTTTGTGCCGAATTACACAGCTAGTTAGTAATAGCATTCGCTATCAAACGACCATTCACCTCTTTAAGCTGAATGGGCATCTCGAACAAATCAGATATTTTTTCCTCGGTTAACAATTCGCTTCGCGTACCCTCGTCTACCAGTTGTCCATCTTTGAGAAAAACGAACCAGTCGATCTCAGGCAAAATTTCCTGCAGATGGTGGGTTACCAGAACAATTTTCTTGCCGGAAGCAATAAGCATGGACATGGTTTCCATATATTGATGGGTCGCTTTGATATCCAGGCCAGACGTCGGTTCGTCAAGGATCAGATATTCCGGATCGTGTATCAACGCGCGCGCCAGCAGACATCGTCGTTGTTCTCCAGTCGAAAGTGTCGCAAAGTGATTCTCCGATAAATGGCCCATTCCCGCGGATTCGATAGCACTTCCTGCTGCTTCGACCTGCTCAGTGCTGTAGCTCTGGTGAGACCAGGTTGTCAGGCTGGTGTAGAACTGTGAAACAACCACGTCAAACACCGAAGAGTTTTTGTGTATTTTCGATTGTAGCTCGTGGGAAACCAGGCCCATTCGCAGGCGCAGCCTGTCCATTTCCCGAGGAGATTGCCCCAAAACCTTGAAGCTCGAATGCTCATCCGCTGCGGGATAGAGATCTCTGAAAATCAGTTTGAGTAAGGTTGACTTACCCGAGCCGTTGGGCCCGATCACCGCACAACTTTGATCTGGCGGCAGTGTCAATGTAAGCCCCGAAAAAACGGCCTTTTTGCCACACTTTACGGTGACATTCTTCATTTCAATCAGTGCGGTCTTTGCCATTTAAAACCACTGCTCGTGCGAAAACATATTTTCTCCTGCCTTAACGGCGTTAATAATGGGGGTCGCCATAGTTAGTACAAATTAACGGGACCAGCGCCCATTTTGTATTGATCTGTGTAAATTGAAAACCCTAGGGTTGGTGGTTATGTTTTGGTCGCTGGGTAAATGGTCAGTGCCGATGAATACGTCGTTCTAGCGCTTGATTAATTTCTCGCAGCTCCTGCAGTTCCTCGATTAAGCTCAACGCCAGAGCAATGCCAGCCCAATCGATATCTAAATCAGTATGCAGCCTAACTGCCTTTCGCGCGGTGCAAACCATGGTCGCAGTGAAGTACCAGTTGCTTGGGTCATCGCCAGAGGGCACAACGCTAGAGAATTAACGTTGTTCCTACCTATACAACGACTATGGTATGCCTGTGTGATATTCGGTCATTGATATGAGTCAAAAATATCTTTGACGAGAGTTCTACTTGCTTCATCGGGCAGTTTTATATCACACAAGCAGCTGAAAGCATTAGCAGCGTTAGAATCGGCCGGAATTAAAAATCTTCCCGGCATAGTTCGATGTATATCAGGGCTCTGACCTGTTCATTCGTTTTATGCAGAGTAATTTTTTGTTAAGCCGCGTTCTGGAATATCGCCATTCCCTATTTCAAGGTTAGAATAAACAAACGTCTTTTGGGGGTTCTTATGCGCTTAATTCAAAATTTTTCTTCGCTGTTGGTGGGGACTATATTTTTACCTTTCTTCGCTTTTGCTGCGAATGTTGAGGTAACACTTATTGATGAATTGGATGGCGATCTAAATAGCTACTGCTTAGATATTGTGGGCGGCAAATTGAACGCCAACCCAGAGGGCGGACTGCAAGCGCACACATGCTATAGCTATCAAGGAGAGCTAGGCGTCGATCAGGCGATGGATTCAGACCTGATAAGTCAGGGCATATTTAAAGTAGTGGGCTTTGATGTCTGTATGACCCAAACAGGCTATGTGGACGGTTCGAAGCTGGCTCTTAGCAGCTGTACTGACGCCAGAACTCAACGTTTTCGTTTGAACGGAGATGGCACTATAACGCCATCAGGGTCTCCAGGGCAGTGTCTAACTGCCGGCGAGGAAACCCTACTGGGCAATAATGGGCAGTCTCGTCATCAAATCAAAAGTTTGACTATCGAATCTTGTGGGGCAGTGGATAAAGCATATCAACAATGGCGTACGCGAGAAACTGACGACTGATCTAATATTGCTTTCGCCATGAAGAAAGAAAAACTCGTGGCGCGAGTTCCATTCGACGCCAAGCTTCTATATTTGCTTAATCGTTCCATATTTCCGATCTCGAGACTAGAAAAAGCCCCCTATACAGAAGTATAGAGGGCTTTGTCACAAGCTACAGGAGGGACTAGCCCTTCCAAATTATTCTAATTAAAGTACGTTAAGCAGAACAACCAATACGGCCGTCAGTCCCAAGCTACAACCGATTACCCCGTTAACGCTGGTCATTGGTCCTTGCTTGCCAACCAAGCCATTTACTTCCAACGCGATAATGATTGCCAGTACTGCCATTAGTCCGGTTCCGCCAAATCCAGTACCGTAGCCATGACCCGCATAGTGAGGGCCAGCTAGCATGCCGAATAACATAGGCGCCGAGAATAGTGTGTTAGTCCGAGAAGCCAGCAACGCCTTTGCACCAGCGGCTGCTTTGTCGCCGCCTTCAACAAGACCTAAGGCGATTTTTTGAGCAGGCCAGATAACCATCCATACATTGGCGGCCATCAAGGTACCCATTGCCGCTCCCATAAGAATGTAGTCGTTCAGCACAATAGTGATTGTGTACAACAGATACAGGCCAGTGATAAAGGTGAACATTGCGCCCCATCGGAACCACCAGAGCGCGCTGGGTGCGAGCTTGGCTTTAGCATCCGCTAAGCCCTCTGCGCTTGCTAGCTTAAAGTAGCCGCCTTGCACAAAGTTAAAGTAATAAAGCATACCTATCCAAACAATCCCAAACAGCACGTGGGTCCAACGGGCTATAAAATTAAGTAGTTCGACGGTCATTAGTAAATCCCCTAAATTAAAAAACCTTAGATGATACAAGTTTATGCAGGTGTAATTGTTGGCGAATCCCAAGGAAATAGCAATTTACAATAGTTTAAGCCCTCTGAGCAGCCGCACAGAAGGCTTAAACGAGAACTCAAAAACAGGTCTAGCTAATTAATTACCGGCATTGGCTGGCTATGGTGCTGGTGTAGTAACGCCGGCACTGAAAACCTCCAGAGTTAATGAGTCTTCCAGAGCTGTGTAATAGTGATGAACATAGGCAGGAGCCATAAACATCTGGCCAGGGCCGAGTATGTATTCTTTTTCACCGCTAAACGCTTTGATACTGCCTTCAAGAACAATCACCATTTGCTCAAAAGCGTGGTTATGACTAGGGGTCGAAGTGCCTTCAGCAATGGTCAATTGGCCTACACGTATGCTTGACAAACCGGCTGTTCTCATTTGTAGACCTTCGCGAAGGTTGCGGGCTTCCATACCGGACAGATCAACTATTTCCATCTTTGGTTCTATCAGTAGCTGTCCCTGTGCAAAACTGAACTGCGAGCAGGCTAGAAGAATAATGGTAAAAGCTAAGTTGGCTGTGTTTTTCATCGGTATTAAACCCTTATTGATTTGTCACAATGGTAGCGCCATAGCACTCAAAAAATCGCTTAATCATGGTAAAGATTAATTAATTGGCGATTAGCAGTAAATGAGGGGTTTTTTTTCTAAAAGACTGCTCGAGCAGTAACTTACTAATCCAATACTGGTCTTAACCAGCGCTCTAAGTCATCCACAGCAATACCTTTGCGGGTAGCCAAGCTGGCAAGCTGGTCTCTACCTATTTTGCCGGTACCAAAATAGCGGGACTCCGGGTGAGAGAAGTACCAGCCGCTAACAGCAGCTGCTGGATGCATAGCGTAGTTTTCGGTGAGTTTGCAGCAAAGCGCCGCTTCGGCATCTAATAGCTGAAATAACGTTCCCTTTTCCGTGTGGTCTGGGCAGGCCGGGTAGCCTGGCGCAGGGCGGATGCCCTGATACTTCTCTGCGATTAGGTCTTCGTTACTCAGAGATTCATCACTCTGATAGCCCCAGAACTCTCTGCGAACTAGTTTGTGTAGATGTTCTGCGAGTGACTCGGCAAAGCGATCCGCGATAGCTTTAATCATTATTGATCTGTAGTCGTCGTGCTCTGCTTCGTATTTGGCTGACAGTTCGTCGGCGCCTTCAATACAAACTACAAAGCCACCAAGGTGATCAGCTAGGCCAGATTCTTTCGGCGCAACAAAGTCCGCCAAGCTCTGGAATTTCTTATCGGCATTGCGGTTTTGCTGCTGACGAATATGGTGGAGCAGGGCGACTTGTTCTGACCGAGAGTCGTCTGCGTAGACCTGAAGGTCATCGTCATCAACTTGGTTTGCAGGCCAAATTCCAAATATGGCTTTTGGTCTAAGCAGATTTTTCTCTACCACTTCGGTAAGCATTTCTTGCGCATCGGCAAAGAGTGAAGTGGCGGCTTCGCCCACTACTTTATCTTTCAGAATACGCGGGTATTTTCCTGCTAGCTCCCAAGTAATAAAGAAGGGAGTCCAATCTATGGTGCCAACCAAATCGGTAAGCTCAATGTTATCTATTTTATGCACACCCAATTGCTTAGGCACCGGCGGCTGGTAGTTAGTCCAGTCGATAACGGGCTTTTTCTTTACGGCTTCTTCGTAGGCCAGCAATGGAACCTTGCGTCTATTGGCTACGCGCTCGCGCACCTTGACGTACTCATTTTGAATTTCCAGAACATAGGCATCGCGATGCTCTTTGCTAAGTAGCTTAGAGGCGGTTCCCACCGCGCGCGAAGCATCGGGCACGTAAACCACCTGATTCTTCTTATATTCAGGAGCAATTTTCACCGCCGTGTGTGCTTTTGAAGTGGTAGCGCCACCGATTAAAAGCGGCACCTGATAGCCTTGTCGTTCCATCTCGTTCGAAATAGTTACCATCTCGTCCAGAGAGGGAGTTATGAGTCCGCTTAGGCCAATAATGTCGCACTGGGTCGCCTTGGCTTCTGCCAATATACGCTCGGCCGGAACCATTACGCCGAGGTCGATAACCTCGTAGTTATTGCACTGCAGCACAACGCCCACAATATTTTTACCAATATCGTGCACGTCGCCTTTAACCGTAGCTAAAAGAATCTTACCGTTGGTTTCGCCGGGCTGTTTAAGCGCCTCGATATAGGGCTCCAAATGGGCCACAGCCTGCTTCATTACCCGAGCGGATTTCACCACTTGCGGGAGAAACATCTTGCCCTCACCAAACAGGTCACCAACGACATTCATGCCATCCATTAGCGGCCCTTCGATTACATCAATGGGTTTTTTCGCTAGTAGGCGCGCTTCTTCGGTATCTTCAACAATAAATGCTGCATTGCCTTTTACCAGTGCATGAGAGAGCCGCTCGGATACTGGCAATTCACGCCAGGTTAGATCTTCAACTACTACTTGGCCTTTGCCGTCGCCACGAAATTTAGTGGCGATATCGACCATATGGTCGGTGCCGAGCTTGCCTTTATTCAGGATTACATCTTCAACCGCTTCTTTGAGTTCGGCAGGCACTTCGTCATAAACCGCGAGTTGTGAGGCATTTACAATGCCCATATTCAAACCGGCTTTAATCGCGTAGTACAAAAACACCGAGTGAATCGCTTCACGAACCGGATTATTACCGCGGAAGGAAAAGGATACATTTGAAATGCCACCAGATATTCCGACGCCGGGCAGGTTGTCGCGTATCCAGCGAGCGCCTTCGATGAAATCCGTGCCGTATGCATTGTGTTCTTCAATACCGGTGGCGACCGCAAATACATTGGGATCAAAAATGATATCCCGCGGATCGTAATCAAGCTCTTTGATTAACAAATTATAGGCCCGCTCACATATTTGCTTACGGCGTTCGAGATTGTCAGCTTGGCCATCTTCATCAAAAGCCATGACCACAATTGCTGCACCGTAGCGTTGGCAAAGTTTTGCCTGATACAGGAAGATTTCTTCGCCTTCTTTTAAAGAAATAGAATTAACAATGGGTTTGCCCTGAATGCACTTGAGCCCCGCCTCAATAATCGACCACTTGGAGGAATCGACCATAAAAGGTACTTTGGCAATATCTGGCTCAGCAGCGATAAGGTTTAAGAATCGCACCATAGCCGCTTGGCTATCCAACATCGCTTCGTCCATGTTGATATCAATTATCTGAGCTCCGTTCTCTACCTGTTGTAGAGCAACAGAGATAGCTTTGTCGTAATCCTCGTCGACAATCAGACGCTTAAAGACTGCTGAACCAGTGACATTGCAGCGCTCGCCAACATTCACGAACAAAGAATCTGAGGAAATATTAAAGGGTTCATTACCCGCTAGCCGACAAGCGGGAAGCGGATCGATTGGAGTCCGCGGCTCGTATTCTGCAACCGCCTCAGCAATAGCCTTGATATGTTCCGGGGTGGTACCACAGCAACCGCCAATAATATTCAGGAAGCCAGAACCAGCAAACTCCTTGATGATTTCTGCCATCTCAGCTGGAGTCTGATCGTATTCGCCAAATTCATTTGGCAAACCGGCATTCGGATGCGCGCTAACTGCAGTCTCTGCAATCCGGGATAGTTCTTGAACGTAGGGGCGCAGTTGTTCTGCACCCAAAGCACAGTTCAAACCAATAGAAATAGGTTTTGCGTGGCGTACAGAGTTCCAGAATGCTTCGGTAGTTTGACCGGTTAGCGTACGGCCACTGGCGTCGGTGATAGTACCGGAGATGGCAACTGGCAGGCGTATTCCTGTGGAGTCAAAGGCCTCTTCACAAGCGAAGATAGCGGCTTTTGCATTTAGCGTGTCGAAGACCGTCTCGATCATGAGTAGATCTACGTCGCCTTCTATTAAAGCTTCGGCCGCTTCCCGATAATCGACAACCAATTCATCGAAGGTGATTTTCCGTGCACCGGGATCGTTTACGTCGGGCGAAATAGAGGCGGTAACGTTTGTAGGCCCTAGAACCCCAGCAACAAAGCGTGGCTTGTCCGGTGTTTTTGCTGTGTATTCATCGGCTGCTTCGCGGGCGAGTTTGGCTCCGGCCAAATTAAGATCGCGTACCGCATGCTGCAAACTGTAGTCAGCCTGAGCTATGGCTGTACAGCTAAAGGTGTTTGTCTCAAGAATATCTGCGCCGGCTTCTAGATAAGCAGCGTGAATCTCCCGAATTACATCGGGTCGAGTAATGGAGAGAAGATCGCTATTGCCCTTTAGGCTACTAGGGTGATCGGCAAATGGTCCGGCACGATAGTCTTCTTCTTGCAGTCCGTAGCGCTGGATCATAGTACCCATGGCGCCATCCAATATTAGAATGCGTTGGGAGAGTTGATCCGAGATAGAAGCTTTGCGACTTTTCATAAAACAATATCAAAATATTTCAATATAGATTTTTAATTCTAACAGACTGATTCACAAAAGGCCTAGCTCAGATTCGCAAAGAGTATGAATTTATTGAGGAAATGAGACAGAATTTTAGAACTTTTAGTATTTTTAGTGTCAATATTGGTTCCTTCAAACTTTTGGTATATTTACGGAATGGTCCGACCACTTTTGCTTATCTTTTTGACTAGCGCTTTGGTTGCCTGCAGAGGTGGAGGTGAATCTGGTGGTGGAACCTTGCCGCCTATGGATTCGACGGCACCTAGTGGTTACAGTATTTCTGCACTAACAAACCCTTTGGACGGCAATAATCAAACTGCCGCAAGTTTCAATTTGGATGGCGCCGAAGTTGGCAGTACCTATCGTTTTACCTTTACTGATGCGCAAAACGCACAGATATCTCAAAACGGTGCAGTGGAAACCAGCGCCCAGACTTTTAGCGATATCGATCTGAGCAGCTTGGCCGATGGTGATATAGATTTACAGCTAACCCTAACGGATACAGCAGGCAATTTTGGCGCTGCAGCGCAAATCAACACGGTCAAAGAAACCACTCCACTAATTGCTACGATCCAATTGTCAGGCCAAATAACTTTTGACCGAATTTCCCATAATAGTAATGGCAGAGGTCTAAATTACGACTCTATCTCAGCTGACCCTGTGCGCGAAGCCACTTTGCGTGTGGTCGACTCCAGTGACCAAACCATACTGACAACTAAAACTGACGAGGACGGACGCTATCAGGTGACCGTTGAGGCGGGCATTTCGGTTCGCGTCGAAGTGCCCGCGGAACTCTCTGAAGCCGACCCCACTTTGAACTGGCTTGTGCGTGTTGTCGACAATAGGAATAGCAATAGTTTGTATGTTCTGCGCGGATCGCTATCGGATACCGGAAGTAGCAATCAGGTTAGAAATCTACATGCAGGATCAGGATGGAATGGCATTCAATACAGCGAAGAGCGGGCAGCAGCACCTTTTGCTATCTTGGACAGCATTAATCAAATTAACAGCCGACTTCGGTCCGAGGGTGTGGCGTTGTCTTTGCCTGAACTCGAAATTCGGTGGAGCCCAAACAATACAGATGGATCCTTCTATCAATCAGGTGGAACCTCTCCCCATATTGAAATTGCCGGGGCCGCAGATATTGATACAGACGAATACGATCAGCACGTAATAGTGCATGAGTGGCGGCATTACTTTGAATCTATGGTTTCTCGCGGGGATACCCTTGGGGGTTCCCATAGTACTAATAGTCTTCTTGAACCGAGAACGGCATATTCTGAAGGTACCGGGAACGCTTGGTCGGGCATTATCTTGGATGACCCGATATATAAAGATGCATTAGGCGATGATCAAGACCGCGGTTTTCAATTCAATATGGAAAGTAGCGCGATTGTTGCGGAGGGTTGGTACATCGAGAAATCGGTGCAGGAGATTGTCTACGACATCGTGGACACAGATATTGATGGCGCAGACACGCTGAGCCTGTCTGTTGCGGATCTAGTCAATGCCTGGCAGTCGTCTGAATATCTGCATCAGGCGAGTTTGACCACTATCTTTTCGCTGCGCGCCGCCCTGGAACAAACTTCGCCGCTGTCAGCGGCTTCTATTGATGCCCTTATGCTAGGAGAAGATATCCATGGCACCGGCTATTTTGGGGATGGCGAAACCAATGGAGACGGACGTACATACAGTTTGCCGGTTTACCATCAACTTACGACCAATGGTATTCCTATTGAAATATGCAGTAACAATCAGGCAGATGGCGAATATAACCGGATGGAGAACCGTCAGTTAGTGCGCTTTAGTATTAGTCTTGAAGGTTCTTATGTGATTTTGATGGAGCGGAATGCAGCAAATACCAACTGGGACCCTTTGGTAGATGTAGATCCGGATTTTGCCGTATATAGACGCGGAGAGCTTGTGGCAGAAGCAGAATCAGAGCCAGCGAACTCGGAATCATGGACAGGTAATTTAGTAGTTGATAGCTATGTTATTGACGCTTTCGACTGGTTCAATGTAGATGAAGATTCCGGCACAGGTGGTTTGACCTGTTTTGATATTTCAGTATTAGCTAATTAACTAGAGGCATTTCCATGCGATATTTGATGCTTATTATTATGATTTTTGCCTTTGTTGCTTGTGGCAGAATTGAATCAGGAGCCGAACAAAGAGCAGAGCAAAGTGAAGTAGTTGCCACCTCTGAGCCAAGCAAAGAGGTACTAGCCTCCCTTGAGTCTGGGGTCGTGCTAAAACCCGGCGCCGCCATCATTTTTACATCGAATTACGCAGGCTCATTGGAAGTAGGTGAAATTGCCCCCTTGATTCTGCAAATTCAGCCGCAGTACGCAGCGGGGCAGTTAGAAGTTTCCTTGTCTGTACCAACGGGGCTTTCAGTGGTTGGGCAAACCCAGTATTTAGAGAGCTTTGTGGAGCCTCAGGAATTTAGCTATGAGGTAATGATTAGTGCCGACATGCCGGGTGAATACTACCTTGGAATCATCGTTTCGGTTGTGACAGATTCCGGTCTTGAAGAGGCTCGCGCCTTTGCAGAGGTTATCAGGGTTACTGACTCTGAAGCCGTTCTGGCCCTCAAGCAAGTTAGCGTTGAAGAGGGTGCCGAAGCTGTATCTGATAGTGGAGAACAGGTTGAGCACTTTATGCAGGCCGAAGAAGAGATTATGTCCGGACCCTGATCTGTGGGCCGAAACAAGCAATTAAATAGAACCCAAAGCTCTTGAGCACCTCGCACCGATCCATTAACATATCCGACTGAATTACTCGGGTATTTACATGTCTATAGTTTCCGTTACCGAATCAGCCAGAGAATATCTCGGCGGACTGCTTGTCAAGCAAGACGCAGAAGGTATGTCTGTGCGCATGTTCATTCTTAACCCTGGTACTCCTGAAGCGGAAACCTGTCTTTCATATTGCCGACCCGGCGAAGAAAAGGAAGACGACGAGTTCGAAGAACTGCCTGAATTCCGTCTTTACTATGAAAAACGCAGTGTTACCTTTCTAGAAGACGCAACTGTCGATTATTCTGCCGATAAAATGGGTGGTCAGTTAACTATCAGAGCGCCTAATTCGCGAACGCCAAGTATTGCTGAAGATAGTCCTCTAGAAGACAAAGTTAACTATATTCTTTGGAATGAAATCAATCCCGGGCTAGCAGCGCACGGTGGGCAGGTGTCTTTGATAGAAGTTGATGATGACGGCATCGCCGTTTTGAAGTTTGGTGGTGGTTGTCAGGGTTGCAGTATGTTGGATGTGACTCTGCGTGATGGTGTTCAAAAAACCTTGATGGAAAAACTACCAGAGCTAAAAGACGTGCGCGATATCACCGATCACACTGATAGCTCAAACGCTTATTATTCTTAAGTCGGATATCTGTTTAACCGTAAGGGTCTGAGCCTTCGAAGAGTTCTGATTCAATGGTAGTAAGCGGATCATTTTCATTTTCACCCGCTATTTCACTAATGGGATTGTCTTCGCGACTAACCTCGTATGACGCACTCCAATCTTCCGGAGCAGCGGCTGACTGTACCGACATTTGACGCCATCCTTCAATATCAACTTCGCTCACTTCTCCATCCACATATTGAATTTCAATAGTTCGTTCGTGATCATCAAAAGCAATTACTTCAAATGTCTGACCCAGTTCCCGGTCAACATACCATTCGCCCATTTCCGGAACTTTAAATGCCATGGGTGACTCTCCTTGATTAGTTGCTTTCATCATCAAACCATATCAATCTGTGGTCAATGATGATCAACCAATGGGTTGTTTCAGGTCAAAATATTGGTTGTAAATGCAATTCTTAAGATTGCCCGAGCAATAGGTCAAGTTCTTGATTGGCTTTGGAGCCGCTTAGCTCCACAAAGGATAAGAAATTTCCTTTAATATAAAAATTATCTAACCAGAACGAACAGGAACCATGACAACTACGAATACCGGGCGACTAATTATAGATTTTGCCGGATTGCGACTCGATTCGAGCGATCTAGCGCTACTTTCAAAACCACAGGTCGGTGGTGCAATACTATTTTCCCGCAATTTCGAGAATCGCCGGCAAATTAGAGAGCTGGTGGGAGAGATTCGCGCAGTTAAACCAGATGCGCTTATATGTGTTGATCAGGAAGGTGGACGAGTTCAAAGATTCACCGAGGGTTTTGTCAAACTGCCGGCATTGCAGAACATTCGAAAGCTGGCGGAAAAAGAACCAGAAAATACCCAAGAAATACTCCATAGCCTGGCTTGGTTAATGGCGGCAGAAGTTTTGAGTACTGGTGTTGATCTCAGTTTTGCTCCGGTTCTGGATTTGGATGAATCTAGCTCATTGGTTATCGGAGATCGATCTTTAAGTTCGAATCCGGCTCAGGCGGCCCAATTGGGGCGAATGTATCTGCAGGCGATGCATGATGCTGGCATGGCAACTACCGGCAAACATTTCCCCGGTCACGGTGGCGTAAAGGGCGATAGCCACACTGAACAGCCATCGGACAACCGCAGTTATGACGAAATTCAAAATCACGACCTTGTGCCCTTTACAGAGCTTATGCCATTGCTTGATGCTCTAATGCCCGCGCATGTTATATATCGACAAGTAGATGCAAAGCCAGCGGGTTTTTCTAAGAAGTGGATAAAACAAATTCTGCGCGGCGATCTCGAATTCTACGGTGTGGTTTTTAGTGACGATCTGAGTATGGAAGGCGCAGCTTCTGCAGGCAATGGTGCACAAAGGGCGCGGGCAGCGATAGATGCAGGCTGTGATTTACTCTTAGTTTGCAATGACCGACCTATGGCGGAGCAAGTCCTGCAGTGGATGATTGATGATGAGATTCCGGGGTCTGATGCGGCATTATCAATGTTGGCTCGCAAAAGTTGGACGGATTCTGAAATAATAGAGCATGAAAACTACGCCCTTGCGGCGCAATTTATTAAAAGAATAGAGGAGACATCGACGCGTGTTTGATCAACTTGAAGGCTACTTACAAGAATATTGGGTGTTTTGGGTATTTGGGATTGTATTTGCAGTAGCCATTTTGAATTTTATTGTCGGCCGTGCGCTCAAGCTACTATTAAAAAGGGCTGAAGCCACAAAAAACCTATGGGATGACGCGCTGATCCTGGCGCTGAACAAACCTTTAGAGTGGGCTGTCTGGTTGTTTGGCATCAACTTCGCTGCGGTGGCTACCGCTCAGCTAACCGATACGGATTGGCTGGGTGTACTGGGCAAAATAAATCAGGTTGCTTTGATCATACTTATCGCTTGGACCTTACTACGCTTCTTAAAGCGTGCCGAGCGGAATGTCACTTCACCGGATCATCTGCGCAAACCGATGGATCTCACTACGGCCCTTGCTATCGGGAAGTTGCTACAAGCCTCAATAATACTCACCGCTACTTTGGTGATATTACAAACACTTGGATACAGTGTTTCCGGTGTGCTGGCCTTTGGTGGAATCGGTGGCATTGCCATTGGCTTTGCGGCCCGGGATATTCTGGCCAATTTCTTTGGCGCCATGATGATCTACATGGACAAGCCCTTTTCAGTTGGTGATTGGGTCCGATCTCCTGATCAGGAGATCGAAGGAACCATTGAAGATATCGGTTGGCGACGCACGGTTATTAGAACCTTTGATAAGCGTCCACTGTACGTACCTAATTCGGTGTTCAATACCATTTCTGTAGAAAATCCTTCACGCATGGCCAATCGCAGGATCTATGAAACCATAGGAGTTCGCTACGATGATGTGGATATGGTTCCGGCAATTATTGATGCCGTTAAAAAGATGTTGCAAGAACACGACGAAATCGATAACAACCAAACCATGATTGTGAATTTCAACGCCTTTGGCCCCAGTTCGCTAGACTTCTTTATCTATACCTTTACCAAAACGACGGACTGGATCTACTTCCACGAAGTTAAGCAGGATGTGCTGCTGCTGGTGTCGAAAATTATTGCTGATGCAGGCGCTGAAATTGCCTTCCCAACGCAGACACTGCATCTGGCAGATAATGGATTGCCACAGTCACCGATTGATTCGGTAAATATGGCTTCTGCCGAATCTAAAAATTAGTGAAAGCAGTAATTACAGGCTCGGGGTTTGAAGCAGTAGGGCTCGGTAATATGGCTGCCGAGCATCAACCTAGTTCTTCTTTGGGTAATGCCTCAGACAAAATACTTGAGCTAGAGATTGGCGGAAATAACTTCCTTTGGTTGCGACGACACGGTGCCGATAGCGCGATTGCGCCGCACCGTATTAACTACCGGGCAAATATCCAGGCCTTGTCTGAATTGGGCGCAACGGAAATTATTGCCGTCAATACCGTAGGTGGAATATCGGGAGGCTGCCAGTCAGGGTGTTTTGTTGTCGCGGACCAAATAATGGATTTGTCCTGGGGCAGGGACTCTTCTTTCTTTGACGGCGAGTATCTACCGCTTCAGCATATAGATTTTACCCACCCCTTCGATCAAGAGTTGCGCAGTAATTTGCTTAGCTGCGCTGGTCTATTATCTATGAACGCAATAGATGGCGGTACCTATGCCTGTACTCAGGGGCCTCGTTTGGAAACTGCTGCTGAGATCAAAGCTTTAGAGTCCTTGGGTGCTGATATCGTAGGTATGACCGTAATGCCCGAGGCTGCTTTGGCAAGAGAACTAGATATCGCGTATGCGTCTATTTGCCCGGTCATAAACCGTGCGGCTGGGTTGAGCGATAGGCTATTGGTTGAGGCTGAAATACGGGCTCAGGCGGGGCATATGATGGGCTCAGTGGTAGAACTGATTAGACGGCTCGTTGAGACTGGTTAATCACTGAGACAGATTCGCCATAGCCCATCCGGTTCGGCTTCCAATTAAGCCTATGGCTCAGGTTCTGGTTCGACTTCCGGTATAACAATAGGCGCTTCTACTTCCAATATACGAATCAGCATACCGAGTTTAGGGTGATCTACAAAATGAAACTCTTGTGAACGCATACGACGATTCATATCTATTTTGGTGATTTGTTGTACCGCCCTATCTTTCATAATTAGCGTTATTTCCGGAACGGGCAGATACAGCGCTTCAGGTTTGGCGACGCTGACAGTGGGCATCGGTAATTCAATAAGAATGGGCTCTTCCGTCAACTCAGTCATATAGCTAATTTGCTGCATATCTGGCGGCGTAATCGGCGACATAGGCGCGTACATGGGTTTACCGTCGAGCATATCTGATCGGGCGGGTTCGCAGCCGTAGGGTGGTTCCCACCAAGATTCAAATTCCGGTGGTATTGCCAAGATATCAGCGTTCTCATCAAACAAGTCCTCGGGCGCTGGCTCTTGGTATCTAAAGTGTTTACAGGCGCTGTAGATGTCTGGTATTTCTGGCAGCTGGCTTAGATAAAATACGTCGTCTAATCCTGCCTCTCGTTCGGGGAAACCGGGGTCACCGAAATCCGTAAGCCAAAGATCAGCGGTTACATGTAAAAAGCGGGATAGATGCACTCGAAGTGAGCCTTCTAGCTCAAAGTGCCCATCGACTTCTTCACCGCCGGCAATATGTATCCAAGGAGCATCTGGCTCGTCAACTAAAGGTTGCTGCCAAGCCTGATGCCATAACAGTTGGTAGCCTTCAGTGACTCTAAAGGCATAGGCATCGCCATTCATATTGCGGCCGTTTATGGCTAGTTTACGCAGAGCAGGAGTGACCTCCGATTCGGATTCAAACATCGCTAGCAGTGGTTCATTTAGAGACAGCTGGACCTCATCAGGCCAGGTTTCTTCCGTTGTGCCCTGAACAATCAGGTCTGGAAAATCTTGGCGGAATAATAGAAGTTCAACTAGGTACCAGGGCTGGGCAAATACCGCCTCGCAAACCAATAGCAGTGACAATCCCAAAAAAGCGGGTCGGAACAATTTAGTGGGGAAGCGAGCAGCCATTAGGTGACGGCCTCGGTGCTTAATCCCAATAAAAACCCCTGAAGAAAACTCAATCTGCTCTCCGCCGAATTGAAGTTGCCAAAAAATTGCAAACGATTTGAACCGCCCAACTTATATTGATCCGGGTATTTTTGCACCAGTTCAATCAACTTCATAGGATCTAGGGGTGGGTTTTCAATAAAAGTCACGCTACCAGAGCTTTCGCCAATATCAATTTTGATAATTCCTAGAGGGGTGGCGTCCAGCTTTAGTTTGGTCAAAGCGAAGAGCGTTTTGATCGGATCGGATAGCAATCCAAAGCGGTCGATCATCTCTATTTGAAGCTGCCGCAAAGCCTCTTCGCTTTTGGCGCCAGCAATACGTTTATAGAGCTGTAATCGAGTATTAACATCTGGCAGGTAATCTTCGGGAATCAGCGCCGGCACCCCCAGCTTGATTTCCAGCTGTTTGCGATCTTCGTCAAGGCTGACGGTTTTCCCGGCCTGAATATCCTTAACGGCTCGCTCCAACATTTCTTGGTAAAGCTCAAAGCCTATGGCTTGTATCTGTCCGCTCTGACTATCGCCTAGTAGTTCACCCGCACCGCGAATTTCCAAATCATGAGTGGCCAATGCAAAGCCACTGCCTAAATGATCCGCTTCTTCAATAGCGATTAGGCGTTTCTCGGCATCCGTCGTAATGCTGCGCTTGTCGGGAGTCAACATAAAGGCATAGGCCTGATGATGAGATCGACCCACACGGCCTCTAAGCTGATGCAGTTGAGCCAGGCCAAACTTATCCGCACGATCAATAATCATGGTATTGGCGGTAGGGATATCGATACCGGTTTCAATGATAGTGGTGCAAAGCAGAATATCGAATCGCTGATGATAGAAATCCGTGATGATACGTTCCAGCTCTTGTTCGCGCATTTGACCGTGGGCAACAGCGATGCGGGCCGTAGGCACAAGCTCGGCTATTTCCTGAGCACGCCTCTCAATAGATCGAATTTCGTTATGTACAAAATAGACCTGTCCACCGCGCATAAGCTCGCGTTGAATAGCTTCTTGAACTACCCGGTTCTCCTGGGGCTGAACAAAGGTCTTAATGGCTAGTCTTCGTGCTGGTGGGGTAGCAATAATTGATAAGTCGCGTATGGACGCCATGGCCATATTTAGGGTTCGCGGAATAGGTGTGGCAGTTAGCGTCAGCAGATCTACTTCCGCTTTAAGGGATTTCAAAACTTCTTTCTGGCGCACGCCAAACCGATGTTCCTCATCGACTATAAGCAGGCCCAAATCTTTGGTTTCTAGATCTTGGTGCAGCAACTTATGTGTGCCAATCAAGATATCCAGCTTGCCTTCATCGAAGGTCTTAATAGTGGCGTCTTGTTCTGAAGCGGTTTTAAGTCGAGATACGGCATCAACTTTTACCGACCAGTTAGCAAAACGGTCTCTAAAGGTTTCCAGATGCTGGCGAGCCAGCAGGGTGGTAGGTACCAAAATTATTACCTGCGTACCGGCACTGGCAGCAATAAAAGCGGCGCGCATGGCTATTTCAGTTTTGCCAAAACCTACATCGCCACAAATCAGGCGATCCATAGGCCGTGCTGACGCCATGTCTGTCTCAACGGCAGCAATGCTGGTTAGCTGATCTTCGGTTTCTTCAAAGGGGAATTCGTTACAAAAGCGCTGGTAGTCCGAGGCGTCGACTTTTAGCGCGGTGCCTTGGCGTGCTTGTCGCTGGGCGTAGACCTCTAATAGTTCGGCGGCCGTATCCCGAATTTGCTCCCTCGCTTTACGTTTGGCTTTTTCCCACTGCTCATTGCCCAAGCGGTGTAATGGCGCTGTATCAGCGTCTGCACCGGAATACCGGGATATAAGGTCGAGGGAATCCACCGGAACATAGAGTTTATTGTCGTTGGCATATACCAGAGCCAAGAACTCTTGATCTGCGCCATTAACCTTAAGAGTTTCTAGTCCGATAAAGCGGCCAATACCGTGCTCTATATGCACAACGGGAGCACCTGGACGAAGCTCTGTAAGGTTGCGGATAATTTCTTCAGAGTTGGCCCAGTTACTTTGGGTTTTACGTTTTTCCTGTTTCTGCTGTTTGACGCGCTCATTTAGCAGGTCATTTTCTGCTACCAAGGCTACTGAATAGTCAGAAGCAATCCAACCTGACGGAATTTCACCTACACAGATCCCAAGTGCATCATTCGAATCACTAAAGGCCTGCCAGCTGTCAAAGTTAGTGGGTCGAATATTGAGTTCGCCAAAGCCCTTAGCTGAACTAAGAGTCTCCAACATAAGCTCGCGTCGGCCAGTAGATTCAGCGCATATCAATACGCGGTCCAGCTGGCTGCAAAGGGATTTGAAACCTGCGAAAGGGTTTTCCTTTTTATAGTGAAAGGCTACATCTGGGAGGCTTTTTGGCGCTGGGCCGCCTTGCTTCCTACCCAGTCGTACTCGGGCAAAATAATTTTGCGCCGCAAAGCAATCCGCCACGGAAAAGTACAGCTGTGCCGGTTCCAAAAGAGGGCGTTCGATATTCCCGGAGTATTGTTCTTTGCGATGCAGTAGTTGAGTCCAAAACTCCTCAGTCGCAGAGGTTAAATCGGATAGCTGAACCAGCTGGGTTTGTTTTGGTAAGTAGTCGAGCAAACTTGCAGTTTGTTCGAAGAACAAAGGTAAATAACTTTCAATTCCCTGCGGCGAGTAACCCTTGGTGATGGCTTGATATACAGAGGAACTGCGAGGGTCGGCTTCAAACTCTTGGTGCCAACGGGTGCGGAAGTCTTGGATCGATTGATGGTCGAGGGGAAATTCTCGCCCCGGCAATACATTAACTTCCGTTATCTTCTCGCGAGTTAACTGGGTTTCGGGATCGAAGGTACGGATAGACTCAATTTCTGTATCAAAAAGATCGATACGGCAGGGCGACTTCATACCCATGGCGAATATATCTATTAACGATCCGCGAATGGCGATCTCACCGTGCGTATTTACGGTTTCCGTGACCCGGTAGCCGTGTTCAACCAAGGTACTACGAAACTTATTCGGCTGTATCTCGTCGCCCACCTTCAAAGCAAGGGAGCGACTGGTTACATAATTCACTGGTGGTAACCGATGCAGCATATTGGCAATGCTGGTAACCAGAATTAGGTTGTCTCCGCGCGCTGCTCGGTGCAACACCTTCAGCCGTTCGGATATTAGGTCTTCCGCAGGTGAAAACACATCGTAGGGCAGTGTTTCATAATCGCTAAAGAGCGCAAGCCGTGTAGTTTCACTTTTATCCAGAAAAAAGCGCAGGGCCGAGACCATTTCCTGTGCTTCGTTTGCGGTTCGTGTAATAACCAGAACAGGATTGGCATCAAGGTTTTCTCGAATAGCCAAAGCTGCGGCACTAAGAGGTAACTCTGGCCAATAGGTAGCTTGTTTAGAATCTTCAGAAAAACTGAGGTGAGAGAACAGCTGTGCCAAGGTAATTAGGTGTGCAGTTAGGAGGACACTATTCTAGCGCTTATGGAATTGTCTTTGGTAAATTGGCGACCCCTTTTTTTGTATTTTCTATAGCGTTAGGATGGAAATCAAAGTTACCACCCAGATAACTATCAATACACAGATGCTTGCAGCGTAGCTGCGGTATCTGTTGCGCACATTGTTTGCGCCCAAGTGTACGTAGCTATGAATAAAACGTGTTAGCACAAATAACCATGCGCAAATCACGAGGGTTAATGAATTTATACCCGTAATGTAAATTAGTATGCAGCTGATATAGAAAAGCGGTGGAATTTCAAGCAGGTTGTTTAGGTGGCGAGAATTTTTGAGGCAGGCTGCTGGCTCTTCGCCTTCATTATAAAGTCGATAATACTTGTAGGATATTTCGCCGGATTTAACTGCGGCTAGACGCATAAAGAAAGTACGAAACAATACATAGACGGTTAGGGCCAGCATTGGGAAAATCGGGTACAAAATTAGGGTGTTTTGCATTGCATACTGCTCAATTTAGTATCTGTTTGATCGAATGGTAACGCTATTAGGCCCTGAGCCGTATTAGTTTTGGTAGGTAGTTAAATCGATTTGGCTAACGCGGTTTCTGTCTCTATAATGCCGCGCTCAAATAGTCCCTTTTCGGAAGCTTAAATTGACCACAATTAATCGACCCGTCCCAGACGATTTTTTCAAAGATTGGAAAGATCGCGAAGCGCTAGCTGAATCCATGATCCCTATGATCGGCAAGCTACACCGTGATAACAATGTAGCCTGTTATATCTATGGTCGTAATCTGATGAATCGATCGGTTATCGATATTATGAAATCGCATCGATTTGTGCGTCAGGTTGAGCGCAATGAGCTGTCTGAGTTTGAAACTTTCCCGGTATTGGAAGAGCTCGCCAAGCTAAATCTGGGCCCAGCCCACATTGATGTTGGTCGAATTGCTTCCCAATACATGAATGATGATCATGGTCTTTCGCTTGCTGACTATGTTCGGCAAGAAGTTGGCGATGCGGCAGATAATCCATCCGCTCCACTTCCCAAGCCGCAGCATGTGGTTCTTTACGGATTTGGCCGTATTGGCCGGTTGATGTGTCGCTTAATGGCGGAAAAATCCGGCGGTGGTCAGGCGTTACGATTGCGCGCCGTAGTGGTTCGCAGCAGTAAAGACCCCGTTAAAGATTTGATTAAGCGCGCCAGCTTACTGCGCCGTGATTCTATTCATGGTGGTTTTAAGGGCACTATTAGAGTGCTTGAAGCAGAAAGCCAGCTGGTGGTTAACGGCAATGTGATTCAGTTTATCTATGCCAAATCACCCCGTGATATTGATTACACCGAATACGGTATTCATGACGCTATTGTTGTAGATAACACAGGTGCATGGAGAGATGAAGCGGGCCTTAGTCAGCATCTTGAAGCTAAGGGTGTTTCCAAGGTATTGCTTACGGCTCCGGGTAAAGGCGGCATTAAAAATATCGTATCGGGTATTAATCACGAGCTGATTGATTCGGACAACGACAAAATTATTTCTGCGGCTTCCTGTACCACTAACGCCATTGTTCCAGCGCTGAAACTGATCAATGACGAATATGGTGTTGAACGGGGTCACGTTGAAACCGTTCACGCTTATACGAATGACCAAAATCTGACGGATAACTTCCACAGCGCCGAGCGGCGTGGACGAAGTGCTGCCATGAATATGGTATTAACTGAAACCGGTGCGGCCAAAGCAGTAGCGGTAGCTCTTCCTGAGTTGGCGGGCAAGCTGACTGGGAATGCGATTCGTGTGCCTACTCCGAACGTTTCGATGGCTATTCTCAATCTGACGCTTACTAATGCGGTAGAGCGTGATGCGTTGAACGAGTTTATGCGTAACGCCGCGTTGCGTTCACCACTGCTAAAGCAAATCGAATATACCGATTCACCTGAAGTGGTTTCGTCAGATTTTATTGGATCTCGCACTGCTTGTATCTACGATGCCAAGGCGACCATCACTAACGGTAACTCCGCGATAATTTATCTTTGGTATGACAACGAGTTTGGTTATACCTGCCAGGTTCACCGTGTGCTGGAGAAATTCGCTGGTGTGGATTATGCGACCTATCCTAAGAAGGCCTAGTGCTGAAAAGCAGAGCGCAATAAAGTATAGACGCGTGCCTAGGGCCTGATAGCTCTAGATTCTTGATCTAAGACTTCTTAATCTTAAATAGGGGCCGGAAAGATTCATTTCCCCGGCCTTTTTTATTTCAATACCTAATAAAAAAGTCATTAACATACAGTAAGTTGAGCAATGCGCCGATCTGGGTATTTGGGTAGGTAAAAGGGTATTTGTCTCTAGATTTTTTGGCGCTGAATCTCTATAATCCTGCGCTGCCGTTGACGACCAAATTCAGCATCTTTCCAAGATCTGATTAATTGCCTTTTTTAAGGCAATGCGCATAGGAATAGGCGTTTCAAAAGATTTCCATTCGATCAAACAAGTGGTTTGAGTTTATGATCTCGATTAAGCGAGGCCTTAATGTGCCTCTCTCTGGTTCTCCTCGTCAGGAAGTTGGCGATCGGAAGCCGATTACGCAAGTAGCTTTGCTAGGACAGGACTACGTCGGCATGAAGCCGACCATGTTGGTTCAAGAGGGCGATACGGTTGCCCTGGGCCAGAAGCTATTTGAAGATAAAAAGAACCCAGGCGTTTTTTATACCGCTCCAGCAGCGGGTAAAGTTGCGGCTATTAACCGCGGCGAACGTCGAATTTTTCGTTCCTTAGTTATTGATGTAGATGACAGCGGCGAAAAGCGCAGCTTTCAGACCTTTACGGAATCGCAGCTGATTAAGCTCGATGCAAATACCGTTGCAGCTCAGCTAATCGACAGCGGCCTCTGGACTGCTTTACGCACCCGCCCTTACAGCAAGGTACCCGCAGCTGATTCACGACCCGCAGCAATCTTTGTCTCCGCCATGGATACGAATCCTCTCGCCGGTGACCCCGCCTTAATGATTAGTCACCATCAGTCTGATTTTGCCGCAGGCTTAGCGGCTCTATCTACACTGACCAATGGTTCGGTCTTTGTGGGCAAGGCAAAAGGAAGTTCAATTCCTGAAGCCGCCAACGAAAAAATCAAAGTTGAAGAGTTTTCTGGTCCGCATCCTGCGGGACTGGTCGGAACTCATATCCACAAACTCTATCCAGCTGCCGCATCGCGCGTAGTCTGGACCATCGGTTATCAAGACGTTGTAGCTGTTGGAGCGCTGTTTTTGACGGGAGAACTTTGGGTAGACCGTTTGGTGTCTCTAGCGGGGCCGCAGGTCGAAAACCCTCGTCTAATAAAATCTAGACTGGGTGCCAGTATTGAAGAAATAATCAAAGACGAATTGAAAGAAGGCGAAAATAGACTGATTTCCGGATCTGTCTTAAGTGGCACAGCCGCTGCTCCGGGCACGGCCTTCCTGGGCCGATATCACGTTCAGCTAAGTGTATTGGAAGAAGGCCGTGACCGCCCAATGCTGCACTACGTGCAGGCTGGCAGAGAACGCTATTCATCCTTGCCAATTTATATTTCAAGTTTAGATAAGAAGCGCCAGTGGAATTTGACCACCACAACCAATGGTAGTGACCGAGCGATGGTACCCATAGGTGCTTACGAGGCAATAATGCCACTAGACATATTACCGACTCAGTTACTTAGGGCATTGATCGTTGGTGATACCGAGACCGCCCAAAATCTGGGTGCTCTTGAGTTAGATGAAGAGGATTTGGCTTTGTGTACTTTTGTCTGTCCTGGCAAATACGAATATGGGCCCATATTGCGGGATAACCTTACTCGTATCGAGCAGGAGGGATAGATGGACACCTCTAAAAATGCACTTTTCACGCTCTGTCAGGCTTGGAACCCTACTCTCTCAGTCACATATTCCTGTATCTACTCCATTCGCTGTGCGCGGCTCCGCCTTACCAGAACGCGAAAATCACTATTTGTAAAGGTGTCCAAATGAGTCTGCGCAATTACATTGAGGGGTTAGCGCCGCATTTCCAGAAGGGCGCTAAACACGAAAAATGGTACCCGTTATACGAAGCGGTAGACACTATCTTCTATATGCCAAGCCGGGTTACCTACACTGGGTCCCATATTCGCGATGGCATAGATCTTAAGCGCATTATGATCACGGTTTGGGCCTGTACTTTTCCAGCCATGTTCTATGGTATGTGGAATCTGGGTTTTCAGGCAAATACTTATATTGAACTGAACGGTTTGGCTGGTAGTGGTACTTGGCGCGATATGTTTATAGGCTTGCTGTCTAGCTATAACCCAGACTCCTGGTGGGATAATTTCTGGTATGGCGCCTGTTTTTTCCTACCCATTTATATAACAGTATTTGCGGTTGGCGCTTTTTGGGAAGTATTGTTTGCCACTATCCGCAAGCACGAAATCAACGAAGGTTTCTTTGTTACCTCGGTGCTATTTGCCCTGACTTGCCCTCCCGATCTGCCTTTATGGATGGCCGCGCTAGGTATTAGCTTCGGTATCGTGATCGGTAAAGAGGTATTTGGCGGAACCGGCAAAAACTTCCTTAACCCTGCGCTTTCTGGCCGGGCTTTCCTATACTTTGCCTATCCAGCCTCTATGAGTGGAGACGGGGTATGGACTGCTGTTGATGGCTTTACGGGTGCGACCATGCTGAGTGTTGGTGCGCAGGACGGTATGGCGGCCATATATGAGCAAATGACCTGGCTAGATGCCTTTATGGGCAATATGCAGGGCTCCATTGGTGAGACCTCTACGATGATGCTGTTAATCGGCGGCGCGGTTCTGATGATTATGCGCATCGCCAGCTGGCGTATTGTGCTTGGAACATTTGTGGGAATGATTGCGACGGCTTTATTGTTTAATTCAATCGGCAGTGAAGACAACCTCATGTTCGCCATGCCGCCGCACTGGCATTTTGTTCTTGGTGGCTTCGCCTTTGGCATGATATTTATGACCACAGACCCGGTTTCGGCAGCGATGACTAATGTCGGTCGTTTCTGGTACGGCGGCCTGATTGGATTTATGTGCGTACTTATTCGAGTGGTTAATCCGGCTTTCCCCGAAGGCATAATGTTGGCCATTCTATTTGCAAACCTGTTCGCGCCACTTATTGACCACTTTGTGGTTAAGGCAAATATCAAAAGGAGGATGAAACGTGTCAAATGATACGGTAGGTAAAACCCTGCTAGTCGCCTTCAGCGTCTGTTTGGTTTGTGCAGTTGTGGTATCCACCGCAGCCGTTGCACTAAAGCCACTACAAGACGCCAACATCGAGCGCGATAGGCAGCAAAATATATTGGCCGCAGCGGGCCTGTTAGATGAATCAATGACGGTGGAAGAGCAGTTTTCCTCGGTTCAGGTGCGAGCGGTAGATTTATCTACGGGCCTTTACACTAATGAAATTGATCCAGCTACCTACAATCATTTGAAAGCGGCTAAAAACGCTGATCTGTCCTCTTCATTCCAAGAGTTGGATACAAGAGACATTGCCAAGATTGGCCGTCGCGAAAACTACGCGGTGGTTTATCTGGTTGAAGATGAGCGTGGTCAGTTGGATAAGGTTATTTTGCCAATCCGCGGATATGGTCTCTGGTCTACCATGCAGGGCTTTCTTGCTCTCGAGGAAGATTTAAATACCGTTGCAGGCATCGGCTTTTTTGCCGATGGAGAAACTCCTGGGCTAGGTGGCGAAATCAATAATCCCGACTGGAAAGCCCAGTGGATTAATAAGGCAGCCTTTAATAACGGTGAGCTAGCGCTAGGGGTTCTTAAAGGTTTGGTAGTAGAGGGAACGCCAGGTGCTGAGTCGGCAGTAGATGGGTTGTCTGGTGCGACACTGACTAGTAAAGGCGTGGATAACCTAATCAAATTTTGGCTGGGCGAAAATGGCTTTAGGCCGTTTTTGGACAACCTGAAAGTAGGGGAGGCCTAAGATGTTAAAGGCAGCTAAAGAAGCCCTGCTAGATCCGATTTTTAATAACAATCCGATCGCACTACAAATTCTTGGTATCTGTTCTGCACTAGCCGTTACGTCGAGCCTGTCAGTTACTGTGGTGATGTGTATTGCCCTAACGCTGGTAACTGGATTTTCTAACTTTTTTATATCTTTGGTACGAAAGCAGATTCCGAACAGCATTCGCATTATTGTTCAAATGACTATTATCGCGTCTTTGGTTATTGTGGTTGATCAGTGCCTTAAGGCCTACGCTTACGAAATTAGTAAGCAGCTCTCAGTATTTGTTGGTTTGATTATCACCAACTGCATCGTTATGGGGCGTGCTGAAGCCTTTGCTATGAAAAACCCGCCGGTTGTGAGTTTTATCGATGGTATTGGCAACGGATTGGGCTACAGCATAATGCTTATAGCTCTGGCCTTTGTGCGTGAACTGTTTGGCTCCGGAAGCCTGTTTGGATTTGACGTTATGCCAGCTTGGTATGTACCGAATGGGCTGCTTCTCTTACCACCTAGCGCGTTCTTCCTTATCGGCCTGTTCATCTGGGCTCTGCGCAGTTGGAAAACTGATCAGGTGGAGGCTCCAGATTTTAAAATTTGCGCTCATTCAGAAGCTTCGGAGGCCCACTAATGTTTGAACAACTATTAGGCCTATTTGTGCGCTCGATCTTTATCGAGAACATGGCCCTGGCCTTCTTCTTGGGTATGTGTACTTTCTTGGCTATTTCCAAAAAAGTCGACGCAGCTATTGGTCTTGGTATTGCCGTAATTGTGGTTCTTTCGATAACGGTTCCGGTCAACAACCTGCTTCTTACCTATCTGCTGAATGAAGGCGCTTTGGTTTGGATTAGCGAAAGCTTAGGTGGCGTTGATTTACGCTTCTTGGGGCTGCTTAGCTATATCGGTGTAATTGCTGCCATTGTTCAAATCATGGAAATGTTTTTGGATAAATATGTTCCAGCGTTATATGCGGCTCTTGGTGTGTTTTTGCCGCTTATAACCGTGAATTGCGCCATTTTGGGAGCCTCTCTCTTTATGGTTGAGCGGGACTATAACTTTGCGGAATCAGCCGTATTCGGATTGGGGTCTGGCGTGGGTTGGGCGTTGGCTATTACCGCGTTGGCCGGTATCCGTGAAAAACTGAAATACAGCGATGTGCCCCCTGGCTTGCAAGGCTTGGGCATTACTTTTATCACTGTTGGCTTGATGTCTCTTGGCTTCATGTCCTTCGGTGGTATTGATATTTAGTACCTGAATTAGAGAGATTTTGATGGATTTAGTAACCCTGACGATCATCGTTGGTGTAGCCATGTTTACCGTTATCGTACTGGCGCTGGTGGCGATTATTTTGATTGCGCGCAAGCAAATGGTCAGCACGGGCAGTGTGTCCATTGTGGTCAATGACGAAAAGACTTTGTCAGTTCCAGCCGGTGGAAAACTACTGAATACTTTAGCTGACGGCGAGCTATTTCTGGCTTCGGCTTGTGGCGGCGGTGGTACCTGCGCCCAGTGCAAATGCATAGTGCAAGAAGGCGGCGGTTCTATATTGCCCACTGAGTTATCTCACTTCACTCCACGTGAAGTTCGCGAAGGCTGGCGTTTGTCCTGCCAGGTTCCTGTTAAGCAGGATATGAAGGTAGTGGTTCCCGAAGAGGTTTTTGGCGTTAAACAATGGGAATGTGAGGTTGTTAGCAACGACAATGTGGCCACCTTTATCAAGGAGCTGCATTTGAAACTGCCTGAAGGCGAGAATGTTGATTTTATGGCTGGTGGCTATGTTCAACTAGAGCGGCCTGCTTGCCATATTAAATACGAAGATTTTGATATTGGTGAAGAATACCGAGGCGATTGGGAGCACTTTGGCTTTTTTAAGATTGAGTCGGTAACTAGTGAGCCGGTTATTCGCGCTTATTCCATGGCCAACTATCCTGAAGAGAAGGGTATTCTTAAGTTCAATATTCGAATTGCGACTCCGCCGCCTAGAACACAAGGATTACCGCCCGGAATAATGTCATCTTGGGTATTCAGCTTAAAAGCTGGTGACAAAGTAAATGTCTTTGGTCCCTTTGGCGATTTTTTCGCCCGTGATACCGAAGCAGAGATGGTATTTATCGGCGGTGGTGCTGGCATGGCTCCCATGCGTTCACATATCTTCGATCAGTTAGATCGACTTAATGCCACGCGCAAAATCAGCTTCTGGTATGGCGCTCGCAGCATGCGTGAGGCTTTTTATACAGAGGAATACAACAAGCTTCAGGACGATAATGAGAATTTCGAGTGGCACCTAGCACTTTCTGATCCTCAGCCTGAAGACAACTGGGAAGGTGATACCGGCTTTATCCACAATGTGTTGCTGGAAAACTACCTTAAAGATCATCCGGCTCCAGAAGACTGTGAATACTATATGTGTGGGCCACCGATGATGAACGCCGCCTGTATCGATATGCTGGTTAATATGGGTGTTGAGCGAGAAAACATACTACTAGACGACTTTGGCGGATAAATCCCCACTCTTTATTAGTACTTTCGGCGTTGATGTGGTGCGTATGGAGAGGAGTCCCGTATGCCGGATTTCCAGCAGCATAAAACCGGCCGAACTCTCGTGTATTATATATATACTTCGGTTTCTGCACGCGCCGTCGTCTTGAAATCATCTAAAAATAGCAAAAATCGCCTTTCGTTCTAAATCCCAGTCTTCTGAAACCAATCGCTTGTCTTTGAGTCCAACGGATATGCAAACATTCTTTATATCTTTATTCGCCTTCCTAATCGTCATGACCATCATGGCAGTTGGCGTAATAATGGGTCGCAAACCTATTTTGGGTTCTTGCGGTGGAGTTGGCGTTGCTTTGGGTGAGGTGGATTACGAATGTAATTTGTGCGGTGGAGACGAAGCAAAGTGTGAGTCTATAAATGTCGCTAAATCTGATAGTGGGCAGGAATCAAAAGGCAGCTTCTACACTCCCGAATAAAGGGCTAGCTAGTAAGCCTGAATCGTCGAGTGCGTTCTGGAAAGAACTAAGGCGCTGCTTGGCATAATATGTACCGAATGCAAAACCCTATCCTTCTCAAAATAGACCGAAAAATCGTTTTAGTGCCAAATAGCTATTGGCGGTTCGCCAACGGCTTCACTGATACTAGCTGGCTGACCAAATATTTCAGAAACATCTGACGCAGACATCCCTCTCAGCGGCGTTTCTAGATTGGACGTTTTTTGTGACCCCACGGGAATTCGAGCTTGTTGAGCAATAGCCGTGTCAGCAATTAGATCGGCGATTAAGAAAACCGTTGTAAGAAGTATAATTAACCTCATGACAACCTCCGTGGAATCCATTGAGACTCTTGATGCGACAAAGCCTATCCTATTTCGTACTATGTCAGGCACTGTTAGGGGCGGCCTTATTGGTGTTAAAAGTCAAAACCGCCAACGCATAGATACTTTTATTGAGAACAGGTACTAAGATTGAATCCACAAGCGCAGATTAGGAACAAGTAATAGATCTATGAATGCCGTTCTTCCATTTATCGCTAAGCGTTATTTACGGGGCCAAAGACGCCACCGATTTGGCGGGTTGGTTGGCTTGTTCTCGTTCTTTGCCCTGTTAATTGGCGTTGCTTCCCTGATTTTGGTCTTATCAATAATGAACGGTTTCAATACCGAGTTAACCGGTCGGTTTTTGCAGGTATTGCCCCATGCGACCGTTTTTACTGAGCAAGGAGTTGATGCTGATGAGGATGGCGATGTTACTAGGCTATTAAGAGAAAACTCTGAAGTGATAGCCCTGTCTCCAACTATGGAAGATTTTGTCCTACTGACCTATGGAGATAGGCAGTTGGCGATTGGGTTAACTGCTATTGATCCGGTTCTGGATGCAGCGATAGTGGATATGGAGCCGACGGTGGTTCTTGGAGATTGGCAGGATTTTGTTGATCAGGAATATGGCATCGCTATCGGCATGCAAGCTGCGAACTCTCTGGGCTTGGATATTGGCGATACCGTCCGGGTTAATTTTGCTCGAATTCGAGTACTTCCGACAGGCCTTTACCCACTCTCAAGAGGTTTTGTTGTGAGCAGCATATTCGCAACTAATTCCCAGGTGGATTCGGAGTTGGCCTTGGTTCGTTTAGAAGATGCAGAGCCCCTGCTGCGTAACTCCAGCGCTGAATCCGGCTGGCGCTTAAAGCTAGAAAGACCCTTATCAGTCGAGTCCTCTCTGACGGAGATCGCTCAAAATGATCAATATCGCGTAGTGCCATGGCAGAGTCGCCTTCACGGCCTCTATGAAGCTATGAAGATGGAAAAGTTGGTGGTGGGCGCCATGCTGGTATTGGTTGTTCTAGTAGCCTCATTTTCCCTTGTAGCAAGCCTTGTAATGACCGTAGCGGAAAAGCGGACCGATATCGCCGTACTAAAAACCATGGGTGCTGATAGCGCAACTATTGTAGGTATATTTGTCTATCAAGCATTGGCATTCGGCTTTATAGGAATTATTTTCGGAGCGTTGCTGGGAACCACTTTGGCCCTGAACTTTAGCGAGTTAATTCGGTTTTTTGAGTCGCTCTTCGGCTTTAGAGTTTTTGATCCGAATGTATTTTATGTAAGTCAGTTGCCTACAGATTGGCGACTATCTGATTTGCTAATTGTCTGTGGCATTTCTGGTTGTATTGCGTTGCTGGCCTCAATTGTTCCGGCGATTCAGGCGGCGCGTATTGCGCCTGCTGAAGCAATTCACTACAACGGCTAATTGATATTTGTATGAAATTCTCGAGAGAAAGTATTAATGGATAGCCAAGAAAAACTGGTATTGGCCTGCTCTGAAGTGGTAAAAAGCTATCGAAGTGGCTCGGAGGTTCTGACCATCCTCGATAACCTCGACTTAGCGGTTAAAGCTGGAGAAATGCTGGCTATTACCGGTGCTTCGGGCTCTGGTAAATCTACACTACTGAACCTGATAGGTGGCCTGGATGGCGCAGATTCAGGCTCGGTGTCTGTGTGCGGTGAGAAGATTGAAGCGCTGAATGAAAACCAGCGGGCCAGACTGCGCAATAAATACCTTGGTTTTGTCTATCAATTTCACCACCTTCTGCCGGAATTTACCGCTTTGGAAAACGTAGCGATGCCAAGAATGTTGGCCGGAGAGAGTCTGAAGGCAGCCAAGCAAGCCGCGTTGCCACTACTCGAATCTGTAGGCATGGCTGCGCGATCAGATCACCGGCCGTCGCAGCTATCCGGAGGCGAACGTCAGCGCGTTGCAATAGCTCGATCTCTTGTCACTGAGCCTGCCTGTGTACTTATGGATGAGCCCACGGGAAATCTGGATCAGGGCAATGCTGAGTTAGTAATGGACCTGATATCCGGCATCAATACGAGAACCGGTACCGCGATTATTCTGGTAACTCACGACTCTGGAATTGCCGGGCGCATGCAGCGAAGACTTAATTTGGTAGAAGGTCGTCTGCAGGAATCCTCTTGAGCGCACTTTTTATCGCCAGGCGCTATGTATTCGGTGTTCGATTGCATCGCATGGGCAGCACTGTAAGTTTACTTTCGGTAGTTGGCCTTGCCCTCGGATGTAGCGTGCTTATCGCCGTTTTGTCGGTAATGAATGGATTTGATCGGGAGCTTCGCGAAAAAATACTAACTATGGTTCCTCATATTAAATTGCTTCCACCGGGGGAATTGGAGGAATGGGCGCAAGATTCTGCCTTTTTGAGTGAAGACGCAGACATAATTTCTGCTACTCCTTATGCCGAACTAACCGGTTTGGTTCGGTATCGTGGCGAAGCAGCGCCTTTGTTGCTTTGGGCTGTGGATCCTATGCAAGAGTTTCAGAGCGGCCAGCTTAAAAACCAGCTAGGTGATGAAGTCTTCCAGCAACTGGATCAACAGCAGGGCTTAATTCTAGGAAGTGAATTGGCGAGTTCTTTAGGGGTGGCTATCGGGGAAAGTGTAACTCTGATTACTCCTGACGGTAGCGCAGCGCAATTTGCCGGTTTCGAAGTGCTAGATATATTTTCAACCGGGACAGAGCTCGATCGACGCATGGCAATAACCTCTTTGTCGACGTTGCGTGCAAAAGCCTTGTATGACGGTGCGAATAAGGGTATTAGCCTGTACACAACCCGCGTTTTTGATGCCTATACTCACGCATACCAGATCTTAGAGCAGCTGCCGCGCGGATACCGTGCTTCGACTTGGACATCGAGCCACGGCAACTTATTTGAAGCTATTCAGATGTCTCGTTACTTGGTCGCGCTTATAGTGTTTTTACTGCTCGGCATTGCCGCCTTCAATGTAATTGCTTCATTGATGATTACCTCCGCAGATCGTCAATCAGATATCGCCATTCTTAAAACATTGGGAGCCGAAAGTAAGTTTTTGGTACAGCTGTTTAGCCTTCAGGGTTTTCTCATTGGGGTAATCGGCGCCTTTTTCGGCGCGCTTTTAGGAATCGCCTTAAGCCTTTCTCTTACGGATATTGTCGGAGTCTTGGAAGTGTTGTTGGATCGTCAGTTTCTGCAGTCAAATATTTACCCGCTTAACTACCTTCCTGCACAGCTGATTTGGTCTCAGGTGTTTTTGGTGAGCCTTGTGGCGATACTGCTATCCACTGCTGGATCGCTCTATCCCGCATTGCGGGTGCTTTCAGTGCAACCTGCAGAAACGCTTCGTTATGAGTAATTGCGGGGCTTTATCTGAAGGGGGAATAGCTCCTAAAGCAGTGATAGACTAGTGGTAATAAACATATAAATGAGATTCAAGGATGAAGCTCAATTTCTCTGCCGTTCTCTTCGGCTTTGGCGTCTACCTGATTTGGTTTTTGCCGGTATTACCTGGCTTGGTCAGCCTCTGCCTTACACTTCCTATATCTTTATTAGCGTTGAAATATACGCGCCTGCTTCCCTTGGGGGTTTTTATTTTGGGGCTGAGCTGGGGCATATATCAATGTCATAAGATACACCTTTCTCAAGTTGTTGACGCTCCCCAGGGTGTTGATTTCCAGATTATCGGAGTGGTATCTGATTTACCCCAAGATCGCGGAATCTCGCAACGCTTTGCGTTTCGGGTTGAGTCCTATCGAGGGGAATCGGATGAGCTAAACATAAATAGGCCTCAAAAAATTCTGATTAGCTGGTACCGCTATGATGATCAAATACAGGTAGGTGACAGGTTAAGTTTGACTGTCCGGCTGTGCAGACCTCGTGGACTCAGCAACTTCGCTCAGTTTGATTATCAGCGTTGGTTGTTGGGAAATGGGTTTGATGCCACAGGCTACATACGCTCGGGATCGAAAATCGGCATCAGTAACTTATGGGTAGATCGAATAAACCGGTATCGATCTTTGGTCTCATTAAGTATTCAGGAACTTGGACTAAAAAACTTTGGGTTGATTTCGGCCCTAGGCTTGGGCCTGAAATCTGATATCGAGCAAAACCGGTGGGACCTGTTTACTAGTACCGGCGTAATTCATCTGATGGTTATCTCTGGCCTTCATATTGGTTTTGCCGGGCTAATCGGTTTTTATTTTGGTGGGGTAATAAGCAAACCACTTCTATGGCTGGGGCTATTAAAAAGTGATGTGCCGCTGCGGATGGTGGCTACGATAGTGTTTGCAAGTTTCTATGCGGTATTAGCCGGGTTGTCTCTGCCCGTCCTTCGTGCGTTGATTATGTTGTTAGTCTGGCTTCTTTCTAGGGCGTTCAAGCTGCAATGGTCTGGCTGGACTGCGCTCAGTCTGGCGTTTGCTGTAATCGCCTTTCTGCAGCCCACCGCCGTGCTACAAAATAGCTTCTGGATGTCTTTTGGGGCGGTTTTAGTTTTGGTTGTTTCTATGTCCGGTCGTCCAAGCCAGGGTGGGTTGACTGGTTTGGTCCGCGCCCAGGCCATGTTGCTCTGTGGCTTTGGCGGTTTGCTTTTGTGCTTGGGAAACTCCGTTTACCTGGCCAGCCTATTCGCAAATTTGCTTGCAGTTCCCTATACGGGACTAGTGTTGGTACCAATAATTTTGATTGCCATGCTTTCGATGCCTCTAGCGCCGGGATTTTCTGAGCTGTTGTTGCAATTGGCGGATATGGGGCTCAGTTTATTATTGAGCTTTTTGGAGTTGCTCTCATCCCTTTCACTGCCTGTGATCTTGCCAGTAAATACCGGCTTCGGAACCGGAGTGTTGGTTTGTATTTCCGGATTGCTTCTAGTTGGAATTCCATCTGTGTACCTGCGGATAGCTCTTGCATCGATTTTGCTTCCCCTGACGCTGGGAGTTAAAACTGAAAGCCCCCAATTCTCGCTTTTGGTTTTCGATGTTGGTCAAGGTACGGCTGTACTTATAGAGCAGCCTGGATATAGATTGTTATATGACACTGGCCCGGCCTTTAGTGCTCAGTTCAATGCCGGCGCAGATATCCTGCTTCCGCATCTGACGGCAACTTCTAACCATTTGCATACTTTGGTGGTAAGTCACGATGACGCTGACCACTCCGGAGGCCTCGATCCCATATTAAGTAATTTGGATATTGATGAGGTTTATGTGGGCGGTTCTGACATGTTTAGTGAGCGTAAGAATATTGGGCCAACTTATTGCGCAGTAGGTAAGTCATGGCGGGAAGGGCAAGTCGAGTATAAGTTCCCATACCCCCCCCGGAGCGCGAGCGGCAAGCATATAATCTTAACGCTAGGGATAATAATCAGTCCTGCGTATTGCTGATTGAATTCGCGGAGATAAGAATATTGCTTGCTGGAGATATCGAAAAAGATGTCGAAGCGGATATTATCGAAACTTATCCAGAGTTTGCTGAAGTAGATCTTTTACTGGTGCCTCACCACGGTAGTAAGACGTCGTCGAGCCCTAACTTTGTAGCACAACTAAGCCCGGAAATTGCACTGGTATCCGCCGGATATGGCAATTCTTTTGGACATCCTGCTATAGAGGTCAGTGAGCGATACGAGAGAATCGGGGCTGAAATATATTCAACGGCTGAGTCGGGAGCTTTGCGTTTTGAATGGCAGGAAATAGAGGGTGACATGAAAGTTAGTACTAATAGGCAATCATTCCTATATTGGTGGCAGGAATAAGGATCTTGGGGCTTTTGCGACAAACTGCATTAAACTTCACTGGAAGCCCGACATTAGATACAGAGTAACTAGATGACAGACACCAGTTCCAATCGTTTCTCGCTGATCGATTCACTTCGGGGCTTGGCTGTTGTGCTAATGATCATATTCCACTTCTGTTTTGATCTGCGCTATTTCGGATTTGTGGATTGGGATGTACCAAACGGGCCCGGATGGTGGCAGTTTCGGTATCTAATTCTTAGCCTATTTATTGGCACTGTTGGAATTAGCCTTTCCCTGGCACGGGGAGCGGGATTTAACCGGAAGGCCTTTTTTATAAGACAGGGCAAGCTTCTAATTGCTGCCGCGCTTATCAGTCTGATGTCGATATTTATGTTTCCTCAAAGCTGGATTTATTTTGGAATCCTTCACTTTATCTTAGTGGCTAGTTTTATTTGCCTGCTTTTAGTCTCTCGACCCCGACTGGCGTTGGCGATTGGCTGCATAATAATATTGAGTAATCTGATGGGTTATTTTCACCCATATTGGCCCTTCCTTTACGTTCGGGAAATACTTCCAGCCTATACGGAAGACTTTGTGCCCTTTTTCCCCTGGCTTGGAGTCAGTTTTATCGGTATTTTTGTCGGTGATCTTATTCGCCGGCAGCAACCGGATTTTTGTAAGGTTTCAGAGCCTAGTACGGCATATATGGGGCGACATGCGTTGATTATTTACCTAGTCCATCAGCCGTTGTTATTTGCTGCTTTTTCGGCCTATATTTGGGTGCTTCCTCGCTGACTCCGCTGAGCGGAGATAAAAGTCGCTAATTGCGCGCAAATTCTTGAAAAAACTGTTAAAATTCGAGCCCAAATTGGGGGCAGAAAAGGGTAGTCATATCATTAACGGAATTGATGATAATTTGACGAATTTTTATACACCCGATCCCGCTAAAAATGACGAATGCCTTAGCAAAGGCACATACGATCAACTACGAGGAAGATCCTCTCCATGGGTGAGCTAGCCAAAGAAATATTCTCGATAAATATCGAGGAAGAGTTACAGCAGTCTTATCTCGATTACGCGATGAGCGTAATTGTAGGCAGGGCACTTCCGGACGTTCGCGACGGACTTAAACCAGTACATAGACGCATCATGCACGCTATGAACGAACTGGGTAACTACTACAACAAACCATATAAAAAATCTGCCCGCGTAGTTGGCGACGTTATTGGTAAATATCACCCCCACGGCGATTCCGCTGTATATGAAGCTATTGTGCGCATGGCACAGCCTTTTTCTTTGCGTTACATGATGGTAGATGGTCAGGGTAACTTTGGTTCTGTTGATGGTGACCGCGCTGCAGCAATGCGATATACCGAAATTAGAATGGCTCGCATCGCTCAAGATATGCTGGCGGATCTGGATAAGAATACGGTTGATTTTGTAGAGAACTACGACGGCACAGAGCATATTCCTGAAGTTATGCCGACTCGCGTTCCCACTTTGTTGGTCAATGGCTCCTCAGGTATTGCTGTGGGCATGGCGACCAATATTCCACCGCATAATCTGACGGAAATTATTAACGGTAGTTTGGCGTTGCTGGATAACGAAGAAATTGGCATTGACGAGTTAATGGAGCATATTCCCGGCCCTGATTTCCCTACTGCCGCGATAATTAACGGTCGTGCCGGTATTCATTCTGCATACCACACTGGACGTGGACGTATTTACGTGCGCTCTAGAGCCGAAGTGCTTGTCGATGAGAAAACTGGCCGTGAAACTATTTTGGTTCACGAGCTTCCCTACCAAGTAAACAAAGCACGCTTGATTGAAAAAATTGCCGAGTTGGTAAAAGAGAAAAAAATAGAAGGTATTTCTGAGCTTCGTGATGAGTCAGATAAAGACGGATTGCGCGTTGTTATCGAGATGAAGCGAGGCGAGTCAGGCGAGGTGATCTTAAATAACCTATACGCCCAGACTCAAATGGAAACGGTATTTGGTATCAATATCGTTGCCCTTGCTGATGGGCAGCCGCAGACCCTGAATCTGAAGCAGTTGCTTGAGCACTTTCTTAAGCATCGCCGTGAGGTGGTTACTCGCCGGACTTTATTCCTGCTTAAGAAAGCGCGTGAGCGTGCACATGTATTGGAAGGGCTAACCCTTGCCATCTCAAATATTGACCCGGTAATTGAACTGGTTAAAAAGTCTCCCACTCCAGCAGAGGCTAAGCTTGCGCTTATTACGAAAGGCTGGAATCCAGAAGCCGTGATTGGCATGCTCGGACGCGCAGGTGCTGATGCATCGCGCCCTGAAGGCTTGGAAAAAGAATTCGGAATGCGCGGTGAGGAGTATTTCTTATCTCCAGACCAAGCTCAGGCAATTTTGGACTTACGCCTGCACCGACTTACTGGTCTTGAACACAATAAACTTATTGAAGAATACAAGCTAAAACTTGAAGAGATTGGAGAATATCTCGGCATTTTAGGTGATAGCGATAAATTGATTGCGGTTATACGTGAAGAGTTAGAGGCTGTTCGTGATTCCTATGGTGATGAACGTAGAACAGAAATCGTAGAAAGCCGTTTAGATTTAACGCATGAAGATTTGATTCCTGAAGAAGATAGGGTGGTTACTCTTTCTCATGGTGGTTACGCTAAGAGCCAACCGCTGGCGGATTATCGTGCACAGCGCCGTGGCGGCACGGGTCGATCAGCGACAGCGGTCAAAGAAGAAGATTTTGTTGAGAAGTTACTGATTGCGAATACTCACGACACCATTCTTTGCTTTAGTGATATGGGTAAAGTTTATTGGCTTAAGGTTTATCAAATTCCAGTGGCCAGCCGTCAATCTCGTGGTCGACCTATGGTGAATTTGCTGCCATTGGATGCGGAAGAAAACATCACTTCTATCCTCCCGGTAAGCGAATACTCGGATGACAAATATATTCTTATGGCTACTGCCATGGGTACCATTAAAAAGACTGTGCTGTCCGCTTATGCGCGGCAACGAAGTGTCGGTCTAAAAGCTGTCGAGCTGGATGATGGCGATCATCTGATTGGCACAGCCATTACTGATGGTGAATCCGATGTGATGTTGTTTGTTGACTCCGGCAAGGCTATTCGCTTCAACGAGCAGGATATTCGTACCACTGGGCGTGTTTCACGTGGTGTTCGTGGTATTCGGGTCAAAAATGATCAGCAGGTTATTTCGCTGATGGTTCCGGGTCCTGAAAGCAAGGTATTGACCGTTACCGAGAATGGCTACGGTAAGCAGACTCAAGTGTCGGACTTTTCTACTCAGGGTCGAGGTGGACAGGGCGTAATCGCTATGCAGTGTTCAGAGCGAAACGGTTCTCTGGTTAGTGCCTTGGAAATCATTCCTGGCGATGAAGTAATGTTGATTTCTGACGGAGGTACCGTCGTACGTACTGCCACAGATGAGATCTCAACTTTGGGACGCAATACCCAGGGTGTGCGGGTTATCCGTCTGAAGAAAGAAGAAAAACTGATTGCAGCTGAACGAATAGCTGAGTCGGAAGAAGACGAGTTTGAGGAAGAGGGGTCTGAAGAGCAATCTGTAGACTCCTCATCTCTAGAGACGCAGCCTGTAGAGACTGAAGCTGAAGAGCCTGAATCAGAAGAGCCCAAAGACGATGAGTAGCTCAGATGACTAGTAAGAACGATCTCGCCGGATTACGGGAGAGCATCGATAGCATCGACGACCAGCTTGTTAAATTAATTAGCGAGCGCGCTGCTTGTGCCTCTGAAGTCGCTAGCATCAAAAAGAAATCAGAATCGGATGCCGTGTTCTATCGACCAGAACGTGAAGCTCAGATTCTGCGACGCATCATGGAACAGAATAATGGCCCCCTCGATGATGAGGAAATGGCCAGATTGTTTCGTGAAGTAATGTCAGCTTGTCTGGCTCTTGAAGAGCCTACTAAAGTTGCTTATCTGGGTCCTGAGGGAACTTTTACTCAGGCCGCTGCGCTAAAGCATTTCGGGCACAGTTCAGTTTCTCAGCCTCAATCGACCATCGAGCAAGTATTTCGTGAAGTTGAGGCAGGAGCATGCCATTACGGTGTGGTTCCGGTTGAAAATTCCACTGAAGGCATCGTTACCCATACTCTAGATAGCTTTATTAATTCTGGGTTGAAGATTTGCGGTGAAGTTGAGTTACGTATTCACCACAATCTAATGATTGGTGAAAAGACGGATGAGTCTGGAATCACTCGAGTTTATTCTCATGCCCAATCTTTGGCCCAATGTCGCCGATGGTTAGATGCGAATTACCCTTCTATCGAAAAGATCGCGGTTAGTAGTAATGCCGAAGCGGCTCGTCGTGTAAAAACCGAGTGGAGCAGTGCTGCCATTGCTGGAAATATAGCTTCTGAATTGTATGAGCTGCAAATCATCGCCGAGAACATTGAGGACCACCCGGACAATACCACTCGTTTTCTGGTAATCGGTGGTGTGGACATCGGTGCCAGCGGAAACGACAAAACATCAGTAATGTTGTCTGTGAAAAACAAACCCGGTGCTTTATTTGCGCTGCTTGAACCCTTTGAGCGTGCGGGCGTTGATCTGACTCGATTGGAGTCTCGTCCATCACTCTCTGAGAATTGGAACTATGTCTTCTTTATCGACTTTAAAGGGCATATCTCTAACGATAACGTTGCCGCAGTGCTCGCTGAGCTAGAAAACATAGGCTGTGCGGTGAAAATCTTGGGTTCTTATCCGGTAGCTGTGCTTTAAAGCACATATCTTTTATGTCTGATCCTCTCGCAAGGCGCCTAGTAGTTATTGGCCTCGGTCTTATCGGCGGTAGCTTGGCCAAGGCGGCTAAGCAACGCGGTTTGGTTAGTCAGGTTATAGGTATGAACCGCAATGCGAATTCCCTTGAATATGCGCTCAAGGCTAATGTAATTGATCAGGCTTTCCAGTCCGTAGAAGAAGCTATAGCAGGCTGCACAGACGAAGATGTTATTTTACTTGGCGTGCCGGTCTTGTCTATGGGGCCGGTTCTTCAGAAAATCCACGACCATTTAAAAGTCGATGCAACCATTACTGATGTTGGCAGCGCCAAGTCTATTGTGGTTGAACAGGCGCAAAATATTTGGTCTCAGATGCCAAGTAATTTGATACCAGCGCACCCCATAGCGGGATCTGAAAAGTTTGGGGTGCAGGCTGCTGATGCGTCTTTATTTGAAGATCACCGAGTGATTTTGACTCCTACAGGATCGCAATCTGACCGGCACCTTCAGCGAGTTCGGGATCTTTGGACGGGAGTTGGCGCCGAAGTAGACGAAATGTCTGCTGAACACCACGATAAAATTTTAGCGGCCACCAGTCACCTTCCGCATATATTGGCTTTTACGCTGGTAGACCAGTTGGCAAGTATGGAAGAGCAAACGGAAGTTTTGCGCTATGCCGCTGGCGGGTTCCGTGATTTTAGTCGCATAGCTGGTTCAGACCCAGTTATGTGGCGCGATATATTGATAGCCAATCGCGAATCAATCATCAGTCGTATAGATGAGTTTGAGACGCATTTGGAAAAACTAAAAGCCGCTTTGGGGGATTCTTCTCCGGAGCAAATACAAGAAATATTTGAGAGAGCTCAAAAAACCCGTAACGGGTTTCTGCATAAGTCGGACGAAAATTTGTGACCAAAGCCCCAAATAGAAAATTCCGGGTTCAGCCTGGTGGTTCCCTGTCGGGAAATTTTGATATTCCTGGTGATAAATCTATATCGCACAGATCCATTATGCTTGGCAGCTTGGCTGAGGGTAAAACTGAGGTTAGCGGATTTCTAGAAGGCGCTGATAGTTTGGCGACCTTGGCGGCGTTTAGGGATATGGGGGTTCAAATAACCGACCCAGTTAACGGAGCGCTAACCATTGAAGGCGTTGGTTTGCATGGCCTCAAGCCTGCTCAGAAAGCTTTAGACGTTGGTAACTCAGGAACTTCTATGCGCTTGTTGGCCGGTATTTTATCCGGTCAATCTTTCGACTCAGTCCTTACTGGAGACCATTCGCTTTCTAAAAGACCGATGTCTCGCGTTGCTGCGCCCCTGTCGCTAATGGGCGCTCGGGTTGATACCGATGCGGGCGGCACTCCTCCGTTAAAAATTCAAGGCGGGAAAAACCTTGTTGGTATTGAATACCCGATGCCGATGGCCAGTGCTCAGGTTAAATCCTGCTTACTTTTGGCCGGCTTATATGCCCAAGGAGAAACGGCGGTTATTGAGCCCGGAGTGACTCGAGATCATACGGAACGCATGCTGCGAGCTTTTGGTGTGGATGTGATTACTGAGGATTCTCGCGCTAGCCTAAAAAGTGGCCAAAGCCTTAAAGCGACCAAGATACAGGTCCCTGCGGATATATCCTCAGCTACCTTTTTTATGGTTGCTGCTGCCATCGCTAAGGATTCGGAGGTTTGCCTTCGTCGTGTGGGAATAAATCCGACCAGAGACGGAGTTATTCATATTTTGCGCCTTATGGGTGCCGATATTCAGTTGCAAAATCAAAGGCTACTTGGGGATGAACCGGTTGCAGATATTGTTGTCCGCTCCAGTCCTTTGCAGGGTATAGATATTCCTAAAGAGCTAGTACCTCTGGCGATTGATGAATTCCCTGCAGTATTTATTGCGGCTGCCTGTGCATCTGGAACTACTAGATTGACTGGAGCCGAAGAGTTGCGAGTGAAGGAGACAGACCGTATTCAGGTAATGGCCAATGGGCTAAAGGTATTTGGTATCAAAACCAAGGTTTTGAATGACGGTATTGAAATTACTGGCGGCCTAATCAAGGGCGGCAAAGTAGATTCCTGCGGGGATCACCGCACGGCCATGTCTTTTGCTATTGCTGGTTTACGCTCACAAAAACCGATTGAAATTTTAGACTGTGACAATGTGGCCACCTCTTTCCCCAACTTTGTCGAGCTGGCAGTAAAAGCCGGTTTGTCGGTCGAGGAAGTATAGAATGTCCGCAATTATCACCATTGATGGACCCGGTGGTTCGGGTAAGGGAACCGTTACCTGTTTAGTGGCAAAGCAGCTAGGTTTTCGATGTTTGGATAGCGGTGCTCTGTATCGAATTTTGGCGCTGGATAGCATCAAGAATGGTATTGCGCTCGATAACGCTGACTTAATTTCCAAGAGTGCATCTTCTTTAGACGTTGAGTTTTTTAACGGAAAGGTTTTGTTAAAAGGCGAAGATGTTACCGACGCAATTCGCGGAGAAGATATAGGCGAAGCCGCGTCAAAAATTGCCATATATTCGCTAGTTCGAGACGAGTTACTGCATTTTCAGAAGTCATTCGCAGTTGCTCCAGGCCTGGTCGCCGATGGCCGAGATATGGGAACTCAGGTTTTTCCTCAGGCTGAGCTAAAAATCTACCTAACCGCTAGCGCTGAAGAGCGCGCCAAAAGGCGCCATAAGCAGTTGATAGCCGCAGGACAAGGTGGTAGTCTGCGCGCCCTCGTGAAAGACATACAGGCTCGAGATCAGAGAGATATTGGTCGAGAAACTGCTCCACTTCGCCCAGCCGAAGATAGCATCCTTATAGATTCCACAGGAATGACCATTGAAGAAGTGGTCCAGAAGATTGTAAATTTATGGCACAAGGCTCCCTGATTAGTCTGAACCATATAGATGAAGACTGTACATTATTTTGCGCTCTGAATTAGCAGCCCAAACTGGCTAGTTTTTGAGCTTTTTTAACTAGACTATCCGTGGGCCGGATGGATGAGCAGGTAACTGCTCTTATATATAGGTAATCTAATGAGCGAAAGCTTTGCTGAACTCTTTGAAGAGAGTTTAAAGTCCATAGACATGGCAACCGGTTCAATCGTAACCGGCGTAATAATCGACATCGACAAAGATTGGGTAACTGTTCACGCAGGCCTTAAATCTGAAGGTGTTATCCCTAGAATTGAATTCCTCGACGATAGTGGAGAATTCAAAGCCGAAATTGGTGACGAGGTTCAGGTAGCCCTGGAATCTGTTGAAGATGGCTTTGGTGTGACTCGACTATCTCGTGAGAAAGCCCAACGTATTGAAACTTGGACTGCTCTTGAGAAATCTCAAGAAAATGACGAGATCGTTAGTGGCTTGATAACCGGTAAGGTCAAAGGTGGCTTTACGGTTGATATCAAAGGTGTTCGTGCATTCTTGCCCGGCTCTTTGGTTGATGTGCGCCCAACTCGTGAGACTACTCACCTGGAAGGCAAGCAAATCGAATTTAAACTCATCAAGCTTGACCAAAAACGCAACAACGTTGTTGTTTCTCGTCGTGCAGTTCTTGAATCTGTTAACAGTGAAGAACGTGATGCGCTACTGGAATCTTTGGAAGAAGGTGCAGTGGTTAAAGGCGTAGTTAAAAATCTTACAGATTACGGCGCATTTGTTGACCTCGGCGGTATCGATGGTCTTTTGCATATTACTGATATGGCTTGGAGACGCATCAAACATCCTTCTGAGATGGTTGAAGTTGGTCAAGAAATGGATGTTCGCATTCTTAAGTTTGATAAAGAACGCAGCCGTGTATCTCTTGGGCTTAAGCAGCTTGGTGATGATCCTTGGGTTAACGTTGTTGATCGTTATCCTGAAGGCGCTAAAACCAAGGCTAAGGTTACTAACCTTACAGATTACGGTTGTTTCGCTGAATTGGAAGATGGTATTGAAGGTTTGGTTCACGTTTCTGAAATGGACTGGACTAACAAAAATGTACATCCGTCAAAAATCGTTCAATTGGGCGATGAAATAGAAGTGATGATTCTGGATATAGATTCAGAGCGTCGCCGTGTATCTCTAGGTATCAAGCAGTGCACCATGAATCCTTGGGAATCTTTTGCAGTAGAGAACGTAAAAGGCGACAAGATCACTGGCGCTATCAAGTCTATTACCGACTTCGGTATCTTCATTGGTCTGCCTGGCGGTATTGATGGATTGGTTCATCTTTCTGATCTTTCTTGGAGTGAATCCGGTGAAGATGCAGTTCGTTCCTTTACTAAAGGTGACGAAGTTGAAGCCATTATCTTGGCGATTGACGGTGAGCGTGAACGTATTTCTCTCGGTATCAAGCAAATGTCTGAAGATCCATATTCTGACTTCGTTGCTGCCAACGAGAAAGGTTCTATCGTTAAAGGTGTAGTTACTGAAGTTGATGCCAAAGGCGCAACTATCAACCTTGGTGACGATATCGAAGGTTACATCCGAGTTTCTGAATTGTCGCGAGATAAAGTTGAAGATGCATCTACTGTACTTAAAGTAGGTGACGAGTTAGAAGCTAAGGTAATCAACGTTGATCGTAAGAGCCGTCAATTGAGTCTATCTGTTCGCGCACGCGAAATGGATGATGAGAAAACAGCACTACGTGAAATGCGTGAGCAGGAAGCTGCTCAAGCAGGTCCTTCTACCATTGGTGACCTGATCAAGGCCCAAATGGAAAGTAAAGAGAAGTAAGGGAATAATCCCGAAGCGATAGTAAACTGTCGCTTCGGGAATCTCTCTGATAGAGTATTGATAATGACCAAATCTGAACTGATTGACCGTATTTCCTCTAGCCAAGATCACTTGCCGCCTAAGGATGTTGAAGCGGCGATTAAACTGATTCTTGAACATATGTCTGAGCACCTGGCAGTGAATAACCGCATTGAGATACGGGGATTTGGAAGTTTTAACCTGCACTACCGCACGGCACGAGTTGGCCGTAATCCAAAAACTGGCGATTCCGTTGAATTGGCAGGCAAGTATGTACCTCATTTCAAACCGGGAAAAGAGCTGCGCGAACGCGTTAATAGTAAAGCCTAAGCTTTACACTCCTATTCAATTCTTGGGTTTCTGTTTTACTCCGAAAAATTCTTCAATTAGATAAGTCTTTGCCACGAGCCTGTCACGGCTTAGTTTGTTATTATTCCTACCATCAGGACAGGCTACAGGCTTAAGAATGCGCAAGTTGGTCAATGTTGTTTTGCTAATACTAGCGATTTTGCTGTTTGCGATCGGTTTTCGATTTGCAGCCGACAATGCCGCGCCCCTTAGTATTCAATGGCTCGGATGGTCTTCGCCAAAATTACCGACTTTCCTTTGGTTGATAGTTTCTATGTTTGTTGGATTCCTCTTGGGTTACTTAGGGTTCTGGGGAAAGAACTTGGCTTTACGCTTGAAGCTCGGCCAAACCCGATCGGAACTAAAACGGCGATCAACGAGTCAGAACCGCATTGTGCCAACTCAATCCGCACAGGCAAAATCAGCCGAATGAGTGGCATACCACTCTTTTTGATGCTAACCACCGCCATAGCCATTGGATGGTTGTTGGGTCGATTTCAAAGACTGCCGAACACTTCAGCATCTAAAAACATAGCGCCCTATGGTGCGGGCTTTCTGGTTTCTGATGTCCCGGATCATGCACTAGATTCATTTCTCGCTGCTCTGGACGTCAATAGCGATACGTTGGAAACACATTTAGCCCTCGGGGCCATTTATCGTCAAAAAGGCGAAATCGACAGGGCGATTAGAATTCATGAGAATTTACTTGCCCGCTCTGAACTGACAAAAGTCCAGCATGATCTATCAGAATTTGAATTGGCGACTGATTATCAAAAAGCCGGTCTTATAGATCGAGCAGAAAAGTATTTGCAAAATCTAGTGGAATCTTCGCCCGTATGTCGAAAGCCGTCATTAATGTCCTTGCTAGAAATCTATCAGCAATCAAAGGAGTGGCATAAAGCAGTAAATGTTGCGAATTTGCTTACCGAAGACAGCAGTGATCGCCAGCTTAAAAAGGAAATGAATAGGCTGCGATCCCACTTTTATTGTGAGCTCGCTCGAATAGCTATAGTCGAGCACGATTATTTGGGTGCTCGGCGCTCTCTTTCTCGGTCGGAACAATACTCGGCCAATCATCTTCGCTCGGAATTATTGCGCGTTGAGCTGGAGTTGATATTGGACAGACCAAACAAGGCGGTATCCGGGCTGAGAAAATTGATTGAGAAATCCACGGTATTTCCGGACGCCATGGTTTCGCTGTTAGAGCAAATGTCTAAGAGCTTGGGTGGTAAAGATGAATACCGACACTTACTCGACTTTATTTATGAAAAATTCCCGGCTCCCGACGTAGTACGGCTTCTTTTTTCCGAGCTTAGCCTCAGTGAAGGCCAATCAGAGGCAGTAAGGTTTTTATTAGACGAACTCAGTCAACATCCAACTTCTATTGGTCTAAAAGAGGCTCTTGTTAGTGGCGCCTATTCTGATGAGTCTCACCCACTAGTTCCCATAGTGAGTGCGCTTATCAGTCGAGAAGAACAAGCCGGGCGTTTATATCGCTGCGGTTCATGTGGTTTTAGTGGTCATAAATGGCACTGGCAGTGCCCAACCTGTCATCGCTGGGATAGTATGACCTACGTTTCTGAATCAGGATTTTTTGGTGTCGATAAAGCCAGCTGATAACCCGCAAGTAAAGCCCATTGTTGTTGCGCTAGATTTTGATAGTCCCGAAAAAGCTATACATTTGGCTAGTTCTCTGTCGGCGCAAGATTGTCGTTTAAAAGTGGGTAAAGAGCTATTTACTCTCGGCGGGCCTAGTCTTGTGGAGTCACTGCAACAGCAGGGATTCGATATCTTTCTTGACTTAAAGTTTTATGATATTCCAAACACTGTGGCGAAAGCCCTCGAGGCTTCCGCGCAGCTCGGCATTTGGATGGTCAATGTACACGCGTCAGGCGGGCGCAGAATGCTTGAAGCAGCGCGGAATGCCATTCCAGCGGGAGAGGGCGGCCCACTCCTAATAGCGGTTACCGTACTTACCAGTATGGATCAGGAGGATCTTCTTTCTGTAGGTTGCTCCCGTAGCCCTGAAGAGCAGGCTTTGCTATTGGCAAAATTGGCCCATGAAAGTGGCTTTGACGGTGTGGTGTGTTCCGCCCGAGAAGCGACAAAAATGAAGCAGCAAATCGCACCAGATTTTAAATTAGTGACCCCGGGTATTCGCCCTGCGCAATCTGATGTGGGCGACCAAAAAAGAGTCATGACACCTGCGGAGGCTATGCAGGCTGGAACTGATTATTTAGTAATCGGGCGGCCAATTACTCAAGCACCAGACCCCGCCGCCGCGCTTCAGAATATTCTAGAGACGCTAATTTAGGGATCTTTTCTAACTGAACAACCCTATTGCTCCGCTGCTACTTTGATGTAAGAATATGCTCGAACATCACAACTATGCAAAGGAGATGCAACATGTTCAAAAAGCTAATATTTATTATAGCTATCACTCTGGCTTCTGGCCTAACTACCCTTACCTACGCTCAACGCATCGCTAATTCAGCGCAGCTTATCAATCTCAATCGAGCATCTGCCGAGCAATTGGCGGAAGCTTTAGATGGTGTTGGTATTGCTAGAGCTAAAGCAATTGTTCAACATCGAGAGAACTATGGAGAGTTCGAACAGGTTGAAGAATTGATGATGGTGAGTGGCATTGGCGACAGTATTATGGAGGCCAACCGGAATCGGATTATAGTCGAGTAGGACGTCCGTTCATGGGGCTGCCGCGCTTTGCGGTGGCCTTTTATCATTTCTATGCCGCTAGAAACCATCTACAGAATGTAAAGCTCAGGATTCAGAGTTAGGGTTCAGATTTGAGATTCAGAGCGAAGCCAAATGGTGAGTTCATCACCAGGTCTAATTAAATTAGAACTACCAAGCGCATTCCAGGCTTTTAGATCGGTTAATCCAACGCCGTAGTAGACGGCAATATCATAAAGAGAATCGCCAGACCGCACTTCATGAGTGATCTGCGCATCACCGCTTGGTTGTGAGGGTAATTTAAGCAGCTGTCCCGGGTGGATTACTTCAGAACCATTAAGATCGTTGGCGGCAAGAAGGTCGCTTAGTCCTACACCATAACGCCTGGCAATTAACCATGGAGAGTCACCAGATCGCACAGACGCTAGAGCAGATGTCACTGGCTGACTTGATATTCGAACGTCGGGACGAGGGATGAGTAAATCATCGCCGGGGTGAATCAAAATAGATTTCAGCTGATTCGCTTGGGTAATATCTCTAACCGTCACTCCCATACGATCTGCAATTACACTGAGGTTGTCGCCGGACCGCACTTGATAGCGAGTCCATGAAAGCGGGCCGACTTCTGGTAATGAATCTAGAATCGCGTCCATTCGCTCAATTAACTCCGCAGGAAGAGCGATACGAGCCGATTGATTGGGAGCCGTTATTTTTTGAGGGTAATGGGCGTTCATCGACAATAGGTATTGTTGCTCTACCTTTAAATGACTAGCCACCGCTTCTAAATCTAATTGTCTATCGGCCTGAAATATTTCAAAGTGAGTTTGGTTCGGCCAATCTGGTAAATCTAGATTGAAACTTGGTGCATGTTTCAGTATGTACACAACCGCTAGTAATTTTGGAACGTAGGAAGCGGTTTCGCTGTTCAGCTTTAATGTCCAGTAATCGGTATTGCCGTCATTGTTGCGTATCACTTTTCTAAGATTACCTTCACCGGTGTTATAAGCCGCTAGCGCCATAAACCAATCTTCATCGAAATGGCTGTGTAAATAACTCAGGTAACGGATCGCCGCCAGAGTAGATTGATCTACGCTAAGACGTTCGTCTGTCCACCAGTCCTGATCTAATCCTAATGAGCGGCCAGTGGCAGGCATAAACTGCCAGAGGCCTGCAGCGCCGCTCCAGGAAGCTACCTCTGGCCGAAAACCACTCTCGACGAAGGGTAAAAATGCTAATTCTGCTGGAAGATCGTTCACCTCGAACTGATTGAGAATATAAAACAGAAAGGGTTCAGCTCGGTCTAGTACGGCTTCGAACTGATCCAGTTGCGAAAGGTATCTGTTAATCCAATAGTCGACCTGTTCTTGATCTCTGTAGTCTGCCCACTCGAAACCTTTAACCGCACGTTCAATTAAAGTGACATCTTTTTGAACAGCCAATTGAGCGGGCGCTTCCGCTGATTGAGGTATAGGAAATAAGCGCATAGAGAGTGTGGATTTTTCTTCGCTTTCAGCGCTTGAAAGCTCAAGCAATTCTGCCTGCCGAGACTCCATAGAGGCGTTTTGCAGGTTGGAGCAGCCTCCAAGAGCGAGCAGGATAGATATCAATAAGACAGGGTAGTGCACAGTTTTTCTTTGGGAAGAGAAATCAGATGAAATTATCCTTCCATTTACGCAGCGCTGCAAAGCACTCTTTCGGGTTTTGTGGCTTTTTCCCGAAATGATGCTCACAACGGTCATTTATTTCCGGATTGTCGCAGCGAAGAAAGGGATTAATGCGTTTTTCCAAGTCTATTCGGGATGGAACTGTTCGCAATCCTTGTTCAGTTAATCTCAAGCAGTGCTCTTGGTGTGCTTTGGCGCTAGCATTATTTGGCTCTACGGTTAGAGCAAACCGCAAGTTATCCAGTGTGTATTCATGTCCACAATAAATAAGGGTGTCGTCAGGTAGTTCGTTCTTTAGCCGGTTTAAGGAATAAAATAGTTGCTCTGCAGTTCCCTGCTTTAGGCGCCCGCATCCAGCAGAAAAGAGTATGTCTCCGCAAAATAGCATTGAAGGGCCTTGATCAGGAGTGCAGAGGTAGGCGACGTGATGCTGGGTATGTCCATGAAGTTCGAGCACACGGAATTTAAGCCAGCCTATATCTACGGTGTCGCCCTCACTCAAAAACTGGTTGGTAAGATGGAAGGGTTCAATTGCCGGTCCGAATACAGGTGTGTGCTGGTTGATAATTTTCTCCACACCGTTTACGTGATCCCAATGGTGGTGAGTCAACAGAACTCCGGCTAATTCTTTATCATTGTGTTTCAGCCAGGTATTGACGGCCTTTGCGTCGCCTGGGTCCAGTATCCAGACTTTTTTGTCTGAGTCGGTGTGAAATATCCATATATAGTTTTGGATACAGGCTGATATTGCAGATATTTGCAGCATAGAGTCGTTTCCGGTTGTTTCTTGCCGCGTTGGGCGGCGATAATTAGGTCATTATGACATTTGCAAAAAATAGTGGATGGGCAATTACGTGAAATCGGGCTGGAGGAATCTTGTAAATGCGCTTTGGCGTCGACCTATTGCCACCTTAGATAAGTCGGCTAAATCCTTACGGCGTTGGTTTGAATCGCCTCTGGGTGAAATTTTGTTAGGCCAGCAGCTACCCCTAATTAGCTCTTTAGTTGAAGAGTATCCCTGTGAAACCCAATTGCTGGTAAGTCCATCAAAGGCTGCTTTGCTTGGAGACGCAGGCGCGTCAGAAAATCGACAGCTTCAAATTCAACTTTGTCCGGGCACTCGCAATCTTAAAGCCTGCAGGGATATGCATTACTCGCCTCTCGTAGCGGATTTGGATGCCATTCCATTGTTGGACAATAGCGTGGACTTTGTATTGTTACACCACACTTTGGAATTTTCAGAGAATCCACATCAGGTATTGCGTGAAGTGACTCGTGTTTTGGCTCCAGGTGGCAATCTGGTAATTGTTGGATTTAACCGATGGTCGCTTTTTGGTTTGCGACGCTGGTTTAGCCAAATTGTCGGAGTAACCGCTCCCTGGGCTCATCACCCGCTGTCTACCGGAAGGTTAATCGACTGGATGCATCTGATGTCCTGCGAACCTATGGGTGTTGCACGCGGTTTCTATGGTCTACCAATACAATATCGCCGGGGCATGCGCTGGTTCAAACCTGCTGATGATTGGCTTATGAGTGTTGCCGCTCCTTTCGGCGGGTTTTATATGCTGCATGCTACTAAACTGTTGTTTGGTCGTTCACAGCAGCGGCGCACTCGAGATAGGGCATCCGACCTTATCCGCATACCCGTTGCATCTCGCGCTGCTCGAGTAGGTGGGCACCACCTTCGTCTTGTACAAAATACTAAAGTTGAAAAAATAAGGGCCGAAAAAACTAAAAAATGAAATCAGTAATTCTTTATACGGATGGAGCATGTCGAGGCAATCCCGGTCCCGGGGGATGGGGTGTTTGGTTCCAGTCCGGTAGGCATGAAAAGGAACTTTTTGGCGGTGAGCCGCAAACGACCAACAATCGCATGGAGCTAATGGCTGCAATTCGTGGTTTGGCAGCGTTATCCAGTTCCTGTGATGTTGAGGTATATACCGATTCAAAGTATGTGCTTCAAGGGATAACGGAGTGGATGCCGGATTGGAAAAAACGAAATTGGAAAACGGCTGCCAAGAAACCGGTTAAAAATGTCGATCTTTGGCAGAAGTTAGATACTGAAGCCGGCAGGCACAAGATCGACTGGCATTGGGTTAAGGGTCACAGCGGTGATCCCGGAAATGAGAAGGCAGATCAGTTGGCAAATCAAGGAATTGATACGCTGGGGAACTTATGAGTCGTCAAATTGTTTTAGATACTGAGACTACCGGATTGGAGCCAAGCCAAGGTCACCGGATTATTGAAATTGGCTGTGTTGAGTTGGTAGATCGTAAGCTTACGGGCCGCCACTTTCACCAGTATATTAATCCTGAACGAGCGATTGATGAAGGTGCACAGCAGGTACACGGTATTACGTTGGAATCTCTGGCTGATAAGCCGGTATTTGCGCGAATTGCCGATGACTTTATAGCCTTTGTAGCTGGGGCTGAATTGGTAATCCATAACGCGCCTTTCGATATCGGCTTTCTAAACGCAGAGCTGTCTTTATTGGGCAGAGACAAGGGCAATGTCGAGCAGCGATGCGCCATTTTGGATAGCCTGGTATTGGCAAGACAGATGCATCCTGGTCAACGCAATAGTTTGGATGCCCTCTGTAAACGCTATTTTATTGATAACTCACAAAGGGACCTTCATGGTGCTTTGCTAGATGCTGAGCTTTTAGCCGAAGTCTATTTGTTGATGACTGGCGGCCAGGTAGGTCTGGGGCTAGGGGAAGAAGATGGAGCAGAGCAGGGCACCGGTAGAACCGGTCAGTCGATCAGAAGGCTGCCTTCCGACAGGCCGCCGCTAAAGATTATCCGTGCATCACAGCAAGAGCTGGATGCTCACAAACATCGCCTAGGCGAAATAGAAGACGCTAGCGATCAGATGGTCTGGAATTTCGACGACTGATCACAGATTACTGTGCGGCCTCGCGCTGGTATCATAGCCTTCGCACCAAACTAAGTTATTAAACTAAATACGGACCTATATGATTATCAAACCAAAAGTACGTGGTTTTATCTGTACAAATGCACACCCAGCGGGCTGTGCTACCAATGTCAGAGAACAAATTGAAGTCGTTCAGCGCGGCGGACCTATCGAGAACGGCAGCGAAAATGCGCTGATAATCGGTTCATCAACTGGCTATGGTTTGGCATCAAGAATAACAGCGGCTTTTGGATCTGGTGCCGATACCTTAGGGGTGTTTTTTGAAAAGCCTCCGTCGGAAACTAAAACCGGCTCTGCTGGATATTACAACAGCGCTGCTTTTCACCAAGAAGCTAAGGCGGCAGGTCTATATGCTGAGAGTATTAATGGCGATGCATTTTCGGATGAGATCAAGCAGCAGGTTATTGAAAAGATTAAAGCCGAGATGGGGAAAATTGATTTAGTGGTATACAGCTTGGCGTCACCGCGTCGAACTGATCCTGCTACTGGTGTTACTTTCAACTCCACGCTAAAACCTATAGGCGAGCCGATAACCAATAAATCATTAGACACAAGCAAGGGGCTAGTTACTGAAGTTAGCTTGGAGTCAGCATCCGAGGAAGAAATTGCAAATACGATTAAAGTTATGGGTGGTGAAGATTGGGAGTTGTGGATTGATGCTCTTAGTCAGGCAGGGGTTCTGACTGAAGACTGCAAAACCGTTGCCTACACCTACATAGGTAAAAAGATTACCTGGCCCATATACGGTCACGCGACTATCGGCAAAGCTAAAGAAGATCTCGATCGAGCGGGACAGGCGTTAAATACAAGCATGTCTGCAACTGGCGGCGAAGCTAGAGTTTGTGTATTAAAAGGCTTGGTAACTCAGGCTAGTTCAGCAATCCCTGTTATGCCGCTCTATATTTCGTTGCTTTATAAGGTGATGAAAGCGGCTGGTACCCATGAAGGCTGTATTGAGCAAATTGGTAGACTTTTTCGCGACGCTATCTATGAAGATTCACCCGAGTTGGACGAAAAAGGCCGCTGGCGCGTCGACGATTTGGAACTAGATGACGAGATACAGCAAAAAGTTGAAGCTCTTTGGGAAATAGTTAACTCCGATAACCTGCTGGAACTTTCAGATTATCTCGGTTATCAGCAGGAGTTTCTGAAACTGTTTGGCTTTGGTATTGATGGCGTTGATTACGATGTCGATATATCGCCGCTAGTCGAACTTTAATGAGTCTTTGTTGATAGGGCTGAGTCCTGGATAAATCTGAGAACCTTTCCCACCCCCGCTACTGGCTTATTTGGTTTGCAGTGGGAATCGGTTGGCTAATAGCGCAGCTCCCATATTCCGTTCAATACTGGATGGGCCATCGCATAGGCGATTTACTCTGCCTATTCCGACCCAAACGTGTGCGAGTCGCCCAAAAAAACATTTCTGCTTGTTTTTCTGGGCTTTCGTCAGAACAGCAAAAAGCAATGCTGCGCAAGAATATGCGCGCCCTCGGACTAGGATTGTTTGAAATATTGATTTGCCGTTTTGGAAGTCTAAGTATTCTAACAAATCGATTTGAGATAGTTGGTGGTGAGCATTTGGAGAAATACGCAGATAGCGGCGTGGTCCTCTTGGTCTTTCATTTTTCGAATATCGAACTCTGTGCGGCCGCGCTCTACTCTCGATTTCCTTTGTTGGTTGTGTATCGACCGCACGACAACCCAGTAATTGAATATACCCAGCGAAGGCGCTGGTCTCCAATTGAAGGTGGTTTATTGGAAGGGGATAGACAGTCGCATTTGTTTGATCGTGCGGATGTACGTGGTTTGATAAAGGCACTGCGGCATAATAAAAACATCTGGATCGCAGCAGATCAGGATCTAGGTAAAAAACGCTGCGTATTCTCCTCATTCTTTGGAATACAAACCGCGACACCTTTGGCGCCGGCAAAATTGACAGCTTCAGGGCGAGCCAAGGCACTGCCGGTAGTATTTACTCGCCCAACCAAAAATAAATATCGCATTGAGATTTTAGCGGCTCTGGAAAACTATCCTGCTGGCGACGATCAAATAGATGCTGACCGGTTTAATGAGATTGCTGAAAAGGTTGTTATGCAAGAGCCCGAAAGTTATCTCTGGGCCCATCGCCGGTTTAAAACTCGTCCTGAGGGCGAGCCGCCTTTCTACGAGAAAGGTTAGAATATTGGTCCAAAATAGCGCTAAATCGAGGCCTCAAAATATCTATCCGGGTACACTAAAAAAATCTGTTGTTATTAGTGGGGCACTTTTGCTTGTCGAAAGCGTCTTAGGTAACTAGTATTGTCGCTTTTCTGAGAGCACCCCTTCGATGATTCAAGGTAGCATTGTTGCGTTAATTACTCCCATGTCAGCCAATGGCGATATTGATTGGGATAGTTTAGACGCACTAATTAACTGGCATATAGACTCTGGCACCGACGGCATAGTAGCGGTCGGCACAACTGGCGAGTCGCCAACGCTTTCCGTAGAGGAGCATTTGCGAGTGATAGAGCGGATTGTTCAGGTTGTAGCTGGACGTGTGCCAGTCATAGCTGGAACGGGCGCAAACTCTACCTCTGAAGCTATCCATTTAACTTCTTCGGCCCTGCGCTTGGGTGCCAATGCATCCCTGCAGGTAGTACCTTATTACAACAAGCCCACACAAGAGGGTTTGTATCAGCATTTCAAAGCGATTGCCGAGGCCGTTGCTATACCGGTGATTCTGTATAACGTTCCAGGTCGTACGGTTGCCGATATGCTGCCCGAAACCGTAGCAAGATTGGCTAAAATTCCGAATATAATCGGTATTAAAGAAGCCACAGGTGATCTTGAACGAGGACAGCAGGTGCTAGATATTTGCTCTGATGACTTTATTGTTCTCTCCGGTGATGATCCTACTGCCGCAGAATTTATATTAATGGGTGCAAAAGGCGATATCTCAGTTACCGCAAATGTTGTTCCAGAACCTGTCTCTTATACACATCTGACGCTGCCGACGAATAGAGAGGTGTAGATCTCGGTGGTCGCCGTATCA
>CAJXYP010000019.1 GCA_913063225.1 uncultured Cellvibrionales bacterium
TTTTTTTTCAAGCAGAAGACGGCATACGATATCTAGTACGGTCTCGTGGGCTCGGAGATGTGTATAAGAGACAGGAACTCTGACAAAGCCGTCTTTTCGGTTCATTGTCACAATGATTTGGGATTAGCCGTGGCTAACTCGTTATCTGCAGTGCAAGCGGGCGCACGGCAGGTTGAATGCACCATAAACGGTTTGGGTGAGCGCGCGGGCAATGCTGCTTTGGAAGAAATAGTTATGGCAGTGCAAACCCGAGCGGACCTTTATGAGGTTGAAACCGCCATTGACACGAAGCATATCGTTTCCGCATCCCGTTTGGTGTCTAGTATTACCGGTTTTCCGGTGCAGCCGAACAAGGCTATTGTTGGTGTTAACGCCTTTGCCCACGAATCCGGTATTCATCAGGACGGCATATTAAAACACCGTGAAACCTACGAAATAATGCGTGCTGAAGATGTGGGCTGGAAAGCCAATCGTTTGGTGCTGGGTAAGCATTCAGGTCGAGCTGCGGTTAAAGCTCGTTTCGAGGACTTAGGCATACTTTTTGCGGATCAGGATGAACTGAATGTCGCTTTTACCCGCTTTAAAGCGCTAGCTGACAAGAAGCACGAGATATACGATGAAGATCTGCAAGCCCTTATGAGCCAGGCAGGAATAGATGAGGCCGACTGGTTATATGGTCTTAGCACTTTAGAGGTTAATACGGGGCCTAATCACTTGCCTAAGGCAAAAATTGCTCTGGTAGTAGATGGCCGCGAAGTTCATATTGAGTCTGAGGGCGACGGTGCGGTGGACGCCATATTTAAAGCCATCGAGCAGGTCGCTAAGTCGGATACCAATTTGGAACTCTATTCGGTAAACGCTATTACTCAGGGAACTGAGTCTCAAGGCGAGGTTACGGTTCGACTCGAAAAGTCTGGCCGAATTGTCAATGGCACGGGAGCGGATACCGATATTTTGCTGGCTTCCGCTAAAGCCTATATTCACGCCCTAAATTTACTTAGGGATGAAGGAAAGGCGCACCCACAGTTGGAAGGCGTTTAAACAATGAACAAACTCCGGGCAGAATATTTGCAAGCGATGGGCGTAGATCTCTACGTCCATCGGTCGCAGCTTGACTCTGATCAGGAGTCTTCATCTGTTGAAAATGCAGAAGAAGGTAGGTTGGAAGACAAAGTAGAAGATAGAGTAGAAATTAGGACAGACAAAGCAGCAGAAAGTACTGGAACAAAAGCAAAATTGGAAATGCCTGCGGAAGCCGTCGAAGTTCCGGGCGCAGATGTTGCCGAAGGTTCTGCGCCTTCAGTTCTCACTCAAGAGGAATCATCCGCCGTCTCGGAGTCGAGTTCTGAAGAGTCGATAGTTCCTGCCAAGATTGCTTTGCCTCTAGCAGAGCCGCTTTACTTTCTTTGGCATCAGGTAGGCGAGTTACTCTTTCTGACAGCTGCTTCACAACAACAAAGTACTGAAGAAGCAAAACTTTTGGGTGCCATAATTGGTTCCTTGTCGAGATCGGAAAAACTGGAACGAGGCACTGGTAATTGGCCCTTGGTAGGATCAGAACCCACTAGTCAAAACGAAGCCCAGGACTTTCTTGCAAGTTTTGTGGCAGGTCGCGGAGAGCTTTGTGGCTCGGCTATGACCCTAGTTCTTTTTGGGGAAGAGTCGAAAAATCAATTTACCGAAATCAAGGGTGATTTTGAGGACATTCTTGGATCCAAAATACCCTCTCAGAGTGAATTGAAGGAATATAGATTGGTGCCATCTCTAGCTGACATGCTGAACAAGCCTTATATAAAATCCATCGCATGGCAAAGCCTTAGAGATCTGCGTACCTCCTAATCCCGAATGTCTAATTTCAATTTGTGACTCAAGTGACAGAGAAAGCCGAAGCATCCGAATCAATTAAATTGTCTCCTATGCGGGAAGTACATTTGTCTCAGATTGCAGAGATGCATCGGCAGATTAACCCATCGCCCTGGTCTTTGGATCAATGGAATACCTGCTGTGAAGCGCCGCTATACTCGAACTGGATCCTAGAAGATAAAGATTTGGATGTGGGGGAGCAGGTAGTTGGCTTTTCCTGCTCTATATGTTCTGGACCCGAAGCCGAGCTGCTCAATATCGGCGTCGCCCAGGGTAAACAAGGTAAGGGCCTTGGCGAAGGTTTACTTCGCTCTAGCCTTTTATTGCTTCCTGAGACTGCCGAGCATTGTTTTTTGGAAGTGCGACGATCAAACATTCCGGCTATAAACCTCTACGAAAAACTGGGTTTCGAATCTATTGCGGAGCGCAAAGACTATTATCGACATAGCAGCGGTGTCGTTGAAGATGCATTGATTTTTCGAAAAACGTTGTAACAACACTTCCACTTCTCCTCAAATGGAATTCGATCAAGATTGACACCGGTCAATGCTATTCTCTGACTTAATTGGTAGATTAAGTCTCAATTCAAAATTCTATTTTGGTCGAGGTTTGTTTATGCAAAAAATATTAGTGGTTCCTGTTGATGGATCTGAGCAATCGAAAAAATCACTAGATTTTGCCGCGGATTTGGCGGTTCATTATCGAGCGCAATTGAAGCTGATATATATCGCGCAGCCATATTATGTCGAAGATATATTTGCCATGAGCACTATTCCTGTGCCGATTGATATTCAGGATATGGGATTGGAAAAATATGGTGGCAAAGGCAAAGGCAAAGGCAAAGGCAAAGGCAAAGGCAAAGGCAAAGGCAAAGGCAAAGGCAAAGGCCATTGCCGTTGAAGCGGGGGTAAATGACTTTAGTGACAAAATCCTCAAGGGAGACCCCGTCAGAGCAATTCTTGATTATGCCGAGGAAGTTGACGCGGATATGATAGTAATTGGTACGCGCGGGATGGGTGACTTCTCCAGTTTGATGCTTGGAAGCGTATCTCACAAAGTCGCTCACGACGCCAAGTGCACCTGTATTACCGTTAAATGATCTGGCAGAAATTGGCTTAAATAGGGCTAAAAACGCCATATATTAGTGTGCTAGGGGGATATCTGCGGGAAAGTGTTGACGGCGGAATGCATCCTTGTATAGTCATAAGTGCCAGAAAATCGGCTTTACCTGAGTTCAGTGTTTCGAAGTTTCATGTACTACCTCGTCCTGTAATTCTTACGTTACACCAATTTTCAGCATTACCTTAAATTACAGACAGGACAGTACTATGTCAGACAAAGTTACAGGAACTGTGAAGTTCTTCAACGAATCAAAGGGCTTCGGCTTTATTTCACAAGAGAATGGAGATGACGTTTTTGTTCACTTCTCAAGCATTCTTGGCGACGGGTTTAAAACTCTTGCTGAAGGCCAAAAAGTAGAATTTACCGTTGGTCAGGGCAAAAAAGGCCCACAAGCGGAAAACGTAATTGGTCTCTAATTTTTAGAGATCGAATAAAAAAAGGCCGATGCGAATGCACCGGCCTTTTTTTATGCCTATAGAAAATGAAGTTCGGTTATGAGACTTCTATCTCCAGTTTCTTCAGTAGCCCATGACGGTCTAGTCTGTCTTTAACCAAAATTTCTTTTTCAACCTTAGTAAGTTGCTTTAGCCGGTACTCCGCTCTCGAAGCAATAGATCGGTCTCCAAGCGCGCATTGATAAACCAAGGTTAGGTCTCCTTGCGCCCTAAGGAATTTCGAGCCACGTCCGAGGCAATGTGCTTCAAAGCGTTTTTCGACGTTATTGCTTATGCCGGTATAGAGTGCGCCAGATTCAGTTCTGACCATATAGACATACCAATCAGACATGTCTAATGGCCAGATTCTATCTCGCGCTTCGGGCTTATGTGCGGCTGGTTACTTCCAGAAGATGGTAACCAAACTGAGTTTTCACTGGGCCCTGAACCTGATTCAAGTCAGCGGAAAAAACCACCTCATCAAACTCACGAACCATCTGGCCTGGGCCAAACTCACCCAAGTCACCACCATTTTTGCCGGATGGGCAGCTAGAGTGCTGTTTTGCAATGTCGGCAAAATCCGCGCCTTGTTCGATTTGCATTTTTAGGTCGAGGCATTTTGCTTCGTCATTTACTAGGATGTGTCGTGCTGATGCTTTGCTCATAAGGGTTTCTTGTAGATTTAGTTGATGTGGGATTGTAACAATTCCTAAAGACCTAATGCCACCTGCACTCTTACCGCGGGATTGGCGTCGTCACCCGGGTCGTGAAACAGGCCAGATGCGATGCTTACTGAAACCGCTGATCGTCGTTCCACGCAGACGGCTGAGGCCTGTGCCTTCTATGGCATCTAGCCCATGATAGGCAGACAGTATGCTTGCCGGTTTTTTTGCTCCTTGGTATGCATCATTAGCTGACATTTCAGGATATTGGGATATTGGGATTTCTGTCGCACAGCCGGATGCAAAAGCTAGAGTTAGCGTAAAGGCTACCCAGATTGGGAGTTTTTATTTGGTTGTGATAGGCCTCGAAAATGTCTGTTTTCTGCTTTCTATGTAAGTAAGATATTTCATAGGGCAATCCTCGTACCATCGGTTACAAATTACAGCTTGGTGAGCTTACGGATTTAGATTCTTGAGGTAGTTTCCGTCATCAAAACAGAAATTTTTGTCATAACTTTTTTAACGGTGGGAGGAAACTCAATACCACCGGCTTGCAGAGCCGCGGCCTGATGTTCTGCTTCGTCCTCTCTCATTTGCTCGACGATAGCGCGGCTTTTTTTATCGGCTTCAGGTAGCCGGCCCATGTGGCTGTCTAAATGGCTGCATACCTGATCTTCAGTTGCGGCTACAAAGCCAAGTGATATACGGTCAGATACGGCTCCGGCGATAGCTCCGATCACGAACGATCCCGCATAAAACAAAGGGTTTAGGTAGCTGGTATGGCTTTGCAGCTGATCCAAGCGCTCATCGCACCAATTCAGGTGATCAATTTCTTCTTGGGCAGCAGTTTCCATTTCTTCGCGAATTTCCGGAAGCTTTGCAGTCAGTGCTTGACCTTGATACAGGGCCTGTGCGCATACCTCGCCCGTGTGATTAACGCGCATTAGACTGGCGGAAAGCTTTCTTTCGCTATCGCTAAGATGCGGTTCATCAAGAGAATTGGCGGGTGATTGTCGCGAGCCCTTAGGGCGTGCAAATAGTGTGAGAAGTGCGTTATCAGCGCATTCTATTAGCTGATCCAGGCCGCTGTAGTTTCTGTTGCTCATAACGTTATTCTAACAGCTCTCGCCTAGTTGGCATTATCAAAAAGTGACAGACGAGCGGCTTCCAGCCAAAGTTTTTCTAGAGAGACCACAATGGTTTCTGCGCTTCGAACCTGATCAATCGAGCATTTGTGCCTTGGGTAGTGGCTCAAAAGTAAATCAAGATATTTATCTGAAAGCTCTAAGTGTTTTGAGAGCGAGGCCAAATCAAAGAGGGGGTGCGCCACGCGGGCATATTCCCAATCGATAAAGGTGCAGTGAGTGCCATCCCACAGAATGTTTCCGGGATTTAGATCGTGGTGACAGAAACGAATTTCGTCGCTTTGATCCCATCTGTCGGTCTGTTTAAAGAGTGCATCGAGGTCGATATCATTTGCCCTGATCCAGTCAGAATCTTCGCCAACAATACTCAGATAATTTTCGATAGTTAAACGGTAGCTAACTTGTGCTACCGGAGGTTCTATACAGTGCAGAAGAGACAGCCTGTAGGCAATTTCTCTGAGTAAAGGCGTAGTTAGCTTTATGCGGCTTAGAGGGTCGCCGCACCAAGGATAAATTGCCGCGAGTGAACCCTCATCAACAAATAGCGGCATAGGAGCGAGTCCAGCATTGGCTGCAATTTGGTTGGCCTCAAGCTCTGATCTCCAGGTGCTTAGAAACTCTTCGGGTAGATCACGACCTAGCCGCGCCAGATATTGGGCTTCGCCGCAGTACAGTACCCAGCATTCATTTACCGTGCCCCAATCTATGCGAGAGCCTATCGACAATTCCCGATCTGCAAAAAAGCCAGATTGTTGACTTTTTTCAATTAGTTTATTGATCCGTTGTTTCATTAAATATGCGTTTCCAGCTGTACCAACCATAAATTGCGACCACAATATAGCCGAAAAACAGTGCGCTGGTTAAGTATAGCTCTCTGTCAATGTAGAGATATACGGAAACTGCGTCAATAACCACCCAATATAGCCAGTTTTCAAGGACCTTACGCGTCACCATGTAGGTAGCTATTACGGCGGCCCAAGTCGTCAGAGAGTCAAGAAAGGGCAGAGCGGCTTGGGTATAGCGACTTAACAGAATTCCGGAACTGATCGCCAAGATGACTATCAGCGAGACGCTAATCAAATGCTGTTTAAGGCCCCAGGAGTGAATCTTCTGCGGGCTGTGATCTTTTGACCCTTTGGTCCATTGCCTCCAGCCGTATACCGCCATAAATAGGTAGTAAACGTTCAGGGCCGATTCCATCAGTAGGCTTACATCCCAGAATAGCCAAGAAAATATTGCAGTAGAAAGTAGAGCCGCGGGCCAGCACCAAATGTTCTCGCGGGCAGCAAGCACCACATAGGCAATGCCGAAAACCACAGCAATAGCTTCCCAGGGGCGTGCAAGTATCAGGTCGACGAGTAGCATGGGGGCTTCTATTTTAATCGTTTAAAACTGAGTGCTCTCGATCCAGATTAAGGAACTTGGTTACCAAAGACATCGGCACGCCAGATTCGAAAGGTATTTTTAAACACTCAGTGATGGACGACATCACTAGGTCGTATTCGCCGTGAATCTGGGTGCTCATGGTATTGGTTTTTAGGCTCAAACCTTCAATTTTCTTAAGCGCATTTATAAAGCCAAGTATTTCGTCCACATATTCACTTTGCAGAGGATACAGGCTCATTTCTACAGATATTCGCATATTATGTTCCTCGGTTATGGGTAAAAGCCGGAACCTGGGTTCCGGCTTTCAAAAAGACTTATAGACGATATTGGATACTTAGACCAATTTCTCTTGGCTCACCAAATTGAAAATAGTTATTTGTTGCATAGCCATCTCTAGGATCATTTCCAAAAGAACCGAAGCCTCGAGTTGTATAGTCCTCGTTGGTTAGATTGCGGCCCCACAATGACACTTCGATGTCGTCGCTGGCGTTCCATATCATGCGAGCACTAAGGAGACTGTAGGCTTCAGCTTCAGCAAAATGTCGATTGGAGAAACGGAACTGATCCTTAGAGTCCACAGAAAGCCAGAAACCTAAATTGTCAGAGAACGAATAATCCAGGCTTAAGCTGAGTTGATACTCTGGCGACTGAGCCAAAGGTTCTCCTGACATATCGTAAGGCACAACGGATCCGCCAATATCGACAGCATTGATGTGGCTAAAGCTGTCATATGTGCCAAAAGCAGTTCGCATTAGCCCCAAGCTAGTATTGACACTGAATCGATCAGTTACAGGCCAATATGCTTCTGCCTCCATTCCGTAGCTGTGTGCCTCTGCGGCGTTATCTACAAAGTCTTCAAAGGAGCATGCGCCAACACCGATCGGGCAGCTTACAAGAGACTGCTTTACTTGAGCGTCGCGGCGATCCTGATAGAAGACAGAGATCTGACTGACTACCCCGGAGTCCAAAGTGCTCTTAAGGCCGAATTCATAGTTCCAAAGGGTTTCTGTTTCATATTCCAGAGGAATAACCGCGCCACGAGAAACGTTCACACCGCCAGTTTTATAACCGCGAGCAATACGAATATAGGTGAAATATTTGTTGAGTATTTTTACTTCGTAGGTGAGATGCCCGCCCAGCAGGGTCTCGTCCGTATCAGTAGATTGGGCGAGGCTGTCACCATATTCAGAGCTGAAGTTTTCCGCTCTTAGGCCTAAGCGAATTTGTGTGGCAGTGGTGGCCGTAGGTAGCGTTATTTCTCCATAAACCGCAGTATTTTGCGACTCATATTCGCTTGAAAAAGAGGTCGTAGATTCGGGCGTAAAGGGGTCTGAATATTTGTAGTTTCGGGTGAGGTCGGCATTCTGGCTTTTTCCGTACAATCCTAAAATCCAACCAATGCCATTGGGTGGCACCTCTGAGATTAATCTCAGGTCCAAGGTATTCGTATCGGTATCGCGCAGGTATTTATCGAAACTTGAGTACCAATAGCAATCCGACGGATCAGCGCCACCACATAAATCTAAATTGGCCCAGTCTTCGTCAAAACTATATTCTGAGTCAGATTGAGCTGTGGAAAGTAGGACATCCAGATCGAGCGTGCTGGTTAATTCCAGAGATGCATCGCTCGAGAGCGCAAAAGAATCTAAGGCATCAGTGCCGGGTTCATCTGAAATTGTTTCGCGCAGGTTGTCGAGTGTGAAGCTGTCATAACCGTTGTCGATATCCAGTTTTATTGCAGTAAAGCTAACGTCTAAGACATCAGAAACTTCCCAATCAAGCTTTCCTCGAACCGTTAGTTCATCTATATTTTGAGTATCATCACGGCTCAAATAAACGTTCTCAACAAAACCATCGCTTTTGGTATTTTGGATAGCCAGTCTTCCATTGAACGAATCCGCCAATGGACCACTTAATACTAGGCCAAGATTTGAACTGTCGGTGGTACCCTCATTTCCAGATATATCACCAATGCCGGCTGTAAGTATTACTTCCGGACTATTCGATGGGTCATTGGACTCAATGTTGATCATACCCGCCAATGCATTAGCTCCGAAAAGGGTTCCCTGTGGGCCACGTAAAATCTCCACCTGATCGATATCAAACAAAGTGGCTGCAGCTCCTAAAGTGCTGTAGTCGATACCATCGATGATCAAGCCAACTCCCGGATTGAGTGGGTCAATAAATTGGCTGCGTTCTCCAATACCGCGGATTTGAAAAAATCGGCCGCGCGATGCGCCTGAGGAATAGTTTAGATTTGGTGTGCTAGCCAAAGCTTCAGTGAGGAAGTTGGCGCTGCGGTTGGAGATCTCATCAGCAGATATAAGGCTAATGCTGTTTGGGGTTTCCATCAGATTGATGGGGCGAAACTCTGCCTGAATAATAATGTCTTCGATATAGACTTGTGCGGGAAGGTAGGTGCTAAAGCCTATTAAGCTTAAACAGCCAATTTTTGCGGTGTTTGATAAGTTCATGTTGGTTCCTTTTATTCAATTAAGAACATTTTCAAAAGAACCGGTTGCAGTGCTATAGGGGGTAAAGGACGAGCTGGTCAGATATTCGCAGCTTGATATTCCTATTCCTACGCCGGTGCTAACCGGATCAGGTTCAAAGGGTTTATCAGCTCTGCTGAATTCTCAGGCTTCGATATTGTCGAAGCCACCCCTCAGGATTGTCTTCCAAAACTGCGACTGACAGTGGAAGATGCGGGGGATTCTATCGGTTGATCGCTCGCCAAGCAATATCACGTCGCAAAGTCATACCTTTCCAGCTAATACTGTCGGCCAATTCGTATGCCTTTTGTTGGGCTTCAGCGACATCAGCACCTAGGGCGGTTGCACAAAGAACCCGACCTCCGCTGGTAAACACTTTTCCGTCGGTCTCAACCGTGCCCGCCTGGAATATTTTTTGGTCGGCGTTTTCAATATCGCCCAGCCCGGAAATCTCCCGGCCTTTCTCATAACTTGCCGGGTAGCCCTCGGCAGCCAATACCACTCCAACAGAAGCTCGACTATCCCATTGCGCTTCCGCTTGGTCTAGCTTGCCATCAAGAGCTGCATTGCAAAGAGCAACAAGGTCGGATTGAAGCCGCATCATGATCGGCTGTGTTTCAGGGTCGCCGAAACGGCAGTTGTATTCAATTACCTTGGGTTCGCCCTGAGCGTTAATCATCAATCCAGCGTAGAGAAATCCTGTGTAGGGCATTCCTTCAGCAGCCATGCCGGCTAAGGTCGGGTAAATAACCTGACGCATAACTCGTTGATGGATTTCCGGAGTAACCACAGGCGCGGGTGAATAGGCTCCCATGCCGCCAGTGTTAGGGCCAGTATCGCCTTCTCCAATTCGTTTGTGGTCTTGGCTGGTGGCCATAGGCAGTACATTCTTGCCGTCGGCAATAACAATAAAACTGGCTTCTTCGCCATCCAAAAACTCTTCAATCACTACACGGCAACCTGCTTCACCAAAGGCGTTACCGGATAACATGTCTTGCACTGCGTCTTCCGCTTGCTTAAGAGTTTCTGCAACAATTACGCCTTTACCTGCTGCCAGACCGTCGGCTTTTACCACTATTGGCGCACCCTGTTCTTGCAAATAGGCCAATGCGGGGTCGACTTCCGTAAAGCTTTTATAAAAGCCGCTAGGAATATTATGTCGTGCTAAAAAGTCTTTAGTGAAGGCTTTGGACCCTTCTAGCTGCGCTGCTTTAGCCGATGGGCCAAAGCAGCGTAGACCGGCTTTTTTAAATGCATCAACAATGCCTTCAACCAAGGGCACTTCAGGGCCAACGATAGTTAAACCAACCGCATTGGACTGAGCAAAAGAAATCAGACCATCAAAGTCGTCGCCTGAGAGATCAATGTTTTCGATGCCAGCTTCGGCTGCAGAACCGGCATTACCCGGCGCAACATATACTGTTTCAACCAAAGGGCTTTGAGCCGCTTTCCAAGCCAGTGCGTGTTCGCGGCCGCCTGAGCCAATCACAAGTACATTCATTTGCTTTGTATCTTTGTTATTTATATTTCAGTTAAAGGAGTTCTGCCGCTTAGTGGCGGAAATGCCTCATGCCGGTAAAGATCATAGCCATTTGATGCTCATCTGCCGCGGCAATTACCTCGTCATCCCGAATAGAACCGCCGGGTTGTATTACGCAGGCCACGCCCGCGGCTGCGGCGTTATCTATGCCGTCACGAAAAGGGAAGAAGGCGTCCGAAGCCATTGCGCTGCCTTCAACTTGAAGACCAGCCTGCTCTGCTTTAATTACTGCAATACGAGCTGAATTTACGCGGCTCATTTGGCCTGCACCAACACCAATAGTTCTCAAGTTATTGCCGTACACAATGGCATTGGACTTAACGAACTTAGCAACTTTCCAGGTAAACAACGCATCTTTAATTTGATCTTCTGTTGGCTGTTTTGCACTGACAATTTTTAGATCAGATTCGCCGATTACACCGGTATCTCTGTTTTGTACCAGCAATCCGCCGGTAACTTTTTTGAATTCAAATCCAGTGCTCTCTACCTGCCACTCACCGCAGGCCAATACGCGAACATTTTTCTTTGCCGCGGTAATTTCTAATGCGGCTTCGCTGATACTTGGCGCGATTATTACTTCCACAAACTGCCTGTCTACTATGCTTTTTGCGGTATCGGCATCAAGTTCGCGGTTGAAGGCAATAATCCCACCAAAAGAGGATTCAGGGTCGGTAGCAAAGGCTTGCTCGTAGGCGGTGCCAATATTCTCAGCGACGGAGACCCCGCAGGGGTTGGCGTGCTTCACAATTACACAGGCTGGTTGGTCAAATTGTTTTACGCACTCCAAGGCCGCATCGGTATCAGCAATATTGTTGTAAGAAAGCTCCTTGCCTTGAAATTGCTTGGCAGTAGCAATGCAAGCTTCAGCGGGGTTGTGCTCGCGATAAAAAGCGGAGCTTTGGTGCGGGTTTTCGCCGTAGCGTAAATCTTCACCCTTAAGGAATTGAAGGTTAAAGGTTCGAGAGAAGTTCTCGCTTCCGCCAGTAACTAATTTGCCGAAATGGTTGGCGATAGCTCCGTCGTAAGCTGCCGTATGTTCATAGGCTCGAATTGCCAAATCAAATCGTGTCTCATAGCTAAGCTTGCCGTCGCATTCTGCGAGTTCAGCCAATACACGAGAGTAGTCAGAACTGTTTACCACAATAGTGACGTCTTTGTGGTTTTTGGCTGCAGCGCGCACCATAGTCGGGCCGCCAATATCTATATTTTCCACAGCATCTTCGAGGCTACAGTCGGGTTTTGTTACGGTAGCTTCAAAGGGATAAAGGTTAACGATTACCATATCGATAGCGTCTATGCCGTGATCTTGCATGATCTGATCGTCAATACCTCGACGACCTAGAATTCCTCCATGAACTTTAGGATGCAGCGTTTTTACACGACCATCCATCATCTCGGGGAAGCCCGTATAATCAGAAACCTCAGTTACGGCTATTCCAGCGCCTTTGAGAAGTCGGTAGGTGCCGCCTGTGGATAGCAGCGCTACACCGGTGTCGGTTAGCTGCTTGGCAAAATCTTCAATCCCAGTTTTATCAGATACGCTGATTAGCGCGCGGCGAATAGGCTTTAGTTCGGTTTTGGTGTCAGAGGAGGTCATATTGCTTTAGCTTTTTTCTCAGTGTACCGCGGTTAAGACCTAGTATTTCAGAGGCCTGGCTTTGGTTATTGGAAGTATGTTCAAGGACAGATTTCAGCATGGGCGCTTCAACTTCTTTGAGCACAAAGTCGTATAGGTTTGAGGGGGTTTCTTCGCCCAGATGTTCAAAGTACTGTTCTAATGATTCGGTTACGCACTGAGACAAAGCCATATATTTTTTTGACTTTCCCTTTTTGCTTGCCTTTTTGACACCTAAGTCAGTCTTAGATTTTTTACTCATGCGGCCATCATTCTATTTACAGGTTCCTGTGTTGCTAGTTGCTGAATAAATTCAGATTGCGCTTCGGTGCTTTGAAGACTATTGAAGTCTTTGCGTTGAACTCCTGAGTCATCCATACGTTCAAGATACCAACCCATATGTTTACGTGCGATACGCATACCTTGCAGATCACCATAGAGCTGATGAATTCCCTCAAGGTGAGTAGTCATAGTTTCGAACTGTACTTTTAATGAGGGTGTAGAAAGCAATGAAAAAGTTGAAGACGCTATGCCAGATTGGATTCCAGATTGAGTTTTAGATGGGATTGTAGCGTCTAGGTATTCGCGAATTTGCTGGAATATCCAGGGCTGGCCCAGAGCACTCCGACCGATCATCACTGCCGCGGCGCCAGTCTGCTTTAGCACCGCTTCGGCTTGTTCTGGTGTGCCAATATCTCCATTGGCAATTACCGGCATAGCTACTTTGGCTACGATTTCGGCGATGGTGTCGTACTCAGCCTGACCCGAAAATTTGCATGCTCTGGTTCGGCCGTGCACCGTTAAGGCCTGAATTCCTGCCTGTTCTGCAATTTCGGCTATTCGCAGCCCGTTCTTAGCTTCTGTACTCCAGCCGGTTCGTGTTTTTAAAGTAACGGGAACCGATACTGCGTTTACAACGGTATTTAAAATATCTTCAACCAAGGCTTCGTCTTGCAGGAGGGCACTTCCTGCGGCGCGTTTACAGACTTTTTTGGCCGGGCAGCCCATGTTGATATCAATCATTCCGGCGCCCAACTGTTCGCAGGCCATGGCCGCATCAGCGAGCATTTTCGCGTCATAGCCAGCTATCTGAACTGGACGGGGAAGTGGATCTTCTGATTGAGGCAAACGGGTTTTGGACTTATTGCTAGTCCAGAGATCGGTTTGTGATGTCAGCATTTCAGAATAGGTGAGGGCTGCGCCCCAATGTCTAGCCGCCTGTCTCAGAGGCAAGTCGGTAATGCCAGCCATAGGTGCCAATAGCACTGGGGCATCAATTGTGTAGGGACCGATTGAGAAAGACATTGGTTTTTAAGTCGTTTTTGAAGTGCTGAAAAAGGTGGGTAATTCTACGCCAGACCCACGGCAGGTCAATTCAAATAAAGCAGATTAAATTCATAACTTATGGCCGAAGCTCCCGGATCATAAAGTTCCATTTCGATCTGTATTCGCTGGAACGGCTGAAGTAGCGTTCGTCCGGCAGTTTCGGAACGCAAATATTCCTGCGGACTAAACCTTCGAAGGGAAATCTTTTCGCCTCGTAGGTCAGTAAAAGCGAGCTCAATATGTGGAAATCGCTGGGATAATTCGGCTCTGTTACGCAGCTCGACCTGAACTGCTAGCGAATTATTATATTCCGTTGAGGGTCGAACTATGCCGGTTACGGAAAGCAGAGAAAGGTCTTGAAGTACCAATTTTCGGCAGGGCAGCAGGACACAAAAATTAATCGAAACCCGATTATAGAAATCAATCTCTCTTAACGAAGCCGCCTGCCAGTAAAGGCTCTGGGCTAAAAGGGCGACAAACAATGTTGAAATGCAAATAGTCCAGGGAGCGCTAATTTTTTTATAAGCTTTACGGTTTTTCGATCCGACAAATAGCTGTTCTGCGAGTTTTTCTTCCGCTGCCTGTTCCGGCTCGACAAGATCTGATAAGAGCGGTTCTTCTTCAGAACCCGGGCGAACAGCAACAACCGATTCCCATGTATTTTCGGATTCGGTTTCTGAAGGCTGGTGCGTATCTGATGATGCATCAGATAAATTATCTTCAAGGCCGGCGAAAGATGCTTTCAAAATATCGGAAATTTCCTGATCTGCCTCATCTTGATATTCATCAGCGGAAGCGACTATCGTTTCATCTTCTGATGAAGCTTCCGATTCCCTGTGTTCTTCGTCTAAAGCTTCTTTCTCTGGGGTTTCCTCATACTCATACTCGTCATCGTCATCGTCATCGTAACCGCGATAAATAGACTCCATTTCGTTTTGATAAATAGAATCTTCAGGTTCGGGTTCATCAGGACTAGCTATGCCCGATGCAATTTCTGCCCCGGCATCACGTTCTTCAACATCAGAAAGCTCCTGATCATCAGCTAGAATATCGTCGTCATCCGCGCGCGGGTTAAAAAACTCCGGTTCAGGTTCGGTCTCTTTAGTTGCTGCCGCTTCAGTAGCTTCACCTCCAAATAAAGGTTTTTGCTCAATAATAAAATGTTCCAGCGCATCAAATACTTTCAGGCATCCACCGCAGCGCACAGCACCATTTGCCGCTTCCAGCTGAATAGGCCCCACATGAAACGAAGTCTTGCAGTGAGGGCATTGTGTTACTGAACCGTATTCACTCAACGGTACTAATACTCTTGAATGTAATTGATAGAGGCGCCCTTAAGTCTGAATGGTGGTTTATGATCGGATTCCCGTAATTCTAAGCCAATCTTCGCTTTGTTTAACTGCTAAATTATTAAACCAAGGTTGGTAGGCACCCAGAATTTCTTGCTTTTGGCTGTGCAATATTCCCGAAAGGCAGAGGTGTCCGCCATTTTTGACCAATCCGGCAATAGATTCGGCAAGCTCTACTAGGGGGCCTGATAATATGTTTGTCAGCAGAATATCGGCTGGTTCTCGCTCAAATGAAGCGGGCAGACAGATATGATATTGCGTTGCATTCACTTGATTTCTTTCAAGGTTTTTCTTGGTTGCTGTTAGGGCTTGGGGGTCGATATCTACAAAGGAGCCATAGCTAGCGCCTCTAAGAAACGCTGCAATGCCAAGCACTCCGGTTCCGCAACCGTAATCGATAATATTCTTATTTAAACAATCATTTTCTACTACCCATTCAAGACAAAGGGCTGTGGTTGGATGGGTGCCCGTTCCAAAGGCTAGACCCGGGTCTAAGAGTAAAGTGGTTGCTCCGGGCTCTGCTATCGGTTCAGTTACCTTTTCAGCGTATACCCAAAAGTTATCGCCAAAGCACATGGGCTGGAAGTGTTCCATCCATTCTGTTTCCCAAACCCTGTCTTCCAATATTTCCCAGCGGAAATTCGATTCGGACAGGTTGCAAAAACTTAACAACGCTTTCTGGATCGCTGCGCTGTCAACATCGCTGTCAAATAGACCGACCAGAATAGGGTCCGGCCAGATTGGCGGTTGATCGGGGTCTGGTTCGTATATTGGAGAGTCTTTAGCGTCGATGGTGGTAACAGATAGCGCACCAACCGAAAAAAGAGCGTCTTCAATAGATTGATACTCTTGAGCCGTTGTTTCGACGCGCAGCTCTAGCCAGGGCATGAGGTTAAAAGACCCTGACCTAAGCTTGAGAATCAGGTTTTTTTCTAGGGCCCTCTCCAGCGCGAAAGGGCACGCTATCCTGAGTAGCACGTGTGAGGCGAACGGATTCGTCGCCCTCACGTATCTCAATTTCACCAATATTGGACTCTTCCAATACTTCGATAAGCTTTTTAATCTTTCGGATGTCCATCGAGCGTGTAGTTCCTTATTTGGCTAATTGGTCTATGGCAAAGTCGAGCGCATATTCGTAACCTTTGGGCCCGAAGCCACAAAGTACCGCCTCAGCAATGCCAGAGAAGTAGGAAAGATGCCTGAACTCTTCACGTTGGTGAACATTGGAAATATGTATTTCAACAAAAGGGATAGCAACCGCTGACATGGCGTCGCGGATAGCAACGCTAGTATGAGTAAATGCTGCCGGATTAATCAGTATGTAATCCACTTTATTTTGCGCCGCTTGGATCTTGTCCACCAGCTCGTGCTCGGCGTTGCTTTGGAAGCTCGTCAGGCTGTGGCCGGCGGCTTTTGCGGCTGAGGCCAGGCTCTCATTTATTTGTTCCAGAGTTACCGCCCCGTATACGTCGGGTTCGCGCGTACCCAAAAGGTTTAGATTGGGACCGTGAAGTACAAGAATATTAGCCATTGCAGTGATCTACACCCTAATTAAGAGACTACTTAATGTAAGAAATTAAACAGGTTTCGGAGTAAAGCTAACTTAGTGCAAAAAAGCAATGAGAGCTGGCAAAAATCGACTGATTGTTAGGCTGAATGGCCTACCCAGTGGTTATCCCAAAAGATCCCCGAAGGAATATTCTTGCCGGCACGGGAAACCTCGCCAACGCCGCTACTTAACCACCAGTTTCCATCCACACTGGTGGCAGCGGAAATATCCAAAGAATGCACTGATTCAATCGGTTGGCCTAGATGATCCCAGCGGCCATAAATATGCCCCTGTGGTGAGGTAGCTACAACTTCGGCATCAGATACCGCGACGCTGGCTATATAACCGTTAAAGCTTGGCCAGCCGGATTTAGGTTCATCAGCTACCTTCCATCCCTTGGGCGCTGAATAGCTATAGAGCAAGGCATCTTGGGTGGGGGCCGGGTCAGCAAGCTGCATCCCTACCCATAAGGTTTCTCCGTCAGAATCTAGATGGCGGGCACTTAAATTACTGCCAGGCGCAGGAACAAAGGAGCTTATTGAAGATACTTCTGGATCAAAAAATACTAAACCGGACTCAAAGTTATCGGCGTTCAAAATGGTGCGGCCGACGGATTGCCATCCGCCAACGGCAATAACTATCTGGTTAGATATCGATAGCATTTGGTGGGGGCCTAGTCCGGCGATTGAAATCTGCTTGGGTGGTAGGGATAAGTCCGCCAGTCTGTATCTCAATAGAATTGATTCGCTTGTCTCGATCGGAGAAGCAGTAGCCCAAAGTTCGTCTTGGCCCTCTTTATTGATTTGGAATAGGGCGTGGCCCTCAAATATCAACCCTTCCGGGACCACAATCTGGCCTAGGTCTTTACCGTCCGCGGGACTAAATAGCTGAATAAACTTGCCAGGACGTCGTGCCACAACCGCACCGACGGATAAATCATCGCTTAGGCATAGTTCGTGCACCCGAGCAGGCGTATCTAGCTTCCAAACCAGATCGCCTCTCTGGTCGATACAGGCGGCGCCATAAGTATTGCCATAGCTGCGAAATCCACCATACAGGCGAAGAGCTGGCTCGCCAAATTCACCAAGGGAGCAGGCGCCTAGTTGCAGTGCCGCTAAACTAGTACCACTTAACTTAATAAATTCGCGACGCTTAAGCTGCACTTTTTAGTCGCCATCAAAATTGTTAAAACCAATCAAAATGCCAAAGTCTTGCGCAAGATCAGTTTCTAGAAAATTTGCCAGTTGCGTAAACAGGGTTTGCAAATCATCCAATGTTTCAGGGTTTTGTTGATGGGCAGCTAAGTTTTCAAATTCGGCCAATATGTTATTCGCGTCCTGCGCATAGGCTTGAAGTTGTATTTCGTTTTCCGTAGATATGGTTGATGCCTGACCGGTATGCTCGAGCATTGCCGCTAGGCTTATTAAAGATTGCTGGTATACCAGCCAGGTATTTTCCGACCGCCATCCCTCCGCCAGGTAACTTACCCAAAGCCCTTCTTCATTCCGACTTTGTCGTAAGTGGGATTCCAAGCGCGAAATTTGTGAGTAGAGCAGGTTAAGGGCAATTGAGCGCCCGGCAATTACATCTGAATCAAGCGTCCATTCATCGAGTACTACCGGCGCAGCTTGATGATACTCACGCAGGGTAGTTACATCGGCCAAATATACCTCGCTAACCGCTACCAAGGTGGTGCAACGCTGGGCTTGAGTTAAGCCTTCTTTATAGAGCAACCACTCAAGGGCTGGGATGCCTTTCTCAGCGGCAATTAGCTGGTTGTAAGCGTCTGATGTTAAAGGCTGGCCGGATTCAGCGCGTGCACCCAAGCGGATCTCGGTCATATTGCGCTTGTCTGGCCAAAAGTAGAGAGAGAACGACAGGGCTTGCTCGTCGATTGCCTTATAAGGATAGCCATTAATATAAGCCCATTGGCCCAGTGTTTCTGTGAAGGCCGATCTTGCCGCATCAATATCCGCTGATCCCGCGCAATAGTTCTGATTAATTGCGAGCATCTGGCCGGAATTTTCTAGCCATGTATCAGCTTGGGCATTAGCCCAGTTTTTCCAGTGCAGAGAGAGAGAAGCCTCTTTTGATGTGCAGGCAAAGAGTACTGAGGCCATCGCGGCCGCGATTATTATGCGGTAAGCGTTTTTGTACATTTTAGAGAGAGTCTAAAAAGAGAAGCAGCGAGTTTAGTTTATCTTCGGAAAGTTGCGCTACTTCATTTTTTGCCACAGCCGCTTCGCCGTCGTGCCAAAGTATGGCTTCTAGTGCATTGCGGGCGCGTCCATCGTGCAAAAACTGGGTATGGCCGTTAACGGTTTGGTACTTGCCCAAACCCCAGAGAGGAGGCGTTCTCCATTCTTGTCCAGTCGCGTCAAAGTCAGGCCGGTTATCCGCCAAGCCTTCACCTAAGTCATGCAGTAGCAGGTCCGTATAGGGGTAGATGGTCTGATTGCTTAGGGCTGGGCTGATTCCAACTCCAGTTTGCCAGTTAGGCGTGTGGCAACCTGCACAGCCAACATCGGTAAATACTTGTTCTCCCGCTACCACTTCCGGATCCATTGCGTCGGTCCGAGCAGGAACCGCAAGGTGGCTGGAATAAAAGCTCACCAGTCCTAATAGCTCATCGCTGATTTCGGGGTAGCCTCCGTCAGGAGCCTGTACACAGCTAGTTTGCGCCGGCATGCAGCTTTCGTTGGGTGACAGGCTAGAGGTAATGCCAATATCACCAAAAAACGCAGCCGCACTTTGTTGTTCTACGGTTGGTTTACTGGCTTTCCAGCCAAATCGGCCCAATACCAACTCTTCGTTGATGCCGTCCCAAACTGTATTTGGCCTGCCTGAGATACCATCCATGTTTGTATCTTCAGCATCGGCATTGGCGAGAATATATTCGGCTGGGATAGCTTCCAGTAATCCTAGCCCGATCATGGCAGGGGCTACCCTTGGACTTATCATTAAGTCAGGGTGCATTGGGCCGTAAGCCAAATGAGTCAGCTCAATAAGGGGCTTACGCAGCTCTACCACTCGGCCATTAGCCATTTCGAAATTTGAATATTCGTATTCCCACTGAATACGTGCCTCGGGTTCTACGCCAGCTACAGAGAAGTCCTGTAACTGATCTCCGTAAGTCGGTTCGGCAATTACTCCATCCGAGGGAGATCTAGGGTTGCTATCGGTTTCAGGAATACTCAATCGAATCAGGGTTGAAACAGCTTGCGCCTGACCCGGTAGAGGCGGATGACCTCGACCATCTTTGATATGACAGCCCTGACAGCTATTGGTATTGAATAGAGGGCCCAGGCCGTCTCGTGCGGTGGTCGTTGCTGGTGCCGCTATCCAGGGGTTCCGAAAGAAACTATTGCCGATACTAAAATTCATACGGCCCTCAAGATCGAGATTGGAGGCCGGTTGCGAAAAGGCATTTGCGTCCTGAAACTGCGTAGTAGTAGCACCACCGGGGAGGCTCGGGTCCGCAAAGGCCGGTGCGGTGGATAATGAACTAACAAGAGCTGTCGTACCAACAATCGCAAACTTTCGGAAGCGATGACGCAGCAAACGAAAGTTCAGGTATCGAAATTGCACTCTTAGAAATGTCCTTCCGTGTTTGCCGCAAGTGAAGTTAGCCCAAGGGCAATGGCTGAAGCTTCGATAGCTCTTGTTTGAACTACCAAGGCATCAATAGCATTTTGGATCATTGCTGTGCCTTCTGAATTTCCAAAAGATATTAGCTGATCAAAGGCTACGCCAGACTGTGCTGAATCAACTATTAGTCCAATAATTTGAGTCGTGCTGTTAAGCGCCGCCGTTAACTCCACAGCAAGAGCCGGGTCGTGTTTCTCCAATAGCTCAACGACCGATAAACCGCTGCTAAGGTTTCTAGTAAAGTTGGACTGGCCCATCAATACGTTTGATATGCCAATTTGATCGTGCAAAAGAGTGAAGTGCGTATTGTCAGAGAAACAATCGTGCTCGTCTTCGGGAGAGTTAGCGTAGAGAGCAACCTTCATACGTTCGCCCGCCAATTCACCTAGGGAAAGGCTACCGACTCCAAAAAGAATACGACGCAGCTGCTCCTTGGCATACAGTGCCGAAAATTCATTGCTATAGCTGTCCGCGGATGTAGCGTCCCATTGGGTAATAACCCATTCAAGATCTTCAATTAGCAGCTCCGTTACCGACTGCAGATAGTCGCGTCGGCGGTCGCAATTGCCATTTGTGCACTCAGTTGTATCAAGAGCAAAGTCTGTAATCGGGCGGTTGCCAGCTCCCGGACCCGTACCGTTTAAATCTTGGCCCCAGAGTAGAAATTCTATGGCATGCCATCCAGTAGCAACATTCGCTTCCGTGCCGCCCAGTTCGTTTAGGCTAGCTAGGAGCTCAGAGTTCAAATCGGTTAGGTCGAGAGTTTGAGGCCCAAAGCTCAAACTGGTATTCGCAATCAGGTTTGCCTGGCCGACAGGATTTCCGAGCTCATAGAAATAGTTGGTGTGGTCTACGTAGTCGATAAATCCTTCATCCAAAGGCCATGCATTCAGCTGAGGTTCCCAGTCATCAATAATTACATTGCCAAAACGGAAGGCTTCGATCTCAGCGTAAGGTTTGCGCGCTTCTGTCCAGCTATTTTTTGCGGTCTGAAGGCTAGCTTCGCTTGGAGATGCCAAGAAGGCTTGAACGGCATTTTGCATGACAAGAGCTTCATTCAAAGATGCACCGAAGGCTTCTGAGGCGAGTTCCAGATAGCGTTCGCCAACGGATTCAAGTTCAGAATCTGTAGGTGCAGCCTGACCAGCCGGACTGAAGGATAGGCATATAGCGGCAAGCGCGCTTAATAGAGGAAGGTTCTTAATAGGCATATTGAATAATTCACTAATTGGTCTAAATACGAATGAGAAATATTATCATTTAGAAATGGGGAAGAGCAATGTGTTAATCGGAGTCAGCTATCTTTTCTTAGACTAAAAATGACAATTCCAGATAAAACGAGCAGGCCGGATAAGAATCCTATTAATAGAGTGATGGGTAGCCCATCTTCGTCAGCTTGCATAGTTTCATTTGGGGCTGGAATTATGTCTGGTTTAGATGCAAGGGATTGAACTGGCGGTCCATTGGATAGCTCGCCCATATATCCGGCCGATCCGGTACTGGTATCTATATCAAACCCGATCCAGGTTGGCGGGTAGCAAAGTCCGGCTTCTGCGCAGCCTTGAAATTGCACATACAGGTTTTGTGTGTCTTCGGGAATATCCAAATTAATTAGCAGATTACTGTAATAGACCTCCAAGTCTTCCTGAAAAAAATCGTCGAACTTAGTTACTCCCGTCGGGTAACTGGCACCAACCTCGAGGCCAGAGTCAGTCTGATATGCAAAACGAGCGCGATAGAGGTAGTAGTCTGGTTCTATATACCACTCAACTTGAGCATCTCGATCCATGCCCCATATCAAAGTGGGAATAAATGCATCCATAACGCGCAGAAAAGGGCTTTCATCCAAAGCACTAGAAAAACTATTTCCGCCGAAGAGGTCGTCCGTCTGAGCTGATGCCGGGTTGACAGAAAATAGAAAGATCAGCATCAATAGCGCTGATGGGATCGGTAGCGGAGAGAAAAGGTGTTTTGCCATATTGAGTTTCGCGCAAAAGTTGGTAAATCAAACTAGAACCGAAATTTTACCCTTTTCCTTGGGTTGTTACTTGCTTGCTCGACTATAATCTCATCATGGTAATTTACTTCTTCCCTAAAATCGGTCTCAAAAGCTGCTCCATTTTTTTTGCGGCACTACCTCTTATAGTGGTTTTTATACTGAGTTCAGTTGTTAGCACTCAAAGTTTGGCTAACCCCAGGCTAAATATTGAATCCGCGTACGTTACTGCCTTGATTCCCGGCCAAGAGACTTCTGCAGGTTATTTGAGTATTACCAACTCTGGGGATCAAGATCAGGTTCTGCAAAGCTTCAGCACATCTGCTGCGCAGATGGTGCAGTTACATACAACCACCATGAGCAACGGCATGATGAGCATGGATAAGGTTAATGATTTAGTGGTGCCCGCCGGTGGCAGTATCGAAATGCAACCCGGTGGCCTGCATCTAATGATTATGGGTGTCGACAAAGAATCCTTCGCCGGTGAATCACTTGATATGCAAATCAGCTTTGTCAGTGGTGACGTCCTGGAAATCAATGTGCCAATAAAGAAGAGCTTTTAGTGGTTCTACAAAACAGAGCTCAAGAGTCGCTTTGACTAGCCCAGTGTCTCTTAGCGGGATGGGTTGGCAGCCCTTCTTTCAACAACAACTTAGCCTTGAAGAGTGGGATGCGGTTACGCCAGCGCGCGTTGTTGAACAGCACAAATCCAATATTGAAGTAATTACCGAACAGGGCAAGCAAACCTTGCCCGTTACCAGCTCTACGCCAGAATTAACGGTGGGTGACTGGGTTCTGTTGGAGTCCGATGGGCGCTTACTGCGCGTTATGCAAAGGCAAAGCTGTTTTCGTCGCAAAGCTGCGGGCCACAAGGTAGCCGAACAACTGTTAGCCGCCAACGTGGATACGGCGTTTATCGTGGTCTCCCTCAACGATGACTTTAATTTAAACCGCATTGAGCGGTATTTAAGCGTGATCAATCAGGCAGGTTCTGAACCTGTGGTCGTGCTAACCAAAATGGATCTTTGCCCGGATCCTGAGTCCCTAAAAGCGGAAGTCCAGGGCCTCGATAATTTACTTTGCGTCGAGATGGTTAACGCTAGGGATACTGATAGTATTTCGGCGCTATTACCCTGGTGTTTGCCCGGCAAGACAGTAGCGATGTTGGGTTCTTCGGGCGCCGGCAAGTCGACATTGACCAATGGCTTGTTGGGAGAAGAGCGTCAAGCTACTGGAGAGATTCGGGACGAGGACGAAAAAGGTCGGCATACCACTACCCATAGATCGCTTTTGTCGATGCCAAGTGGCGCGATGATTATTGATACACCCGGTATGCGAGAGTTACAGCTTTCGGAATGCGAAGCGGGAGTTGCCGCTACTTTTGCAGATATAGAAGAGCTATCCAGAACCTGTAAGTTTAACGATTGCCGGCACGATAGTGAACCAGGCTGTGCGGTTCAAAAGGCAATCGAAGATGGCAATCTAGATACCCGGCGTTTTGAAAACTACAGCAAACTGAATCTAGAGCAGGCTTTCAATGCGGCCAGCATGGCGGAACGTCGAGCAGTCGGCAAAAATACAAGCCAGTATCACAAGCGGGTGCAAAACGAATCCCGTAAGCACAAGGGCAACAAATAGAGAGTTTTAGCGGTCGCTAGGTTATCTAGCGCGAACGTAGATTTGTTTGTTGTTAGTGCCGGGTTGAGTGCGCTCTTCAGTTATAAAAAGGTCCGAATTGTCACTCACTAGATTGGATAGCTTGGAAAACCCAAAGTTTCTTGGGTCAAAGTCTGGCTGCAGTTTGTTTAAGTAGCTGCCAAAGGTGCTTAGCATTGCCCAGCCAACATCATCACTCGATTGCTCCAGAGCATCCAACATAAATTGCTTAGGGAAGTTCGGTTTAGACTTTCGAGGCGCTCTCGGTTTTTTGGTTTCTGAGGTTTTCGTGTTTTCCACTTTTTGCGCGACTACAGATGGCTTCTTGGCGCGAGAAGGTCGTAACACCTCGGTAAATATAAACTTGTGGCAGGCGTTCTTGAAGGCCGCTGGAGTTTTCTGTTCGCCAAACCCGAGCACGGTCAAACCTTCTTCCCGAATACGCATGGCTAGCCCGGTAAAGTCACTGTCGCTGGTAACCAGGCAGAAGCCGTCAAATTTGCGAGTGTAGAGCAGATCCATAGCGTCAATGATCATGGCGCTATCGGTAGCATTTTTACCGGTCGTATAGGCAAATTGCTGAACCGGCTTAATGGCATGTTGTTGAAGTACGTTCTTCCAAGAACCGCTTTGAGGCGAGGTAAAGTCGCCATATATGCGTTTTACTGTGGCCTCGCCAAAGCGTGCAACCTCTGCAAGTAGCCCTTCAATTACTGCGGCTTGAGCGTTGTCCGCATCAATCAGCACCGCCAGTCGAAGTGAGGATTCTTCCGAATCGGTTTTGGCAATCGTTCGTGGTGAAACCATGGTTTTGCTCCCCTTATCTAGGCTTCTGTCTAGTTTAATGGCTAAGCCTATGCCTAGACTTTAGAGCATCAGACCAGAAGAACGCACGTTTTTTTAGAGGTTAAGCCTAATAAGGCTTTGCCGAGTCGCCAATAAGGATAAACACGCATCCGCAGCTTCTTGTCCTTTAACTTTGAAGTGATTCAGAAAAAACGCTACATCTTGGTCGGAATCGCTAAAGCTCTTTGGTGTTAATACCACTGACAAAATGGGTAATCCTGTGTCTAGCTGCGCCTGCATCAAGCCGGATATAACCGCATCCGCCACAAATTCATGACGATAAATCGCACCATCAACCACTAGGCCACAGCAGATAATCGCTGAATATTGGCCAGCCTTTGCAAGATCTTTTGCTAGCAATGGAATCTCAAATGCGCCCGGAACGTCAAATGTATCAACGCTGGCGGTGCCATTAGTGAGGCGCGCCATTTCTTCAGCAAAGCCTTGATGTCCGCTATCGACAATATCTTGATGCCAAGCCGCTTTGATAAAAGCAACGCGGAGGTTGGGGATTTCAGGTTCGAAACCCTGATTCATAGCTATCTCCTCAGAGGAATAGTAAATAAATTCAGGGCGACACAAATAGGCCACACCGTCGCATCAGACAGTGGTTACCAATTTGTTCTCTTTCATCCGGACTTTAACCGTCGGTTTCGGAATCTAACCGAATCTGCTGACCTCTTTGGCATAGAAACCAAAAGAGCGCTCGCGGACTTAAGCAAAAGCTCTTACCGCCGGTGGGGAATTACACCCCGCCCCGAGAACAGGCGGCATCTTACTGCGCAGTATGAGAAGTGTCTATCGGGAGGGGCGCAAAGATAACTAGATCGTCGGCTTGCCTATTGTATTCAACAAAGCACCTTCAACAAGGTGTTTCAAAAAAGTTCCTTAGGGTAAGTCACCCATAAGGTAGCGCGGGCCAGAGCCAAAGCCTTTGGCGCGATCTTCAGGATTGTAGAGAGCGCAATTGGTTAGGGATAGACACCCGCAACCAATGCAGCCATCAAGTCGGTCACGCATCTGTAACGCAGTTTCGATGCGTTGATCCAAGGCCTCACGAAAAATGGTGCTTATGAGGGCCCAATCCGTAACCGTGGGAGTGCGACTCTCCGGTAATGATTTGAGTAGTTCAGAAATCTCTTCCAGTGGAAAGCCAAGCTGCTGAGCGATAAGTACAAATGATAGCCGCCGAATATCCGACTGGCGGAAGCGGCGCTGTTTGCCATTGTTCCGAATAGGCCGAACCAGACCCTGAGTTTCGTAAAAGCGAATAGCCGAGACCGACAATCCCGTTCTATCCGCTATCTGTCCAATGCTTAGTTGAGCCATAGATTTTTACCACCTTCTTGATAGTCAAAAATAACCTTGACCTCAAGTAAGCTTGAGGTTTTAGAGTGCTCCTCGTCAAGTAAAACAAATTAATGACAGGAGATCGAAATGAGCAATGCAATTCTTGAACATGTGAATGTCACAGTGTCAGATCCAGATAAAACCGCAGCGGTCTTAGGGCGGTTATTCGAGTGGCATGTGCGATGGGAGGGTGCCTCAAAAAATGACGGAAGAACGGTGCATGTAGGCACGGAGAGCAGCTATCTAGCGCTATATACTCCACCAAAAATGAAAAATGGCAGTATCGCCAGTTACCTCACTTCAGGAGGGCTCAATCATATAGCCGTCGTTGTTGATAATCTCGACGAGATAGAGGAACGGGTTTTGACAGCTGGGTTTAAGCCGTACAATCAGGGTAACTATGACCCTGGTAGACGCTTTTATTTCCTAGATCATGACGAGATTGAGTACGAGGTAGTTCAGTATTGATAACCGGCAACAAAAGGTAGGCCACACCACTCCGAGAAAAGCCGGCATCTTACTGTGCTTGTTCTGTCATCTGCATAATACTCGTATACTTGTCCGCTATAACTACAGATACAGCGGACCGGGATGAGCGACGACATCGGCTACAAAAATAACCCCCTGCATGGTTTAAGCCTGAAAAACATGTTGATTGAGATAGTCGATCACTACGGATTCGAACTTTTGTATGCGTACTTAGCCCTCAATTGCTTTAAAACAAACGCTGATATTGCTTCTAGTATTAAGTTTTTGAAAAAAACGGATTGGGCGCGAGAGAAAGTCGAAATCTTTTACTTATATCAGTTTAAAAATTTGCCCCGCTGTTCTAGTGAACAATTTGAACTACCCCCGCGAGCCCGACTTATTCCTGCGGATCAAACCCCGGGAGAGCCTGCTCAGCTAAGTTTAGAAGATGCTGAGCGCTTACAAGAAAAACGTGAGCGCAAGGCCGCTGAGCATGACCGCGAGCGCAGCGGCGTTCGCACTAATGCTTATCAACGTTCGTCTAAAGCCAAGGCTCAACCCAGATCGCAACCTAGAACTGAGTCCAGAGCTGAAAAAAAGGCTCCTTCGGATGTTTGGGCTAAGGCAAAGTCCAAAAAGTTTGATTAACGCCTCCATCTGACGGTACGAGCCGTATTTATAGAACTTTAAATTTTTCGAGCTAAGCAAAAAGACTGGCTATAAAAAGCTGGCCTTTTTTGTGAGCAACTGCAATATGTCTAAGAGACATAGGCTAGTAGTTTAGACGTAGAGAAAAATGAAGCCGGTTGTTGTCGACGGTATCACTACGGCCGCTATTGGCAAATTATTGTCCCCAAGCTGCATCAGCGGGATTGTCTGGAGCCGTGAGAATAATGACAGGGGTAAGTAATCCGGTTTTTTGTATTTTTTCGAGCAATCTAAAGCCATCGACTCCAGGAAGCCGTAAATCCAGAAGCACAATACCCTATAGGTTCTGACTTAAGCTTTTGAGGACATCATTACCTGTATATAGAAAGTCTATTTTCGCATCTGGCTTATAACTTTTTAATATGGTGCTGATGCCTTCCAAGAAGAGCTTGTGATCATCAGCAAGCAATATTTCCAACACTGTCTCCTGCACTTATTTAGGACAGAACAGCAAAAAATAGCCAATTCCATTGGTTATAAACTAAGCATTAAAATTGCATCTAATCAAAAAATATTTACTGCTGATTAGAACTCCATATATCAAATATTTTAGGGCATATTCAAAGCATAGGGATGAACCTTACTGATTGTATCTATCGCTGACTATATCTGAATCTCTAGTTGACTCAATCTGGTAAGTGAAGCTCTCGCGGTCAATGAGTCTAGTTTCGCTGTACGGATGACTAGCGAACTGTTTGAGCCCGATGGGTTCTTGGAAGAACTGCGAAATCTCGGCTATAGCGTCAAAGAGGGTCAGTAAGTCTGACTGGGCTGCTATTTAGTTTGTGGCATCTCAATTTCCCCTCTAAGGCTTTACACTTCTTGACTCGAATTCAGGTCCACCCTGCCAGATGTAACTATTTGCTGTGCTAGCATCAGTCTAAATCTATCAAGGGGGATATTGGTAATGAGGAATATAGCTAGCAGAAGTTCCGTAGGTATCTTGTGTGCTTGCGCACTCTGGGTAAGTAGCAGTGCCCTGGCGGGAGATCCAATTCCTGAGGGTTGGTTGGCGGAAAACGTTGAGCCAATAGGTTTCTTGGACTACCAGGACCGTTACGCTGGCAAGTTCACTATTAAGGAACAAGACGGTCGATGGTATCTCTATATGACCGTTCAGAAGACTCAGGAAGGTCGTGGACCTATCCATGCTCCAATCTTGAGAGTTGTGGATGTTACCGACCCCACAAACCCCGTTATCGTCAACGACATTATCTATCCGATGGACGGCAATATGGCCCAGGTTACCTCTCAGGGTGATTTGCTAATGGTCGGTATGTCTAGAGAGTTGACTCAATTTGATACGCAGAATGCGATTAACTTTATGGCGGAGTTCCAGCCGGATGAAGTTCCAGTGGATAAGTTGACCTACGAAGGTGTGCTTTTATTTGATATTAGTGATCCGGTAAATCCGGTTGAGTTATCTCATTGGGAAACTGGTGCTTATGGCGTACACAGAAATATCCTGCACGAGGGTTATGCTTATTTATCCGCCAGTGCGCCGGGTTACCGAGCCCAGATCTTTAAGATTCTGGATGTTCGTGATCCCAGAAATCCTAAAGAAGTTGGCCAATGGGCCCAATTTGGGCAGCAACTTGGCGAGGTACGCGAGGACGGCGTAATTCCGAGCTTCCATGGTCCCGCCATTATCAGTCCGGACGGAAATACCGCAATCTTGGGCTTTACCCCAGACATGGTATCTCTGGATATCAGTGATAAATCTAACCCTAGGGTTATTGGTCGGTTGCAGATTGTTCCGCCCTTTGTGAATAACGTCACTCAGTCCGTTCATTCGGTAATCCCTTATTGGGATAAAGGCTTGGTCTATGTAAATGGTGAACCGAAAATCGCGCAGTGCGGTGAGTCCTTATCCGCCAATATTATGGTGCAAAACGCCGATCCAACTAAGCCTTACATGATGTCGACTTTCCCGATTCCGGAAGTGCCCGAAGGCTTCGCTTGGGACAATTTCTGTGATCGTCCCGGACGCTTTGGTCCGCACAACGTCAATAATGAAATCCATAACCAAGACGTTATGCAGGCAAATAATCTGATTCACTTGGCCTACTTCAACGCCGGAGTGCGTGTTTATGACGTAAGCGAGCCTCGCTTGCCTAAGGAAGTGGGTTGGTTCCTACCGGGTGACCCCGAAACGCCTAAGCGTTCGCAGTCTGGCTATATGCCCATCTCTATTACTCAGGAAGTTATGATCGATACTCGAGGTAACATCTTTACTTCCGGAGCAACCGGCATGTATGTCTTGCGAAATAGTGATGAATTAGCAGACAGTTGGGATTAATATACAAAGGGCTCAATTGAGCCCCTTTTTTTGTCCTTAATTTAAGGATTTCATATCGGAGCACGATGTTGATGAAAAATTGGTCTTTAGCCTTGCTTACGGCAATCGTTCTGGCAGCTTGCAGCCCGATGGAAGTTGCTGGTACTTCTGATACAGCACCCAGTCAGGCCGATGAGTTGGCCCTAGAAGCATTGCACCAGTCACTGCTTACGGTAGATACCCATATAGATATCCCCATTGAGTTGGGTACTGATCTAGCCGATCCCGGATTAGACGGCCCCATGCAGGTCGATTTTCCAAAAATGCGCAGTGGCGGTTTGGACGCTGGCTTCTTTATCGTCTACGTCGGTCAGACCTCAGTAACGCCCGAAGAATATGTAGCTGCTTACAGCAAGGCTCAGGATAAGTTCGCCGGAATAGAGCGCATGTTAGCGCGGTATCCAGAGCAGATATCTCTCGCGAGAAACCCGGATGAAGTTAGACAAATACTCGCCGATGGAAGGTTGGTGGCCGCAATAGGTATTGAGAACGCTTTCCCGCTTGGGCCAAATCTGGAACATCTTCAAGAGTTCTACGATCGCGGTGCTCGCTATATTTCGCTCACGCACTTTGGTCATAACGACTTTGGCTCCAGCTCTGATAGTAGGGGTGGTGCTGAAGGATATGTAGAGCCTGAACATCAAGGGTTAAGTGACTTAGGCAAGCAGCTTATCGATAAGATGAATGCCCTAGGCATTATGGTGGACGTATCCCATACCTCCCCAGATAGTACCCTGCAGGCAGCGGCATATTCCAAGGCACCGGTTATTGCATCCCACTCCGGTGTTAGAGCTTTATACGACCATCTGCGCAATTTAAGAGATGAAGAAATTATTGCCATTGCAGACAGCGGCGGGGTAATTCAATTGGTAGCATTTGATACCTATATGCGCAGCGTTAGTGAAGAGAATAGCGCGGCGATAGGTCAGATCCGTGAAGAGCTAGGCTTTGGTGGTGGACAGACAACTACCCAAGAAACTGTCAACCAATATCGAGCAAGGCTTGCGGCTTTGGATGCCACATTCCCTCGGGCTTCTGTAAGCACTCTAGTCGACAATATTGACTACGTGGTTAACTTGGCAGGTATAGACCACGCGGGCATATCCTCTGACTTTGGTGGCGGCGGTGGCATCAAGGGTTGGGATAATATTAGCGAGTCTTCAGCGGTTACTGCAGAGCTTGTCAGTCGCGGTTATTCCGAAGAAGATATCCGGAAAATCTGGGGCGAGAATCTACTGCGGGTTTGGAAGGGAGTAGAAGAGGCAGCGTCTCGATAGCTAGTTGAAGACACTTCTATTACAGGGATTTACTCATAAGGGTTATGGCTGTGTCTTTGTATTCGCACTGTTCCATGATCGACCAGCCCAAACCCTCATATAGCGGTGCTTCACTGGGCGTGTAGAGATATAGCGTATCGGTACCCAAAGATTTAGCTTCCTGTTCAATACGCGTAACCAGCGCAGAGCCAAAGCCTTTTTTCCGGTACCCCTGCTTTACGTAGACGCTCGCCAACCAGGGCGTTAGTTCCTTGCGTGAATCCATATCCGCCGGCACCAATGCGGCTGAGCCAACTAGATTTGAGCCATCTAATGCGATCACCGCGCAGGGGACTCCCGAACGCTGACACTTTTTAGTTAGCCTGAGAGTTCTTTGTTCTAGTGTTTCACCGGGGTTTAGATAGCTCCATTCAGCAAAGTGCAGCGCTGCAAGTTCGGCAATATGCTGGCGATGGTCTGCTAGATACTCTATGTGCATAATCAACCTACTTCGGGATTTGCATATCCTGCCTCACAACAGCACAGAGTTCTCGACTAGCGCAGCCTTCTATATGGTCGTTTACCAATCCCATAGCCTGCATAAATGCATAGGCGGTGGTTGGTCCAAAAAACTTCCAACCCCGTTTCTTCAGGTCTTTGCTTAAAGCTATAGAGGTCACTGTCGTATTTGGTATTGGCTGGGTGCTGGCAATTTTTCCAGCGTCTGATTCACGAACTGAAGGTTCCCACTCCCAAAGATAGGCACCAAGGCTGCCAAATTCTTCAACCATTTCTATAGCGCGATGAGCATTGTTGATAGTGGCTTCTATTTTTCCTCGGTGCCGCACAATGCCTTTATTTTGCAGCAGTTGAAGGGTGTTATTTTCATCAAATTTAGCAATCTTATTGAAATCGAAGTTTGAGAAAGCTTCTCTAAAGTTTTCACGTTTACGGAGAATGGTTAGCCAGGAAAGCCCAGACTGAAAACCTTCAAGACAAATCTTCTCAAACAGGCGGAAATCGTCGGTTTCAGGGTGGCCCCACTCGTCGTCGTGGTAAGCGCGGTAATCTAAATGGTCTTGGCCCCACCAGCAGCGGGTAATGCCGTCTTCGGCTGTGTGCAGGTATTGAGATTCATCGCTCATTTTGGATTCACCTTATTTTAGGACAAAGGTTAGAGAGTGACAGAAGGGGAGTGGATACTTTCCAATTGATTGGTACCCTGACCCTGATTTTTATTTAGGACAAAAAGCCCCGCATTTGCAGGGCTTTTCTATAAGGCGTTCTAATTATATTCAGAGATAAGCTATTTTTTAGATTTTTTCTCAGCGCGTTTTTCTTTAAGGGATTTGGCGGGCTTTTTCTTCACTTGCTTCTTCTTATCCATACCTTTTGACATATCGATTTCCTCTTTTTATCTGCATAGACTGTAACCTTAATCAGACTAATAGAGCAGTAATATTTCTGGGGGCCTTGCTATCCGTGCTACGTCCCCTATTTTTATTTGGTATTATCAAAAAAACCAAGCTCACAACCACAAAATGAGTGTCAAGAGGCCGTTGCTTAGGCTTCATTTCTAGCGCTTTTAGATTAAAGGGCTCTGATGCGTTAATTCTCATCTCTCAATGAAGTAAATCCTACCTATGTCGTATCAAGATAAAACTATCCAACTCATTCATGGCAGCGATGACCTTAATCACGCCGTCATCTGGCTGCACGGCTTGGGCGCTAGCTCCGATGATTTTCCACCGATTGTGCCGGAGTTAGGATTGAGTGCTGATCGAGCGATTCGTTTTATCTTCCCCCAAGCGCCCGATCGTCCAATTACGATAAACGGTGGCATGCAGATGCCCGGCTGGTATGACATCAAAGGGATGGATATCGCAGATAAAGAAGATGCAGAAGGAATGGCGGAATCTCAGGCGATTCTGGAAGGTTTGATTGACGAGCAAATCAATCAGGGTATTCCGAGCGAAAACATCATTATTGCGGGTTTCTCTCAGGGTGGGGCGGTGGCCTATCACACAGGTGTGCGTGGTCAGCGCAAGCTAGGCGGCATAATGGCCCTGTCTACTTACCTACCATTCTCTGAACAGATCGAGCAGGAACAAAGCAAAGTAAATATGGCGACGCCAATATTAGCGAATCACGGAACCTATGATCCGGTCGTGCCTATCCAGCTTGGAAAGAAGAGCGCCGACCGGTTGCTTGATTTGGGTTACCCCTTAATTTGGAAAGAATACCCCATGGAGCATCAGGTGATAATGGAGCAAATTAAGGATATTGGGGATTGGATCAATAAGGCGTTCTGACTGTGCTTACTCGCTTATTTTAGTTCCCTATAGAAAGGCTAGGCTTATTGATAGGATCTGCCCTGGTGTTTAAGCCATCCGCCTGTATGTGAAGCGTTTGGGTCATGATGTGTCCAGTGAATTACACCACCTTGGTCATTCCACTCATATTCACCGAAGAATTCCACCGTATCTCCCGCAGAAAGGCCGGCGATTCGAGGCGCAATGTCAATATTGTGTGCTACCAAAAGAGTTTGATTTGACGACAGCTGGAGAATAAATCGCTGATGGCGACTACCGTCGTTATCGTCAGCAAGAACCCGAATGACTCTTCCACTCCCTCCGATCTGAATATTGCTTTTGCGGGTTTTATAGGCGTTGGCGATAGCCGAATCTGAGGTAGTAAACTGACGATCAATAGATGAATCAGGTGCAGAAATTTCGCTAACGGCAACGTTGGTGGAATCCCTATTAATCTGGACGAAGTAACCAACAGCCACGACGAGTAGAAGAATAATAATTTTATGCATTAGGCGTCCTTAGTTAAGCCTACCCGCCAACGAATTGTTAGGCGACGTTGCCACGAATGACCGCCGCCAAGATGAGCCCACCAATTGCCAGCGAACAAATGCCAATAACTTTGATATAGGAAATTGCCCGAGGGACAGCCTGTTGGGCAAACCAATGATGCCACCGCCATGGAAGAAGGAGAATGCAAGCCGTGGTGATGAGGAGAACCCAGCCAAAGGCAATAAATCAAAAAGGCAATAAATGGGGTCAGACCCATTTAATTCTTTAATTAATTAAAACGCATTATAGGAGCAAGTTTTCGCACAGGGTAGATACAATACTGTAACCATGGGCTCAGAATCCCCGCCTTTCTATCGACATATTGGACCAGTGTCTTTTTAGATGGAACGCCATATTGTCGACAGCCTTTGTCAGCTGATGGCTCAAACGTTAGAAAGCGTGGTCCATAAACACGAACATTGATCTTTTTAGCTAACGTTGAGTCACTAGAGTAATCCTATGCCAAATATTCGATACAACAAACGATGTAGCCATCTAACGACATGCTTAGGCGGTGTGTTACTCCTGTCTCTCCATTGGCTAGCATTTGCCGAAGATGAAGTGACAGCGCAAAATTGCTCTCAAAACAATCAATTTACCTTTAGCTGGCAGTTTACCGATAACTGTAGGCTTGAGCCCCGAGGCGGCACTAGCACGGGTATCGAGGTATCGCTAGCCCCCTCCCCACGAGCTGATTGGTTAGCCATACAGGAAGAGGGCATTAGCGATTTTGAAAAAGATAGACGCGCGATATTAGCCATGGCTGGCCCCTATCGTGTTAGTTTCGATTTTATAGAAACTGTGGGATATACCGCGGGTTATTTGCCAAGCCGACCCTACCAGTCGTGGGGCACTGAATATGTCTATGTTGCGGATGACAGCAATGAGTACATTAGTTTGCAGCATATTATGGTGATGTATATCCGTCAGGAAGACGGTTCCGCATCGTCACCCATTATCATGAAGCATTGGCGCCAAGACTGGGAGTATCAAAAGCGTACACAGTTTGTTTACGCAGGGTACGACCGTTGGAATAAGCAAAAACAACACCGCGAAACGATCGAAGGAACATGGTCACAGGCGGTCTTTCAGGTAGATGACTCACCCCGTTACGAGTCTTTCGGTAAGTGGCAGCATGCCGCCAATGTATCTACCTGGATTAGCGTAAAAACGTCGCGGCCCTTACCTAGGCGCGAAAGCAGTGTACGCGATGACTATCAGATTCTTGAAGGCACCAATCGGCATAGCATATTAGCCAATGGCTGGGTGCAAGAAGAAGAAAACATGAAGCTTGTATTGGATGACCCTAATGGCCCCGTTTACCTAGCTAAAGAGCTAGGTATCGCCCGTTATGAACGTATTGTTGACCATGATTTCTCTGGCGGTGATGAGTATTGGAATAAATCTAAGCACTATTGGGCAGATGTTCGCGATGTTTGGAAAACACTGATTGACGAACAAGACGCGCTGACCATTCATAAGAAAACCGGTCAGCAATATATGTTTATGCCATTTTTTAATCAGGCCCAAGCCATTGTAGACGGTGAGCCTTATGATTCAGAACTAGGAAAGATCAAAATTAGAGAGATGCTGACGCCGTTTATTGAATTAGAGTAATGGTCTACCGCGGCAACCGATCATCTGACGGACGGAGAAGGTCTAAAGGTTTAAAAGGACACACACTTAATCATACTTGGATATACAAACAATCCAATGCACCTGCAGTCAAAACCATTAAACCTGCCACGGTGCTCGACGAACAGTCCATTGCGAGTCGAATACTGGCCTGATCAAGAGTACTGAAGTAGTCTAAATGGCGGTTTAAGTCGTCACTATGATCCTGCTGCTGTATGTTCATGGGCCGCTGAAAAGGCTGCCGCCACATTTTACTAATTCCAAGCCTTACTCAGGCCGATAGGCGATATTTTCAATTGTATTGATGCTCGTCATACTGCTCTTCCAACGTTTGTTGATGACCCTATCAGATAACTCGTGGTCAGTGAATGATAGAAAGTTGATGTTGGTATCGTGTCGTATAACGCTTTGCTAAGCGGAAATTAATGGTTGGCTAAAATCGCGTAGCGATGGCCAAATGTTAATTTTCCGTTTAAGCAACTTGTTATATATATTTTGTAGCAATGACCTGAACAACTGAGGCCTTACCCGTATGATATATACCCTCAACCACATTACGTTCAAGCTCTTCGATATGATTAAAATTCAATTCTTTAAACTCATCCATCAAAGATATTTTAGATTGCATAAACTCTACCGTATTTCCACCACCAGTGCTAAACATTAACTGCTCAGGAGTATAGGCTTCGAGCAAAAATACCCCCTTTTTCTTTAGTCCGTTAATTACTTTTTTATGTAACGTTTTCCTCTGCAATGACGACAGAGGGAAAAATATAGATATTATTCCATCCCACTGATTCAGCCCTAGATTATATTCAACTAAGTCTGCATGAATAAATTTAACTTCAACACCGTTACTCTTTGCTAATTTCATCCCTTTATCTATACCTGCTAAAGATGAATCTATAGCAGTTACAGAGTACCCCTGCTTTGCTAGGAACACCGCATTTCTACCTTCACCTTCTGCTAAGCTTAAAACCTTTCCTTTTGGAATAAAGTTAAAATTATTTTTTAAAAATTTGTTAGGTTCTGTTCCATAAACATACTCGTCTGTGCTGTAACGTTTATCCCACATTTGATTACCCTGTTGTTGATTGAAATTAAGTTATGTAATCTATGTTACAACCTAAAGTCAACTTGAGGTCAATAGATGAATTTATGGATATAGGTCAAGTTTCAAAGATTTGTAAATTACCAGTTTCAACATTAAGATTCTATGAAGAAAAAGGACTCATTCAGTCAATTGGCCGTAAGGGTTTAAGACGATATTTTTCTAAAAATGTGGTTGATACTCTTAACCTAATTTCATTAGGGCGCAATGTAGGGTTATCGTTAGATGAGATAGGAAAAATGCTACTTCCTCAAGGCCTTCAAATTGATAGGAACTTACTTCTATCTAAAGCAAATGAATTAGATATAAAAATTATGGAAATGACAGCAATGAGAGATGGGCTTCGCCATGCCTCCGCTTGCAAAGCACCTTCTCATATGGAATGTCCGAAATTCCTTCGCTTGCTAAATGTTGCAGGCAAAAGATGGGGCAGGCCTAAGAAGAAGCTATAGCCGATAAAATATAACACCCTACTAAGGGGCCGCTGCGAAGCTGCCGTCCCGCGGAGCCAGCGATAGCTGGCACAAAGATTGAAGCTGTCGTCCCCGATGTCGAAGGCACAATCAACACTCGGCTGCGCAAGCGAACACCGGCCGGGGACTATGACGCAACGCTTGAGATGGACTCGTCTACCAGAGCCAACCGCTATCAGGGGTTAATGGCATTTGCGGTGAGGGGGCCACAACACGCTGCCCTTGGCTGCGTGCCAACGGACTTCACCGGAAACATATAGAAAGATCGGGACACCCATCAACTTAATCGCTAGAGATAGTAACGCAGGGCATTAGGCCAAAGGCTAGTAAACCATGAGGGTAGTAGTGGATGTCCTGAACTTCGCAAGAATGTAGGCCATTAGCACAAGGACTAGTAAACCGTGACCGTAATAGTGGATGTATAAAACTTCGCTGACGTTGTGGTTTACTCTGGCACTTTACACTGACCCTAAAGACCCCAAGTATTACTTGCTTATATGTTGAATTTTTGTTGAATTAAATTTTCCTGATTTAGCCATAATGAGATTGATAATGGATTATCAGGTTCCTGACCAAAACGGATTTTATTGCGGATAAGGCTCAAGTCAGGATTATTTTTGTAACTATATTGTTTATCCACGTCCTTCATTAGTGCACCACCTCGTCGATCGTGACACCTGCCCAACAACCCGACCTAAGACTTGCGCAGGTTGGATACTACCCAAAGTCAAAGTGTCGGTTGAAGCGGCAAGATTATCGCCCACTAATAATAGGGTGCCACCGTTTTCTATTGTGATGATTCGTTTAATTATCTTTCCATACTGAGCATGTTCGACCACCACCACATCGCCTTGTTTAAAGACTGAATGGAGTCGTCGATATGCTATTACAAAATCACTGCAGCAGAAGCTAGGCTGCATGCTATCTCCGGCGACTTTATAACAGCCAAGCCTAATCATGTTCTGCTACACATACCAATCATGTGGGTTAGATCAAGGTTATTTAAGCTTTGGATAAACAATCATTTCTGCAGGAAGGTAAGGGCTTGTTGCTGTATACGTTGCAACTTTTTTAGTGCTCCAATAAGCCGCCGCGAATTCATTCACCAAGGCTAATAATTTTTCACCTTTCTCGCGCTCAAGCCCTTGCTTACACGCAGAACCAGCCAGCATGATGTCGTGTACTAGTGTATGAATATTAGGAAACTGATCAAGCTGAGGCTGTTTAAAATAATCACCCCAGATAATTCTAATTTCATGCTTAACTTTTTCTGCATGCACTTCTTTCTCAGCCACTAATCGACCTAACTTGGCCTGGTCAGCCAGTGACAGTGTTTCTGTGCTCGCTAACTCGTTGATCAAGTCCATAAAGCGAACAGTGCTTAATGTTGCTATTTGTGCCGTAATTGGATCGTAAACTTTACAAGGAATATCACAATGAGCGGAAGCCGTGTCTATACCTACCAACTTATCGTACAAGCTAATTAGATTGTGCAACATAATTTATTTTTCCTTATTTACAGTTTTAATATTTTTTGATTTGCGTAAATAGAACCAGATTCCGGTCCCAATAGCGTAAGCCAATGCCGCTAAAAGAAAAGAATGAACCGCAGGGCTTGCCCAGTGTCCGTGGTCATGGCCTGAATGTGCTGCTACGAAACTTGCAGGTGTTATCAGCGCTACCGCTAGAGGGAGAGATTTTTTAAATGACATCATTATGCAGTGTCCTTAGAAAGATGAAGTATAGGTTGGAATTCCAACTCGAAAAAAACATTAATGACCTTTTCTTCATGCGCGCTAAAAATGCCTAAGCGTTTAACGTTCGCAGCCAATTCAGTGCCTGCACGTCGGCTTGCACCGTGAAATGCACTGGTGATGTTAGACGTACCCACATTAATTAAATAATAAGATTTTAACTGCTGATAAAGGTCTTGGTAGGTATTAATAGCCTGTGAATTATTGTGCTTTCTAAAATGCACATTCGCGATATTTTGATAGCTAATAACCAACGCAACAATTGCTGCTTCAGTATCATCCCAATGAGGCAGCAACAGGCGTGCGCGCTGGCAAGCCGTTGTATAATGCCGTATCGCGACACCGTCTTGACCTTCGTTAAAGGCTGTATTGCCTTGCAATATCTCTTTTTTCCATTGCTCCATGACTAACTCCCAAAAACTGCCTGAATGATAATGATAATGATAATGATAATGATAATCATTATCATTCGTGGTTGTCTATGGATAATTAGTTTTTTTGAGCAATTTTGGAGGAAAACACGTAAAAATAAATTTAGATTCAAAATAAATCCACCAAATGGCTAAATTTTAGTGAGTTAATCTCTCTTTTTCATCCAATGTGAACTCAATTATTTTAATGATTTTGCTAAATTCGATTACATCTTGCTCTGAGCCATTCATTTCATAGCCAGATGATCGTGCAACACCTTTTATAGATTTAGGGTGTGCCTTCACATACCTTTTCTGCCTGATCTTCTGATAAGACGTTTGCAGTCGCTTTATACTCAGAATTTTTTAATGTAACAAATACTGAGTTGTTCGCCAAAATGTTCTTAAATCACTGAGATTCCTCACCAAAACCGGATGCTGAATATATCTTTCTGCTGGTTTCATCCTGATCTATGACTTCTATTCCAGCTTCTTTAAGGTCTCCAGGTTTTCTTCCCTAATGCTTCAAATGGATAAATCTGTCGCCTAGTAAAAAACCGAGATGAAATCTGTAGAGACATAGTGGAAGTCTAAATAATTTTAGTTTAAAGCCTTTGGGTAGAGTAGGCTCACCTATTGTAGTTAGCATACTAAATTATCCAGATAATTGATTTTAACGCCACAATAAACGGCAGAAAATAGTTGGCTAAAATGTGAGGCACGAACGATGGCCAACTATTTTATATCCGATTTAATTACCTTGTTATATGCTTTTACTTTTCATTGAGTGACTGGAAGTATCGACTTAATGTCTGGGCGCCAAATTTAGGTGCATTCATATCCATAACCAATACATTCAAGAAAAATTCAATAGAGCCATACCTCTTGGCGTTCAAAAACAACTTACACAAGGTTAATAAAAAAATACGTATCCAATTGGGAATAAACGTTATTTTGACGGGTTTACCAACAGCCTCAAATGCAACCTTTGCAAGTTCAACTTGAGTGAAGACTTCAGGTCCGCCAACTAAAATCTCTTTTTCAATATTGGCGATGGCATCTATGCAAACTTTAGCCAAATCATCTCCATGTATAGGATTTGATTGATATTCCCCTCTACCAAACAAATAAACCCGACCGTTATCTGCCATCTTGTAAAACTCAGTCATGTCTGAGAAAAAACCTGTTGGCCTCACTACACAATAGTCCAAACCTGATTCACTCAGCTCTTTAACAAATTTTTCTTTAGCCTCGAAAATTTTAAGTTGTTTAAGTTTGTCTCCATGTAAAGCAGATACATATATAAATTTTTTAACACCACTACGCTTAGCTTCGTTAAGTAGGTTTAAGTTTGCTTGATAATCAACATCCATATAAGACAAACCATCTTGCTGCCTTGTTATTCCAAGTGAAGAGATTACGACATCTACTCCATCACAGCAGTTAACTAGGGCGCGTGCGTTGGTCGCTTCGGCTTCAAAGATATCAATGTCTGGTTGGAACTCTTCCAGTTTCACCGAGCTACGAGCTAAAGCAACAAGTCGGATTTTTTTTGCGATAAGGTTTTGGACAATAAACTTACCCAAATAGCCAGTTGAACCTGCTACTAATACTCGTTTCATCGTCTATACCCACAAGTTAATATTGAGCCGGATGGCATATAACAGTGTGTTTAGCCGCTAATTACTGCACACCATCATTTTTAGGCATTAAATACCAAAGGACAAAACCAGCTAAAAATAGTGCAGGAATATCGCCCAGCATATTTGCGTGTTCGGTTTCATCAACAATAGCTTGAGCAAGCATGATTCCTGCGTGAACAAGACTAGACCAAATAGTGAACCAGATGAGACTCGCATTGGCCATTGGGTCTTTCGCAGCGCGTATCAAAAATATTCCCAATGTTATATAAATACCCATAACCATCTGTTCATATTCTGGTTGTGCCGGGGACCAGCTCCAACCAGAAGGCCAGATGAACATCATCATTGCCGGGACACCTACAATAAAAATAGCACCAAACATATAAAGTGCAATTTTCAAATACTTTAGTTTTTTTCTTTCTTCATGACATTCTCCTATAGCTATTTATTAACTGCTAACGCCTTACATAAGTTGTAGTTTTGAAGTGCAACGGAAAAACTATCCACTTCATGTATTTTTTATGTACTCGTTCGGAGTGCATAGCGATAACCATAAAAGAATAATAAGCCGGTAACAAACCAAGTAATTCCTGCTACTACACTGACTGTAGTTGTTCTTTCAGGGTAGATGAATGATAACGGCAATATTACTATTCCTCGAAGTATGCAAATTGTAGCAATAGTATTAATTCCTAATTTCAAAAAAGGAAATTTCCTGATAATGTCAGCACCAGATAAGGCATAACATGCACATAACAAAAATAGAGATGAGATGAAGATATTGCCAATAGGTGCTAACCAAGTGCCATCAATGGCGGATTGAAAAACTTCATTTGGAGCCAACTGAAGTTCATAGCATTTAGGTCCAAAGTAAAGGCAAGATAGATGAGCTATCGCTGTAAATGTAGCGATACCAGAAGCTATGACTAATAGTAGTTTACCTTTAAGATTCAGAACTAACTCTCCTTGAGTACATAACGCCAAGCTTTACGGCTGGTTTGGAGCGAAGCGTAAAACCAGTCTGGTAATAGCGCATTGGTATATTCAATTTTCAAAGAACATCCGTATCTCAGCTACTAAAGTAGCAGGATCTTCTTCAATAACTAAGTGACCTGAATCGGGCACGGTTACGAGTTTAGAACCCTTTATTTTACTTTGAAGTACATAGGCCTGCTCGCAAGGTATCCACTGGTCTTCCTCACCCCACAATATGAGAACAGGTGAATTTATCTCATCAAATTTTTCTTGAAATTCATCAGTGAATTTTGAGTCTGCTTGCGCAATTTGCCTGTAAAATGCATATTTACCCTGTTCGCTACTCCATGGAGCTAATATGCCATCAATTGTATCCTGCGCTAATTTTTGATGAGCAGCAGTTTTTACATATGCGTCTACAATAGCAGAGTGGATATAGTCAGGCACTCCAGCAAAAGCGCTTTCATATTTTTCAATATGCTTGAAAAGAGGGCTGGGTGATCTGATTATTTTTTTTAACGTACCAGACTTGACTAGCCTAGAACTTGATGAAAAATGGCATAGCAAGAAGTGCGAGACCGATAACCACTAGCAGAATAGTGTTGGTGACAAAGTAGGGGGAAATCATCAGTGCCAGACCGGCAGCAAGAGGAGACATCGAACCCTGATTTTTGCCGTACAGAAAGTAACCGAAGCCAAAAGACCCCAGAACATAGTTGACGAATTCAATCGAAACTCGCGAGTATTTGAAACGAGGTGCAAACCAACTTTATTTTGAATTCATCCGTCATCTATTTCTCTACTAGTGCAACCTGGATACTGGGTGTATTAACGTTTCACCAATATGCAGCTTAGTGGCAACTATAGCTAATTAATCGTTCCACCGGCCTACAGGTGTTTTTCAATTGGGACCGGTTGAACTAGCTGGACGTCCTATAGAGGTCGATAGGTCTAATAGGCTAGAATCTAGGTATCCAAAAACTGAATCGACGAAATATGATCAATTACGAGTCACTTTTGTTCGCGTTTATTTTTGCTGTTGTGACCGCTTTTCCCGCGCAGGCCCATCACAGCGATGTGGGTATGAATATGGAATCTATGGTCACCATTAACGGTGTGGTCACGGAGTTTAATTGGCGAAATCCTCATGTGTATCTGCTTATTGAAGTAACTGACGAGCAGGGTGAGACCGAGGAGTGGGAAGTACAGATGGGTTCGGTAAGCGTCTCCCAGCATCGTGGTTGGTCATCTGATTATGTTGCGCCCGGTGATCGCGTAACGGTTGAGGCATTTGCCCGTCGTAATGGCGATCCCTACGGAATATTGGAGACCCTTGAGCGAGACGGCGGACTCGGTCTTGGTAGAGACCTCACGACTCCCGACGGGTTAGCTGTTTCGGAAAGCGTGGCAGGACAATGGATTGCGGATACCTCCTCCTTTCCCGATTATCCGGGTGGTTATGATGGACTATTTATCGCCCTGCTGTCCTTAAACGATGCGGCGCGCCAGGCGGCCGCAGATTTTGATCCGCTATCCGACGAAAACCCTAACGCTTCTTGTATGGGTCGTCCAACGCCAGGTTTTTTTGTTTCTACGGGGTTGTACATGATGGAGATAGAGATCGAAGAAGACGATCTGATTGTTATCCGCAGTGAGCGTGATGCAGAAGAACGCATGGTCTATATGGATGGCCGTGCGCATCCACCAACTGACCAAATAGTGAATACCGGCCATTCTATTGGTTGGTGGGAAGATGATACCTTGGTGGTTGATACTACTAATTTCCCATTTCACAGATCGCCCTACCAGACGGGCGTGCCTTCAAGCACGCAGAAGCATGTAGTGGAGCGCTATCGTTTAAACGATGCGGGTACTCAAATAGAAGCGGAATTTATGCTGGAAGACCCCGAATATCTCGCAGAGCCTATGACCCACGCAAGGCTGCTAACTTATTCGCCGGAAGCGGAAATGTTTCTTAGTAAGTGTGATCCGGAATCGGCCAGTAGATTTTTAACGCATTAAGGTACTAATAAGAGGAAAAATAAAGGCGTGACAGCAAGGGGGTACCGCCACGCCTTCATTCTTTTCACACACTTAGGGGGAAGTGTTATTTAGCAGAAACTTCTTCCGTAGCCTCTGCGTTGTTCTCAGTATCAGTACTAGATTCACTACTAAGAGTATCGGCACCTAGGTCGATTCTCTTGAAAGATCTGAAGTGACACTCTTGTCCTCGTAACATTATGGAGGAGTATTTATTCAGTTCTCCGTTGTGTTCGGTGACAAAGCCGATAGTGTTAGCAAAGTTTAGCCCATCGCAATAACTGAAGATCTCAGCCTGAAACCATTGGTTATTGCGGGCCTGAATTTGAATGGTTTCGTCGTCTATGGCGTTCCAGTTTTTAATTCCACCCTGGTTAGCAAAGTAGATGGAGGCGCGGCGCTCTGTCACTAGGGACTCTGGCGCAGCTTCGGCCTCTGGATCCGTCGTTTTGGCATAGGCGGACAGGGGTGACGCTATAGCGACGCTAAGTAGCCCGAGATACATATATTTTGAATACTTTAAAAGATTCATAGCTGTCTCCTCGATAAGGCTTTGCAGAAAGGGTTTCTATTAAAGTCTCTCTACCTTCTCTTTTCCTTATCTATAGGACACAGGTATGTGAGGAAAATTCCCTTTAGGCAGTCAGTTCCATAATGTATCCACAATCTGGTTAAAGCCTAGGGGGTATTTGTTTCTAGCCAACCACCGATATATTCAGCAATTTCTTTGCTAGTCGATTCCTAGCAGATAGCTACCCTATCGAGGACGATTGTTAGGCGTCCGGTTCGCGCAGCTATATCAGCGGTCGTTGCGAAGCTCGGTTAGGCTGTCCATGAGTGATTGATGGGCAGCATGCTCAGTGGCAGACATGGTTTCTTCTAATAAAAGGTTTTGCTGCTCCCAGGGGGCAGCTTCCAGGTCGTAGAACTCCTCTGCACCACCAGCTCTAAGTAGCTTGTAGCGCGTTCCTCGAATCGCATAGTTCGCTGTTTCGACACCCGCGAAGCTGCCAAAAAACTCATCAACCTTGTCCGTGGGCGCGCAGCCCTCTATAGAAGTTACTTCGCCGTTGATAACTTTGTTCCAAGTGGAGTATGTCTCGGTACTGCCGCCCCAGCCGCCTGCGAAATAATCGAAGCCCACCAGGTTAGTGTGGCTAAGCCAGCCATTTTCTGCGTCAGCCAGATGCCATTTGCCAATGGCGGCAGTTGCGTAATCTGAACCGCTATCTGCAAAGGCTAGTGGCAATGCATATTCGTCGCTTCCAAGTCCATTGCGGGCAAGGCTTCTGAGTGGATTTGCGTTAGCGCCTCCGCCTCCGCCACCACCGCCATTTGCAGCCGGCGCTGGAGGTTCAGGCACTGGCCCTGAAGTGGTAACTGGTCGTCCTACGCCGGTTCGAAAACCGTAACGGCCCGATACGATGGTTGCCCGTGTTGGTGAGCAGACAGGCTGTGACCAGAACCCGGTATACCGAACGCCTTGCTGCGCCATCTCGTCGATGTTTGGGGTTGATGGCGGGTTCTCTGAGAGTCCGTAAGACGCCATAGTATCTGTGCCCATGTCATCGCCAATGATCAGCAAGATATTAGGCGCTGCCAGTGCCGCTGGCCCACAGGCAAGCGCGCTTAGAGTTATGATGAATAATGCGGTAGATTTTGAAAATTTGCAGCCCCCCGAAACAATCAATGTTGATGACCTGACTATTAAACACTAGCATTGCTGGCCAGTTTGGAATGTGGGCTTTGATTAACTATGTCTATCAGCCGCAATGGCAGTAAGCTCTTAATGGATAGCTTAGGTTGAAAGCCTAGTCAGTACCTACCTGATACTTGTCTACCGCAATTTTCAGTCGAACGGTTTCAGACTGCAGATATTCAACAAAGTCCGCTGGTGATTCATTCAAATCAACTTCCATACCGAGGTCGTTAATACGCTTCACCGTGGCCGGATCACTTGCGGCATGTCGGAATGCCTGAAATACCTCCTCAACATCTTCATCGGAAGTGCCAGCAGGAACAAAAAGTCCAGCCCATGAACCGTTGGGCATAGTCGTTACGCCTTTTTCCAGCAGGGTAGGTACCCCTGGATAAAGCGGCAGTCGAGTGGGATGAATTACTACTAAGGGTGTCGCAGAGCCTTCGCCAATCATAGGGATTGTATAGGGCGAGGTAAGCACCAATAGATCCAGCGTACTGTTTCTGATGGCTTCGATTGCACCAACGGGGCCGTTGCCGACTCTGGTATCTAGCTTCACATTGTCGATTCCGAACTCATTAAATATGGCGGCAAATTCGACCCTATGAATGCTGGTAGGCGCGATATGCCAGTAGCTTAATGGCTCCAAGGAGTTGGCGGCGTATTCGACAAGTTCCTGAATAGTTTTGATACCTAGGCTAGAGCGCACTATTAGAAAATCTGGTGTGGTGATTACGCGGGTGACGGGCCGTAAATCCGTAAGCGGGTCCATATCAAACCCGGGAATAAGTACCGGATTCAGTGCCATGACGCCGATAACGGACATCAGCATGGTATTGCCGTCTGGTGCGACGCCAATTGCTGCGGTAGCACCCTGGTTGTGCTTAAACTCAATGGGGCGTTGCAGAGACGCTTCGAGCAGGGGTTTCATAATACCGGCGGCTGCACCGGATGATCCCAGCGCGCCATGGGAGGTAAGAAACACCATGGGTTCGGGTTGCACAACCTCAGCGTCAGTAGTAACCGGACTAGTACCCTCTGAGCAGGCCATAAGTAGACCGCCCAAAACAGCACAAAGTGCTGCAGTTCGAATTTGATCGAATACTTTCATTGATAGCCCCCAGTGGTGAATCGCAACTCTATACCTTCGCGCGAATTCTGACAAAGGGCGGCGCCTACCTCAATAGGGCTTCTCCGCGAATAGGGAGAATCTGCTTTTAGCCAAGCAGTTGGTCCGCATCCGCTTTGCTTAAGCGTGGGCCCATTCGGCTGACAACAATGCCAGCGGCTTTACAGGCAAACGCTGCAGCGTCTTCTGCGGTTGAACCTTTGCTGATAGCGGCCAAATAGGCGCCCGCGAACGCATCGCCGGCGCCATTAGTATCTATAGCTTTAACGGGTTCGCCAGCAACTTTCCATTGACTGTCTGCATTGCCGACAACAGCGCCTTCAGCACCCAAGGTAATAGCGTATTCGGAGCAGAATGAGGTTATTGCCTGGGCTGCAGATTCGAAGTCTTCTGTTTGGGTAAAGGTTTTGGATTCGTCTTCATTGGCGAAGATTAAGTCGACGCCGGGCTCTGCTATGTAACGCAGGGCATCTCCAAAATATTGAACAATGCCTGGGTCGGACAGACTAAATGCCACTTTGGTACCAAGCGCTTTAGCGCGTTCGCAGATAGCGCGGGCCGCTTCCTTTCCAGTTTCCGATGTTGCCAGATAGCCTTCGATATATACCCAACTTGCTTGGGCAATGGCTTCGTCATCGATATTGTCGACACTCAGAGTTTCACTAATTGCTAGACAGGTATTCATGGTGCGCTCGGCATCCGGCGTAATCATTACCAAGCAGGTACCAGTTATGCCATCGCGGCTTTGGTTGTTCTGGTTGTATGCGACGCCTGCCCTACTCAGGTCTGATAGAAAGAATTCACCGTCTTGATCGTCGGCAACCTGGCAAGTTAAGTGGCTGTTACCGCCAAGTAGAGAAACCGCGATCATTGAGTTTGCAGCGGATCCGCCACAAGCGCGTTTGGCACTGTCGATATGTTCTCGTAGATGAGTAAGGTTTTTTTGTTGCTGTGCGGCATCGGAAAGAGTCATTAAGCCCTTTTCCAGCTGAATATCTATTAGGTCTTGGTCGGTTACCAGGACTTCGGTATCTACCAGCGCGGCGCCGATAGCGGCAACATCATATTTTTTGGTCATTCGGATTCATGTCCAAGACAGAGTTAAAGAGCGCAGAAGGTGAAACTTAATAGTTAAAGAGCTCAATTGTGATGAATTATGTTTTTTTCGAGGCGCGATTATTTCATCTTGGAGGCTGAGTTAGAATAGCCGCTGACCATTCATTTACTAAACCCATGCCGCGCGCCTTAAAGATTTTTAAGTTCTTCTACCAGCTTGGTTTGATCTGCCTATTGGCATTGGTCGGGTACATGATTTGGCTGGATTTTCGGGTGACTGCAGAATTTAGCGGCCGCAAGTGGGATTTGCCTTCACATATATACGCCCGGCCTCTTGAGATATTTGCCGGTGCATCGGTTAGCCAAAGCGAGCTCATTTGGGAATTGGAGCAGCTTGGGTATCGACGCGTTAGCTCCGCGCAATCTAAAGGACAGTTTTCGGTAGCCAGTAATAGAGTGCAGCTCTTCGCCCGAGGTTTTGAATTCTGGGATGAGGCAGAAGATTCCAAATTGCTGCTGGTGGAATTTGCCGGAGAGCAAATAATTGCCCTTAGTGACGCTGACTTTAGTCCTATGGCTATAGTCAGATTAGAACCCTTGCGCATAGGTGGCGTATTCCCCGATACCATTGAAGATCGGTTACCTGTTGCGCTCGAAGATGTTCCGCCATTACTAGTGGAAACGCTGCTCGAGGTCGAAGATCGCGGCTTTTATGATCATTATGGGTTTTCTATTCGAGGCATTACCAGAGCAGCTTTAAGCAATATTTTTGCGGGTGAAATTGTCGGTGGTGGCAGCACTATCACTCAGCAGCTGGTGAAAAACTTTTATGTTGGCAATGAGCGAACTATTAGTCGCAAAGTGAAAGAAGTGCTTATGTCCGTGCTGCTTGAGTTTCACTATAGTAAGAACGAGATTCTCGAAACTTACCTAAATGAAGTATTTCTCGGGCAGTCTGGTGATCGCGCAATTCACGGGGTGGGCATGGCCAGCTGGCATTACTTCCGACAACCGCTGGATGAATTGGAAGCGGAGCAGGTAGCTTTCTTGGTCGGCATATTAAAAGGCTTTTACGACCCCTGGTCTGGAACCGAGCGAGCTACTGCAAGACGCAATGTGGTTTTACAGTTGATGGCCAACGCCGAAATTGTTGATCCAGACGATTTAGCTGCACTTCAGGCTAGCACTCTGAGCACGGTCGACAGACCTTTGCGGTCTCTCAATCCTTTTCCCGGATATATGCGCCTAGTATTAGATGAGCTGGGCGAGCAATACGACAGCCTTGATACCCAGAACGAAGGCTACGATATTTTCACCTCTCTGGATCCTTGGTTGCAGAATCAGTTGGAAAACAGCATCAGCAGAGGCGTTGATTCTCTAGAGTCTGGGTATCGTATTGAAGAGGGTAAATTGCAGGCTGCTGGAGTGCTTACCCGTATTGGCAGCGGACAAATTACGGCGTTGGTAGGCGGGCGCGATCCAAAGTTCGATGGCTTTAACCGGGCACTTTTTGCCGATCGGGCCATCGGTTCATTGATCAAGCCCGTGGTCTATCTAACGGCTTTGCAAAGTGCTCATGAGTACACACTATCGACACTAATCGAAGATGCACCCTTTATATTAGAAGAGCCTAATGGCGAAAGCTGGGTGCCGCAGAACTATGATGGTTTAGCCCGAGGTCCCACCGCGCTTTATTCCGCTATGGCCAACTCACTTAATTTGGCGACCGCCCGTTTAGGGCTGAATCTTGGTGTGCAGACCGTAATAGATACACTGACTGTTTTGGGCGTAGAGACCGATTGGCCGGATTTTCCCGCCTATTTGCTAGGCGCGGGTGGATTAACACCCTTGGAAGTGTCAACGCTCTACCACAGCATTGCGGCGGACGGGTTTTATTCACCGCTAACCACGATACAGGGCATATACGATTCGACTGGTGATCAGGCGGATATCCCGGTTCGCGAGATAGAGCAACGAGTCGACCCGGCCTATGTGCACTTGATTCAGTACGCCCTGCAAGTGGTTATGCTCGAAGGCACTGGTAGATCTTTGATAAGTCGCTTTCCAAACACCGCTCTTGCCGGCAAAACGGGCACTACCAACGATTCCAGGGACAGTTGGTTTGCCGGTTTTGATGGACGTTATCTTGGTGTTTTCTGGGTTGGCAGAGATGACAATAAACCTATGCCGCTAACCGGCGCAACCGGCGCGCTGCAGCTTTGGGCTTCTACTTTTCAGGCGATTGGAGCGGAATCTATTAACTATGTTCGTCCCCCAGATGTGGAGTATTTTTGGATAGATCCAAAATCTGATGCGAGAACAGATGACAATTGCTCCGGTGCTGTTTATCTTCCCTATGCGTATGGCAGCGAACCTGATCAACGGGTGCGCTGTGACGGAACCGGGGTGACCGAGAATTGGCTAACCCGTTTCTTAGGCTTATAAAAGAATTCAGATAATAAAAGGGTCAAATGAAAGGCTATACATACCTAGGTTTGGGATTTGCGATGCTACTAGCGGGCTGTGCAACAACGCCTCCGGCAGTCACAGTTCCTGCATCAACCAGCCCAGCGGTAGCTGCTCCGGTGCTGGAACCAGCGGAACCGACATATATTCCCGAGCCTCCTAGAGTAGTTGTACAAGAGCCCAGGGTAGTCGAGAGCAATCAAAACCCTGCGCTGGATCAGTTGGTTGATTTGGCCCTGCGCTATTTATCGCAAGAAGATTATCCGCGCGCCATCACTACGGCTGAACGCGCAATGAGCATTGATCGATACGATCCACGAGTATATTTACTGCTGGCTCAGTCACACCGTCTGTCCGGTAACTTGGCGCTTTCACGCCAATACGCCGAACGTGGTTTGGCAATTTCTCAAGCGGGTACCGAGACTGCTCGGGCGCTAGAAAGCCTGAAATAGGCTATAGAACATGCTCTTTTCTTGACGAGATACTTAGGGCATAGATCCCATAATTCGGTCGGCTTGCTCAAGCGTAAAATCCAGGTCTTCCTGACTGTGAGCAGCAGACATAAACCCGCACTCGTAGGAAGCCGGCGCCAAATAAACGCCTGATTCCACCATCTGCCGGAAAAAAGATTTGAAGCGATCGTCGCGGCAAGCCATCACTTGTTGGTAGTTGCTGACTTGTTCTTCTTCGCTAAAGAAAAAGCCAAACATGCTGCCGCGTTGATTGGTTGAAAGCGGAATGCCGTGGCTGGATGCTGCGCTGCGCAGACCGGACATTAGGTGATCAACCTTCTCGGTCAACTTCTCGTAGAAACCTTCTTCTTGAATAAGTTTTAGGGTTGTCAAACCAGCTGCCATAGCGACAGGGTTTCCAGACAGCGTACCCGCTTGATAGACCGGACCGAGAGGAGAGATCATCTCCATAATTTCTCGCTTGCCGCCAAACGCGCCAACGGGCATTCCGCCGCCAACCACTTTGCCTAGACAGGTTAAATCCGGGTCGATTCCGTAATAGCCTTGCGCGCCGCCCAAGCTAACTCGGAAGCCAGTCATAACCTCATCAAAAATTAAAACGGCACCATGCTTTGTACAGAGTTCGCGCAATTTTTCCAAAAAACCCGGCACAGGGGGTATTAAATTCATATTGCCAGCAACGGGTTCAACGATTATGCAGGCGACTTCATCACCAGATTTGGCGAAGTATTCTGATACCGCTTCCAAGTCGTTATAGGGCAAGTTAATAGTGTGTTCTACCGTTCCAGCGGGGACTCCAGGCGAACTAGGAGTGCCCAAGGTAAGCGCACCAGAACCAGCCTTAACCAGCAGGCTGTCTGAATGACCGTGGTAGCAGCCTTCGAACTTAATTAGCGTATTGCGACCGGTATAACCACGGGCCAGTCTAATCGCGCTCATGGTGGCTTCTGTGCCTGAACTAACCATGCGCACTAACTCGATGCTTGGCACGAGCTTGCAAATCTCTTTGGCTACTTCAGATTCGATAGCGGTAGGTGCACCAAAGCTTAGGCCGTGCTGGATTTTCTCTGCTACGGCTTGAATCACCTGCGGATGGGCGTGACCCAACACCATAGGACCCCATGACAATACATAGTCGACATAGCGTTTACCTTCTACATCGTAAAGGTATGCGCCTTTGGCTTTTTCGAAAAATATGGGAGTTCCTCCCACTGCGCGAAATGCTCTAACGGGCGAGTTAACGCCGCCAGGAATGTATCGTTGGGCTTCTTGGAAAAGTTGTTCTGAAACTGACATTAATGGGCCTGTAATTACTAGCTGAACTGCAATATTTAGAAGGGTTTAACAATTACCAGTATGGTAATAAGAATAAGTAATAGAATCGGAAACTCGTTGAACCAACGGAAATAGACGTGAGTTTTGGTATTCTCGCCTTCCGCCAGTTTCATCATATGTCCACTGCAACTGATGTGATAGAGCACCACAATGGTTACCAAAAATATTTTTGCGTAAAACCATCCGCCCTGTATCAGGCTGGGCACTGCCATAACGATGAGTGAGCCGAGTAAAATGGTCGCTATCATGGCAGGGGTGGCAATACCGTTATAGAGTTTGCGCTCCATAATTATGAATCGTTTTTTGCTTATCTCGTCTTCTGCCATGCTGTGATAAACAAACAACCTAGGTAAATAGAAGAGGGCGGCGAACCAGCACACAACGGCAACCAAATGGAATGCCTTGAGCCAGAGATATATTGATGCAAGAAAAGGTGAACCTTCCAAAGGAAATAGCCTGTCTGAGTTAAGCGAGGCGACATTCTAGCAATTGTACGCATCTAATGGTCAGAGACCGCCGGTTAAGGGATAATGCGCTGCTTTTCAGGCTAAACTGAGCGATATAGTGATTAGAACAGCGATTATAGGTGGGACCGGCTATACAGGAGCAGAGCTCTTGAGATTGCTTGTGTGTCATCCAGAGGTAGAAATAGTCGCTGTCAGTTCTCGCTCGGAAGCTGGCAAGCCGGTTACTGAGTTGTTCCCTAACCTAAGGGGGCACTTGGATATTGCCTTTTCAGAACCATCTGACTTGTTTCAGGCAAAGCCTGATGTGGTATTTTTTGCCACGCCTCATGGTGTCGCTCAGGCGATGATGAAACAGGTGGCAGCCCAAGGAATAAAAGTAATCGACCTTTCCGCCGACTTCCGAATTCGAGATCAAAAGCTTTGGGAACATTGGTACGGTCAGCCACATCAATCTCCAGAATATATTGCGCAAGCCGTTTATGGTTTGCCTGAAGTAAATAGAGCAGCCATTGCTGAGGCAAACTTGATTGCCTGCCCCGGCTGTTATCCGACTAGCGTGCAGCTGGCCATGATTCCATTACTGGAAAATGGACTGATCGATCCAGCGAGCATAGTTGCCTATTCCGGATCTGGTGTAAGTGGCGCTGGCCGAAATGCCAAGGTTCCCTATTTGTTGGCCGAAGCTTCTGAAAATTTTCAGGCTTACGCTACCGCTGGACACCGACACGAACCTGAGATTATTCAGGGCTTGAGGGATGTCCAGAAGGATACTGATGTGCCTGCGGAAGTTTTATTTTTGCCGCACTTAGTACCGATGATTCGAGGTATTCATTCAACGGTAGTGGCTGATTTATCTAGCACTGATTTAGCCGACTCTGGTTTAACTGATATTCAGTCGATATTTGAAAGTCGATATAGCAGTGAACCCTTTGTTGACGTTTTACCCAGTGGATCGCAGCCTCAAACCCGTTTTGTAAAAGGCACAAATCAGTGCCAGCTGGCGATTCATATTCGAGGCGATAGGGTAGTGGTTCTGTCCGTAGAAGATAATCTGACCAAGGGTGCTGCCGGACAAGCAATACAGTGCATGAATCTGATGTGTGGTATTGATGAAGGCACTGGTCTTAAGTCGCCAGCAATGCTTCCAGGTTAAAATCAGAAATGCCTAGACGACATCGAATTCATGCCGAGCGGGTTTACGTAGTACGCGTAAATATTTGGCATCGTTGGTATCGCCGTTTTGCAGTTTTGCTGTTTATTCTGTCTTTGCCAGTGGCCGCTTATTACGGAGCCCAATGGTATCTCGGCGGAACACAAAGAGTGCTGTCGGACCAGAATCTCGATTTGCAAACCAGACTTTCGATATTGCGCACTGATTTGGACCTTACCGAGCAGGAAAACGCCAATTTACTGATTGCAGCGCTCTTGGATGATGAGGCAGAACAGCATCTGCAAAACGAACTAGTTAATTGGCGTGAGCGCAACGAGCTACTTCAGTCTGAAATCCAGTTCTATTTATCTCTGATGGAGCCCTCTATCAGCAGTCAGGGTGTTTTTATTCAGTCGGCCGAGCTCGTAGCTATGGCAGAGTCCGGCTCGTATAGGTATTCCCTGGTAATTGGGCAAAAGTCTCAAGACCACCCGCGAGTGACTGGTGCAGTGCGACTTCAGGTAATTTCCGAAAATGAGAACCAGTATACAAATTTGGGGCTAGCGGACTTGACCGATGGAGGCGCAGAATTAGCTCTTGGGTTTATATTTTTCCAACAGATGGATGGGATCATCTATTTATCAGCAGATTTTAAACCTACCGAATGGATGGTTGAAGTGGATTTGGCGAGTGCGAACAGTGGCTCGATTACAGAAACCTATGACTGGCCGTTCCCGGCTAGCAGATAAGGGTAACTAAATGTTAGGCAGTTCAAGTAAAAATAGTGGCACAAAATCCGTAACGCTTATCGCGAGAAATACCTCGGTACATGGCAAGGTTAATTTTTCCGGTTTCCTGAATATCGAAGGCAGTGTCATAGGCGATATTTCCTCTGATGAGGGTGCAAAATCAGAGGTGGCTATTCTTGAGTATGGAGTAGTCGAAGGTCAGGTTCAGGCTCCTAGAGTTATAGTAAACGGGCGTGTCAATGGAGATATTTACGCAACAGATAAACTCTATATCGCGGCCAAAGCGGTCGTTGAGGGCAGTGTTCATTACCGCCTGATTGAAATGGAAAAGGGCGCTCAAATTAGCGGCAACATGGTGCATCGCTCCGGGCCGTCCAAGGACTCCAATCCTTCCTCTGGCATATCAGATGCAATTGATAGTGGCGTCAATAAGGTTCTAGCGAATACTTGACTAAAATACTCAGGTAATGAGAGAATTCTACGCCTAGAAATAAAACGTTAGAAAATATGTCTGCCGAGGTTTATACCCCCACTCCAATTAATGTAAGTCCTTCCGCTGTAGCCAAGGTACGTGCTTTGGTGGAAGAAGAGGGCTGCCCGGAACTGAAGTTGCGGGTTTTCGTGACTGGTGGCGGCTGTTCGGGCTTTCAATACGGATTCTCTTTCGACGAAGCCCTAAACGAAGACGATACTTTGGTTAACAAAGATGGTGTTTCGGTAGTGGTAGATTCTTTGAGCTTCCAGTATCTAGTTGGATGTCAGCTGGATTACCAGGAAGGACTTGAAGGCGCGAGGTTTGTGGTTACCAATCCAAATGCCAGCACAACATGTGGGTGCGGGGCTTCTTTTTCTGTCTAACTAGACAAATTTGTTTCAGTAAAACGTTTTCTCTTTGTATCTCTGACTATTTCCGCTGCCACGGGTGGCGTTCTTTTCTTTGCTTGCCCAAAGAAACGAACCAAAAGAAAAGGCATCCCGGTCACTTGGCCTGACGGCTGCCCTCGCTCCGAGCCATTTATTAGGGTCGTGCTCACTCGCTCCTGCTCGGGTCGCACTTTCGCGCACTTCCCTGTGCGCTCAACCCCAATAAATACCTTTCCGCTCAGCAAGCTCAAACGGGGCCCTGATCTCATCTCGACGAAAATCAGCCTAATTCTTTTGTCTTGGTTATTGATTTGGGATTTGAGCGCAGCGACTGATTGCGACCCGGAAGCGCCAAGAAGCGGAAATGTTTAGGTTGATTGACTAATCAAGAGAATGTCTACTAAAGCTGGCGTGCTTCTAATTGGTCAACAACAAAACCAGATAGCTTGATAAGATACAAAGGCAGTTATGATTTACTAACTATATCTTCATACCATGTTTGTATAAGCAAGGCCCTACTTCTAATTATTGGCGTGATTATCTTAGAGGCATCACCTGCTCTCATTGCCGTATACATTGTGCCTCGCTTTTCTGCATATACTCTATCTAGCAATACCGAATTAAACGCAATAGTCACGTCCCGATAATTGATCGATACGAGCTGGGTAGATTCCAATAACTCCAGATTTTTCCCTTCAAGCTCGGTAATCAAAAGTTCATAGTAATAATTCATCTCGAACTGCCAGGAATTATAGTATTCAGAGTAACAAGACACCGCTCTAGTAGCACCCATAGACCGGTTGAGACAATCAGATTTACTCTCATCCAAATATTCTTCGAATAAATCTACGCTAGGGAAATCGCGTAGATGGCTATCAATACCCTGTGAAAACGAACTGATCGAAAAGCATACTAAGTATACGAATACTACGAATCTCATCTTTCTTACCTCGTGTGCAGTAAAATCACGGTACAAGCTCACCGATCGTTATGCGACTTTACGATATAAAAGGTTCTAGCACCCTTGCCAAAGAGCTCAAATCAAGCGGAGTAGATGGCACCCAATACGCGATAACCTTCAGCACCTGTAACCGCGGGAGAGTTACCCACTTCATTCTCGATACGTTTTTTTGCCAACCAGGCAAAGGCCGCCGCTTCTACCTGTTCAGGTTTTAACCCGTAGGCAGCGCAGCTGGTTACCTGAGTGTTTGCGAGCGCCTCAATCCGCTGGAACAGTGTGCCGTTGTATACCCCGCCGCCACACAAAATGATTTCTCCGCAAACCGGGGCGTAGGCTTTGATTGCCGCACAAATGCTTTGTGCGGTTAGTTCTAGCAAAGTGGCTTGAACATCTTCAGGGGATACATCTCCGCTGATTTTTTGTTCCAACCAGCCGGAATTGAAAAGCTCTCTGCCAGTACTTTTTGGCGCAGATAAGTCGAAGTAGGGAGCGGACAGAAGTCGGTCGAGTAGCTTCAGGTTTACCTTACCCTGAGCTGCCCACTCACCATTAATGTCTATAGCTGCCCCGGTATTTTTTTCACACCAATAGTCCATTAGCGCGTTGCCGGGGCCGGAATCAAATCCTGCGGTACATCGATCACTTTCGAGCACACTGATATTTGCCATACCGCCGATATTTACCGCCACCTTGCGTTGTTCAAACTCGCCAAACCAATGCGCATGAAAAGTTGGCAGTAGCGGCGCAGCTTGCCCTCCTGCAGCTATATCTCTTCGTCGGAAATCTGCCACTACTTGTATGCCGGTGCGCTCTGCAATTATGTTGGCGTCACCAATTTGTTGGCTATAGCTTGATTGGGCGAGATTGGATCCCGCAACAGGGGGTCTGTGGCGAATAGTTTGACCGTGGCAGGCTATGGCCTGCACGTCAGAGGCTTTTAGTTCGAGCTGTTGTATTAAATCCAAGGCGCAATCCGCAAAAAGATGCCCAAGCAGGTAATCCAAGTCCAGATTTTCTGACAGGGAATCGGTCGCTTGTGAAGACAAGGCGATTACTCGGGATTTTATATCTGCGGGGATGGCAAGGGAGCAGTGGCCCAATATCCTTCCATCGTGGGCAATAGCCTCATCGGTTAAATCTATGGCTACCGCATCAATGCCGTCAACACTGGTGCCGGACATTAAGCCTAGGTAAATCGCTGGTCTGGCAGGCATGTTAGGGCTTAGCTTCGGTTTTCTTGAGACGAGGAATCTTCTGCGTACTGAATAGCTGGATTGTCTAATAGGGTTATCAAATCGGTTGAGGCTTGTTTAAACACCGACAATTGTTCCGCGGAAAGTGCGATACCGTTTGGCAGGTCAACAGTCACTGGGTTTCGTACAACACCATTCACTTCAAACTCATAGTGAAGGTGATAGCCTGCCGCTAAACCAGTTTGTCCGACATAGCCGATAATTTGGCCTTGTTGAACACTTGATCCGGTACGGATGCCATTTGCAAAGTTCTTCATGTGGGCATAAAGGGTTCTATAGTTTTGCCCATGCTGAATTTCAACAACATTCCCATAGCTCGAGCTATACCTCGCTGAAGCCACTCTGCCGTCACCGGTTGCTCGAATTGGAGTGCCGCTATTAGCTGCGTAGTCTGTACCTTGGTGTGGGCGTGTGACGTCTAAGACGGGGTGTTTTCGGTTGGGATTGAAATGCGAACTGATCCAAAAAACATCCAGTGGAGTACGCAAAAAGGCCTTACGCATACTCTCGCCCTCAGGCGTGTAGTAAGCACCTCTGCCTTCATCGTCTGTATGGCGAATAGCACGGTAATTACGTCCTTGGTTAGTGAACTCGGCGGCTAGGATATTACCCTGGCCAATAGCTTCACCATCAAGGTATTGGTCTTCATAGATGACACTAAAGGTATCGCCGCTTCGAATTTCTAAAGCAAAGTCGATATCCCAGCCAAAAATTCCCGCCAGTTCCATAATTAGACTGTCGGACAAACCGGCATCTAAACCGGCTAGATAGAGGCTCGATTGAATCTCGCCGCTTTTTAGAACCGAATAAGACTCCGGCTGACGAATTTCATGATACGACTCATACCCGGTTTCAGTTTTGTCGACCAGATAAGCTTCGAGCGCGTTAATGCGATATTCAAAATGAAGCAGGTCACCTGATTCATTAGAATAAAAAGTTAGTTCTCGTCCAGGATAAAGTCGGCCCAGTTCATTCCCGTGTTCTGACTGAGAGACTACTTCGTAGAGTTGTCTCGGCGTAAAACCAGAGCGGTCAAAAATCAAGGATAGGGAGTCTCCTGATCGAACCTTGGTGACCTGTTGATCCAAATTTGCATAAGGATCCAGATCAGCGGGTTCAGGGCTAGAGGCTAGCGGTACTTCGATCTCAATCGGGCTAGATTGACTCTCGTCGGAAGAAATTACTAATTGCGAAGATACATACTCCGGGGAGATGTTTTCTGAAGGGAACCCCTGGACTACCAGTGCGGTTAAGGCGATTAACGCTACACCAGAAAAACCAGCGCCTATACGCAGTTTATGTGGAGTAAGCAGATGTAATATTCTATTTCTCCCGCGCACAAAAACAGCGAAATAATCTATTTCGTTTCGCTTTTTGAGTTTGGTCGCTTGAGACTTCATGAAAATTCGTGGTTGCTGGTTTAAGTGATTGTAATTAAGAATAAAAAAATACACAAAACATTATCTGTATTTTGAGCCCTAGGTATTTCAGGTCTAAGTGTTGAATTTCCAAGGGATTCGGCTAATGTAGCCGCCCCAATCACTGATTATGCGAATCATTCGGTGGTTTAATACGCAAGTAGCATTGGATACCAATAAATGACCAATAGCCTTTTACGGGATCTTGAAGCACGTGGGCTAATCGCGCAGCGCACGGCGGAAGCAGAATTAGATGAGCATTTGGAGCAGCCACGACTTGTCTATTGTGGTTTTGACCCCACTGCAGACAGTCTGCATATAGGTACTTTGGTTCCTCTAATTATGCTGCGTCGATTCCAGTTGGCTGGGCACCAACCTATAGCCCTGGTGGGTGGTTCCACAGGACTTATTGGTGACCCAAGCTTCAAGGCGGCAGAGCGGCAGCTCAACGGAAAGGAAACGGTCGACCTTTGGTGCGCCAAATTACGCACTCAAATAGAACAATTTATTGAATTTGATGGCGACAACACTGCCATCATGGCTAACAACTATGATTGGACAGGTGACCTGCCCGTGCTCGACTTTATGCGAGACATAGGCAAGCACTTTTCGATCAACAGCATGATCCAAAAGGAATCCGTAAAACAACGCATCGACCGGGAAGGTAGCGGCATATCCTTTACCGAGTTTTCTTACATGCTTTTGCAGTCCTTTGATTTTGCCGAACTCTATAAATTGCTCAGTTGCACCATACAGATCGGTGGTTCGGATCAGTGGGGCAATATTACTGGCGGTATAGATTTGACTCGGCGCATGCACGGCGCTCAAGTTTTTGGCGTGACTATGCCCCTGATCACAAAAGCTGATGGTACAAAGTTCGGAAAAACCGAAGCCGGAACGGTGTGGTTGGATCCAGCTAAAACTTCTCCCTATAGCTTTTATCAGTTCTGGTTAAACGCCGCTGACGCTGACGCCTATAACTTTTTGAGATATTTCACCTTCTTAACTGTCGATGAGATAACTGAAATAGAGCGTGCCGACAAAGAAGCTGAAGGTAAGCCTCAGGCGCAATCAATATTGGCTGCTGAGGTAACTAGGCTAGTACATGGAGAGGAGGCCCTGGCCGCGGCTCAGCGTATTACGCAGGCGCTCTTTTCTGGCGAGCTCGACTCTTTGACAGCATCAGACTGTCAACAATTGGAACTTGATGGTCTGCCCGCATCGCAGTTGGGCCCTTTGCAAGGTCAACCGCTTACCAGTCTTTTTGTAGAGTCTGGACTGGCTAAAAACGGTAGTCAGGTAAAGGACGCTCTTCAGCGAAATGCCGTATTGGTGAACGGCAAGTCAATCGGAATGGATCAAAATATGGCGGCGCCAGAAATATTCACCGCCGCGAACGCGCTTCATGACGCCTATTTTGTAGTGCGCTTAGGTAAGAAGAGCTATCACCTTTACAAGTTTTAGGCATTCGTTTTTAGGTATTTACTAAAATACGAATAGCATCTAATTTAAAGTCGAGTCTTTCTAGAGACTGAATGGTTTGGGTCAGTAGTTCTTCTTCATGAAGGATCTCATCGTCGCGTACATTGGGGTTTACGCGTTTTAGAGCGTGTAACCGCTCAATTTCCGATTGCATATCCTCTTTAGCGACTTCCAATGCTTGCTGGCGAATTACCTCAGCTTGCTTTGATGCGACTCTTTTACTGGTATTCAATAGATCTTCAATTACTGGTCTGTGAGCGGCTACAATTTTCGCCCCGATAGAGCGTTTTACCGGCTGCTTGTGTTTCTCCAGCAGTTCACTGGTCAGCCCAGTGTGCAGGCGTTTTTGTTGATCTAATACGGTGCGAATGCTGGTGCTGGCAAGGTACCTTGCGGATTGATTACTTCTGCTTGAGATACCTTCGATGGTAAAAATACATTCCACCAGCAAGGTTCCTTTGGGAACTCCCTTGTAATTGATGGATACAAGAGAAGTACTTCCCGTTTCACTGGTTAGGATGCTATCCATTGCTTGTATAAGCAACGGATGCTCTGCTGTCATAAAGTGCAGGTCTTCTTGAGCTAGGGCAATATCCCGTTCGTAGGTAATAGTCAGGCCATCATCAGGCAAGGCCGGTAAAGGCGCCATCATGTTGTCACTTGGGTGCAGTACAACGGTTTGATTGGTTTGAATCTCGTGCTCGATTCCAAATATATCCGAGAACTCTTGTATAAAAGCTGATACTTCGGATCCATTGTCTTGTTCGAGTGCTTGTTGCATAAGGCGAGACGCTTTGCCCGGCCGACAAGAATTGTATTCAAGCAAGCGGTCTCTACCTGCAAGAATCTCTTGTTCGAGTTCGTCATGGCGAGCGCGCAACGTGGCGAGCAAGCCTTCTTCAATCTTGCTCTCGCGAAGGCTTGTCTCGATTTCGGAGCGATATTCGCCAAATACCTTGAGGGCAGCGACGCTAATATTTTCAAATGCGTTGGTACCCTGATGGTAGATAGTTACCAACGTTTCCTGAGCGGTTCCTTCTAAGAAAGGCATATGGATATTTATAGTATCGGTTTGGCCTATGCGATCCAGGCGACCTATTCTTTGCTCAAGCAGATCCGGGTTTAAAGGCAGGTCAAACAACACAAGGTGGTGTGCAAATTGGAAGTTGCGGCCTTCTGACCCGATTTCAGAACATACAAGGCTTTGGCTGCCGTATTCGGTGTCGGCAAAATAGGCCGCCGCCCGGTCTCTTTCAACTATGCTCATGTCTTCGTGAAATACGGCGGGCGGTTCTCCAGTCTTCATGCGGATGGCGTCGGCTATATCCAGGGCAGTGATCGCACTAGCTGCTATCACCAATACTTTTTTCTTGCGATTGGCAGATAGGAAATCTAAAAGCCATTTCAATCTGGGGTCAAAACTTGTCCAACCTTGTGCGCCACTATCTTCATCGCTCAGTTGATACAGTACCTCTGGGTGCAGCAGTGCCTTAAGCGGTATTTCAGATCTTGTTTCTTGGTCCAATGCATAGGCGTCGGGGCATTCGAGAGCGTAAGTATGTAGCTTGCGCCCGGGAAAGCCTTTAATAGTATTGCGGGTATTTCTGAACAAAACTCGCCCGGTGCCATGACGATCTAAAAGATGATCTACTAGAGATTCTCGATGATTCTCAGAGCTTTCTTCTGAATTCTGATCAGATTCACTAACGAGTCGCTTGGCCTCATCCGCTAGTTCAGAGTCGAATTGGGTTAGCTTCTGCTGCCACTCGTCTTTGGCAAGGTCTTTCAATTCCATTTCTTCGAGCTGATCAATCAGCTCCGCGATAACGCCGTAGGATTGTTCTTCTTTTACAAAGGTCTCGAAGTCGTGAAAACGACTTGGATCAAGCAGGCGAAGACGGGCAAAATGAGCGGACTTTCCGAGCTGTTCTGGAGTTGCCGTAAGTAGCAACAAGCCTTCCGAGCGCTGCGATAATTCTTCTACCAATTGGTATTCAGTGCTGACGGATTCTTCCGTCCATTCTAGATGGTGTGCTTCATCGACTATAAGAAGGTCCCACTCAGCATCACAAGCCAGCTGATGAGCTTCGGGGTTTTCGACAAGAAAATCTATGCTGCAAATTACAAGCTGTTCTGTTTCAAAAGGGTTCTCTTGAGTGTCAATTTCTTCGTCTTCGCTATAAATCCGACCTTGATCAAAGAGACTGAAGTGCAAGTTAAACCGGCGCAGCATTTCTACAAGCCACTGGTGAATCAGTGTTTCGGGTACAAGTATTAATACACGCTGCGCTCTACCGGAGGTCAGCTGATAGTTAAGAATCAATCCCGCTTCAATAGTTTTGCCCAGACCAACTTCGTCAGCGAGCAGTACTCTGGGTGCATGGCGTTTAGCTACCTCGTTGGCTATATATAGTTGGTGCGGTATTAGGCTGGTGCGGCTGCCGTTTAAACCACGAAGTTCAGAGTGAGCCAGGTGATCGGCTAGTTGCGCAGTTTTTCTGCGCAGCTCGAAGTGTGATGGTCGGTCAATCTGACCAGTGAAAAGCCGTTGGTTGGGCAAATTAAACTGCGTGTGGGGATCGAGAGTTCCTTCCGGGATTGTGACTTCTTCGCCTGTTTCGGTCTGACCCTGATAGCTGAACAGCCCCTGATATTCTTGAATCAGAGCAATAGTGATCTCTATTCCTGTCTGATTTCTGATTAGTTCGCCCACTTCAAACCTTACTCGGCTTAAAGGCGATCTATGGGTTGCATATGTTCTTGTTTCTTCGGCAGCGGCGAACATTAAGGTAATGGTTCGACCCTCGTGGGAAATCAGTGTCCCTAAGCCTAATTGCAGTTCTGCGTCGTTCACCCATCTCTGGCCGATTACGAAGGATTCCAATGATGATTACTCCGATATTTGGGGATATGCGTATAAATGCGCATTTGAGTCTCTATTTGGTCGACATTGTAGGTGATTCTGGACCAAGTTCGTTATCCGCAGTTGTAAATAGGGTTTTCTCGGGGTTATGATCAGGGCAAGCCTGTTGTTTCAGGTAGTATCAGGTGGCAAAAGGAAAGCGTCACTATCAGGTCTTGATAAAACGGATATTTTTTATAAAAAATATTGGAGAATAATAATCAAAAAATTGAAGCTTTTTAGCTTAATCGCACTTATCCCATTTATCTCGTCAGGCCTGCAGGCGCAAAGTTATGCAGATGATGTTTGGGATCAGCTTCAAGACTGGCACGACGACTACACTGACGACGGCTACAGTGTTGAAAGCTATGTGGTTGGCAAGCTGGATGAAGATGATACGTATTCCTGGACCTTCTGGTTAGACGGCGGAACTGATTACACCATAATCGGTGTATGTGACGAAGATTGCGACGATATCGATTTATCCATAATGGATGACGATGGAGATATGGTCGATGAGGATTTTCTTGAAGATGACTATCCCATCGTCAGTGTTTCACCTCGCAGAGATGGTGCTTATACCATTGATGTTGATATGTATGAGTGTAACGTTGAGCCTTGTTTCTTCGGTATAGCTATTTTCTCTGACTAGGGCATGGCTAGGATATAGTCGAAAAATAGAAAAAGGTCGGCATTAGCCGACCTTTTTTGTAGCCGCTAAAAGTGGAAAGTGGCTGATGCAAAGAGCCCCGATATATCTAGGTCGGCGCTAATACCATCAAAGTTTTCAACCTGTAGCGACATCTCGCGGTAGCCGATGTTTAAGCCGAAATCTGCCAGAGGGTGCATTTGCCAGCCGAATTTACCGGCACTGCCGGTATACCTACCACCGTCATATTTAACCAAGTGGGGTCGCCCTCTATATACCAACCAGTAAAAGGGAGATCAAAGCGGGCACACATAAAGGCCAATGGTATAGCTGAAGACAATTCAGCAGTATCTTTACTTAAACCATCGTTCGCTGTCTGTCTAGCGTTCATATAGCTACCAGTTCTTTCGACGTCAGCGCCAAAAAACGCCGTCCGCTAGCTGCCAATACAGAATCAGATTGGTGGTTGCTGATTCAAAATGAGTTTCAAGCATCGGCTGATGCCGGATGTGAATTGTCCACCGGATTGAAGGTCCCGCTGCTTTTTCCTTTGGCGACTGTAGGCAATATCTATGAAAGAGAGCTGAGCTTGTGGAAGGCCGGTCAGCTCACTATCTAAGTAATAGCAATGGTAATCACTGGCGTTAAATCTGAGGCCCTCGAAGCTATATGGGTCGCTATCCATTTCTGCGGAGTGATCCTGAAACCAGTGGCTTTCTCCCTCGGGTATGCCTGAGAATAGATCCGCCTGAGTCGATGTAGAGCAAAGGGTGATGCATATTAGTGGAGCTGTCTTGCCGATTAGATCGATCCGGGGCTCCTTGAGCGAACCTAAAAGTTGTTCAGTGATTCCGAAAAACCAATATATCTTCTACTGAGGACTGTCTCGTAGTACTGGTTCTCAGAATTGTTTTTTAGTTTTTTCACTAAGGGCGAAAGGAATAGGGCAAGCAGGCGAGTTGGGAATAGTAATATTTGGTTAATAAAAAGAGCTGATATCACTTGCTTTTGGGCTGAGTAACGAAAGCTGAATTTTTTTTGCAAAAAAACTACAAAAACTTGGGTTGAGGGGTTCCCAAATCGAAATTTGAATGTATGATGCGCGCTCTCCGAAACAGAGCTAGCTGCACCGTTTAGGAATTAGGATTTTTCATCCTAGAAATAAATGTATTTTTTGGTTGACTCCAGAGCCGACCTGACTAGAATACGCAGCCCTCACCGCAGTAGCGAATGAGACGTTCTTTAAAAATTTGATCAAGCAATGCGTGTGGGTGCTTGCTGAGATGTTTCGAACAATACGAAATATCAGACGCAAGAATCCATATATGTCATTCCGAATATATGGCCAATTCGTTTGGCCAAGTTCTTAGATAGTGCCACGGGCAACTGTGAAACTGTCTCCTCTTGCCTCTTCGGCAGAGGTTAAAGATATAAACTGAAGAGTTTGATCATGGCTCAGATTGAACGCTGGCGGCAGGCCTAATACATGCAAGTCGAGCGCGAAAACCTTCGGGTGAGTAGAGCGGCGGACGGGTGAGTAACGCGTGGGAATCTACCTAGTAGTGGGGGACAACTTGTGGAAACGCAAGCTAATACCGCATACGTCCTAAGGGAGAAAGGGGGCTTCGGCTCTCGCTATTAGATGAGCCCGCGTTAGATTAGCTAGTTGGTGGGGTAAAGGCCTACCAAGGCGACGATCTATAGCTGGTCTTAGAGGATGATCAGCCACACTGGAACTGAGACACGGTCCAGACTCCTACGGGAGGCAGCAGTAGGGAATATTGGACAATGGGCGAAAGCCTGATCCAGCCATGCCGCGTGTGTGAAGAAGGCTCTAGGGTTGTAAAGCACTTTCAGTAGGGAGGAAAAGCTAGTAGTTAATACCTACTAGCCCTGACGTTACCTACAGAAGAAGGACCGGCAAACTCCGTGCCAGCAGCCGCGGTAATACGGAGGGTCCGAGCGTTAATCGGAATTACTGGGCGTAAAGCGCGCGTAGGTGGTTTGTTAAGCGTGATGTGAAAGCCCCGGGCTCAACCTGGGAACTGCATCACGAACTGGCAGACTAGAGTACTGTAGAGGGTAGTAGAATTTCTGGTGTAGCAGTGAAATGCGTAGATATCAGAAGGAATACCGGTGGCGAAGGCGGCTACCTGGACAGATACTGACACTGAGGTGCGAAAGCGTGGGGAGCAAACAGGATTAGATACCCTGGTAGTCCACGCCGTAAACGATGT
>CAJXYP010000020.1 GCA_913063225.1 uncultured Cellvibrionales bacterium
TTTTCAAGCAGAAGACGGCATACGAGATCTAGTACGGTCTCGTGGGCTCGGAGATGTGTATAAGAGACAGCTCTAGGAAACGTGAAATACCCCAGCCTACAAAGAGAATGGCGACGATCAAAACTAGTGAGTTTAAAAATATATTCCAAAACATAACTTTTCTCCCCTTTAAGCTGCGGCTTCTGAAGCCGCTTGTTGGGCGACACGATTTCGATATTCATCTGATTTAAAGAACCCGGGCTCGCCTTTCATAATCAGGTTGCCGGTAATTCCAATAACTAGCGTAACCAGTAAAGTGATGTAGGGATTGATATCCGTCGGCCAGCCGATCACCGACGAAATTGAGGTAAAGGACCATGCGGAGTTAGCAATCCAAGCACAGATCAAGGTGGCCATTGCCACTTTGGTATTACGCTTCCAGAATAGACCAAACATCACTATCCAGAAGATCGGAACCAGCCAGGAGAACAACCAGTTCATAGCGGCCAGTATTGGCGGCAAGGACGCTGCCACTGCCATAGCGATTAGGGCTAAACCGATAATCATTATTCGCATAACCAAGGTCAGTTCTTTTTCTGAGGCATTGGGCCGGTAAAGATTTTTATATATATCGACAGTAACGATAGTCGCAGGCGCCAAACTGGTCATGGCGAAGGTCGACAAGATTGCCGCCAAGAAAGAAGCCAAAAGTATGGCTGATAGCCAACCAGGCAATAGGTCAATCAACATTGACGTTGTCGCGATTTTCGGACCAAGAGCTGCGAATTCTGGAATTGCCGCCGCAGTAAGGCCAAGCACAACCGCAAACACACCAAACAAACCGTTAATAGGGGCTGCCCACCAAAGTGCTTTGCGGATGGTTTCTTCACTAGCTGCAGACATGCAGGGCTGCATCAGCATCTGATTAATACTCTGGCTAAATACCACCGAGATTACAAAGCCTAAAGAAAAGGTCAAGAATATCCCGGGCGTCCCGTAGATGCTCAGTTTGTGGACTTCTTCAGGGGTATTGTAGTGCTCCATAATGCTGCTGTAGTCATTGCCGGGAAGGGCAAGCGCAACAAAGATGACCGCCAGAATCAATCCGATGTACATCACCACACCATTGACTAGATTGAGCCAGCCAATTTCTTTCATACCCGCCAAAACTACGTAGCAAATACCCAACATTCCGCCGACAATGGCTCCATTCTTGATTTCCCATCCAGTCATTGAGGCAAAGATAATACCGATGCCTTGAGTCTCAATAGTTAAGATTCCGAAAATAACGCCGGCCATGGTGCAAGAGACGAATAGCCGCGTCGCAGGCCCATAGAGCATCTCCAGAATTTCTGGCACCGTGGTTAGGCCCAGCCGCCTGACCCAGAGGCCGGTAGAAAGGCAAACAACTACTAAAAGAATAACGTGTGCGATACTGAACCAGACCGCAGATGCACCGACTCCCCAGGTCATTTCAAACACGCCCAGGATATGGGCGGTGCCGAGAACGGTCAGGGCTAGTGTTATAGCAACGACAGGAACCGGTAGTTTGCGGCCGGCGAGGGCGAAATCACCCTCATGTTTGGGCTGGTTTGCTTCACGTCTCGCAATCCAGATCCCGACCCCTAAAATAAGAGCTACTTCGTAAACAAGTACAGCAATGAGTATTCCCGTATTCATACTTCCCCCACTTAAAAAACTAGAAATTAAATCCCATAATCCAGCTTGATAGCTGGTTTTAGTAAGCCTATCACAAGGTTAAAACCTAATGCATATATCTAAGTACGCCTACTAGCGATAAGCTTAGTTAGATGCCCTTTATACCTAGTTCACCGAGCTAGATTATTTGACATTGCATCGTATTGTGGTTTTAGTGTGCCACTATACGGTCAATTGGGCTGTGTTGGCAATAGTGAACATAGGATGTCAGATTGGATTTTATCTATACAGAGACTGAACGAAAAGATATGGATACCGAAGAAAATACAGAGTTGAAAAGCCGAGGCGGTATTCAGGTTATTGCCAGGGCCGCCAATATTTTGAGGACACTAGAAAACGAAAAAGATGGCTTGAGTCTGGCGCAGATTGCAAAACGAGTAAATCTGCCGCGTTCAACAGTTCAACGCATAGTAACCGCCCTTGCCGAAGAACATTTACTAATTGCAGCGTCAGTCAATGCCCGGGTGACGCTGGGCCCAGCGATTGTAAGAATGGCCGCAAATACCAATTTTGATTTTACTAAGTTTGTTCGCCCTCACTTGGAGCGGTTGTCACAGGCAACTGGCGAGACCGTTGATTTGTCTGTGCCCAAAGGCGACAAGATGGTATTTGTCGATCAAATTCCGGCTAGTCATCGTCTAAGTGCGGTATCGGCCATAGGTTCGAGTTTTCCCGCGTTTAGCTCCGCAAACGGAAAAGCTGCATTGTCTCTGCTGGATGATATGGCGGTAGCTAACCTACTTAAGGATGGTATTTTCAAAGAAACTCCGAACACGATTTCTAGTTTGTCGGAATTACTCATAGAATTGGAGTCTATTCGGGTATCGACAATCGCCGCTGATGATCAAGAGCATACCGAGGGCATTTGTGCCGTAGGCACGGCATTTTTAGATCCACTGGGGCGTATCTATGCAGTTTCTGTACCTGTGCCTACCATTCGCTTTGTTCGTTCTAAAGATAGTATCTCTGCAGCGCTTCTGAACTTTCGCGAGCAATTGCTAGCAGAGTTAAACGAATAGCCAAATGAATAGAAGGACACATGCTTAGTATTGAACCATTGAACCATTGAACCATTGAACCATTGAACCATTGAACCATTGAACCATTGAACCATTGAACCATTGGAGCCTCAGCACGAATCTAGGCTAATAGAGGCTTCACTGCGGAGTGCATCACTTCACGATCTATGGGTAACTACCCCGAAAACCTCAGAGGAGTTCCTGGCCCAGCTGAACCGATACGATTCAAAAAACGATTACGGTTTCCTCTGCGTGGACGAGAATAAAGATCTAGTGGCTTGGATAAGTCTTACGGGGATAGTACGGGGCATTTTTCAGTCGGCATACATGGGCTACTGCGCATTTTTGCCCTTTGATGGTAAAGGTCTCGTGAGAGATTCGATGAAGTTAGTTATTGCCCATTCTTGTGATGAGCTAAAGCCTCACCGCCTTGAGGCGAATATACAGCCGGGTAATACCAAATCAATAAAACTGGTATCTTCATTGGGTTTCCGACTAGAGGGTTTATCGCCTCGATACTTAAAAGTACGTGGCGAATGGAGAGACCATCAGCGCTACGCCATTACCGCTGAGGAATTAGAGAGCTGAGAATGCGCTAAATAAATATTTCCTTAATCTTTACATTTTTAAATTGAATGTAGGGGTTTATTAATTAGAAGCACTCTTACAATAAGCAAAGTAAATTTCTTTAAAACTAAAGAGTAAAAACATGAAAGGGTTAAGATTTTTTGCATCGGTATTGGTACCGGTATGCATATCAGGATTGGCAGTTAATGCGGCGGCACATCATTCGGCCGCGCCACATTTTGACTTTTCCAAAGATGTATCCATTGAAAATGCGGTAGTTGTAGATTGGAAGTTTGTAAATCCACATTCATATATCTATTTTGATGTGACTGAAGACAGCGGCGAGCTTGTGAACTGGCGCTGCGAAATGTCCTCTGCGACGTTGCTGCGAAGAGCTGGCTGGACACAGGAAAGCCTCCTGCCAGGTCAGACAATAGATATAACCGGTTCGCCCGCGCGCCGCGAAGATAATGTCTGCGTGATGGATACCATTAGTTTTTCAGACGGGGTTGCGGTTGGACCGACACGAGACTTGAGAGCGGAGGGTGCCGCTTTGGATGTGGTGGCTGTCGATGAGGGTCGAATGGAGCGGTTAAGTAATGGCCTGCCCAATTTTGGTGGTGCATGGATTACGCTTTCATTTGGTCCCGGTTCAAAAGGTGGTGAGCCACCGCCCAACTTGCAAGGTAGCCCTACATGGGGCGGCTATGAACTAACTGAGACTGGTCTAGCCCTCGCAGAGGCTTACGACGTTCGATTTGACGATCCAGCTCTAGGCTGCCATCCAATTAATATTGTTGAAGGCTGGAACCACGATCAGCATATCAATCATGTTGATCAAGCTGACGAGAGCATCCGGCTGCAATACGGATATGTTGACTTTGTCCGCACTATTCATTTGGATATGGATGAGCACCCAGAGAATATCGAACCTAGCGTTGGCGGGCATTCGATTGGACACTGGGAAGATGATGTATTGGTAGTGGATACCGTTGGTTTTGAGCAAGGTTTATTGCTTCATCAGGGCGGCGTGCATCATTCCCCTGATATGCATGTGGCTGAGCGTTTCTACCTTGATCCAGAAACCAGTCAACTGGTTAGAAGTTATCGTCTTACTGACCCGGCATATTTTGTCGGTGTGCGTGAGGGCGTGGATTACATGGCCATGTCGTCGGCACCTTACACTCCTTATAATTGTGTTGAGCTAGCTGGTGCCAATAACCAGCGCCCCGAGTAACTTTCATAACCTGAATAACTCAAATGCTCTGAGTCGTTCTTATTGAAAGCCCAGCGGGCGCTCTTTACAGAGTGCCCGTTTTTTTATGAGTTGCTGAAGCCATACTTCTCTATAATGGCCGACCGAGCTAAATATTGAAGGCCACTGGTATTTTATTTTCCGAAATTGATCTACACCCGCGCTTAGTTGCAGCACTAGAAACCCGCAAGCTAACAAAGGCTACCGAGATACAAGAAAAGGTTATTCCACTAATTCGGTCTGGCTCAGACGTTCTGGTAGACGCTGAAACAGGGAGTGGTAAGACCTTGGCCTATTTGCTTCCTCTTTTTCAAAAGCTGATGGACTTACAGGGGCCTCATACCTCTGCCGCTTTGATTCTGGTTCCCACACGAGAGTTGGCGCACCAGGTTCATAAAATCTGTGAGCAATATGCTGACGCAACCCATACGCAATCGGTAACTATTACCGGTGGGCAGGAGTTTCGTTTCCAAGCCGCACTACTGCGCAAGGAACCAGAGATATTGGTGGCAACCCCGGGTAGGCTGAAAGAGCTTCTTGAAAGTGAGCAGGCCAATCTGGAAGACATAAATTACCTAGTGTTGGACGAAGCGGATCGCATGCTCGATATGGGCTTTCGCGACGACGTCATGCAGATAATTGAAGCTTGCCCGAAACAACGGCAAACTATATTGCTGTCAGCCACTTTGAAGCACAGCGGCGTATCAACCTTTGCCAAAGAGATCTTAAAAGAACCAGAGAAAGTAGGGCTGTCTGCTAGTCGCGCGGTACAGGAGAGTATTCAGCACCAAATAGTTTTATCTGATGATCAGGAGCACAAGCTAAAGCTGGTGCATTCCATTTTGGCAGAGCAGGGCAAAGACACTGAGCACAGCAAAGGCAAGGTTCTGATATTTGCCAATAAGCGCCTTAGAGTGGACAAGATATGCGAGCTACTAGGTGCCGATTTTCGCGTCAATAAACTTCATGGCGAGATGACACAGGACGAACGTAATAGAGTCATGAGCCTCTACCGCACGGGTGCTGTCGAAATATTGGTCGCCACTGATTTGGCTTCTAGAGGCCTGGATGTAGAGGATGTCACCCTAGTAATCAACTTTGACATGGCGCACTCCGGTAATGATTACATTCATAGAGTTGGTCGTACCGGGCGAGCCGGTAATCAGGGGCGGGCAATTTCTTTGATAGCCGCTTATGAATGGAATCTAAGTGAGTCCATCCAAAGATATCTAAATTCAAAATTCGAGAAGGTTAATATCAAAGGGCTAAAAGGTAAGTTTAAAGGCCCAAAGAAGGTAAGCAAGAAAAAGACAAAGGCAAAGAAAGCCGCCGCACTGGCAAAAAAGTCGGAGAGCAAACATCCGATTTACGGTACCTATACGGAAAAGCCTGAAAAGACCAAGGTTAAAGTACGAAAACGTGATCAAAAAAATATTGGCAAGCGACGTAAACCATCAGGGGATAAAGTAATAGGGGATGGTTCTGCTCCGCTAAAACGATAAAAGAAAAAAGGGGGAAGTATGTCTAGAATAAGCGTTCTATTTTTAAGGGCAGTTTTGGCTTTAACTGTCGCAACTACCGGGTACACACATCATTCGCGTACCAACTTTGTGACGGACAGTTTACTAGAGTTATAGGGCCGAATTACCAATTATGGGTACCGCAATCCCCATGTCTATTTGACCTTAGATGTTATGCGTGAGTCGGGCGAGACCGTAGAATGGTTACTCGAAGCAAACTCAGTATCCAGCGTGAAACAGGCTGGCTGGCACGCAGGCTTATTTGAAGTGGGTGAACAGGTAACCGTTACCGGGATCCTGGATCGAAACGATCGAAAACTGCTTTTATTTATCGATGCCATCACTAAGTCCGATGGTTCTTCTTACCGATCCGCTGGAATACCGCCAGGGGGCGCAACGCTATCTAGCCTAGATACCGAGGGTTCTACTGATTTCTCTGGTGTTTGGCAGCCGGAATGTTGCTGCAGGCTTCCGCCCCGCGACCTTGCCATTTACCCCTGCAGGGCAAGCGATTCGAGATAAATTTAGTGGATTAGATGACCCCGCACTCAACTGCGAAGCCGAGTCCATTCCCTCGAGCATTTTACCGGTGTTCCCTGTTGGTTTTGAGCGCGTCGGCAATACAGAATTGCATATCTGGTCCGAGGAATTCGATGGCAAACGTGTTATTCACCTTGGAATGCCTGAGCACCCTAGCAATATACAGCCCAGCCTAATGGGTCATTCCATTGGCAATATTAAGGGTAATGTTCTGAGTATTGATACCAGAGGCTTTGAAGAAACTGTCTGGGGATTGGGTAGAGGGGGATCAAAAACATCTAGTTGAGACATACACACTGTCTGAAGACGGTATGAGCCTTAGTGTGGAGTATAGGTTTGAAGATCCTAGATGTATAACCGACAGAGTTAGCGTCACCGGAGAGATGTTGCTAAAACCCGGTTATGAGCTATCTGCATGGGATTGCGATCAAGATGCCGCGGTGCGCCATAATACTGTTGAATAGAAGCTAGAATAAAGATATTGGATTGAGACTATTGCTCATGGCTTGGGCTAGTTTGAATGCTTTGGCAGAAAGCTTCGCCCTGCGCCCGTGCTTCCGTATAATCTGCCCCTAAATTTTCTAATGACTTAAAAAGTATCTATGTCCAGCTATCAAGAGGCTTATAAAAAGCGTCGAACCTTTGCCATTATTTCCCACCCAAATAACAGCCCCCTATAACAAGCTCGGACAAGTCGGGACACTTTCCCACTCAAAGCCTTACCATTTCTATATTTCCTCTTCCCAGCGTAGGTCAACTTGGGACATACTAAGACAAGCTAAGCCAACGGAAATGTGTACACAAAAGTGTACATAAAAGCCAAGAGCCGACGCACATAAAAATAGTATGTACACAAGAGAGGAATAAATGGCGATATCAGACACTTGGGGTGGTTAGTTAGGCGCCAGAAGGCTATAAATTACGTCGTTCGTAACTCGGATATTGTTCAGCTAAGGCCTTCTCAGGGTGCCGACTTCGATTCGTGAGCGGAGCTCTTTAATGGCTGGACTTAGATTGATGCCGAGCTTGAGTAAGGTGGTGAGGGGTGGGTGTTGTGTTAAATGGATTAATTGGAGTGCGGGGGGGTACCTTCGGATTCTGGGTTTACGAAAGGAGTACTGGGGTCGTAGGCAGATGAGCTATTTCTGAAAAACCTGCGGATTAAGAATAGCGAATCAGCCGAATGAGCGCTGTGTTATGTGCGCCCATCAATCGCAGCAACCGCCCAAGGGATATCGCTGGAATATTTGGCATTTAGGTTACTCAATTCCAGCTGAACTCCACCAGAGTTATCGGTCCCGAACTCATTTATATTGGAACTGGCGAATACAAAATCTTCGGTCATTCCTCCGGCTCGAAGGTCTCTACAAAGGCTAAAAAATAACTCGTAGATTTCACAATCCTTAGGCTCAGCTTTACCACGCTTAGCCGGTGGGCGGTTGCTTTTTACTCTGTTCATAGCTCCGACCAAATGAGCGTCGTCTGGCGTTACAATTACGCAGGCATCAAGGAGCGCTTCCGACGCAGCCTCTAATTGGACTAATAAATTGAGAGCGCTTTCGATTTGACCGTGCGGATATATAGAGCCTGTTACAGCTTGGGCTGCTGATAAAAAATGCCTCCTCTTAGATTCAAGCTTGCGTATATTTCGCTCGACATCTGTCTTTACTTCGTCAATATTGTCGTGCCATTCCGTTTGTACGGTTTCGCTTGTTACAAGCCAAATGGATCTAGGGTTTGTGCAGGATCTAGTGCGAAGCTCCTGAGCGAGGCTTGCAGATTCTGAGCTTATGTTTTCTCTTACTGGTGCCCGCACAATATCAAGAAATATGCACGTATCCAAATATAAGACAGGCGCAGGCGCACCAAGAATCAATGCGCACGCATCGCCGTAGCTTGTCGGCACAACTAACGCTCCTGAACATAAGATAATAATCCATCGGCGCGCTCAAATTGACTGCCTAGCTCATATGCTCCGTCCTCGGACCAACCTAATTCCATGAGAGCACGAATAACAAGATCTGCATTCAATTCCGAGCGTGCTTCATTCGCTAGTACTAAGAATTCAAACCATCGCTTTCTATCAGAGGGATGAGAGGTTCCTGTCGATTTGTTGGCGCCAGTAGAAAAATACACTAGCGCTTCTTCTACTTCATCTCCGGCAACGCTACCTACACTTATTTCGTTGCTAGTGATTTCAGTTTCTATCGTTGAACCATCAACGGCCGGGCGGACAACATTTTCCAAGAAATGCTCTAGAACAATATTGTACTGATTATGATCGAGTTCACTTACCTCGCTTGGAATTATGTTTGAGACATACCAACTATCTCCATCTGTAGAAAACATGAACAACAGCGCAGAGGGAATACTTGTATCTCCGGTTAACTCAAAACACAGAGGCATTTCCCCCAAGTATCCCGCGTCTTCTTCCTTGTCTTCACGACGCTCCCAAGGAGCCTGACACCGGCCAGTAAGGTCTTCCTTGAACTTGTCAGCGTCGGTTCCATGTAGATGGATGTAAAGTTCGCGAAAAGTTTTCATAGCTACATTTCCTGTGCGGCGCATAACGCCAAAAGATCCCGCGCCTAAGCGCTTTTCTGATTTGGGTTTTCCTGCTATCTCGCTGCTAGCTCGGATACGCCCCTGATACATTCAATAGCCTATCCGTCCGTTTTTCAATACTTGAGAGGAAAAGTCCTGCCCTAAAGGTCAGGTGAGCCATGCTTAAACGCTGCTCTAATCTGAGCTCGCTCGGCCTTCATCTCCGCGCTACGTCCTTGTGGAGGTGGGTCGGGCAGCTTACGTGTGCGTACTGCTCTGATATTTCCGGCAACGCTCGTTAAACAGCTCTTCTTACAGTTGCTAATATGCCGGCACAAGGATTGAAAATCCTCGTGGTGTTAACTTAACCCCTTGTATTAGGTGCCAACTCGCCTAGGCAGAAATACCGAAGTCGCCGAGCCTGGTTAAGGAATTGAATAAATCACCGGCACCAGATGAGGGAAATAAATGTGCTTAGGATCGTCTTCAGGATTGTAAGGAATAATGGTGCTGTGCTGGCCACCGGTGCTTGTCTCAGTAGCTTTTTCGGGATCAAAATCGAGGTTGATCTGCGGCATTTGCGCATTTACCGAAGCCAAATATCGATCTAAGCGATGCTCAAATTCAGCTGCCTTAATGGGCATATCAGAAGCCAAATTGTGACGCTCACCAATATCCTTAGACAGGTCAAAAAGCGCAACTCGGTTGCCCTCGTAGTACTTGATCAACTTATAGTCTCCCAATCTAATAGAAGACTGAGGACCGCCAGCCTGGTAATGAGGAAAATGAAAAACCAAACCTTCGTTTAGGCGAACAATTTCTCCAGAACCCTGATTTTCAAGCAGCGGCACTAGACTCCCACCCTCTATACCTTCGGGCAGTTGGTTGGTTTCGATTCCGGCCCATTCAGCAAAAGTAGGGAAAAAATCGTAGCCAACAACCGGCACATGGGACCATGAATTAGACTCAATTCCGGGGCCGCTAATAATAAAGGGCACCCGTATACCGCCTTCAGAGACATTGCCTTTGGCTCCCATTAGAGGTGCCTGGCTTTCGAGCGTATTGCTACCGATAGGATTGTCTTTGTCTCTATGTCCGTTGTCGCCCATAAAAATAAGATAGGTATTATCGCTAAGGCCCAGCGCTTCGAGGCCTTCCATAATTACACCGACGCCAACATCTAGGTCTTCAGTAATGGCCGACACAAGCACGCTATCGTGCACAACACCTCGCTCGCGAGCCTCAACCCTGGCAACAGTTTCTGGAGACGCATTGCCTTCCTCGTGTAGGGGGTAATAGGAGATTTGCACAAAGAAGGGAGTGTCCGCAGTATCTGCAGCCCGCATAAAATCTAGCGCTCGATTCGACATACCGATAACGTCCAGGGGATTATCTGGATCATTCAGTGGCCAAGCTGTTTGGTTGGAAGTATTACCATCTCCCCCATCGTAGCCGTTTGCTTCGGGACCACCGCCATCTATATGCCATTTTCCATAGTGCGCCGAGGTGTAACCTGCAGTTGAAAGTACCTCAGCTATAGTTATTTCTTCGTCCCTAAGCGAGCGGCGGTGAACCATAGGAATTAGTGGATAATTATCTTCGGCAGTCTTAGTAGGAGCCGCTTTGGTCCACAAGTTTTTAGCTGGGCTCATGCCAGTTTGCAGGCTAGCGCGGGTTGGTGAACAAACTGTTGCGGGGGCATAACCTGAGGAGAAACGCATTCCCTGGGCAGCCAGCTCTTCTAAGTTGGGCGTATGATAAAAATCGCTTTTGGAATTCGGCATCTGAGGATGCATTTGCACTGATGTTCCGTACCAAGCCTGATCATCTGAAATCAGTAAAACAATATTGGGTCTATCGGCCGATAGTGCCGTTGCAGGAGCCAATATCATTATCAACGCTGAGATTGTTATTAACCTAGATACAAGTGATTTTTCTTTCATGGAGCAGACCTTTTTTGGCTAGACCGTTACCAGCCTGAGAATACATGAGAATACATGAGAATACATGAGAATACATGAGAATACATGAGAATACATGAGAAGCTATACCGATGAGTTGGCGATGACTAACCCTAGGCATGACTTTGCCTGTAGCGGGCTCAGAGACTCCCCATGCCGCTATTAGCGCAGACCGCGCAGTGACGCAAGCTCAGCTTTAGCTGAGGCGTAGCGAGTGCTGAAGCGGGCATGTAATGGCTGGCACCAGTCTGCACGAACTGATGGAGTTAGGAGGCTGGAAATATAACGAGATGGTACTTCGATACGCTCTTATATTACTTCGCCTACTAGAAAGACTTATAATGCACGCCAGTGATCTGGCGAGTGCTGGGTATACCTCTATTAATGTGTACATATATGTGTACATAAGTTTAAATTGTCTTATATGAACTCACAAGAATACCTAGACGCCATGCGGCGTAGACGCACATTTGCAATAATTTCCCACCCTGATGCTGGTAAAACAACTATCACTGAAAAGCTATTATTGTTCGGAAACGCTATTCAGATTGCGGGTGCGGTAAAAGCTAAACGAGATGGTCGAAAAGCCACTTCTGATTGGATGTCTCTTGAACAAGAGCGTGGCATATCCGTAACCACTGCAGTGATGCAGTTCCCCTATAAAAATCGGGTTGTAAACCTTTTGGATACTCCGGGCCATGAAGACTTCTCTGAAGATACTTATAGGACACTAACTGCGGTCGATTCCGTGCTCATGGTTCTAGATGCAGCGAAGGGCGTTGAGGATCGTACTATCAAACTTATGGAAGTGTGTCGTCTTCGGGACACACCCATAGTTAGCTTTATCAACAAAATGGATAGAGAGGTGCGGGACCAGATTGATGTTCTTGACGAGATCGAATCGGTTTTAAATATTCAAGCAGCGCCCATTAATTGGCCCTTGGGAATGGGAAAAGAGCTTAAAGGTGTTTACAACCTCTATACGGACGAGATTCACGTCTACAAGCAGGGGCAGGGTAGCCGTATACCAGACGATGTTCGTATCGAGGGCATTAATTCTGACGAGGCTGCAGAGCTTATGGGCGAATACATAGATGATGTTCGAGAGGAGATAGAGTTAGTTCGCGGAGCTACTCATAAGTTTGATGTCGAAGCCTACTTGCGGGGTGAACTCACCCCGGTATTTTTTGGCACGGCTTTGGGTAATTTTGGTGTAAAAGAAATGCTGGAAGACTTTGTCGAGTGGTCGCCAGCCCCTTTGGGGCGTGAAACATCTGAGCGCAGAGTTAGCCCAGACGAAGAGAAGTTTTCAGGCTTTATATTTAAGATTCAAGCAAACATGGATCCCAAACATCGGGATAGAGTCGCCTTTATGCGCATCTGCTCAGGCACCTATACCAAAGGCATGAAGATGCATCAGACCCGTACCTGTAAAGGTCTCAAGATTGCCGATGCAGTTACCTTTATGGCAGGTGAACGCGAGCAGGTAGATGAAGCGGTCGCCGGTGATATTATTGGCCTGCATAACCACGGAAGCATTCAAATCGGGGACGCATTTACCGAAGGCGAAAACTTTCGCTTTACCGGTATTCCGAACTTTGCGCCGGAAATGTTTAGACGCATTATTTTGCAAGACCCATTACGGATGAAAGCACTCCGAAAGGGCCTTCAACAACTTTCAGAAGAAGGCTCGGTTCAGGTCTTCTTTCCATTGCGCAATAACGAAATTATTGTTGGCGCTGTAGGTGTTTTACAGTTTGAGGTTGTGGCTTTTCGGTTGAAGGATGAATATCAAGTTCAGGCGTTGTATGAGCCGGTAAATATCCATACTGCCCGATGGGTCGAATCTGACGATGATCCCGTTTTTGAGGAGTTCAAGCGCCGTGCTCATGATGCTTTAGCGGAAGATGGTGCAGGCCACCTAACCTATTTGGCATCTACCCGCGTCAATTTATCCCTCGCCCTAGAACGCTTCCCGAAAGTGGAGTTTCTGGCTACTCGGGAACACTAACTGAAAATCTAGAGAATCATTATGGCAAGCCCTTTCCAAGTTCAAGTTCCGCAAGATGCGCCCATGATGTGTGGCCCTGTGTTGCGAGCTGTGGGCAGAAGCATGCTTAGGTTTGGGGGCTGGAAACTTGTTGGCAATTTCCCCACAGACAAAAAGGTACTTCTAATTGCCGCGCCTCATACATCCAACTGGGATTGGATTATTGGCATAGGGGCCCTACTAGCCTTGGGCATTCAGCTAACCTATATGGCAAAACACTCTCTTTTCAAAGGACCAACAGGCTGGCTAATGCGCTCCACGGGCGCCGTGCCGATAAATCGTGATTCGGCGAGGAATACCGTTGATGAAATAGTTGATCAGTTTGAACAGCGTGACCAGCTCTATTATCTAATAGCGCCCGAAGGTACCCGTAAAAAGGTAGAACGCTGGAAGAGCGGATTTCTTCGGGTGGCTTATAAAGCGAAGGTTCCCGTACTTAGAGTAAGCTTTGACTACGCTACAAAAACTATTTCTCTGGGAACATATGCTGAACTAACGGGCGATATCGATAAGGACTTGGAGGCAGTACAGAACTACTATTCTCAATTTCAGGGAAAATCCTATAGCTAGCTAAACACAGTCCTTACGTTATAGGCAGCAGTAGATCAAAAAACTCTTCTCCAAACTCCAGGGGCGGCGGAGCAAATGGAGCTGCCATAGCAACTGCTTCTTCAGCGGCTTCGTTTAGTCGATCGTAATCAGTAAACTCTAGGGAATCTATTTTCTGAATCCCGCCTTCTTTATCAATCTGAACCATTAGTCGCAGGCTACCTTGGTGGTTCCTTCGTAAAGACATGGAGGGATAGATTATATTTTCGTAAACTTTTTGAAGCGAAATATTTTGATATTCCTGGATTTCGACTAGAGATACGCGAGGAGTCTTAAATATTCGACTGCCACCATCTTTACTTCTATGCGCTTCCGACACAGATGAGGGCATGAAGGCGTAGGAAGCTAGAAACTCTGGTCTTACTAGGCTAGCAGTTTCGTATCTCATAGGCTGGTTATTGTCTAAGTTGGGTGACCAAGCCTGTGTTGGCGGAGCGTTGCTGGATTGAGAAATTTTCGCCAGTGGGTGTTCTAGTGAACGAGGTAAGGCCACATCAGAAAATATTTGTCCCGAATCTAGAAGCACTTCAGCAGGCTGAATTACTGGTTCCAGCTCAGGTTCGGGAGCCCAGATTTGAGCAAGGTTTAGCCGGCTATCTGAAATCAGGGTGGTACTGTAGACAGAAGCCGCTATTGATTCTTCAGAGGAATTACTTAGCAATCCAAGCTTTAATTCACTACTAACCGGCGAGCGATCAACAAAGGGCGATAAAAAGGCCTCAAATATTCCTTCACCTTCGAGCAGAGATACCTCTGCACCATTTACCCGAAACTCAGTGGTGCGGTAGGTTAACCGGCGGAATTCAATATGGTCTCCGTGAGCTAAGTCTGTTGCAGTTTGGTCGCACATATCCAGCAGTGAATCAGCTAGCCGCTCCAAATCTGCACTAGAAATATTGATCGCAATATTTTGAGTCCAAAACCGGCACCACTGACGCTGACCTAGGCTATTGGCTATAACTTTCAGGGATAGGATTTTGACCTGGTTATTCTCAAGTAGTTCAGCAGCAGTATCGCTTTGTGAGAGCGTATTCAACTTTAGGGCGTAGAGGGCAGCGCCAAATTCCTCATAAATACCGTAGCCATTTACTTCCAGTTCCCCATTTAACTCAGAATGCGCGTGCGGACTAATAACTGCGACTAATAGAGCCGCAGTTATTATCGGAATAGACAGTGGAATACATAGAGTTTTATTCATATAGACAAAATCGGTGTCTGAGCAGAAGGTCACATATATAACCAAATTCGATCAGAATGCAGTGAGAAGATTGCTAGAATGTGAACTGGCTTCGCTCAATATGTTCAAGGTGTGATATGGGTAGCAAATACAAACTAGTAATTTTTGTTCCGGAAGCGAATTTAGAACTTCTAAAGCAGGCGTTATTTGATGCTGGTGCGGGCCGACAAGGTAATTACGATAGTTGTTCGTGGCAAAGTCTTGGGCAAGGCCAGTTTAGGCCCCTAGAGGGCAGTGCCCCCTATTTGGGTAAGCAAAACCAGATAGAGCAGGTTGGCGAGTGGCGTTTAGAGACTTTGGTTGGGGAATCTTTACTAGCGGCTGTTCTAGAGGCTCTTCTCGAAACTCATCCATACGAAGAGCCGGCTTACGACTTGATTTTACTTTCCAATGGGTTTTCTAATGGACTATCTGTACCCGCATCCGAGAAAGCCTAGGGTGCTAGACGTTTAAGGGCCCATTTATCCTCATTAAGTGCATATTCTAAGCGATCATGCAGACGGTCAGGCTGACCCTGCCAAAACTCCATACGTGAAGGCAGAATGCGAAACCCGCCCCAATGTGGAGGTCTGGGTACCTTCCTATCCAAATAGAGCTCTTCAAGGCGATCTTTTTCCTGCGTCAAAATTTCTCGGCTGGCAATTTTCTCACTTTGATTTGAGACCCAAGCGCCTATTTGGCTGCCTCTTGGCCTAGTAACAAAGTATTCATCTGACTCGGCGGCAGTCACTTTCTCGGACAAACCGGATATATTTACCTGTCTCTCAAGCTCCGGCCAGAAAATTGTAATAGAGGCGGCAATATTAGACTGTAACTGCTGTCCTTTGCGGCTGTTGTAGTTTGTAAAAAATACAAAGCCTTTATCATCCATAGTCTTAAGCAAAACCACACGGCTAAAGGGCGCACCGCTATCGTCGACTGTGGACAGAATCATATTGTTGGGAAAGTATCGGCAGGCAGATTCAGCGTCGCTGTACCATTCGGCAAATTGCACAAATGGGTCGGCGTTCATATCTGTTTCAGTAAGGGTGCCAATTTCGTACTGACCTCTTACCTCAGCCAAATTCATCTGCCATTGCTTGCTTAGATCGTCTCGGTTCATATAAAAACTCTTAGCTGATATTGCCAGTGGTTCGCACTCGCTTGCTGCCTGCTATAAGCGGGTCAGCGGCTGCCAGACGTCGTTTTTCAATTCTGTCGTCAATTATATTCTTTAGGGCTATCAAAAACCCTGTTATCAAAAACGCACCAGGAGGCAATACCGCAATTAGCAGTCCTGATTCAATGTGGAGTAGGTCAATTTCCCAGTTCGCTGCTATGGGTCCAAAAAGTAAATCCATATCAGCAAATAGAGTGCCATAACCTAGTATTTCGCGAATAGCGCCGAGGACCACTAGTACCAATCCAAACCCCATGGCCATCATAAACCCGTCTACCGCCGAGGGAAGAACAGGGTTTTTACTGGCAAAGGCCTCGGCTCGTCCGAGTATGGTGCAGTTGGTGACAATAAGTGGAATGAAAATGCCCAATATTTGATAGAGCTCAAAGGTAAAGGCTTTCATCACCAATTCGGTGCAAGTGGTAAAGGCCGCAATAATCATCACAAAGGCGGGCAACCTGATCACATCCGTAACTCGATTTCTGACTAAGGAAACCACGATATTAGAACCGGTTAGCACTAGCATGGTTGCTAGCCCTAATCCGAGCGCGTTGACCACGCTACCGGTAACCGCCAACAGAGGGCATAGGCCTAACAGCTGAACAAGGGCCGGGTTTTTATTCCATAGGCCATCACGGCTAATGCCTGCATAATCACTCATGGGGTTGCCTCTGCTTCTGATAAGGGGCTCTCTGATAGGGGGTTTTCTGATGCGGCGTCCACTGATAGCGCGTCAGCTAATACAGCGCTCTGAGTTAAAGCGTCACTTGCCAAGGCTAATAAGTCGGCTTGATACGCCCTATAAAAAAGCAAAACTGACTCGACCTGCGCTACGACAGCGCGGGGAGTAATGGTTGCGCCGGTAAATGCATCAAAAGTACCGCCGTCTTTCTTCACGGCCCAGCCGTTAGGTGGGTTATCTAAAGATTTACCCGTGAAACCAAAAATCCAGTCGCTCTTCTTCGCGTCTACTTTATCGCCAAGCCCAGGTGTTTCTCTGTGTTCTGTCGCTCGAACACCGGTAACGGAGCCTTCAAGATCTATACCCACTAACAAGCGGATGCCACCTGAATAGCCTTCAGGGGCCACGCTTGGCACTATAAATGCAACCGCAGCACCGGAATTATTTCGAACTACCTGAATGCTTTCACCAGACTCCAAATCAAGCAATGCCAGGTGGTTTTCCGGCACGGGAATACGGTCTTCAATATCCACATTGTGCAAAGGCAGTGAGTCAACCACATCAAGTAATGCACGTTGTTCCACTATGGCTTGAGATATGGCAATTCGTTCTTCCGTGCTGGAGAAGGTGCCTCCTAAAATAGCGGCGGCAATCACTGCAAATACGCCCAGCTTAAATGCATTGTTAACCGCGGGGTGTTGTCGGTCTATAAAACTGGCTACTTTGGAAGGGTCAGAATTAGTCATTCTGATTCCTCTCCAATTTTGACCTTATTACGCTCTTTGTGACCATAGGTGCGCGGCTGCGTGTAATAGTCGATTGTGGGTGCAGCAAAGTTCATTAGCATAACGGCGAACGCTATAGCGTCCGGATAGCTGCCCCAGGATCGAATAACAAAAACTAATACGCCAACGCCAACGCCAAATAGTAGGCGCCCCAGATTGCTGGTCGCTCCGGATACCGGGTCAGTAATTATGAAGAAGGCCCCGAGCATTGTTGCGCCACTCATAAGGTGGAACCAACTAGAACCCTTGGACGCCGAGCTGCCGCCATCAAAAAACATCAATGGCAAAATTGCCAAGGCAACCAACATTCCAACAGGGGCATGCCAGGTGAATACTTTGCGAAAAATCAGGTAAATTCCACCGAGTAGGAACCCAATGCTTACCCATTCAAAGCCGACAGTGTTTAAACGGGCTTCAGAAAAAACGGCTTGTTCCACGTAAAGTTGATCCAGTAACAAACTTTTATTCTGTTTCAGGATATCCAAGGGCGTTGCCGAGGTGATGGCGTCAATGCCTGTATTTACAGTAGATCCGAAGATAATACTAATAGATTGCAACAGGTCGGGCAGAGCCGCAGTTTCAGGTAATATAGGGCCAGGAGTGACCCACTGGGTCATTTGAACAGGGAATGATAGTAGTAATACTACATAACCGACCATGGCTGGATTGAAGGGGTTGTAGCCGAGCCCGCCGTAAAGATGTTTTGCAATAACAATGGCAAACAATATACCGATGCCCGAAACCCAAAAAGGTGCGTAGGGCGGTATCGCTAGCGCTAATAGCACGGCAGTAACCAGGGCGCTCATATCCTTTATATAAAAAAGAATCGGCCGGCCGCGCATTTTCATTACGCAAGCTTCCATGGTGATTGCTAGTAGGCTGCACCAAATTACATTTACGAAGGTACCCCAGCCGAAGAACCAGGTTATGGCCGCCAACCCGGGAATCGTAGCCAGTAAAAGTTCCGCCATTAATACATTGGCGTTGCGCGCGCGACCTTTGTGGGTATGTGGTGAGGAAGATGTCGCGATAATCATTAAGATTCTTGCTCTGAATTCTGTTCTGATTCTAGTTCAACCAGACGGCTCTGAGCCTCCTGCTGCTTAGTGAGTAGTTTTTCCAATCCATTCTCTAGAGCTTCGAGCGTATCAGAGCTTTCTAGTCTCGCCATTTTTACTCGATCTTCGGCTTTGTCAATGCGCTTTGCTAAAGATTCTAGGCTTTGTTCAAGCTTCTCTGTTTCTGAAAGCTCTCCCTGCTGCAGAGCCTTAAGCTTTGCTCGCTCAATAGCGGCGGAAGCAGAGTCTTGAGGCTCTGGCTCTATCGGTTTGTTAGACGCTTGATCAATGAGGGAGACCGAAGTTTGATCTTCGAAGCGTTGCAACTGTGCGTTTGCGTTCGCCAATTCTGATTCCAAAGGCTTAATGTCGGTATCAGTATCAGCGGCTTTAATTTTCTTCTGAATACTTTTTACGCGGTCCTGCAGAGATTGCCGCTGAACCTGGTGAGTTTGATCAATCGATGGAGATTTGGCTTCCTCAGCGGACTGGGCTTTAACCCTGGCCATAGCTGCGGCAACCATATCTTCATCGGTAGAGACAGACTTAGAAGCTGCCTGCTTTTCTTTAGCGGCCTGCATACGCGCAGCTCGCTTAACCTCGCGCTCTTGAGTCTCGCGTTCAATGCGTTCGTTTCGCACTTCAAAACGACGCCGAGCACGATCCGAAGCTATTCTTTCCCGGTCCGCCTCTCTGATGGCACCCTTTGACGCCCTATAGTATTGAACTAGCGGGATATTGCTCGGGCAAACATAGGAACATGCACCGCATTCAATGCAGTCAAAAAGATTGTGGTTTTGCAGGTTGTGGTGATCTTCAGCCTGAGCAAACCAGAACAACTGTTGAGGTAGTAACTGAGCCGGGCAAACTTCAGCACAGGTACCGCATCGAATGCAGGCTTGTGCGGGCTCTGGATCAGGCAGTTCTTCAGCACTGGGTACTAAAACACAGTTGGTGATTTTCAATACCGGAGTGTTCAGGTCTGGCATAGCAAAACCCATCATGGGGCCACCCAGAACCATCTTATGCGTCTTTTCTACATTCAGCCCTAAAAGCGGCAATAGCTCTGACAAGGTAGTACCGATGCGCACTCTGTAATTGCCGGATTGCTCTAAATTCTCACCAACAATGGTAGTTATGCGAGAAGTAAGTACCTCTCCTTTGGTAACAGCATCCAAAGCTGCGACAGCTGTACCAGGGTTGTGCACCATAATGCCAAGATTTACCGGCAATTTTCCGGAAGGTACTTCCAGTCCGGTTAGTATCTGAATTAGCTGCTTCTCTCCACCGGATGGATACTTGGTGGGAACAGTCACGACCTCTATAGAGCTATCCTCAGCCGCTTTTGTCAGCGCTTCGATAGCGTCCGCTTTGTTGTCCTCAATACCTATAAGTACTTGCTTAGGTTCGCCAAGAATATGGGCCAGCAGCTGAATGCCTTGGATTAACTGATCCGGAAATTCACGCATAAGGCAGTGGTCAGCGGTTATATAAGGTTCGCATTCTGATCCGTTGATTATGAGTGTGTTCACACTAGAAATCGGGTTGAGTTTTATATGAGTGGGAAATCCAGCGCCACCCAATCCGGCAATGCCTGCCTCACTTATTCGAGCGACTAGCGCTTCTGTTTTGACCTGTCGGAAATCTTCTATCGGATCTAGGGTAACGAACTCGTCCAGCCCATCTCCCTGAATGACAATCGCTCTGCCGGGGTTACCTGATGGGTGAGATATAAGTCGATCTTCTATGGCAACTACGGTGCCAGAGATGCTTGCGTGAATTGCTGCGCTGAAACCACCGCTTGGTTTAGCAACCATTTGTCCGCGCTTAACCCTGTCGCCAATGGCAACACAGGGAATGGCTGGTGCGCCTACATGCATACTTAATGGCAAGACTACTAAGCTGGGCAGTGGCGCTTCCTTCAGCGTATTCTGAAGCGATTGCGCTTTATTCTCAGGAGGGTGCACACCACCGTGGATATCCCAGATCTTTCTCACGAAGCTCGATCTCCGTTTTGACCTGAATCGTGATCAGAACCAATAAGATCTTGGGGCTGCATATTGCCTAATACTTCACGTTTAGTTGGTGGTAGCTTCCAAGCCCAATCAGACAAGCCTTGTTCAACGGGCAGCATATCTATGCAGTCCACTGGGCAAGGCTCAACACATAGATCACAACCTGTGCACTCTGAAACAATTACCGTATGCATTTGCTTGGCAGCGCCCAATATGGCGTCTACCGGGCAGGCCTGGATGCACTTGGTGCAACCAATACACAGGTCTTCATGGATATAAGCAACCGTTTTAACTTCGGCTTCGACACCATGCTCAGCGTCCAAGGGAATAGCTTCGACACCAAGTAAGTCTGCTAGAGACTGGATAGTTGAATGGCCTCCGGGTGGGCAGCGATTGATATCGGCTTTGCCCTCTGCAATCGCAGTGGCGTAGGGCTTGCAGCCAGGATATCCGCATTGACCACATTGGGTTTGAGGCAGCAGCGTATCTATTTGCTCAATAAGGGGGTCACCCTCAACTTTAAATTTAACTGATGCGGCGCCTAAAATCGCACCGAACAGAACCGCTAGCCCGGTAAGCGTCAGAATAGCGATGACAACAATGTGTTCGATAAAAAATCCGGTCACGTTCAGACCAAACCGCCAAAGCCCATAAAGGCAAGCGACATCAGTCCGGCTGTGATCATGCCGATAGCTGCACCACGAAAAGGTACCGGAGTGTCAGCAACAGTAATACGTTCGCGCATCGCCGCAAATAGTACTAGTACCAATGAAAATCCAACCGCAGCACCGAAGCCGTATAGCGCTGACTGAAAAAAGTTATGTGACTTAGTTACATTCTGCAGGGCCACGCCCAGTACCGCACAATTGGTAGTGATTAGCGGAATATATATTCCTAGTACTCGATACAAAATAGGGCTGGTCTTTTCGATAAACATCTTCGAAAAAGATACCACAGCGGCAATCACCAAAATAAAGGATATGGTGGTCAAGAACTCCAGACCAAAGGGCTGAAGTATTAAGCTGTTAACTAGATAACTGCAGACAGAAGCCAGGGTCAGAACAAAGGTTGTCGCGGCAGACATGCCTATCGCACTTTCGAGCTTGGTAGATACGCCCATAAACGGGCATAAACCAAGAAACTGCACCAGAACGAAATTGTTAACCAGTACAGTGGCGATCAAGATGGCAAAAAGTTCAGTCATACTGAGATGCTAAGCCTCTAAAGCGGTGTGATCCGCTGTGTATTTAATACCGCGTATTATCCGAGCTGTCCGATCTGCGATCAAGGCATATAAACTTCAAACGAAATAACTAAAAGTAATAAGAAGCTTCCAGTTTTAGGCTATGGGCATTCCCGGTACTGCGTCAGAATCGACCTCAAGTAACCAAAGCTGCTCTCCCTCTCCAGCACAGAGGACCATACCCTCGGAGACGCCAAACTTCATTTTGCGCGGCTGTAGATTGGCTACTACAACGGTCAGGCGACCTTTGAGGTCTTCCGGCTGATAGTGGGATTTTATGCCACTAAATACATTAATGGTCTTGTCGCCTATATCTAGTGTTAGCTGCAGTAACTTGTCAGCTCCCTCAACATGATTGGCCTCTAGGATTTTGGCAACACGCAAATCAATTTTCGCAAAGTCGGAAAATTCAATAATATCGGAGGCGGTATCCTTTGACGTCGCTTGTGCTTCCGGCGCAGCGGCTGGTGCGCCCGCTGTTGATCGGTTTTCTTCTTGCATAAGCTCAACCTGCTTGGGTTCTATGCGGTTCATTAGCGGTGTAAATACACTGATCTCGTGATTAAAAAGAGGTTTTGGCTCTGAATGCCAATCCAAATCATCATTTAAGAAGGCGACGCATTTCTCGGCCATCTCAGGCAGGATAGGGCGCAAATAAATCATAAGTAGCCTAAACAGGTTGATGCCATCGCTGCAGACTGCGATGGCCTCGGTTCTAGTTTCGTCAGACTTAGCGAGCTTCCAAGGTTCTTTGGCCGCAATATATTCGTTTACCATATCTGCCACAGTCATTATTTCCCGCACCGCACGGCTGAATTCTCTATTCTCGTAATGCTCGGCTACTCTGTCGCCAACAACCCGTGCTTTCTCCCAGAGTTCCTGGTTCCAGATCGTTGGCCCTAAGGACCCGCCATTGAGCTTATGAACAAAACCTGAGCAGCGGCTGGCTATATTGACAAGTTTGCCTACCAAATCAGAATTTACCCGAGCTACAAAATCCTCTAGATTGAGGTCGATATCATCAACACCTGAACCCAGTTTTGCAGCATAGTAGTAACGCAGTGGCTCAGTAGGAAGGTGTTTAGTCCAGCTATGTGCATTGATAAAAGTGCCACGGGACTTAGACATCTTTGTGCCATTTACCGTTACAAAGCCGTGAGCAAACACGCCTGTCGGTAATCGATAACCGGCTGACTTAAGCATTGCGGGCCAAAACAATCCGTGGAAGTTAATAATATCTTTGCCGATAAAGTGATAGAGCTCAGTATCTGAACCATCTCTCCAGAATTCGTCAAATACGGCATCAGCATCCAGCTCCTTATCCGCGCCCTGCTGATTGGATAGCAGATTCTTGAAGCTCGCCATATAGCCAATCGGGGCGTCCAACCAAACATAGAAGTACTTACCTGGTTGATCTGGAATTTCAAAGCCAAAGTAGGGTGCGTCTCGGCTGATATCCCAAGCCTGTAGGCCTTCTTCGACCCATTCGCTAAGCTTGTTTGAAATTTCAGTTTGCAGCCGCCCCGAAGCTAGCCATTCACGCAAGAATTGTTCGAACTGCGGCAGGTCAAAGAAAAAGTGATCTGATTCTTTTTGTACCGGAGTTGAGCCGGATAAGGCTGATACCGCATCGATAAGATCGTTTGGCGCATATGTAGCCCCGCAAACTTCACAGTTGTCACCGTATTGGTCCAGGGTCTTGCAGCGAGGGCAAGTGCCTTTGATAAAACGATCAGCCAGAAAAATACCTTTTTCTTGATCGAAAGCTTGAGTAATTCTCTTCTGAGTTATGTGTCCGTTGGCCAACAGTGATTGATAAATACTGTTGGAAAATTCACGGTTCTCTTCCGAGTGTGTTGAATAGTAATTATCTACTGAGATATGAAAGTCTGCGAAGTCACGCTCGTGCAACGTTTGGATTTTGGCAATATGTTCTTCAGCGGTTATACCAGCCTCTTCGGCCTTGAGCATAATTGCCGTACCGTGGGCATCATCTGCGCACACGTAATAGCATTGATTACCTCGGTGTCGCTGGAATCTGCACCAAATATCTGTCTGAATCTCTTCGAGCATATGGCCCAAATGTAAGGGCGAATTTGCGTAGGGTAGTGCACTGGTGACGAGTATGCGGCGTTGGCTCATTTGTAGGGCCTGTTGCTCCTTATGGATAAGGGGATTTTAAGGGCCGCAATATACCGATAATTCATTAAGTTTGCGACCCAAAAGGCCCTATTGGGCTTGCCTAACCAAGTTGCCAATGTAACCATCGGTATCCAAATTGGGGTATGGTAATTCAATGAAAACAATCGCCTTGGCGTGGCCGATATTATTGTTAAGCAATATGCTTATTGCTCAGGAAATGGATTTCGGGGTTTGCATCACTGACTTTCAGGAGCAAGCTAGAAAAGAATCGATTTCTGAACGAGTAATCGTTGATGTCCTCGGCAACCTTCAGCCTCAGAATCGAGTTATAGAGCTAGATAAATCGCAGCCTGAATTTGTGCAAACCTTCGCCCATTATTTTAATTTGAGAGTATCTCAAAGTCGTATTGATAAGGGCCGCGAGCTCTACAATCAGCATCGGGAATTTCTTGCAGCCCTCACGGACGAATATGGAGTTCCTGGGCAATACCTGATTGCTTTTTGGGGTTTGGAAACCAATTTTGGCGGCTATCTAGGCACTATGCCCACTTTAGATTCTCTAGCCACTCTGGCCTGTGATCCACGGCGTAGTGCATTTTTTACCTCAGAGCTTATGGTCGCGCTTCAACTTTTGGAACGTGAATCATTGAGCCCTGACGAGATGGAGGGTTCCTGGGCTGGTGCCATGGGGCATACGCAGTTTATGCCGTCGAGTTATTGGCAATACGCAGTAGACGGGGATGGTGACGGGCAAATAAATCTTTGGGCTAGCGAACAAGATGCACTTGCGTCTGGAGCTAATTTTCTTCAGGACCTAGGCTGGAACCGCAATGAGCGCTGGGGAAGAGAGGTTAAACTGCCGACAGATTTCTCTTATTTGGAGGCTGGGCTTGAGAATACTCGGAGCTTGGATGCCTGGTCAGCTGTTGGCTTGCTCCAAACTAATGGCACCACCTTACCTCAGGCGCATATGAATGGCTCCGTGCTCGTTCCTGCGGGTCACACCGGCCCGGCATTTCTCGTTTACGACAATTTTTCTGTAATAATGAAGTGGAATAGATCTGAGTCCTATGCAATTGCTGTTGGTCGACTCGCAGATAGAATTGCGGGTGCAGGCGCTTTGTTTTCCACTCCTCCTGCGGATCAACCTGCACTTACTCGAGACCATCTCACAGAGATGCAGCAGGAACTTATAGATCGAGGATATGAACCTGGAGAAGCTGATGGTGTAATGGGACCAGCCACACGAGCAGCGCTTAGCGCATTCCAGACAGATTCCGACCTGATTGCGGACGGTTTTCCGCATTTGCAGTCTCTCAGAATCTTGAGCCCAGACACTGAGTTTGATCTTTAATGGAGGGGGACACCGGTTTGAAAAATTATCAAGAACTGCTAGAAACAAAATCTCTGTGGATAATTTTGGTTATCGTATTGGCAGGTATCGGAATCGCGTCAGTAGTTTCTACCTCAGTACAGCAAGCTAGAGCTCCATCTACGCACCAATTTGCGACTACAGAAATACCAGACTTCGGGTCTATGCCCAATTTTGGCGAGCTACCGGATTTCTCTGCTTATACCAATGTTGACCAGTTAAAAGCCGCCTTTTTCAGCTATATCGAACCCATGGTTGAATACAATAACGAGGTTGTTCTTGAACAAAGGCGGGCGCTTCTTTCTATTCAGGGAAGATCTTCAGATTGGGATTCACTAGCGCTCTTAGAACAGCAATTTATTCTGGCCTTAGCAGACGCATATAAATTGGACTGGAACCAGCAAGAAAAAAATGAGGTTTTAGTCAGCCTTCTCAAGCGTGTTGATCAAATACCAGTCTCTCTGGCCCTAGTCCAGGCAGCAAAGGAATCAGGTTGGGGGCGCTCTAGATTTGCCGTAGAAGCAAATAATCTCTTCGGGCAATGGTGTTACTCAAGCGGCTGCGGTCTGGTGCCAGCCCGAAGGTTAGAAGGCGCGACCAATGAGGTTCAGAAATTCGATTCTGTGGCAGCGGCCATCTTTAGCTATATGAGAAACCTAAATACTCATAATAGCTATGAGGAATTGAGATCTATACGTGCCTCCTTGAGAGATAGTGGTGAGCCAGTCTCAGCTGATGCCTTAGCCGAAGGTCTGATTTATTATTCTCAGCGCAGAGAAGCTTATGTTGAGGAGATAAAAACGATGCTTATTCAGTATCGGGAATTTACTGAGCAAAGTAGGGCGTAGATGCGCACCCATCTTTACCTGCGGCTAGTATGGATTGTAGCTCTGGTATTTTCAGGTGAAGTTGGCGCAGATGATTATGCAAGAGTATTGCTCTATCACAACGTCAGCGATTCCACTCCAGCTTTAACAAGCGTTACGCCAGAAAAGTTCGAACAGCATCTAAATTATTTGGAGTTGGAAGGTTTTTCGGTGTTGCCGCTAACTGAGCTGCTGCATGCCATTGGTTCCGGTATTTCGCTTCCTGATAGAAGTATTGCTATCAGCTTCGATGACGCTTACCTGTCAGTATATGAACAGGCTTTTCCCTTGCTTAAATCGCGAGGCTGGCCGTTTAGCGTATTCGTATCAAGCGATGCAGTAGATTTTGGGTATGGCTCAGTAATGACCTGGTCAGAACTTGCTGAACTGCAAGACTATGGTGCAGAAATAGGAGGTCATTCGGCATCCCATATGCATTTGCTTCGCCACTTAGATAATGAAACTGAAGACGAATGGCGTAACCGAATGGCCGGCGATATCGATCGAGGCAATAATCGTATCGAGGAGCAACTAGGAATTAGCCCTAGGTTATTTGCTTACCCCTACGGGGAGCATAGTGAGGAGACAAGAGACCTCGTGAATAAACGGGGGCTCTATGGATTGGCTCAGCAGTCCGGGGCCATCGGCCAGCTAACTGACTTCGCGCAGATTCCTCGATATCCAATGGCGCAAAGCTTTGCGGGTATGGAGCGATTTGCTTTGGTAGTTAACAGCAGGCCGCTGCCAGTCACAGAAATAGATGGGGGCAGCTTAATCCGCATGGTCGGAGAGCCGAGCGGAGAAATCAGTTTTTCACTATTGTTGGGCGACTACCAAATAACTCAAATTGCTTGCTTCAGCAGCGATGGACAGCAGCTTCGGATTAAACGAACCGGTGCGCAGGTTCGGGTGGCCTTGCCAGATTTTGTTGCGGGACGAAATAAGATAAATTGCACAGCTCCGGCAATGCCGCGGTTGGGCTCGAATTCAGAGTCGGGTGTATTTTATTGGTTTTCAGAACAGTGGATAGTCAAGCATGCAAATGGAGACTGGGTTGCGGAGTAAAATTCTATGGAATATTTTCCAAAATACCCTCAGCACTAATGCAGGAAATCTCGAATTAACGGATAATCGCTGCCCTTATTTATTTTTAAGAAGTAATTCATGAGCGACAACCATTTGGCCATCCCCGGCGTAAAGAAGATTATTGCCGTAGCTTCGGGTAAAGGTGGCGTTGGCAAATCAACCACTGCCGTAAATTTGGCGCTGGCTCTATCCGCTGAAGGACAAAAAGTGGGCCTTCTGGACGCGGATATCTACGGACCTAGCGTCCCTACCATGCTGGGGGTTCCGGCCGACCACCGACCGGACGTTATTGACGAAAAAAGATTGGCTCCCATTATGGCTCATGGTCTCCAGACCCTATCCATGGGGAATCTTACGACGGCTGATACGCCCATGGTATGGCGCGGCCCGATGGCTTCGAGTGCGCTTCAGCAGATCATCGGACAAACCCTTTGGCATGATCTTGATTTACTTATAGTGGATATGCCACCAGGCACGGGAGATATTCAGCTTACGCTTTCCCAGCGCGTACCCTTAGACGGAGCAGTAATAGTAACTACGCCTCAAGATATCGCCCTAATGGATGCGATTAAGGGTATAGAAATGTTCAATAAGGTGAATGTCCCGGTATTGGGGATAGTCGAAAATATGGCTATTCATATCTGTTCTAGCTGTGGTCACGAAGAGCATATTTTTGGTGCTGGCGGTGGGCAGAGCATGGCAGAAAAATACGATGTAGATGTATTGGGATCGTTGCCACTTGATATTCGAATTCGTGAAGATTTAGACGCTGGCATCCCTACAATGGTTAAATCTCCAGACAGTAATGTCGCTAAGCAGTACCGAGAAATTGCTAGAAACGTATTGGCAAGCATGGCTAATCAGGGCAGTGCTCCGAAGATGCCAGAAATTACTATTGAATAACCATAAATCACTATTTCCAAATATTAAGGATAGAGCAAACTCGTGAGTATTAAATCGGACAATTGGATTCGTCGTATGGCGAAAAGCGAAGGCATGATCGAGCCATTTGAGGCTGGGCAAGTGCGGGAAAATGGGGGAGAAAGAATTATCTCCTACGGAACATCCAGTTACGGCTACGACGTGCGTTGTGCGGATGAGTTTAAAATATTTACCAATGTGCATTCCGCGACCGTTGATCCGAAGAATTTTGATACCAAAAGCTTTGTTGATATCAAAAGCGATTACTGCGTAATCCCACCCAATTCCTTTGCGCTCGCTCGTACCGTGGAATACTTTCGCATTCCTAGGTCCGTATTAACTATATGTCTTGGTAAATCTACCTATGCTCGATGCGGCATTATCGTAAATGTGACGCCTCTGGAACCTGAGTGGGAAGGGCACGTTACGCTGGAATTTTCGAACACCACAAGCTTGCCAGCAAAGATCTACGCAAATGAAGGCGTTGCTCAGATGCTTTTCTTTGAAGCAGATGAGGTTTGTGAAACAAGCTATAGAGATCGCGGTGGAAAATATCAGGGGCAAACTGGCGTAACTCTGCCAAAGACATAAGGCTCTGGGTAACTGGTCTAGTTATTTGGCCTGATAAAGAAAACCGGGTATTTGTTTAGATAGCTGTAATTCTCGGCTGGGCTAGGAGTCTCAGTGCTATCCTCTGGGAGCCATTTTTTAAACCAAAGCACGTCTATTGCGCCAACATCCTGTTAATAAACCAAAGCTGACACCTAGATATGAAAAAGAAACTTCTTCTGATATTTATTGCATTGGCCGTTACGGCTTTTTTTGTGTTCGATATAAAGCAGTTTTTGAGTTTTGAGTACCTGCAAGGAATACAGGGCACCTTGGTAGACTGGAGAACGGATTATCCCCTAGCGATGTCAGGCGTTTTTTTTATAGTCTATCTACTCGTGGCGGGGCTATCCCTTCCCGGTGCAGCAATAATGACTTTAGCTGGTGGGGCTACATTTGGCACTTTGTGGGGCTTCACGCTTGTCTCATTTGCCTCGACTATCGGTGCGAGCTGTGCCTTTATAGGCTCTAAATATTTATTTCGTGACGCAGTTCAAAGCCGCTTTGGCGACCGCTTAGCGGCCTTTAACTCGGGCGTTGAGAAGAACGGGGGAATCTACCTGGCTAGCTTGCGCTTGATGCCTGGAGTTCCTTTCTTTGTGATCAATCTGTTGATGGGTTTAACACCCATTAGGTTGGTTACCTTTTACTGGGTAAGTCAGCTTTGTATGATTCCAGGCACCTTGATCTATGTGAATGCGGGTAGTCAGCTTGCGACCCTGCAAGGCCCCGCAGATATTCTATCCCCGGCGCTCCTGTTTGCTTTTGTATTGCTTGCGCTATTTCCATTAATTGTGAAGAGAATTGCCACGATAATTCAGCGTGCAAAACAGTACTCCAAGTGGAAAAAGCCTAGGAAGTTTGATCGGAACTTAATTGTTATTGGTGGCGGAGCAGGTGGCCTTGTCAGTGCTTATATAGCCGCGGCGGTAAAGGCCAAAGTAAGCCTGATTGAAGCAAACAAGATGGGCGGAGACTGTTTAAATACAGGCTGTGTGCCCAGCAAGGCACTTATTCGTAGCGGCAAACTGCGGCAGCAAATGATGCATGCCGATACCTATGGGTTACCCAGCCATACTCCTGAAGTGGACTTTCGGCAGGTTATGCAGAGAGTCACTAAAGTAATTGCCGAAATTGAGCCTCACGATAGTGTTGAGCGTTATACGGGTTTGGGAGTCGATGTAATTCAAGGCTACGCAAAGATAAAGAATCCCTGGACCGTGGAAATTGCTCGCAATGATGGGCAGACACAAGAGCTCACTGCTCCTTCAATTGTTATCGCTGCAGGCGGCGAGCCCTTTGTCCCGCCACTTCCTGGTATAGAAGAAAGTGGCTATCTGACCAGCGATACGCTTTGGGACCACCTTTCTACATTGGAAAAACCTCCAGAAAATCTAGTTATTTTGGGCGGTGGGCCAATAGGCTGTGAGCTTGCTCAGAGCCTATCTAGACTGGGTTCGAAGGTTACTCAAATCGAGATGCTGCCGCAGATTATGATTCGCGAAGATGCGGACGTAGCGGGTGTAGTTAAAAATCGACTAGAGAGCGAAGGTGTTCGAGTACTTACCAATCACAAAGCATTACGCTGTGAAACCGTTGGATACAGTCAAACAAAACAGATTGTTGTTGAGCACGAAGGCCAAGAAATCCCCATAGCCTATGACCTTCTAATAGCTGCTGTAGGCCGGAGATCTCGCCTGAAAGGCTACGGGTTAGAAGACCTCGGCATTGAGACTGATAAGCCGCTTGAAGTTAATGCCTTTCTACAAACCACATATCCAAACATATACGTGGCGGGGGATGTAGCTGGCTCCTACCAATTTACTCATACCGCGGCTCATCAGGCCTGGTACGCCGCAGTAAATGCCCTGTTTGGCAAATTCCGTAAGTTCAGCGTCGATTACTCAGTAATCCCTTGGACTACCTTTACCGACCCAGAAGTTGCACGCGTAGGTATAAGCGAGAATGAGGCTAAGGAGAAAGGCATAGCCTACGAGGTTACTAAATTTGATATCGGTGAGTTGGACAGAGCTATTGCCGATAGCAGCGCCCACGGCTTTGTCAAAGTGCTAACTGTACCCAACAAGGACAAAATCCTGGGAGTGGTCATTGTTGGCGAGCATGCTGGCGATTTGCTGGCGGAGTTCGTGCTGGCTATGAAGTACAAGCTGGGGCTGAACAAGATACTCGGCACTATTCACAGTTATCCGACTCTAGCGGAAGCAAACAAGTATGTTGCTGGTGAATGGAAACGTGGACATGCGCCTGAAGGCGTACTGAAATGGCTTGGCAAGTACCATGATTGGGTGCGTAAATAGGGCAGCAAGAATAAATCTGGCCAGCAGGTACTTATATAAGAGCAAGGGTACTGTCTAGGAAAGCTGCAATTTAGAAAAGGAGCGTCAAATTAAGCGCTGGGAATCAAAATGGGGGGCAATTATTTCTGTGGAAGAAAAGTAAATGCGCCCCTTTAATTTCGAATCTAATTAACGTTACCTAGAACGACTTCTCCATTCGAGTAATAGCCAAGTTCGATAACTTCTGTCACAAGAATCTCGTTACTAATTCCACCAGGATTCATTACACCTGAAATACCCAAGTCCCAAAAGTGATGATCTTTCCACGTTGGATTGTAATTAACCGCAGTTGTACCAGTAAGGTACACCTTGTAAACGATCTGTATTTTCATCGTGCCTCGGCTGGCGTTCAGCTCTGCAACCACGCTCTGGCCCGGGTTAAGAGTGACAGAAACACCTTGCTCGGAACCGACATCTATAGATTGGCTTTCTGACCCGCCTTGGCCCCAAGTATGAGTGTAATCAAAACTGGTTTCTCCACCACCACCAGAACCAAGGAAACTCACATCATAAGAAAATGATTGGCTGACAGAAACACTGTCTTCTTCACTCCAGTCACTCTCAGTAGTATTGCTTACAGTTTCAGAGATAGACGCATCAAAAGTTGCTGATACGTTGCTATTATTTGCGAGCGTCTTAGTAGACAAGATGCTTGGCTTTGGCCGTCGTTACGATGTCTGCATCCTGCGGTATGACTCCGGCGCAACCACGTGTAGATGATGTAGGCGCTATCAGCTCAATTTCCAGCACCTCTGATCTTCAGACAACGCTTGTTAAGCGTCATGGTGACCCAGAACGCTATTGTGCAGCTCGTCAGAGTGATGTCGCAGACACCAGGAGCGATGGAGGAAGTCTAAGTGTAGGCTCAGAAAACATTGGTGAGGGAGGCTCACAGGGCGACCTATCGCTTGGCGGCCGCAGCCTCGCTGTCCTCATAGTTAGAGAAATGATGTATCGAGCTTGTGAATTGTCGCTGAATTTAAACTCTGATGCCGACCAAACCATAGCAATTTACACAATGTTTATAGAAAAAAAGAAAGAGATCACTGCGATTCAAACAGAATCTGGAACATCAGCCTTGGGTCAAGGGGCGAATTCTATGAATCCACCGGCCTCCGCTCAGACATCTTCTTCTAATGGGACTAGCAGCATTACTACCACTGTATCCTCTGACGATAACATCGAGCAGGGTGCCGATTAACCTAGAATGGGGGTTTCAGAGGGGTGACCTGGTTTAGGATGATTTTTGCTTTACCCTTAACTCTCAAGTATATTCAATTAGAACCTTAAGATTATTCTTTAAAATATTGAAATAACTAGAATTTTCTAGTCATTGTGTATTCTTCATCCTCATCTTCACGATGATATATTTTTACGATTTGATAATCCAAGCCTGCGGCCATCCAAACTAGGGTTTCACGCTCGTCATCCTCCGTAATCCTGCGTAATTTAAAGGCCGATAGGTCTTGATCGTCTATTTCGATGTCTTCTACACCCAGGTTTTCAAAGGTGAAGTTACGTATTCGCCCTTTATCAACTACGTCATAACTCAACTGTGGACGACCAGCGCGCATATCTATCTCCATCAGGTACTGATAGAGCGTACGGTCGAGCATACCGGGCTCAATAACCGTTTCAGTGGTATTTCCATCCCGCTTAAAAGTAGCGATCATTTGGTCCCAATCGAATAGGGTCGAGTTTTTGTTGGATATTCCTAAGATTTTGCGCTCAGAGATATTGGATAAGGAACGAAAACTGCCGTCTTCAAGTTCTTCAAATATGCTGGTTTCTTCAAATTTAACCAAAAAGTTAGACGATCTGATGCGAAAACGGAGAAGGCCATCATCTCGCTTTGCCAGCGAGCGGGTTGTAGTAATAGATATGCCTTGAATACGTGTTTTGTACTCTTGAGAAAATATAGTTTCGTTCGCAAAGCTAGGCGCCGCCAGAATTAGGGCGAAAACTATTAATGACCTTGGAATCAACAATCTAAGAATCAATCGTTTCATTTATTTGTTTCCGTTTCTATGTATTGGAAACCAGTACCTGACAAGAGTTCCCCATCCATCCAAGCACCGTCATCGCGCATCTCCACCCGTTTTTGCACTAACCACTGCACCGCTAAAGGGTAAATCTTGTGCTCGACCTCGGTCAATATGCGCGAGGCAAGGCTGTCAGCAGTATCTGTATCAGCAATTTTAATACGTCCCTGAAGGATTGGCGGACCACCGTCTAGCTCGTGGGTCACAAAATGAACGGTAGCACCTTGGTAGCTGTCGCCAGCCTCCAGAGCACGCTTGTGCGTATGTAGGCCTGGATACTTCGGCAATAGTGAGGGGTGGATATTTATTAGCTTGCCGGCAAAAGCATCGGTGAATATGGGCGTCAAAATTCTCATAAAACCAGCTAATACGACAAGGTCCGGCTGATATTCAGACAGTGCAGCTATCAGGGCAGAATCGTATTCTTCGCGGCTTTCGTAAAGGGAATAGTCCAATACCAGGGTAGGCACTGAAGCCTTTTTAGCGCGTTCTAGGCCAAATGCATCTTGCCGGTTACTCATCACCACGCAAAGGTCAGCATCTATCGATTTACACGTGCATGCGTCAAGAATGGCCTGCAGGTTTGATCCGCTTCCAGATATCAGTACCGCTATCTGAGCGCGATCAGCCAAAGCTAGCTCTCGTAAGTTACGGGTTGCCCGGAATCAGAGGTAATTTCACCAAGTATCCAAGCGTCTTCGCCCATCGAATTTAGGAAATCCACAGCATTTTGGGCCTGCTCGTCCGGCATTACCACAATCATGCCAACGCCACAGTTGAACGTCTTTAACATCTCATCAAGATCAATGTTGGCTTGTTCTTGTAACCATTGAAAAATCGGAGGAAAACTCCAGCTTGTCATATCGATATTGGCGCTCATACCTTCTGGAAATACGCGAGGTAGGTTTTCTGTGAGTCCACCGCCGGTAATATGGGCGATAGCATTGACCGGTAGCGCTTCGATAAGCTTTAACAGAGTTTTTACATAGATCCGCGTGGGCTCGAGAAGTACTTCAGGTAGCGCACGGCCACCGACTTGAGTGTTGCCAACGTCAATATTTCGCTCACTGATAACACGGCGTACTAAAGAATACCCATTGGAATGAATACCGCTAGAGGGTAGGGCAACCAGTTTGTCGCCTACCGCTACTTTTGTGCCATCAATAATCTCTGCTTTTTCAACTACGCCTACGCAAAAACCTGCCAAATCGTAGTCGCTGCCTTCATACATGCCAGGCATTTCAGCGGTTTCTCCGCCGATAAGTGCACATCCAGACATTTCACAGCCTGTGCCAATCCCGGAAATAACCTCTGCAGCGGCATTTATGTCCAGCTTTCCAGTGGCGTAGTAGTCGAGAAAGAACAACGGCTCAGCCCCGGTGACAATAAGATCATTGACACACATTGCTACTAAATCTATGCCAATGCTGTCATGTATGCCATATTCGACCGCTAGTTTTAGTTTGGTACCAACACCATCTGTGCCGGATACCAAAACTGGTGTCTCATATTTGGTTGGAAGCTCGCACAAGGCGCCAAAGCCACCAAGGCTGCCCATAACTTCAGGGCGCCGTGTGCGCTTAGCAACCGACTTAATACGTTGTACAAGTGCATTGCCGGCGTCAATATCAACACCAGCATCTCGATAGGTAAGAGAAGATTTTTCGGAGTTCATGGCTAATCTTTTTTGATCGGACGCGCATTCTACCTTAAGAATACGAGGCCACTCTAGGTAAATTGTTGCGACCGCTGACTAATGCTTTAGTTCGAAAGAGTCCGATAACGCTAGCTACATTGGTGTAAAATTTTGCCGCATAAGAAAACTTGGATTGTGAGTTCCCACTTGAGACGAATACGCCCTAGATTGTTAGCTGTATTGTTTTGCCTTAGCACTTGGGCCTGCTATGCAGAGCAGCGCGTTGATCATCTCTACGAAGCTAGAATACCCATTCAAAGCCGAACCACGGCTGATCAGGATGCCGCCATAGAACTGGGCCTAGCGAGTGTTCTGAATAAGATTTCTGGCTACTCCAACACTTCGGGGTTTCCTGAACTAAAATCAGGCCTACTTGATGCCAGCCTTCTGGTGTCAGAATTTGCTATCCAGACTATGCTGATTCCCGCAGCAGATAATTTAACGGTACGAACCACCGACGCTCTATACATGCGGTTCCTCAATAGCGGTGTCGATGAGCTAATTCGTGAATATGAAATTCCTGTCTGGCCAGCAACCCGTCCGCAAATTCTTATTTTGTTTGCTGTCGAATTGGGTGGAAAACCTCAATTATTAACCGAAGTAACGCATCCAGCTGCTTTTGCGGTTATAAGGCAGGCTGCATTTGATCGAGGCCTAGACTTAACTTTATTGGAGGAAACGGAATTGCAAAGCCTTTCGGTATCTAGCGATACCGTTTGGAACCTGGATCAAGTTGCTTTGGAATCGACCTTCGCCTTATTACCCCTAGATAGTATTGCCGTATTGCGTATACAGGCGAAAACCGAATTGGCTGGAGATACACAGCATTATGGTGATTTAAACCTAGTAGGTGCTACAGATGCCTATAGCGATCGACTAGAGGGGCTGCAGTTCACAGCGGCTCTCAGGGCAGGCCTGGACCGATATATCGATGAGCTAAGCCTAAGCACAGCTTTTGTCGCAAGCTCAGTTGCTGATACCAGAGTGCTGCTCGAAGTAACCGATACGCCGAGTTTTGCGGCCTATAACGAAATTCGTGAGTATTTACGATCCTTAGAACAAGTTGAGAATGTAAGCCTACTTAGGCTTAGTACCGAGAGTTTTGCATTTCAGATTGAGTTCCAATCTGGATTGGAACTGCTTCGCTCTAGCCTCAATAGCAGTGGGCTCTTAGTTGAAACGAAGGTCGAAATGAGGGCTGAAATGACGGGTGAAACAAGGTCTGATTTTTCTGGCACTGCCAGAATTCAATACCGGTACCGAAATCGACAGCCACTTAATTTCCCCATACAAGAAGCTGAGTAGATTAAGTGTCTGGAGTGAGTGAGCAAATTCCATTACGCGTCTGGCTGACAGACGAAGCTCAGTTGGATAATTATTACGCCGGATCAGCTGCCAACGGGCTGGTCCTAGACTATTTAAAATCTAACCAACCAAATATCCTGTATCTCTACGGACCGTCCCATTCAGGGGTTTCGCACCTTCTAATTGCCTTAACCAAACGCGCCGAAAACGCGGGAAGGAAAGCACAATATATCCCTCTTAAAGAGATGATAGAAGCTCCAGCGGAAATGTTAAAACACTTGGGACAACTAGATTTCTTATGTTTGGATGATATTGAATCTGTGACCAGTTCAGAGCTCTGGCAAAACGAGATATTTCATCTCTACAATGAACTAATCGGGCAAGGTTGCCAGATAGTCTTTGGTAGTCACAGTACCCCCGCTGACCTGCCAATACCCTTGGCAGATTTACGCTCACGCATCCTGGCTGGTGAGACCTGGGCAGTTGAAGAGCTTACTGACCAGGAAAAGCTGACCGCACTTCAGGAGCGTGCCAGTGGGCGCGGATTCAAACTGTCTGATAGCGTTGCTACTTACCTGATAGGTCGACAAAGACGAGACATGACTAGTCTTATCGGAATTTTGGACAAACTAGATAGATTATCTCTAGAGCAAAAGAAATTAATTACGCTTCCCTTTGTCAAAAAACTGATTGATAACGGTCATCGGAACTAGCAATATGAAAACTGAACAAGAATGGAAAGAACAATTAAGCGACGAAGAATTTCGTATTTGCCGAGAGAAGGGCACCGAGCGCGCCTTCACTGGAGAATACTGGGATCATTGGGAATCAGGGAAATACCTGTGCAAAGGTTGCGGCGAAACGCTCTTTGCAAACGATACGAAATTTGATGCAGGCTGCGGCTGGCCTAGCTTTTACGCGGCGGACGAAGAAGGTAAGGTCAGGGAAAATAAGGACTCAACTCACGGCATGGTTCGCACTGAAGTAGTCTGTTCAAACTGCGAATCTCACCTCGGACATGTGTTCCCGGATGGGCCCGAACCGACCGGACAACGGTACTGTATTAACTCCGCATCTATCAGTCATAAAAAAGACTCAGAATAAGGCACTAAACCGTCTTGACACATGTCGGGCGCGTCCCTAGAATTCGCGCCTCATTTGCTAGGCCACAGACATCGACGTCCCCATCGTCTAGAGGCCTAGGACACCGCCCTTTCACGGCGGTAACAGGGGTTCGAATCCCCTTGGGGACGCCATACATTTTGGTAGTCGCATTTTTCGATTATCATAAGTAGCGTCAAACTCAATCTGACGTGAAATACCAGATCGCGGGAATAGCTCAGCTGGTAGAGCGCAACCTTGCCAAGGTTGAGGTCGCCGGTTCGAACCCGGTTTCCCGCTCCAAATCGCCCGGCAATTTGATCAGAGTTTCTGAATTAGATGTCGGGTTTTTTGTGGGCGGTCGCTTTACAAAAGCCTTCCAAACTCTACAGCTCATCCAACCCAACTAGCTTTACGCTGGAACTTGGATATAGAAATCAGTTTCGGGGGTCATTGATGAATTACACATATGTAAAGTCATAGCGGCAATTTCTTTTCCACTTCTCGCATTTCCCTTTAATGCTAGCGCTCATCACGGTGCTGGCGCCCACTTTGATTTGGCAGTTGAAATCCAGATCGAGGGGATTTTGACGAAATCCCAATTGGTTAATCCTCATGGTTTCGTCTATTTCGATGGCCTCAACGAGGAGAGCGGGCTTGACCCATGGCGCTGTGAAATCGGCAATGTGCGACGTCAGACAAGTGAAGAGACCTTGTTGCCAGGCGGGCGTGTATTGGTGACCGGGAACCCGGCACGGCGCGAAGATCATCTTTGTAAACTTGAATTCATTGAACACGAAGATGGAAGAACTATTAATTTTAACGGCGGCGGAACCGAAGGGGCTACCAATTACCAACCCAGCGAAACCCTAATGGCATTGGAAGCAGAAGAGCGTCCTGATTTGATAGTTATTGCGGTGCGTGAATCAGCTGCCGATCGTCTTATTGTGGAAGTTCCCGATCAAGGATTCTTTGGTCACTGGTAAGCTACGGGCAATGGTTTTTTTGGTTTGGCTGGAATAGGACGAAACTCCACACCCTCTCCAATTGATTCTAACCTAGCGGCACCGACCACTTTTCGTCAGCCAGTCTATACAGCAGAAGGCCAGGAGTTGCTTGAGACCTTTGACCAGCGATTTGATTTACCCGCGCTGCAATGTAAATCCAGTGTTTTTGACGGTATTTTTCACCGCGGTAATGTCAATGAATTTGTTCAAGACTCTGACACCAAAGTGCGCTGGGTATATGGTTATATGGATGTACTTCGAACTATTCATTTAGATCAAGCCAATCATCCAGAAAACCTCGAATCTAGCCTTACGGGTCATTCCTACGGATATTGGGAGGGCGATAGTCTTGTAGTGGAAACGGCAGGGTTTACCCAGCAATGGCGCTATCAGATATCAGATATCAGGTCGAGACCGGAATCATGACGGGCAAGTGATCAGCAGTGGCCAACTTAGTTTGCGCGAGCGTATTACTCATGACCAACAATATGATCAACTGGTAGTTGAATATTGGGCGGAGGATCCTCAGTATTGGCAAGAGCCTTTGAGCGGGGTGTATCGTTTGAGCCGATCGGATGTCTCCTACCAGAATTACAATTGCATCGAGCTGAGCGGTAATAACAATCTTAGACACAACGGCAAAACTATTTTCGACTAGAGCTTAGTTTTTGAAGGAGCAGTCAGCGATTAGAGATTCTATTTGCGCTCTGATATCGGTGTGTTGCGGCGTAGCAAGGGCTACATAGCGATCGGGGCGCACTAGAATTACCTGATCCCTGTAGTGTTTGAATACCTCGCTCAGCTGGCCATTGTGATCTCGAGTGTACTTAACTCCGGTTGACTCGGGAAGCACGCAATGCTGTGGCAAAATGCATATCTGCCGAAGACTAATAGTGTTTGATTTTAAAAATACCGGAGCAATGGCAGTGGTATCCGATGCGGATAAATAGATGAGCGAAAAATCAATGCCTAATAAATCATCAAGCCGACAACTGACGCCATCAGACGTTTCGACATCTGGCTGCGGAAACATTCTTCCAACAAGGGTAATCGATTTTGGCTTGCTGTCAGAGACGAAAAAGCCTTTTTCAAACCTTGGCTTTGGCTTATATTTCATTTGAGTAAAGTAGTTTTTTGCTGGTGGATATAAATCCAAAATGCGAAATCCAGTAGACGTTAGTATTCCTTGAACCCGGTTCTTGGGCATCATAATTTTACCCATTCGAATCGCCATGCGAATTAGTTCTTGCGCGTGGGGTTTCCTTTCTGCCTGATAGCTCGTCAAAAGCGAGTCGGGTATTTGTTTCTTGACCACCACTGAAAGCTTCCAAGCATAGTTAAAAGCATCCCGTATACCGGCATTCATGCCCTGACCAGCGAAGGGGGGGCTTAGATGAGCTGCGTCCCCAAGCAGCGAAATCCTGCCTTCCTGCCACTTCTCCGCAAGCCTAGCGTGAAATCCATATACGGTTGTTCGAACTCTTTCTGATTCGGCGTCGGGACTTATGTCCCCAATCATTTTAGACAGATTATCTGGAGCCAGTGCTTCTTTCTCGGACTCCCCTTTTTTCATCATAAATTCAAATCGACGGGTACCTCCAGGGCCAGGAAGGCTGATGGCAGGACGTTTTGGATTGCAAAACACCTGAGTATGTTCATATTTGTTTTTTGTCTCAGCTAGGTCAACGATGATCCATTTTTGATCGTAAGTTGAACCTTCGAGTTTGGTTTTTAGAATGGACTCTCGGACATGACTAGAGGCTCCATCACAGGCAGCAACATATTTGGCTCTAACCAGCCTAAAACTACCTGAACGGTCAACAATCTTCGCGGTGACACCCGTTCCATCTTGATCTAGGCTATCCAACTCATGTTCAAAGAGCTCCTTGATATGCTCGAATCTATCAAGGCCTTTGCGCAGAGTCGTCTCCAAACGTGGTTGATGAAATGCGTTCCTGCGAGGGAAGCCAAATTCGCGGGTTTTTGGGTGGACGCTAGCAAATACATGGCCCTTTGGCGTTAGATAGTCTGACCCGTAATCCAGATTGAGCCCTTCAATTACTTCTCGATCAAGTCCCAAGGCTTGCATGCTTCTGAGGGATTCATCATCGATAGAGACTGCTCTCGGTTCGGTAACGGTAGATGCGTTCTTTTCTACCAAAAAAGCGCTTACTCCATAGCGACCGAGTAAATTTGCCATGGTTAAACCGACAGGGCCGGCTCCTATCACGAGTACGTCACAGTCGAATGCAAGTTCAGACTCAGAAGATGAATTCATCACGATGCGAGGTATTTTCTTGTAATTATAAGGGCTAGTACTATAACCTATAGGTATCGATACATTAAATAATTTCTTAATTTAACGAGATTACTAGGATGTTAGACGACCCAAAACATAATGCGCGTTTCGACCATCTGATGCTTAACAGCGAAGATCCAAGTCGGTTGGCAGACTTCTACAGGCATGTGATGGACTATGCCATTGAGCAGTTGCAAGACTCTACATGGCTATGTGAGGCGCAGGATAGAAGGATAATGGTCGGCCAGGGAGTAAATAGGACCCTAAGGTTCGCCGCATATAGCTTCTCGAATCCAGAAGCTCTAGAGGCCTTGCGACAGCGCCTCCGCCTTAATGATCATGAACTATCTAACTCTCCGAGCCCGTTTTTTGATAAATCAGCATTCGCCGTTAATGATCCAGATGGGAACACTCTGGTATTCGGAATATGCAACAAAACATTCAACTTCGACAGACAGCATATTCCAGCTCGTCTGCAGCATCTCGTCGTTGCCAGTGACGAGCTAGGTCCAATGATCAATTTTTACACTGAAGTTCTGGGGGCTGTAGCCTCTGACAAGGTCTACGATGCGGAGGGTAATTTAACCGCCTGTTTCATGCGTACAGACCAAGAACACCACAGCTTCGCGGTATTTCGTGCACAGGAAAAGCGGCTAGATCATCATTGCTATGAAGTAAGGGAGTGGAACGATATTCGGGACTGGGCAGATCGGGCGACTGAACTGAACATTCCCATAGAGTGGGGCCCCGGCCGCCACGGTGCAGGCAATAATCTATTCCTATTTATTCACGACCCCGATGGTAACTGGGTCGAGTTATCAGCTGAACTTGAATTAGTTAAACCCAATACCAAGACCGGCATATGGAAACATGAACCGAGGACCCTGAATCTCTGGGGGATGGCCAAGATGCGAAGCTAATTGCGCATTATCTGTTGGAGTATTCGTCCATTCCAAGAGACTCATGCAGCTTCTGCATTATCTTTATCAGCGTTGAGTGCTCATTGGCAGTCATGTTCTGTTCAGCTACGTTCTGAATCTCATCGGCATAATGCAAAATTTCTTTTTCTAGTTTTTTTCCAGAGCTGGTTAAAAAGATATTTACATAGCGCTTATCTTTGGTACTGCGTTTGCGAGTAATAAACCCACGTTTCTCTAGGCGATCCAAGGCAGTTACTAAAGTAGGTTGTGCAACGCCAACTTTCTTTTGTAATTCATGCTGAAACTGACCATCTTCTTTCCAGAGTAGTCGAAGTGGATCCCACATCCCAACATTAATTTTATGAGCTGAAAGCCGCCGTTCAAGAGCTCTGACAAATTCACGTGAAAGCCCCTTCATAATGAAAGCGATGCTTTCTTCTGGCGCTAACCCGTGCTTTCTTGATCCGGTATTACTGAGTCCATTAGTTTTTGTTACTGAGCTGTCCTTCTGGGACATTTCTCTAGCCTCCATGTTCTATTCCTTGTCGGTCATATACATTCCAGCATAATAAGTAAGGCCTTTACTCTCCGTAATCATCGCGGTTATTCGAGCATATTACAATTGACATAAAGCTTAGCCAGAACTAGCCTAACCAAAGATGAAGATAAAGCTCTACATATACGCACTAAGCCTTCTGGTCATGATGAGCCAGACCTCAGCTAAAGACCAGCCAGACTTTCGCTGCGACCTTATCTTGGGAGACTGGAGCGGCATATATGAAGATACCGGAACTAGTTGGTTAGTGGGTAGCTATCAGTTCGATGGCGCATATGACGAAGACGGCTCAGTTATTATCGACTTTAATTTTCTAGACTCCGACGAATCAGATCGTCATGAAGGTTACTGGCTCTGCGAAAATGGGATACTTACTACCGGATTGGCAACTCGCTTCGGTGGTTCGATTCTCTACCACTATCAAATCCTTGATATTAATCAGGACAACTGGACCTATAAGCTAATATCTCCGCAAGCAGGAGCGCCGACATTTTTTGCGAATAGAGTAGGGGCCCGAGCAATGGTTCCGGAGATATTCAACACTTTAAATAGTCAATAAAAAACGCCCGCAAATGCGAGCCTTTTACTAAGCTTGGATTGTGTCTCGGTTAACGATCAGGTCGAGCACTTTCTGAAGTATGTACTTCAGTGATTTGCCCCATGGGAACTAAATCTTTACCTGCAAGGCCAGGATAGTCTGGTGCATATCGAGCGGCACGAAAGACAGCGTTGAATTGTCGCCCAGCGGCGTCGGTCATAATTTTATATATCCCGTATTCGTCACCGGTCCGGTCTCCAACAGGATTTATATACTCCCAAACGACGTCGCCTTCGGAAGTTACCTCAAAGAAATGTCCGTTTGGGCCCGAGTTGATAAAAGTATTGCCATTGGGCATTCGCTGCGCGCCGGAAATATAGTCTCCATAAAAGGCGTTAATCATAGTGCTATTGAAGCTCCATACAATTTGCTTGGAAACTTTTGTTGCTGGACCTTGGCCGCCTCCAACCTCTTCATAACCTGCTTCAATTTCGTTGACATAGTTGCCTTCTGTCATATCTCCAGCATAAGGGTTTACTTCAAGGACGGAAGAAAATGTCGGGCCGGGTCTTCTTGCTCCATTGTCAAACACTAGAAAGTTACCAGCGCCAGGAAGATCGCTTACGCTTGGCGCTGCAAGCTCTTTGCCTCGAATCCATTGGATGTCATGCATAAAAAATAGCTGCGCGTGACCGTTATCGGGATAGCGGCCATCCATAACCATAGAAGGACAATCACCGGTATTCGATACACAAGGATTTCCCCATCGAAATACAAAATCTCCAGCGTCACTGGCGGCTAACTCTATGCTTTGCTCCGGGTCGCCTGCAACAAAGGTAGCACCGTGATCAATAACGTGTATCTCACTTACAGCAGAACTGCTAATGACAATTTGATCCAAATCTTCGTTGTAATCTAAGGCGTTAACATGAATCCAATCTCCGCTGACTCCAGCTGCATAATTTGGATCAAACTTACCAAGATTCTCTGAAACAACCCCGTAATTCAACGCATCCGGGTTTACATCCTGAACCAGGTGATCAGAAATATTCCACTCCCAGACCACATTACCGTCCATATCAACTTCTACTATCCCGTCCGGGCGCGACGCATAGTCATTCCGTAGGGCTGGGTCAAGCCCCAAAGCTAGGCCATCTTCGTGGGTTATAGCGCGAGTTGCGAGGTAGAGCAGGGTATGTTCTTGTAATTTGGGGTTCCAGATCATGCGATAGTCATGGTGAGCCCCGTATCCATGACGAGTTTCATCGTATTCCCAAATCACTTCGCCTTCCCAGTTAACCTTCTGATAGATAACGTTATTTCCATCGCCACTGCGATCGTTTAAAGCACGTAATAAAGATCCATCTTCCAAAAGACGAGCATGTTTTTCTACAACTTCTCTAGTAGGCACAGAAATATCTTTCGGGTAGGCCCACATGTGGACCACCTCACCATGCATATCTAATAGGTAAGTATTCTGACCTCTAAAGGGGCTGAAGAGTGTGTAGCTTTCAAAGGCTTTCGCCGGATCGTATTGAATTAATTCTGTAGGTCCCTGAAAGGACTCATAAGCACTAGCCGACATCGACAGGCCAAGTACGCCAGACATTAAGATGTTGTTAACTATGGTTTTTGTATTCACTTTATTCCCCAAAGAATTGACTATCTCTCTAACTCTAGATTTAGAGAGGACAGTGAGGTTAGCACTAGATGAAAATTTGCTGAACCTTTTGTATCAAGAACTAGTGTTAAGAAATATATATGCTCAGGGCAGTTAACAGGCCAATACGTTATAAACTCATCAAAGACACTCAATAAGAAATACATATGCGCAAAGCTCTAATTATTACTACTATTTTTACTTTACTAGCACCCTTTTCAAATCCCTCTGCACAATCACTATTCGATTGTGGTCTGCTGGTTGGAACTTGGGTGGGTGAATACACCTATGAGGATGGTCAGTACAGCCGATGGGAAGCTGACTATGCTGAAGAGGGCGTATTTAGCATTAAATTTTTTAGCGAAGATGGAGCTGAAGTTGGCAGTCAACTTGGCGGATGGCAGTGTGATGGAGTATGGGTAACAAGCACGGCTGTGGAGCAGGGCGAGGAATATACCTTTGAATACCAGATACGTGCTTTAGACGGTTACCGCTACCTATATGAGAGTGCACAGGGGCCGCTTTTTACGTCTTTTAGAAAGCAAGGTGGTCAATAACGGTTAGAGTTCAGACCAACCGCTTACTAGAACTTGGTGTGCTGGCATGGCTTCCCCAGAAACAGCAAAGGACATAAAATGCTTATCGCACTTGAAGCTGCGGGTCACAACCGGTTCAGCTAGCCATGCCACATTTGGCACGATCTTACCCTGATGGACTTGTGTCGTATTCCTTAAAAAGGTCTTATTTACGCCCGTGCCACGCATTTTTCCGATAGCTTCTTTAATGGTCCAGGCCTGGGTAAAACGTTCTTCAAACAGCTCTGTCTGTTGTTTGAGAAACTCTTTTTCATCATCAGAAAAATAATGATCTGCAATTTTTTCGAACTGGTTTGAACGCTGACTTGATTCGACATCCACGCCAATTTCACCGCAGGTACTAACTGCGCATACGAACAGCTCATCGCAATGACTGAGATTAAATCGAACCATTGATTCTGAATCTGATTCCAATTCTGCCAACTGAGGCTTACCGGAATCCGTTTTCACAAACTCCAGATTTTCCGCTGGTGTATTTGTACATTGGGCCAGCACTTTTCTTAGAAAACCTCGTTCGATTAAATACTGCCTTGCTGGTTGGGCAGAGAGTGCTGAGTATTTCAGGTGCTCTTCAGCGGACAGGTAACTTATGAAGGAATCAGCTTGTTCAGAATCGACATCGGCATAGCGATATATATGCAGATTTATCTCTGGGACCAGCTTGGTAATCAATTTGGGGCTCCGGATACAAAAGAATTCTATGACGTCTCCGTTATATTGGCACAGGACAGCTTGTTTTGGTTGCCTACCTTGACTATTGTTTGCTTACCTTTATTTCAGATAAGTACAAAATATGTTCAATATTGATACTAGATCACGCTTTCTTGGCCTTCTTCTGCTAAGTATTACCCTTATATCCGTAGGTTGTGGCACTACAGCAGATCAGCCCATGAGCGCCGCCGCTGTTGATCGCCCCCAGCAAATTTGGAATCTATCAGATCTTTACGTGACTCCAGAAGCGTGGCTGCAAGCATACGAATCTGTATTGGAGGAAATCGCATTACTGCCAGACTACCAAGGTAGCCTAGGGGCAAGTGCGGAATCTTTAGCGACTGCGCTGCAGGGAATCTCCGATGTGCAGAAAGAAGCGGTTAGGGTCTACATTTATACCTCATTGAAAAGTGACGAAGATCAACGAGTTTCCGAAAGCCAGGAACGCTTGAGCCAGAGTAGGGCGATGTTTTCTGAATATTCACAGGCAACCTCCTGGGTTGCGCCTGAGATCCTTGCGATTGGCGATGAAACCATCACAGCCTATATGGCCGAAGAAAGCCGGCTAGATAACTTTGATTTCTATCTAGAGGATTTACTAGCCAATGCCGAACATACCCTTGGTAATGAAGCTGAAAGCGTTCTAGCCGCGGTTGGTCTGGTTCTTAGCAGTCCAAACGATATATACGAACTCTTAGTAAATGCGGATATTCCATGGCCCACTATTGAGCTTTCAACGGGTGAGCAAGTATTTTTGAATCAAGCCGGGTACTCAAGGCACCGTGCAGCGGCCAACAGAGAAGATCGAATATTGGTTTTCGATACGTTTTGGAGCATGTGGCAGGAATACCTAGATAGCATTGGATTGATCTTAGCAACCGAAGTGAATGCCAATGTATTAACGGCGAAAGTTCGCAATTACGACAACGTGCTGCAGATGCAATTGTCTGAGGAAAATATTCCTACTCAGGTATATGACACGCTGGTTGAAGAGGTCAATGACGCACTTCCTACTTTGCACCGTTACTTCAATCTCCGCGGCGACATACTTGGTCTTGATCAAATGCATTACTACGATATTTATCCGCCTTTGGTAGAGCTGGATCTTGTATTTGATATCACCACTTCTAGAGATATCACGCTAGAAGCGCTTGAGCCATTGGGCGAGTACTATTTGGGGCCTATGGAGGCGGTAGCTAATTCCGATTGGCTGCATGTCTACCCGCAACCGGGAAAACGCTCGGGGGCCTATATGAACGGCTCGGGCTACGACGTTCATCCCTATGTGCTGCTAAATCACAACGATGATTTTAATTCTATGTCGACCTACGCACACGAATTGGGACACGCGGTGCATACGCTTTTGACAACGGAAGCGCAGCCTTTTGAAAAATCTGACTATTCGACTTTCATTGCTGAGATAGCCTCGCAGATCAATGAAATCTTATTAGAAGAATATATGATCGCGAATGCCGAAACAGATGAAGAAAAACTCTTCTATCTCGGCTATTCACTAGAATCGATGCGCGGGTCTTTTTATCGACAGACTATGTTTTCAGAGTTTGAGCATTCCATCCATAAATCTGTAGAGGCAGGAGAGCCTTTATCTGGTGAGCGTATGAATGAAATATATGGCGATTTGCTGAAACGCTATCATGGCCATGAACAGGGTGTTCTAGAAATAGATGATACCTATACGGCTGAGTGGGCTTATATCCCTCATTTTTATTATGATTTTTATGTTTATCAATATTCAACCTCCATTGCCGGCGCAGCTTGGTTTGCCGAACAATTACTCGCGGGTGATCTAGAGGTTCAGCAGGCGTTTATTGACCTACTTCGTGCTGGCGGTTCCGATTACCCATACGCACTGCTCAAGGACGCCGGTCTGGATATGGCAAGTCCAGAGCCATATAGAGCTGCGGTGCGTCGAATGGACAGCGTAATGGACAGAATCGAAGAAATTCGCAATAACTAGTTAGCTTTTCATCAGGTTTAAAGAACGTCGCATATAGCGGCGTTTTTTTGCTCCTCTAACCGACAAATACTGAAAAAAACAGAGCTTCTGAAGCTGCATTGATCTGGGTCATGGTTAGCCCAGTGTGAATACATAAAATAGCGACATGCAGCATCACATCGAAGGTTGCTGAGCATCTGCCATTGGAACGTCGCTGAATGAATACCAATAATTTGAGTACCACATCCTCACCTTACAACTATCAGGTGGTGAGGCAATTTGCGATTATGACCGTAGTTTGGGGAATAGTTGGCATGCTGGTAGGCGTAATCCTCGCCTCACAGCTAACCTGGCCTCAACTGAACCTAGGACTGCCATGGACCCACTTTGGTCGCCTAAGACCTTTACATACAAACTCCGTGATATTCGCCTTTGGCGGCTGTGCTTTGTTTGCCAGCTCCTACTATGTGGTTCAGCGAACCTGCCCAACCACGCTCTTTGCACCAGCACTTGTGAAATTTACTTTCTGGGGATGGCAGGCGGTGATTGTGTCTGCCGCAATTACTCTGCCATTGGGATATACCAGTAGTAAAGAATACGCAGAGCTGGAATGGCCCATTGATATTCTTATTGTTCTGGTTTGGATCTCCTACGCCATTGTTTTCTTAGGTACCTTAGCCAAAAGGAAAACCAGTCATATATATGTAGCCAATTGGTTCTTTGCTGCCTTTATTTTGGCTGTCGCAATTCTCCATGTGATCAATAGCGCGGCCATGCCGGTTAGTTTCTTTAAATCCTATTCAGCCTACGCGGGTACGACAGACGCAATGGTTCAGTGGTGGTACGGACACAACGCAGTAGGGTTTTTTCTGACCGCTGGATTTCTGGGCATGATGTATTACTTTGTGCCTAAACAGGCTGGCCAGCCTGTTTACAGCTATCGACTGTCGATCGTGCATTTTTGGGCATTGGTGGCTATCTATATTTGGGCTGGCCCACACCACCTGCATTACACAACCTTGCCGGATTGGGCTCAAAGTTTGGGTATGGTCATGTCGCTTATTCTATTGGCACCCAGTTGGGGAGGCATGATCAACGGCATCATGACTCTGTCTGGAGCTTGGGATAAGTTACGCACTGATCCGATACTTAGATTTCTAATTGTCTCTCTGAGTTTTTATGGCATGTCGACTTTTGAAGGTCCGATGATGTCTATAAAAACGGTCAATTCTCTCTCTCATTACACAGACTGGACTATCGGCCATGTGCACTCCGGAGCTCTAGGCTGGGTAGCGATGATTTCTATTGGCACCATGTATCACCTAATTCCCAAGGTGTTTGGTAAAGATGGCATGTACAGCATCGGCCTTATTACCTTTCACTTTTGGCTCTCGACCGTAGGCACCGTTCTTTACATCGCCTCAATGTGGGTCAACGGCCTAATGCAGGGCCTAATGTGGCGAGCCTACAACACAGATGGAACCTTGACCTACACCTTTGCGCAAAGCGTAGAAGCTAGCTACCCGGGTTACCTGGTTAGGTTCATTGGTGGATTTATCTTTTTCTTCGGTATGTTGGTTATGGCTTGCAACGTATGGAAAACTATCTATGGCAAAAATGTAGATACAGAGGAAACGGCTTCACCAGCGACCGTGGCAACCAGTGAGGGCGTGGCCTTATGAATCATGAAGTAATAGAAAAGAATATCTGGCTAATGGTTCCCCTGATTATTCTGGCCATTAGTTTTGGCTCCCTTGTTGAATTGGTACCTTGGCCTAGAGCCTGTGTTTACAGATTAGACTGCTGACCCTATAAATATTAGTTCAAGATAGGATGTTGCTATGTATAACCTGGAGATGTTCACTACTTTATTAGGCTGGTGCTCAATTATCAATATCGGCGTACTCTGCTTCTCAACAGTTGTATTGATGGTATTTCGAGACTCCATTGTACCCATTCATGCAAAAATATTTGATCTTGACGAAGCTGAGCTGTCCAAAATCTACTTTTGGTATCTAGCCTTGTACAAAATTGCGACCCTCGTATTTTCAGTGGCACCCTATGTCGCTTTAAAAATAATGCTGTAACGCTATCCCGTAAAAGCCTCTTAGTATGAGGCACCACTCAGGTTACAATTGCGGCGATTTTTTTTGCAGCAGAACTTTATGACCGCCGCACTCAGTATTTCCAATCTTAGTAAAACCTACGGCAATGGTTTCGTGGCCCTCAAAGGCATTGATCTAGTAGTAGAGCAAAGTGACTTCTTTGCTCTACTGGGCCCAAATGGAGCCGGTAAATCAACAACTATTAGCATTCTCTGTTCTCTGGTCCTTAAATCCGGAGGTAGCGTGAAGATATTCGATACAGATATCGATGAAAACTTCGCGAAAGCCAAACAAAATATCGGAATCGTTCCTCAAGAGTTCAACTTCAACGCCTGGGAAAAAGTATTCGATATTGTAGTAACTCAAGGTGGTTACTACGGTATGCCACTGCCTTTGGCGCAAGAGAGAGCTGAAAAGTACCTGAAGAAACTGGGCCTTTGGGAAAAGCGGGATCAAAATTCTCGGACCCTATCCGGCGGTATGAAGCGCCGACTGATGATCGCAAGAGCCCTGGTGCACGAGCCAAGACTGCTTATTCTTGATGAGCCCACTGCAGGCGTGGATATTGAACTACGCAGGTCTATGTGGGCGTTTTTGCGGGAAATTAACGCTTCGGGTACCACTATAATTCTTACCACCCATTATCTTGAAGAAGCAGAATCACTGTGCCGTAACGTGGCCATTATTGATCAGGGAAAAATTATCCGTAATTCTTCCATTAAAAACCTCTTGCGAGAACTTAATAAAGAGACCTTTATTATTGATTTTGAAGAAGAATTTACTTCTGAGCCGGAATTAGATGGTTATCCTGTGCGCCTATCAGACACTTCCAGTCTAGAGGTCGTGGTCGAGAAAGGAAAACCGTTGAATGACCTATTTAAACTCTTGGATGCACAGGGTTTGCGCGTTTGCAGCATGCGTAATAAATCGAATCGCCTTGAAGAAATGTTTGTAAACATGGTCGAAGCGGGCAAGAGTAAAGAGCAGGAGCAGAGCACATGAATTTTGCGGAGCAATACATTGCACTAGTCACCATGTCTACCCGTGAAATCCGGCGTTTCTTGCGCATATGGACACAGACATTGTTACCCCCGGTAATCACAATGGTTCTCTATTTTGTGATATTCGGATCTTTAATCGGCAGTCGCATTGGTCAAATGGAAGGCTTTAACTACGCGGACTTTGTGGCCCCAGGCTTGATTATGATGGCAGTAATCACAAACAGTTATTCCAACGTAGTCTCTTCATTCTTTGGACATAAGTTCCAACGCCATATTGAAGAGATACTGGTTTCACCAATACCCAATTACATAATTCTTGCCGGATTTGTTTCAGGCGGAATGGCAAGAGGACTGTTGGTCGGTATATTTGTAACCATAACTTCGATTTTCTTTACGGATTTCCAAATTCAGCACCCGCTTATAGTGATTGTGACCATAGTACTCACTTCATTGTTGTTTTCTGTAGCGGGCTTGTTAAACGCGATTTTTGCAACGACCTTTGACGATATTTCTATCGTTCCAACATTTATTCTGACTCCTTTGACCTACTTAGGCGGTGTTTTCTATTCCATCACTATGTTGCCGGACTTTTGGCAGTTGGTAAGTAAGGCAAACCCCATTCTCTATATGGTAAACGCCTTCCGGTATGGCTTTCTTGGTATTTCTGATATCAACGTTGGCGCCGCATTGGTGGCGATAATGGGTTTTACTATTGTCTTGATCGCCATCGCGCTGCGTTTACTTAAAACCGGCAAAAACCTGCGCGCTTAAGTGAAATGCGATTGATATAGGAGCCAAATGGATATACCTCTAGGTAAATCGGTTCAGCAGCCCAAAGGCTTTGCTCCTGCGATATTGGCGGCTGTGCCTAGGATCTTGGGCAGAAGTTCAGCAAATATCGATACAGACGCGTTTAAGGGGCTAGATCGATGGACGGCGTACGAATTTGTTTGGTTCGATCAAAGGGGAGTAGGGCATGCGGATGTGCTCAATATTGAGATTGATTCTCAATCAAAAAACCTCGTCGAATCCAAGTCACTAAAACTATTTCTAAATAGCTGTTATTACCAGTATTTTGAGTCGCCGAAAGCAGTCGAGACTGTTTTATCAAAGTACATTGAAGCGATTGTTGAAGGTCCCACAAAGATTCAACTTCTGTCTACCGAACAGGCTAAGGCTGAACTTCAGATAGTACCCACATTCGGTGCGTCGATCGATGGAAAGTCTCCCGCTGGCAATGTTGATCTGAAACTTGAATCTAACGAGAATGTTCATCAGTGCTTGTACACAGATTTATTTAGAAGCCTTTGTCCCGTAACCGGACAACCGGATTGGGCGACGATCGTTATCGAGTACATTGGTTCAAAACTGGACCAGAGATCACTTCTCGGATATTTGAGGAGTTACGCCGAGCATAGCGGCTTTCACGAAGCTTGTGTTGAATCAATTTTTCAGGACATTAGAACCTTCGAGGGAATAGAAGAGGTCGCCGTTTGCGCAAAGTTCCTGCGCCGAGGTGGTATAGATATCTGCCCGTTTCGCACATCGACAGATGATTTTGCCGAACCCAAAGGAAGATCAATTCGGCAGTAAGGGGCTTTACTGCTTTCTAAAGTTTCGCTGAATAAGTTCGTTTGCTATTTGCAGTACTTCCAATACTTTCTTTCGATCGTAATTCGGAATTGCATCTGTATCGATATTTATTGAAAAACCCGCAGATGAATAATTTATGTAATCGGTTGCTTTGTCCAGATCTGCGCGGCTTCCCAGTGCAGTGAATACAGGAATTGGCTCAGCAAAGCCTTTCACCTGGACGTCACCTCTGCTTTTACATACATACTTGTCCTGTATTAACAGGAAGGTACTACTGGATATTAATACCTCTCCCGGCGTACAGGCAGTTTCTAGCCGACTGGCGAGATTTACCTCAGTGCCAACAGCGGTGTAGTTCATGCGGTCGTTGGAGCCAAAATTACCCACCGTACAAAAGCCAGTATTGACTCCCATACGAACCTGTAAGTTTCGATCTATTCCTTCCTGACGCCATTTAATTTGTAACAAATTCATGCGACGTTGCATGTCTAAAGTCATTGCAACACAGACTTCGGCATCTTCCTTAGTGCCCTTATTTTTTGGGTCTCCGAAGAAAATCATAATACCGTCGCCAATAAACTTGTCGACAGTAGCTCCATATTGATCAGCGATGTCCGCCATTTCGGAGAGATAGGAATCCAATATACGGGATAGGTCATTGGGTTCCATCTCTTCGGACATTTGGCTAAACCCCACCAAGTCTGAGAAAAACACCGTGAGCTTTTTGCGGGAGGTGCTAGCCGCGACTTCTTTTGTGCGGGAAATACGCTCTCTAAGTGGCGCAGGTAAGTACTTTGCTATTTGGTAATTCTTTAGTTTTAGTCCGGCTTGGTTTTTCTGTAACTGAACTAACTGCGTTTTGGTTGAATTGAGCTCTCGATACATTTGATACAAACCAGATATTGCTAGCATCAATGTAATTGCGATGGATATCTGTTGCTCTAAACCCCCATATGGAAAAGTCTATTCGCTGAGAATAGTAAAAAGACAACGCCAAGCCGCCAAGAAACAATATTAGTGCGTAGATCAGGGGAATAGTGTTGCCGCAGGTAATCCAAACCACGCAAACAGCTAGCGTAATGGCGAGTGTTGATATATCAAAGCCATTGTATGCAGCCAAAAATCCTAATATGGCGGAATCAATCAGCAAGACTAAGGCTTTTGAAAACCGCTTGTGCGACAAGCTAGTCAGGCTAATGACAAAGGCCAATAATCCATATCCAGCGACACCGAGTAAGAGTGGTAGTTTAAGTTTCGCCGGGGAATATTGAAGCGAAAAGATACAGGGAGAAAAAGGCCAACATCACCAGTCGGGTACCCCAGAGGAAATGGATCGGCAGTTTTACCTTAGCGGGAGAACTTTTGTCGGTCATTCAGAACCTATTTCATTGTCAAAAAGTGGTGCGTTGTGTAGAGTTCGCCACCCGAAAAGCCCTGCAGATTCCGCTCTGCCTTGATCCGATAACGACAAGCGCAGATCAATATAGCAGAGCTCGATTAATTAAGCCTATTCTCAGCATTTTCGAGTCACTCGGAATAGCGAAAAATAGCAAAATATTGGTGAGGTGGCCGAGTGGCTGAAGGCGCACGCCTGGAAAGCGTGTATAGGTTTATCCCTATCGAGGGTTCGAATCCCTCTCTCACCGCCATAAATAAAAGACCCGGCACCGTCGGGTCTTTTATTTATGGCGGTTCGGGCGGTGTGAACGAACCCGTTGGTTCGACAAAATAGCAGGAGCAATTTTGGGCAGCCTTTAGGCTAGCTGCAGGCCGAGCGACAGGACGTCTTGAGTCAAGCGAGGTGCGCAGCACCGACACATCGGCGCCCAACTGGCGACGACCCAAAGGGCGAGGGCGCAGCACGAGTAATCCCGACTTAAGGGGGCTTTAGTTTTGCTCATGTATATTTAGAGAGCCCTCAGGTCGAAATTGGAACACGGTCCAACCCGTTTAAAGATTAGCAGATAGATCTAAACGCCCAGCCTGCAGCTGTTAGTTGATACGCTATCAATCTGAACAATCCCAGTAACCCTAGGAAGTAATGGTTTTGAACGAAGAAGAAATCAAGCAATCATCACCAGCCGAAGATGCAACCGAAGAGACGGATGCATATAGCGAGCCAAGAACTTACCTGCCTGATGCCACTAGACTTTCCCGCCTGTTAGCGCAGATATTGGATGGAATCATTCTGATGTTTGCCAGCATGCCGGTGATGTTCTTGCTTGATATAGGCTCAAACCTTATTTGGGAAGATGTAGTTGAAACCGGAATTCCCTTAGGCCAGATACTTCAAATTACGGCGTTAGGCGTATTCCTGTATGTGTTAATCAACGGATACCACCTTTGGTACTTTGGGCAAACACTAGGTAAAAAAATGATGGGCATTGCCATAGTAGACGCTCAGGACAAGGTACCGGCCTTTGCAAAAATTATTGGCATTCGATATGCACCCTTTCAATTCGCTGGAGCAATTCCAGGCGTAGCACTAATTGGGTTGATAGATGTATTACTGATATTCCGGGCAGATAAACGCTGTCTGCATGATATGGCCGCCGGAACCCGTGTAGCTGACATAAGCGAACATGCCGAAAAGACCCAAGCCTAAGAACACCTCTGCCAGCTAAATATAGAGCCTTCCGATTATCGCTGGCACCGCAGTTTCCACTCTGAGTATGCGTGCACCTATGTGTACCGGCCTTGCGCCATTCTGACTCAAGAGGTTGACTTCAAATTCTGTGAAACCTCCCTCTGGACCTATCACCAAAACTGACGGTTGATTCAGGTCAATTGGACAGGAATCCTGGGAATAGGGGTGGGCCAATAGCGACATCTTTCCGCTACAGATAGCTGGAAAAGTATCTTCAACAAAAGGGCGGAATTTTGTGTGCTTCGTAATTGTGGGCATCAGGGTAGAACCAGATTGCTCCATACCTAAAACAAGCTGTTCCGCTAATGCTTCTTCACTAAGGTAATGGCTTTGCCAGTAACTCTTATCAACCTTATAGCTGTTGATTAGATGTAGTTCTTCAACTCCCAGCGCGCAAATTGACTGAATAAGCCTTCTGGCCATTTTGGGCCGTGGTAATGCCAACACAAGAGTGCAGGGCTTAAATCGGGCTGGGGCCTCATTACTGTACTCAAGGCTCAGTTGTATAGTTACCCCGTCGTCTTCTATCAGGGAGGCCTTACCAATGGGGCCGTTTACCAGACCAAAACGAATTTCGCTTCCTTTTTCGGCGCGCAGGGTTGATCTTATGTGCTCAGCCCGGCGGTCTGACAGTTTAATGTAAGATTTAGAAGATAATTCGTTGGGGAAAAGTATTAGGCGATTCATAAAGTAGACTAAGATAGCGACAATGAACTGAGCGTAACTTGCACGCAAGGTTTAGATAGGCGACATTAATTCAACCAATAATAGAACAACATCAAGTATGCGTGTATTACTAATAGAAGACGACAAAGAACTGGCCGATTTTGTGGCTAAAGGACTCAAAGAACAAGGCCATGTGACTGAAATATGTCAGGATGGTAAAGAGGGACTATATCTCGCAACTATAGAATCATTTGATGTGCTTGTGGTTGACCGGATGCTGCCAAAACTCGATGGGCTGACCATCATCAAAACGCTTAGAGGAGCAAACGACAAAGTTCCAGTTTTGATTCTGAGCGCCTTGGGTGAGGTTGATGATCGAGTTATCGGATTAAAAGCCGGTGGCGATGATTATCTGGTCAAGCCATTTGCGTTTTCAGAGCTGCTTGCTAGATTGGAAGCATTGCGACGCCGGCATGAATCGGAAACAGGCCAAGCCATAACAACTCTCAGCGTGGGAGATCTGGAAATGGACCTGCTTTCACGCAAGGTAACGCGCAACGGTACCAAGATCGAACTGCAATCTAGAGAGTTCAAATTGTTGGAGTACTTAGTGCGCCATCAAGGACAGGCGGTCACCAGAACCATGTTGCTAGAGAATGTCTGGAATTATCATTTCGACCCGCAAACAAATGTCATTGATGTACACATAAGCAGGCTGCGATCAAAAATTGACAAAGATTTCGAAACAGGACTCATACACACAGTTCGCGGGGCAGGCTATATCGTCGAAGTCGGCTAGTACCGACCGGGCCTATACCAGAAGTTCCAGTTTCAAAGTTGCACTGTTTTTTGCGGTGCTACTCAGCATTTCCGTTTCCGTTCTCACGTACTTCCTATATCAATTTAATGAAGAAAGTCTCATTCGGGAAGTTGAGTCTGTTGTAAATTCAAATATATCCACTTTCGAAGGATGGAACATACCGGAATTTAGTTTAGCTGATCGAGTCACACTGCTGGAGACGATGCAGACCTCTCCATCTGGAATGTTTTACGTGTATTCCGATCAATACGAAAATGTTCTCTATGCAGATATCGAAGTACCGACTGCGCGTGTAACCACCTTAATTGAAGGTCTAATTCAGTTTGAAATAACACCAGAAGCTATTCTTAGAGGGCCTTCGCTCCCAAATGACGAATTCGCTATTGTCACAGGAAAAATCAAGACCTTTGAAGATGGGTCCACGCTTCTGATAGCTCAGGACGTTCGTGAGGCATTTCTAACCCGGCAACAAATAAAGGTTTTGGGGACGGTTACTATAGGTCTAATGTTTACCGTAATTATTATTAGTTTTTTGATTAGTAACTATGTAGTAGTTCTCACGAACCGTATTGCGCAAACTTCCCGGGAGATCGTAACCACCGGAGACTTATCTCGACGTATTGATGTTAATACCAACTGGGATGACTTGAGCAATCTTGCCGGCATACTCAACCATATGCTTGACCGGATAGAGAACCTTATGGATGGGGTGAGGCGGGTTTCGGACAACATTGCCCATGATCTCCGCACACCTCTAAGTCGCCTGCGAAGCAGCTTAGAGGTATTGGAACAAAAGGCAGAAAAAGAAAACGATCAAGAGTTACTAGACACGACACAGAAATTAACTTCAGAAGCTGATCACTTACTTCAAACTTTTAGCGCATTGTTGCGAATCGCAAACATCGAAAGCGGCAAGCTAGTTAGTGATTTCTCTCAAATACCTGTTTCTTTTTTACTGGAAGATGTTATCGAGCTCTACGAGCCTTTGGCAGAAGAAAAGGGCATATCTATCCAGACCAAGTGTGATGATGCCGACGTAGACTGTGATCGAGACCTTCTGTTTCAGGCTCTAGCAAATGTTCTAGATAATGCAATCAAGTTTTCTCCATCGGGAAGCACAATCGATATCAAATTGGAGGCTGGCAAAAAAGTACTAAGGATTTCGTTCGCTGATCAGGGCTCAGGTGTTTCAGAGGAAGAAAAAGGCAAGATTTTCACCCGGTTTTATCGAGCGGAACAGAGTCGTAACTCTGCGGGGAATGGTCTCGGGTTAACCCTTGTCGCAGCTATTATTGATCTTCATGCCGGTCATATCGAATTACAGGACGCTAAACCCGGCTTGATAGTGAATATTTTACTCCCTATGCCGAATTAACCTTTATTTAGTGTACTTGCCACGGGCAGGTAAGAAGGGTCTCATGGCCCTTCTCGCGGCTGAGAGTATATGTGATCGGTTTACCGGTTATGAATTGATGTAAAGATTATGGATGTAGTAAATAAATGATCTCTTTATTGCTCAGTATTCGCAAAGTCTGCATCTTAGTTGCGCTTCTTTTTGGAAACACGGCTTATGCGCAGCTAATAGAAACAGAACACTTAACTGATAACCACTTCATTGGGAGCGCTACCTACGGCATAGCCTTTTGGGATATGTACGAGCTATCCCTATATTCTCAGCAAAAACCATTCGTAGAAGGTGAACCACCCTACGCATTGGAGATTCATTTTTTGAAGAACTATACCGCAAGCAAGTTTGTGGATCGGGTGATATCACAGGTTAGAGAAAATGATGCCGATGATGAAGTTCGCTTAGCGCGATGGCACTCGAATTTCATGAGCATTTTTCCAAGTGTCGCCAACGATGAAACTATTACCGCAATCTACAATCTAGATAGAGAGACTCATTTTTACAACGGCGAAGAGCATTTGGGCCGAATGTTGGATCCCCTGTTTGGTATACGATTCTTTAGTATCTGGGTGGGCGATGAAAGTCCCGAATCGAAGGTCAGGGACCAGCTCGTTGGCAGCAGCGATGAAATACCTCAGCTATCAGATCAATAGTCTTTCTTTGCGCTTCGAATTTTGCGTTTCATAAGATAATGATTCCACTTCTTATCCGTTGGGAAATATGTTGCGCATTGCCGTAGTCGGGTCCGGTATAAGTGGCCTTGTGGCCTCTTATCTCCTTCAGCAAAAACACGAAGTCACCCTCTTCGAAAAAAACGCTTCCATCGGCGGGCATACCCGCACCATTGAAGTTTCTGAAGGGGATGTTCAAATACCTGTGGACACTGGATTCATAGTTTTTAATCGTGAAAACTATCCCACGCTTTGTGCTCTATTTGACGAACTTTCCGTGCCTACCAAAGATAGCTGTATGTCCTTTGGAGTAAGCCTAGATGGTGGTGCTACCGAATACGGCACGGTTCCCATGCGAAATATTTTTGCGCAGTCCCGCAACTGGCTATCGCCAAAGCACTGGCAAATGCTGTTTGATATAAAACGGTTCAATCGCGAAGCTGAAGCCTTATTGGACTCTCCAGATAACCCTAGTCTGGGTGAATTTCTGGACGAAAACGCTTACAGCACAGCATTCATCAATAGGTTTTTGGTACCCATGGCTGCGTCGATTTGGAGTACATCGCCCACAGACATCAGGGCTTTCCCCGCTAAGCATTTAGTCCGGTTTTTTGTCAACCATGGGCTTCTGGATTCAGAGGGTAGACGCCAATGGAGCACTGTTGAGGGCGGTAGCCGCGAATACCTTAAGCGCCTGCTAAAGGCATTCACAGGCGAGATTCGCACTAGTGTGAATATTGAAAAAATTCAGCGTAAGGGTAGTCACATCGAGCTTGTATTCAGCGATGGACAATCTGAAGCATACGACCAAGCAGTTTTAGCTTGCCATTCTGATCAGGCGTTGGGTCTGTTGGGCGATATTGCGACCGAAGCGGAAAAATCTATATTGGGCAGTATCCGATACCAAGCCAATGAAGTGATTTTGCATTCAGACAGGTCGCTAATGCCAAAGAATAGAAAGTGCTGGCAAAGCTGGAACTATCTATCTGAGTCAAACAAAAATGGTGAAAAAAGAGTGTGCCTTAGCTATTGGATGAACCGTCTTCAGTCGATCGAGTCAGCACAGCCTTTGTTTGTGAGCCTTAATCCAGACCGGCGCCCAAGCTCGGCACAGATTAAAGATGTATGGAATACAGCACACCCAATATTTGATCAGGCAGCAATTGATGCGCAGGGCCGTTTGGGAGAGATTCAAGGGCAGGACCGTATTTGGTATGCAGGCGCATGGCAGGGCTATGGCTTTCACGAGGACGGCGCTTATAGCGGATTAAAGGTGGCGCAGGCCATGGGCTGCGATCTGCCATGAGCATATGAGCGCGCGCGCTATAGGGAACCGTCTTGCCTTTATGAATGGCCAGGTCTGGCATGCCCGGTACATGCCGGTGAAGAACGCCTTTCGATATAAGGTCTCATATGTTTCGATTCCTTTGAGTCAACTAAAAAGCTTCAACGCAGGGCTATTCTTTGGGCTAAATCGACCAGCCCTAATTAGCCTGTATCTGAAAGATTACGGCTCAAGGGGTAAACAAACCGCCAAGGATTGGATTTCCGACCAGCTTACAAAATCTGGTTCATCGATACCAGATGGCGAAGTAGTATTGGTCGCCATGCCGAGGTTCGCCGGCTACATATTCAATCCGGTTTGCTTCTGGCTTTGTTATGACAAAGAAAACCGCCTGAAAGCGGTTCTATCCGAGGTGAACAACACCTTCGGCGAAACGCATGTCTACCTATGTAAAAAAGATGACGAATCGGAAATTTCTAAAAACGATCTATTGAGTGCTGATAAAGCATTTCATGTTTCGCCCTTTTTTACTCGTGCTGGCGGCTATCAATTTCGCTTTGGTATCGATGCAGCGCAGATCAATATTTCGATCAAGTACTATTCAGAAGAAGGCGCTGAATTGCTGTCGACCCAGCTATGTGGCCCCTTAATTGCCGATAGCAAAAAGGCGCGATTTCAAGCGGTATCTTATGCGCCAGCTATATCCTTAATATCCAGCCTTCAAATCTATTGGCAGGCGATCAGACTTAAATTCAAAGGCTTGCCCTGGATCCCCAAACCGACAGCCGTAAAACCGAACTTATCGGTTACCCGTACTCATTCACCGAACCAGAATAGAGGTCAATAACTCAGATGATTTATCGCATTGCAGCGGACAGATTTTTTAGACTTTTAGACGGAATGCCGCATGGTAAGTTTGAAGTGCATTGCCCGGACGGACGCATTAGAGAGCTAGGGCAGGGCTCGAGCGGAGATGTTGCCAAGTTGGCCATTCATAATTGGAAAATGTTCCCATCAGTGATGTGCCGTGGCGAAATAGGCCTCACAGAAACCTATAGAGATGGGTACTGGTCAACACCAGATTTATCTAATGTACTTACTACGGGAATGGAAAATACTCAAAGCATAACCAGTCTAATTCGAGGTAGTTTCGTTACCCGCGCGTTATCGCAAGTGAAATACCTAGCGCGAGCAAATTCTTTGAAGGGCAGCCGCAAAAATATTCAGGCTCACTACGACCTTGGTAATGATTTTTACGAACTTTGGCTCGACCAAGGCATGACTTACTCCTCTGCCTTATACCAAGGTCAGGAGCAGACGAATCAACAAGAAGTCGCTCTTAATATCGCACAACAACAGAAATACGATCGCATTATTAACCAGCTAGATGCTGATACCGGGTCCTTGTTGGAAATAGGCTGTGGCTGGGGTGCCTTCGCTGAACGAGCTCTCGAAAGGGGCGATTTCGACTACAAGGGTGTGACGCTGTCTGATGAACAAAAGGCCTATGCTGACAATCGTCTTGGTAGAGATGATTTGGTCAAACTTCAGGACTACCGGCACCTGGATGGAAAATTCCAGAGTATCGTTTCTATAGAGATGTTCGAAGCCGTTGGTGAAGCCTATTGGCCAGTCTACTTTGCCAAGCTTAAATCGCTTTTGGCCGAAGAGGGCACAGCAGTTCTGCAAACCATAACTATTAAAAACGAGTCTTTTGAAAAATACCGAACTCGCGGAGATATGTTCCGCACGTTTATCTTCCCTGGCGGCATGCTGCCTTCTCCGGCTCGCTTTGCAGAAGAGGCAGAAAAAGTTGGTTTACAGATCACGGACCAGTTTGAATTTGGCCTTGATTACGCTCGAACACTAAAGGTTTGGTTGGCAGACTTTGAAGCCAACTTGGATGAAATAAGATCCCAGGGATTTGATGAAGGGTTTATACGTGTCTGGCGTTTTTATCTGGCAGCCTGCATTGCTGGCTTCACAACGGGAAATACCAATGTAATGCAGGTCAAATTGACACATGCCTAGCAATTTTATGTGGGCCCCTAGAACTGGCATAAAAGCCAGCCTTCGCAGATGTACGATATTACTTATTGCCTTGGCGCTGAGTCCTATTGCACTTGCCCAAGATGAAGCTAGGGCCCTGTTGCAGACTGTTCTTGGTGAACATATTGAAACGCCAACTTTAGTTGGTCAAACCACTTTTAAAGTCGCTTTTTGGAAAATCTACAATATTTCACTTTATACGGATTCTACGAATTTTAATGATGAGGCCCCGTACGCACTCGAAATTGAGTACCTGCGTGATTTCTCTGGCGAGGCGATAGCAGAAAAGTCGGTGCAATTGATTCTGGATCAAGGTTTTGAAGAGGGTGAACGTCTAGACCTCTGGCAACAGCAAATGACGGAGGTTTTTCCGGATATTGATAAAGGCACCGTACTAACCGGGATTCACACCCGCGAACGTACCAGCGTATTTTATGGAGATGGAAAGTATCTTGGCGTCATCGAAGACCCTGAATTTGGTCAATACTTCTTTGGTATTTGGCTTGCGGAGGATACAAGCGAACCGAATATGCGTACTGATCTACTAGGCTCTGAAAGCCTCTAGTTGATGACAGTCTTGAGCTTACACATGACAGCCTTTCGCTTGGGTAACAGATGACAGCCCTGAGCCGAATAGACCTTATTAGATATGGCATTCTAGCTATGCCCTTGGCGTTTGGTGGAATCCCCTTATATCTCTACGCTCCGGATTTCTATGCCACCGAAGTAGGTCTTTCCCTATCACTACTTGCTTCAGTATTACTGACACTGCGATTATTTGACGCTATCTCTGACCCTCTATGGGGTTGGATATCTGATCGTTTTGCCAGCCACAGGACACTGATTCTTAATGCCGCATTTGCCGCCTATTTAGTGGGCTTTGTTGCGCTCTTTAATCCTGGGCTTAATCCGGTTCTTAATTCAGTGCCCAGTGCAGCAGTAGTTTGGTTCAGTGTGGCTATTTTGTTGGCTACCAGTGGCTACAGCATTTTGGTAATTCAAATCAATAGTCTAGGTGCGTCTTGGTCCGCTTGCGAGCTAAATTTGGTGCGTATAAACGGCCATAGAGAAGCCTTCGGCTTGGTAGGCCTGATAATTGCTTCGATAGCTCCGGCCCTGCTGCTTAATTCCTTTTCAAAGAGTGCAGCTTTTAGTTTGTTAGCTGCTTTATTGGTTCTATTTTTGGTATTTAGTTACCTGTTGTTTTTGCAATGGCTGCGAAAATTGGAAATAGAGCAAGACGAAGGGGCTTTTAATGGAAAGGCTCTAGATGGAACGGCCATTGACGGCGCCAAAAATGGAGCACGCATTACCGCCTATGTGAACTTCCCTAAAAAGCTGCTTTTGGACGCTAAGGGATTCTTTGCCATTTACGCAATTTCGGCTTTTGCTTCGGCTTGTCCAGCGGTTCTTATTGTATTTTTTGTACGGGATTATCTAAACCTTGAAGCTTGGACCGGCCTGTTTCTAATTCTATACTTTCTTAGCGGTATTGCCTTTATGCCGGTCTGGAAATTGATTGCCAACGCCAAAGGCAGCGCTTTTGCCTGGGCTGTTTCGATGCTGCTGGCGATACTTAGTTTTAGTACGGTTTTATTGCTTGGCGAGGACAGTTTTTGGGGCTTTGCTCTAGTCTGCTTAGCTTCAGGCATAGCTTTTGGGGCAGAGTTAACCATTCCGCCGACCATATTGGCCAAATACCTACATCGACGATCGAGCATTGCCAATGCAGGTGTTGCTTACTCGGTAATCGCTTTCTTATCCAAACTGGCGTTAGCACTTAGTGCCGGGCTTATGTTTTGGATATTGGATTTATACGGCTTTGAGCCCAATCAGCAAAATACAGAGCCGGCTACAAATAGCCTACTTTATTGCTATGGGTTGCTGCCGCTTTTACTCAAGTTAATGGCGTTGCTATTGCTTGTTATCGCCCGAGGAGGGAACAGTGATAAAAAAAATAGTAGGAACAATATTCTTAATATGGACCGCAGTTATGCTAGCTAGCTGCGCATCTAACGACATTCAAATTTACAGTGAGGATCAGCCCGTGGCAGACATAAGAGAGTATTTTAATGGTGAGTTAAAGGCATGGGGCTTTATTCAAAACTGGCGGGGAGTAGTTACCCGCCGCTTTGATATAGATATGGTCGGCAGCTGGGAAGGAGACGTTGGTACCCTGGAAGAGTATTTCCGTTTTTACGACGGTGAGGTCCAAGAGCGCATATGGACGTTAAACCGTCTAAGCGATACTGAGTTTACCGGGCAGGCGGGCGATGTAGTCGGTTTGGCCCAAGGCCGCATGGCAGGCAATAGCATCAATATGAAGTACCGTCTCGATGTCCCCATTGACGGCAAGACCATAAGGCTAACTCTGGATGATTGGATGTGGCTACTTAACGATGATGTAGTTATTAATAAAACCAAGATGAAGAAGTTCGGCATAACCTTAGGTACCCTAACCATCTTTATGCAAAAGCCAGCGTCTTGATTAATCGCTTTATCGGATAGCGAGCCCAAATGAACATTCATGACTACAAAGACCAGATAGTTTGGATAATAGGCGCCAGCAGCGGCATCGGTGCAGCGCTAGCAGCTGCATTGGTCAAGCAGGGTGCCCGTGTAGCCATTTCTGCACGACGACAGGAAAGCCTGGCCCTGGTCGCTGAAGAGTCCGGTGCTGAATGGACTCTGCCATTAGACATAAATGATGTTACTGCGATTCGTAAATCGCAAAACGAACTCATTCAAAAGGCCGGCCATATAGACCGGGTGATATTACTTTCGGCAGCCTATGCGCCTATGCATATGGATAAACTCGATATCGCAGAGGTCAATAAGATTGTGCAAACCAATCTAGTTGGCGTTTTTAATTTGGTCGATGTGACTTATCCCTATCTGTCTCTTATACACATCTGACGCTGCCGACGAATAGAGAGGTGTAGATCTCGGTGGTCGCCGTATCATT
>CAJXYP010000021.1 GCA_913063225.1 uncultured Cellvibrionales bacterium
CGAACAACGACGACAACATCCTTGAAAAGCTCTCCAGCTTCAAAAGCCTGTTTTACTTGCTCTTGTGAATCAAATACTCGAGCTGGCGCTTCTACAAAACGAAATTGCGGGTCTACCGCTGAGATCTTGATTACGGCCTTGCCCAAGTTCCCGGTTAACAACTTCAAGCCACCATCCGCTTGGAATGGTTTGGCAAAAGTTGCAACTACCGAAGTATCACCGCTTGTTTCAGGCAGTTCAGCCCAGAACAGGTTTCCGGATGCATCCATTTTTGGCGTTTTCTCGTATTCATCTAAACCGGCACCGACAATATTCACTACATCTTCATTGAGTAATCCGCCACGGCGCAATTCTCTGACGACAAAGGGCAGCCCACCGGCTGCTTCAAAATGGTTTACATCCGCATGGCCATTTGGATATATGCGAGCGAGGAGAGGGACAGCGGAAGAGATTTCGTCGATATCTTCCCAGGTGAGATGGATTCCGGCTGAGCGCGCAATAGCTACCAAATGCAGTGCATGATTGGTGGAGCCGCCCGTGGCGAGTAACGCGGCGATTGCATTTACCAAGGATTTTTCCGTTACCACATCATAGAGTGGTCGATAGTATTCGCTCTCAAAAGTGCAACTTAAGGCGGCGTCCACGGCTGCCTCGGTAAGTGCATTGCGGAGGTTGTTTCCGGGTTGCACAAAAGAGGATCCGGGAAGCTGCACTCCGAAGAGCTCCATTAATACTTGATTCGAATTCGCAGTACCGTAAAAGGTACAGGTGCCGGGGCTATGGTAGGAGGCTGATTCTACGGCCAGCATTTGTTTGGTTTCGATTTTGCCTTCAGCAAATTTTTGTCGTTGCTCGGCTTTTTCTTTATTTGGCAATCCTGACGGCATTGGGCCAGAAGGAACAAAAATAGCGGGCAGGTGGCCAAATTCCAAAGCGCCGATCATCATGCCGGGTACGATCTTGTCGCATATACCGAGGAATAAATTGGCGTTGAACATATTGTGGCTAAGGCCAATGGTGGTAGCCATGGCAATTACATCTCGGCTAAACAAGCTGAGTTCCATTCCCGCTTGGCCTTGAGTAACTCCGTCGCACATTGCGGGCACACCCGAGGCAATTTGCGCAGTCGCGCCTAACTTGTGAGCGTGGCTTTTGATGTGATCAGGGTAATCTTTATACGGCTGGTGTGCAGACAGCATATCGTTGTAAGAGGTAGTAATGCCTAGATTTCCGGCCTTCTCTGAAGCGATATCTTTCTTGTCTTGCTCCGAGCAGGCTGCAAATGCATGGGCCAGGTTTCCGCAAGAAAGCCTTTTGCGAGGGGGATTAAATTCTTGAGTCCGGCGCATGCGCTCAAGATATTCTCCGCGGCTAGCCTCGCTGCGATCAATTATTTGCTGAGTAACTTTTTCAATAACGGGATTCATTTGATGCCTACCATACAGAGCAATATACCGAGACAGGAGTTATGTCTTGGTGAATAAAGTGGCTAATGGGAAATTGGTCTTGGGCTTGCGCTTGTTCCAAAATAGGTTCAAGTATCTTCCACTTGTCTTGACCAATAATATGGATGGCCAAAAAACTGGTTTTTAGAAGTTGCGGAAGGGTTTGAGTGATACGCATATGAGCGGCGGTTACCGGGTTAGTCATAAGGCTCAATCGGTTGCTTTCCCTGGATAGCGCCAAATCTCTTTCTTTAGCCTGCGGAAATATTGAAGCCGTGTGTGCATCAGTACCCATTCCAAGAATGACCACGTCATATCTGGGGAAATGCAGCGACAGTTTGTGTTCGGCAGCGACCTCCTGATCGGCCGAAGTGCCTTCTTCGCAGGAAAGCGAGAAAAAGTTGGCAGCGGCGGCCCTGTTTTTAATCAGGTGCGTTTTTACCAATAAAGCATTGCTGTCAGCGTGTGTCTCTTCAACACAGCGATCGTCGACCAAAGTAACTTTCACTTTTGACCAATCAAGGTCTTGATTAGACAAGTATTCAAATACCGATATCGGGGAAGACCCTCCCGAAACCGCCAGAAGCGCCTCGCCTCGACTAGCAATTGCTTCGGACAGGATAGCAACGATATCGTCGCCCAGCCTTTGCGTTAGCGCGGCACTATCTTTTTCACGAACAATATTAATCGTCATCTGCTTAATTCCGACCATTCTCTATTGTCTCGGGCGATCAGCACTACTGCTTGTGAAGGGCCGTCGGTTCCAGCGGAGTAGGGGTGTGCCTTAGAACTAGCAATCTCCCAGTTCGCCCGAATTTGATCAATCCATTTCCAAGAGGCAACCACTTCATCGCTACTGACAAAGAGTGTCTGATCGCCGCGAAGCACCTCTAGCAATAATCGAGCGTAAGCGTCAAAGCTGTGTTTACGATTAGCGTCTGGTTCTTGCAGATTGAGGTCCAGTTCTTCTAGTGGAAGCTCACCCAGCCCTGGCTGCTTGTTTAAAAATCTCAGCTGAACGCCGTCATCTGGTTGCAAGCGAATGTGCAGGCTATTGCCGGGCAAGGTTACCGACTGCTCAGCAAATATACTGTGCTTTGGCTTTTTAAACTGAATCACAATTTCCGCACAGCGTGAGCTAAGCCGCTTGCCGGTGCGAAGGTAAAAAGGTACGCCAGCCCAGCGCCAGTTATCTATTTCTGCCTTAATGGCTACAAATGTTTCGGTACGTGACTCTTTTTCACGGCCGATTTCATCTTGATATCCGGGAGCGAGCTCTCCATCCGCCGTTCCGGAAGCATATTGGCCACGAACGGTTTTGGCATTTATCTCATCCAAAGTGATCGGCTTGAGGGATTGGATAACTTTGAGCTTTTCTGAGCGAATGGTATCGGCGTTTTTGTTTGCCGGTGGATCTAGTGCAATAAGACAGAGAATTTGTAGAAGGTGGTTTTGCACCATGTCTCTAAGCGCGCCAACTTCATCATAAAATTCGTGACGATCTTCGACGCCGACGGTTTCAGCAACGGTAATTTGCACACTATCGATATGGTCAGAATTCCATATTGAGCTGAAGATAACATTTGCGAATCGCAACGTTAGCAAGTTCTGAACTGATTCCTTACCCAAATAATGATCAATTCGGTAGACCTGACTTTCATCAAAAATCCCGTCCATATGCTTATGGATTTCTTCAAATGAATTGCAGCTGGTACCCAGTGGTTTTTCTACTACAACGCGAGTTGTAGGTACCACAAGCCCCGCCGCTTGCATGGCTAGGCAAACGCCTTCAAATACCTTGGGCGGAATAGCGAAGTAGACAACCAGCTCAGTATTTTCAAGATTGATGGAGTCGCCAAATGCCCGTAAATCATCTGGATCTGTAGCGTCGCCAGTAAGAAAGTTTAGTTTTCCGGTAAAAGTGTCCCAGCTATCCGCGTTAAATTGGCCAGAATCGGTCAATCTAGTATTGACCGCATTGAGAATTACATCTCGGTCCTTTGCGGAGCGGGATAGTCCGGTAATACGCTCTACTTGGCCAAACTCACCTGCAGTTTCGAGGGAGAATAGCGCAGGGTAGAGCTTGCGGATCGCGAGATCGCCGTCACCACCTATAATCAAAATATGCGTCTTAGCAGCTGACAAGTTTCGAGCCCTCTAATTGCCGTATAACCGGAGATTACGCTGATATAATGAAATTATATTACATAAGATACATCTTATGTAAATAAATTACATTTTAAGCGTCTCCACTAAGCTTAGCCTTTCATAAAGCGTCGGATAAGACAAAGGGAAGTCGACATTCTGGCCCGATTGCACGCCGAAGGGGATCAGTTGCCCCTTAGTATTAAGTGCTGTTGCGCTAAACGCCTTTTTGGATCAGATATTGACGACAACCTAGCAAGCCCATTTGCTGCTCGGTGCAGATTCCAAGCGGTATTTCCGAGCAAAGCGTTTTGAATCTACCCTTGTCAGAAAAAATCTCACGGAACCGATCAGTGTCCAAAAACGGAGACAGTTTTTGTGCGGCACCGCCAGAGATAAAAACGCCACCTTTGGCACCAAAGGTTAGAGCGATGTCGCCGGAATAGGCGGCCAAAATATCCCAGAAATCTTGGATCGATCGATTCGCAATTTCTTCGCCGTTTTCAGCCGCTGTTGCGATATCGCTAGGGTGAGTGGATGGATCGATTTGAAGACCATTCTGCTCTTGATTGAACTGATAAATATTAACTAGACCGGGGCCGGAAATTAGCCGTTCTACCGATACTCGCCCAAATTTCTTGCGTGCATAATGGTGTAATTTTTCTTGATGTCCGGTAATGGGGGCGAAACCGATATGCCCTGCTTCTGATGGAATTACTTGGCCGCTGGCCATCAGGGCACCCACGCCTGTACCCGTTCCGGGTCCGACGAGGGCCTTTGCCAAATTGGAAGAGGCACGAACTTGGTCCATCCAGTCAAAGTCGGATTCACTCATGGCCGCTAAGGCTAAGGATTGCGCTGAAAAATCATTCAGAAGAAATACAGGAGCCTTTAGAATGGTCTCAAGATGCTTGGGATCTACAACCCAGTCGTTGTTTACAAAGCTAAATGTGCCGCCTTCGACCGGCCCAGGAACGGCCAAGCAAACACCTGCGAGTTCCTTTTCTACATGTAGCTGCAGATATTCGGTAATCACCTCTTCGAGGCTAGCGCCGGTATTACAAGAATATATTTCCATATCCTGTGTCTCTTTTTTCTCACTTGAGCAAAGAGCCATACGGGCGTTTGTTCCGCCGATATCGGCGATTAAATAATGGTGATTCATGAGTTGCGGCTCTCTATTTCCTCAGGGCTGTTTATTTGCTCAAAGCTGTCTATATAGCTTAGGGCTGTCAATTAGCTCAGAGTTGTTTATTTTGACCAAGGCGGGAGTTTTTTATTGACTAGGACTCCCTTTATCTTGGCATGGACCGGAAGGCCGTTTTCCCATGGGGTAGCGGCTTCTCCCTCAATTAATGCCCCAAGGTAGGTTCTTGCGGCTTCGGTAATGCCGTATCCATCCTCAGAGATATATTCTGCCGGCAACATCTTTTCGATATTGGCGACTTGGTCTAGTGGTGCTGATTGTATCTCCCATGCGTAGGGATCATCACTTGTGCGAATGATGGCTGGCATTACAGCATTTTCGCCTGCGATGGCGTATTCAACCGCTTTTTCGCCGACAGCAATAGCGTGATCAACATCCGTTTGAGAAGAAAGGTGTCGGGCTGAGCGCTGTAAATAGTCGGCAAGCGCCCAGTGGTATTTAAGGCCAAGCTCATCGCGAATCATGGTGGCGATTGTAGGAGCAACGCCTCCTAGTTGCTTATGGCCAAAAGCATCCAGCGTTCCGGCTTCCGCCAAAAACTTGCCCTCTGCATCTTGTGCGCCTTCTGAGGCGACAATTACGCAATGTCCGTTATCTTCGACAGATTGCCGTACCTTGGCAATAAATTTAGTTCGATCAAAAGCCACTTCAGGAAAAAGAATAATATCTGGATTGGCTAGTCCGCCTGCTGCCGCTATCCAGCCGGCATGGCGGCCCATCACCTCGATAATAAATACTTTGGTGGAAGTCTCAGACATAGAGGCCACATCAGCAGTAGCTTCTAGGGTGGAAACCGCAACGTATTTTGCAACGCTACCAAATCCGGGACAGCAGTCAGTTATAGGTAAATCGTTGTCCACGGTCTTGGGAACATGAATTGCCTGAAGCGGGTAGCCAAGTTTTTCGGCGATTTGCGAAACCTTTAAGCAGGTATCCGCTGAGTCGTTGCCACCGTTATAAAAAAAGTAGCCAATGTCGTGAGCACGAAATACCTCTATGAGCCTTTCATATTCGGCACGATTGTCTTCTAAGCTTTTTAGCTTGTAGCGGCAGGAGCCAAACGCGCCACCTGGGGTGTGTTTCAGCGCGGTAATAGTGGCCGCTGCTTCTTCACTGGTGTCGTAGAGCTCCTCACGCAATGCTCCCAGAATTCCGTTTTTACCCGCGTAGACTTTGCCAATTTGGTCTGGGTATTTCTTTGCAGTTTGAATTACCGCGGCCGCAGACGCATTAATGACAGAGGTAACTCCGCCAGATTGCGCGTAGAAGGCGTTTTTTGCGGGCATAATGCTTCCTTGGGATAATGGGGCTTTGCTAAGCGCGCAATGATAGCGAAAATAGATAGCTCTTACATGGACCATTCGTCGCATTTTCAGCAATTAGTTGCGATGAATTGGGTCTTTTTAGCTTGTTGAGAATTTGATGCATATTCATATTTTGGGTATTTGTGGCACCTTTATGGGCAGCTTGGCGCAGTTGGCTAAGCAGTCTGGTATGCGCGTTACGGGTTGTGATGCAAATGTATATCCGCCAATGAGCAATCAGCTAGAGCTGGCTGGCATTGAGCTTATACAGGGCTTTGATACGGGTCAGCTCGATTTAAATCCTGATATTTGGGTTATAGGTAATGCGTTAAGCCGCGGCAATCCTTTAGTAGAAACGATTCTAAACAGAGGGGATAAATATGTGTCGGGCCCGGAGTTCTTAGCGGAACAGGTTCTTCCCGGTCGTCATGTTTTGGCGGTTTCCGGTACCCATGGAAAAACCAGCACTTCTAGCATGCTGGCCTGGATTCTTGAATATGCGGGACTCGCCCCCGGCTTTCTGATTGGTGGCGTGCCAGCCAATTTCGGCGAATCAGCGAGGTTAGGGCAGGGCAATCACTTTGTTGTTGAAGCGGACGAATACGACACGGCCTTTTTTGATAAACGCTCCAAATTTGTGCACTACCGACCACGTACTCTGGTTATAAATAATCTAGAATTTGACCATGCCGATATCTTCGAAAACCTATCAGCGATTCAGCGCCAGTTCCATCACTTGATTAGGACTATTCCTGCGCAGGGAAATATCTATTTTCCCGAGACAAGCGCAGCCATTGCTGAACTAATGAAAATGGGCTGCTGGTCGAAGAAGTGCGCCTTGGGTTTTGGTGACTCTGAGCAGGCCAAAACCGCCTCCTTCCGAGCAATTGCCAGCAAAGATGATTTCAGTGAGTTTGAGGTTTTTCAGAATTCTGAGCTTGATTTCGACAGCCCTGAGCGTAATTTCGAAAGTGAAGTACTGCGTTGGAATTTAATCGGCGAACATAATATGCAAAATGCTTTGGGAGCTATCGCAGCGGCTTCTGACGCCGGTGTTGACCTCGCTACTGCGGTTGCTGCTTTGACTGATTTCAAAGGGATAAAGCGCCGTTTGGAACTGCTCGCCAGTTCCAACAAGGTTACGCTTTATGACGATTTTGCCCATCACCCTACTGCTATAAAGACTACCCTCGAAGGACTAAGAGCTACGGTCGGTGAGGACAAAATAATCGCAGTTATTGAGCCTCGTTCGAATACGATGAAGCTGGGTGTGCACAAAAGTGAATTGGCAGATTCTGTCGAAAATGCAGATCAGGCGATCTGGCTCCAGCCGGAAAATATCGACTGGTCGCTGTCGGATATTCTGGCTCCGCAGGATCTAATATTTTCGAGTATTGACCAGATTCTTTCGGAAGTTTTAGAGCAAACCCGTGGCGAGCAAAAATCGCATGTTTTGGTTATGAGTAACGGTGGGTTTTCCGGAATTCATCAAAAGCTCATTGATACACTCAATCTGAATATCGACTAGCAAGAGTAAATAAAAGAAAGGCATCTTAAGTTGTTAAAAAATATAGAAAAAATATATTCATTCTTGGTATTGGAAAGACCGATATTTGCCTTACTTATGATTTTGGCGATTGTGGGGTTTGCCTCATTTGGGTTGCCGAATGTAAAACTGGATGCATCCTCAGACTCTTTGACGCTGGAGAACGATAGGGCCTTGGACTTCTTTCGCGAGATCAATGATCGCTACAGCTCGGGTTCGATATTGGTGGTTACCTACCAAGTTTCGGGTGAACTCTATAGCGAGCAATCACTAGATACTCTCAAATCTCTTCGTGATGATCTCGCGCAGTTGGATCATGTTGAAAAGGTTCAGTCAATTTTGGATGTGCCGCTGCTCTATAGCCCCGTGGTTGGATTGACTGGCTTATCTTCAGAGCTGCCGAGGTTGCTGGATGAAGGCGTGGATTTGGAATTGGCCCGACAGGAATTCCATGTAAATCCTATTTACCGGGATACTTTAGTTAGCCCTGACAACAAGACAACGGCAGTGCTTATAAATCTAGAGGTGGATCGTCAGGCAATTGATCTGGTCCGCGAGCGGGATGCGTTGCTGCTGCAACAAAATCAATCTTCATTAAGCGCTGCTGAGCTTGATCGGTTAGAGCGAGTTAGTGCAGAATATTTAGTCCACCGAACGGAAGCAACTGAGCGGGACTTTGGTCGCGTGGAGCAGGTTCGCGCCATCGTTGATAGCTATCGAGATCGGGCCAACCTATTTGTTGGTGGGGCCGATATGGTCACTGCGGATATGTTGACCTTTATTCGCAGCGATATGATCAACTTTGGACTGGGTATTTTTGCCTTCATTATCGTCACTTTGGTAGCCATATTCCGACAGTCAAAACTGGTAATACTGCCCCTACTAAATTGTGCTTTTAGCTTAACTATTATGCTCGGATTTTTGGGCTGGATTGACTGGCGTCTCAGCGTAATATCTTCGAATTTCACCCTGATCCTAATGATAGTTACCCTGGCGCTTTCGGTGCATTTGATCGTTCGATTTCAGGAGGTGTGTAGGAACAATCCAGATAGTCCATTGCAAGACCGTGTCCGTGAAATGGTCTGGGCCATGGTGCGGCCTTGCTTTTACACGGTGTTAACTACAATGGTTGCTTTTGTATCCCTTGTGGTAAGCGACATTCGCCCGGTAATCGACTTTGGCTGGATGATGACCATCGGCATATCAATCGCGCTGATACAAACCTTCTTCCTAATACCTGCTGGCCTCATGTTTATGGGCGGAGCCTATAGCGGTGGCAGCGCCAAGGAGCCTCAATATACTTTGGTGTTTGCGAGAATCGCGGATCGACGATCAACTCTGGTGTTCTCGGTGGCGCTGATTTTTGGGTTGGTCTCAGTTTATGGTCTAAGCCGGTTGACCGTTGAAAACCGCTTTATCGATTACTTCAAATCTACCACTGAGATCCATCAGGGGATGGAATTAATTGACCGTAGTCTGGGCGGCACAATGTCTCTGGACGTAATAATTGATGCGCCGGGTGGCTGGAATGATGCGCCGGCCCTAGCGCCTGTGACCGACGCGCTAATCTCTCACGAAGCAGATCTCTTCGGTGGCGAAGGTTTTGATGACTTTGGCGCCGATGATCCCTTCGCTGAAGGAGATTTATTTGCCGGCGATGGTTTTGGTATGGGTAATGGTGAGCAGGATTCGAACTCAGGGTCAGAATTTAGCTATTGGTGGAACCGAACCGAAATGGCTACCATCGAGGCCATGCACGCTTATTTGGAGTCATTACCAGATATTGGCAAGGTGAATTCCCTAGCAACTGCCACAGAGCTGGCAGCGGATCAAACCGGTTCGGTTCTTAATGATATCGAATTGATATTCCTACGCCAGAACTTGGGCGCTGAACTGGAAGATACGCTTATTAACGCCTATCTGGATGACGAGATAGGTCAAACGCGCATAGCAACGCGCGTAAAAGAAGCGGGTGACCAACTTCAGCGCGATGTGCTAATTGCTCAGGTACAAAACTACGCAGTAGAAGAGCTTGGCCTGGCGCCTGAGCAGGTACGGGTGACCGGTCTTATAGTGCTCTATAACAATATGCTGCAGAGTTTGTTTAGTTCGCAAATTCAGACTTTAGTAGCGGTATTTTTGGGGATCATGCTGATGTTTACCGTGCTATTTCGTTCTATTCCCATTTCCCTAATTGCTATGGTGCCCAATTTTTTGGCTACCGGAATTGTGCTGGGTGCCCTAGGGTTGTTTGGTATTTCTCTGGATTTAATGACTATTACTATTGCGGCTATTTCTGTCGGCATGGGTGTGGATAATTCGATTCACTACATTCACCGATTCAGAACAGAGCTGGCAGTCGATGGCGACTACCGGGCGGCTATGCACCGGTCTCATGCAACTATAGGTCGAGCACTTATTTATACTGCGACCACTATTATTGCGGGCTTTTCACTACTGGCATTATCAAACTTTATCCCGTCGATTTACTTCGGGTTATTTACCAGCTTAGCGATGGCAGCAGCGCTACTGGGCTCTCTAACATTATTACCAGCGATGTTGGTGCTATTCAGGCCGATACGTTAGGTCTAGAAGCTTAGTCCTAATAGCCGAACAGTTTTCGTTCGACTATTAGGCTTCGAACTTCATCGGGTAGCTGTTGCTCCCAGCTTCCCGGACCGTCTGCAATTGAGCTGAGAAGTTTACGCGCAGAAAAATGCAGATTCTCTTCTAGACAATCCTCGCTCGGAAGAATTATACCGTTATAAATCAAAAGCTTAAGAAGTTATTTGTGATGCTCTGGTACGCGCAGAGTATCTAGAGTAACTAGTTCATCCGCATCGTTAATGGCGGGGTAAATAAACATGCGGGTATCGTCGGCAAACAGTTTACCCATGGCTTCCATAATGCCGCCTTCCAATCCCTCATAAAAAGCCTCGTCGAACAAGAAATCGCAATCTGTGGCTTTGACCACCAAGACGATTGGAAGGTGAGTATATCGGCGAATCAGGCTTTATCGTATTTACTGTGGATGTAGATTAGCGACAAAGCCCGTAGTGATTGTATTGGGGTATAGGTAAAGGCTTAGGCTTTGCCCTTCATTTTAGCAATCCACCAACGCAAACCGACAAATAGAAACCGCCAGTCTCTAAAAAATTCTGGCGGTTTTCCTTCATAGGCATGACCGATAAATTGCAGTATCCAGCCAATTACAAACAAGGCTAGGCCAATCCATAAAATTGTCGGCGACCAAATACCCGCGATCAGTAATGGGATAGAAACAACAATTAGGGGAATGCCAATACTGTGGCATAGTCTATTTTTCGGGTGCTGGTGACTTTCGGCATATTCCGCGATCCAGTCGTCCCATGCTCTTCCAAAGAATGTACTCATACCGCAAGACTATCAGATTAGGTTGAAAATCCGGTAATTCACCCAACTAACTAGGCTATCCTGCAAACAAGCCAATAAAGGAAACTCAATGCCCCCCGGCCGCAGACAAAACCCCGAAACCGCCTGGTCTGGTGACTGGAAAGTAGTTAAAAGCCTAGTGCCTTATCTGCTCGAATTTCCAGCGCGCGTGTTTTTTGCCATGGCGTTTTTAATACTCGCCAAGGTCGCCAACGTCATATTGCCGATAATTCTGAAGGGCATTGTTGATGGCCTTAGTGGCGAAACAGCGCAACTTATTTCTCTGCCATTGGCGCTTCTGATCGCTTATGGATTACTGCGGTTTAGCACCACATTTTTGGGCGAATTACGCGACGTAATATTCAGCCGCGTAGCCGAGCGTGGTATGCGCCGTATCGGCCTAAAAGTTTTTAGTCACTTACATGCTTTAGATTTAGATTTTCATCTTTCGCGCAAAACCGGTGGCCTGTCGCGGGATATAGAAAGGGGTACCAGCGGCATCGCATTTTTATTGCGATTTATGCTGTTCAATATTATTCCTACGCTATTAGAGCTGGTGATGATTTGCGCCATTTTGCTGTTCAATTACAGTATCTGGTATGTGGTAATTACCTTGGCGGCGGTGGTTTCGTATATTGGCTTTTCGGTGGTCGTAACCGAGTGGCGTTTACGCTTCGTTCGCGAAGCAAACCAGATGGACAACAATTCAAATACCAGGGCAATCGACAGCCTGTTGAATTTTGAAACGGTCAAATATTTTGGCAATGAAAAGTATGAGTCTGAACTGTATGACGATCAGCTATCTGAGTGGGAACAGGCGCGGCTAAAAAACCGATATTCCCTGTTTGCGCTGAACTCGGGGCAGGCAATTATTGTGGCGGTGTCTATGACCACCATGATGATTCTGGCCGCCAGTCAGGTGGTGGATGGGGAGATGACCATTGGTGATCTGGTGCTTATCAATGCCTATATGATTCAGTTGTTTATCCCTTTGAATTTCCTCGGTTTTGTGTATCGGGAGATCAAAAACTCAATGGCCAATATCGAGCAGATGTTCAGGCTAATTGATACCGATCCCAAGGTTTCAGATATCGAAGATGCAGCGGAATTGGAATCGGATGGCGGTGCCATTCGATTTGAAAATGTTAGCTTTGGCTACAAAGAAGACCGGACTATTCTGAAGGACATATCCTTTGAAATTCCGGCCGGTGACAAGGTCGCTATTGTCGGGCCGAGCGGCTCGGGAAAATCTACAATTGCGCGACTGCTTTTTCGATTTTATGACGCCACCCAAGGCAGCATTTATATCAATGATCAGGCGATCCAAGAGGTTACTCAGGAAAGTTTACGCAAGTCTATTGGCGTGGTTCCACAGGACACGGTTTTGTTCAATGACAGCATTCGCTACAACATCGGATACGGTGATACGCAAGCGAGTGAGGAGCAGATTGCCGCGGCGGCAAAGCTGGCTAATCTCGAGCAATTTATTGAGCAATTGCCCGAGGGCTACGACACTGTAGTTGGAGAACGCGGGCTGAAACTTTCCGGTGGCGAAAAACAGCGCATAGCCATCGCTAGAACACTGCTAAAAAACCCCGTTATTATGGTTTTTGATGAGGCTACTTCCTCTCTTGATTCGACGGCGGAAAAAGAAATTTTGGGCGCACTGCACCAGGCTGCGGAAAACCATACGACATTGGCTATCACCCATCGTCTTTCAACCATTATCGATTCCGATGAGATCTTGGTATTGAAACAGGGCGAAATTGTTGAGCGCGGAACCCACAGGGAGTTGTTGGTGCTGCAAGGACTCTACGCAGAGCTTTGGGAGAATCAGCAGGAAGAGGTAGACGTCGAGGGCTAGGGCTAGGGTTAAGGCTGAGGCTGAGGTGCTAGATTGATATCCAAACTAATCAATTTTATGCTGTTGTCTGAAGCGTCCGCGTCGGAGATCAGATCCAGTGCGGCAGAATCAAGGGTCAGGATTATCATACCGATGGTTAGTGCCAAGCTTAGAGCGGTGTATCGAACCGTTCCAGATCGCCTATGCCAACCACAGGGTTTTGCGCGCCAGCGAACGGGTGCTTCGTCAATTTCCTCACCCGAGCGAGTTTTGGGCAAAGAGCCAAATAAATGATATCGAATCAGAACAAGTTTCATACATTTATTATCCTGCCACGCAGGCAAAGTCTAAATAGACGAAACCGGAACCTCTTCACAGCTTTAAAAGTATCTATGTGGTATTCGTCACACTTTTACTAAATAACTTATATTTTGTTTAGCTTTATGCGCGTTGACCTGTGCCTTTATGCCACAGATAATCCACACACCCTATTTGCGAGTTTGCCGTCAATGAAAGTTTTTTATTGCGATCAGTTCGTGCTGCCTTTGCCCGAACAGCACCGATTTCCTATGAGTAAATATAAGTTGTTGCGAGAGCGAGTAGCCGCTAATTCAGATTTTGATCTATTGGTACCGGAAGCGGCCACTGAGGAGGAGTTATTACTCTGCCATTCACCAGAATATCTACGCAAGATCACAGAAGGAGAAATGACAAAGTCGGAACAGCGCGAATTGGGTTTTCCGTGGTCTCTGCAAATGGTTGAGCGATCTCGCAGATCGGTAGGCGCGACTATTGCGGCTGCAAGGGTTGCGCTAGAAGAGGGCGCCAGCGCCAATCTTGCCGGTGGAACCCACCATGCTAAATCCGACGCTGCTCAGGGTTTTTGCGTATTTAACGATTGTGTTGTCGCCGCGCGTAAAATGCAGGCGGACGACCTGGCAGATCAAATTATGATTTTGGATGTGGATGTTCACCAAGGAAACGGTACGGCATCAATCTGCACCGGTGACGACAGTATTTATACCTACTCAATCCATGGAGAGAAAAACTATCCCACTCGCAAAGAGGCGGGCGATATGGATATAGAGCTTGAAGATGGTACAACAGATGAAACCTATTTAGATTCTCTGCGTCAGAGTTTGCATGTGGCTTTCAATGAAGCCTATCCCGATTTGGTATTCTATCTAGCTGGCGCTGACCCCTTTGAGGGGGACCGTTTAGGTCGGTTGAGCTTAAGTAAAAAAGGACTGGAGCAGCGTGACCGAGTAGTTATGGAATTTTGTACAAGGCGCTCTTTGCCTTTGGTAATGGTTATGGCCGGTGGTTATGCCAAAGATGTAGAAGATATCGTTGATATTCACTACACCAGTTTGAAAGTGATAGCTGAGTATGCGAATGAGATGAAACTTGATGGAGAGAACTTCTCCTTTCAGTGATGAAATCAATAGTGATACCAAAAATAGTATTGAGTTGAGACAAACAATAGAAATGGGATTTATAGATTAATTATGAAAAGTAATTTTATGGCCTGGTTGGGGCTCGATAGCGATAATGAAGAAGAGGCGTCTGGTGTTGATACAAATCGCGCTGCAGCTGCCCTGATGGCGGAAGTAATGGCGGTTGATCACGATTGGCATGAACTTGAGGTCGAGCGCATAGAAGACTTAATGCAGGAAAGTCTTGGCTTGGATGCAGAAGAGGCACGCGAGATAGTGTCTGAGGTATTGGAGCAACAGAAGTCGCAGCATGATCTGTTTCAGTTCACCTCTGCTATTAATCGAGAATATAGTCAGGATCAAAAATTTGAGCTGCTAAAAAGCTTGTGGCTTGTGGCATACGCGGACGGCCGTGTGGACGCCTACGAGGAACATATCATCAGGCGTTTGGCAGATTTGATTCATATGCCTCATAACCAATTTATTAAAGCAAAAATCGACGCACGCGATATTTAGGGAGCTGCACTATAGGAGGGCATGGCCTTAGGGGGCGTGATAAGTAGGCGTTTAGTAAGAAAATAAAGAATCCACAAGATCAACAAAGGCACAAGAAGCGTTTGCAGGGTAAAGATCACCATCAAATTAACTATGTGCTCGATGGTTCTATCCGCCGCAGCCTTTAACTCTTCTACTGGTGATTCAAAGCTTATGCTCTGGGACCAGATCCGAAGTCGTTCTAGTATTCCCTGATCCTGAGTGACTTCTGGCGCAGCCTGGCTATAGTCTTCGATTTCTCGAGAAGAAGAATCGACAAAAGTCTGGCTAGATTCATATTCCGATGCCATGAATTTTTCGAACAGTAGGTCGCTACCTAAGGTCACTATGGGTAGCGCGAATCGTATTAGCAGCAGCACCACCAGAAACTTGACCGTCCATGGCGAGTTGGCCCTATTGCGAGCACCGTTGTTTGCCCAGACAAGCGCCGTCAGTGTCAGTAGCAGAGAAACGCCCCAAAAGGCGCCAATACTGATGAGCATTTTTTGAACACCAAAGGAAACGCTCGCAACTAGCATCAGGTCAGAAAACTGTTCTACTAAATCGGTTGCCGGATCCAGTATTTCTCCCGGCGTGAAGGTAAATCCGACACCTGCGGGTTCTATGGCCGCCTCAGTCCCTTGAGCTACTGATATAGCTGCGTTTAAAGCTCTTGCGGAAGCAAAACTCACAAGGGCTCTCTGAAATCCCTCATCGATTTGTTCGGTGGCTAGACGATCGATGCTTGGCAGCCAAGAGCAAGCAGCCGGGGTTGCTTGAGCTGGAAGGCGAGTCTAAAGATATGACGGTTTTTTTCTGTGACCTTAAAAACTTTACCGGTTTTTCAGAGCAGCTTAGCCCGAAAGATTTGGTTAGCCTGTTAAATGAATACTTCACTCTGATGACGGAAATTCTTTATCGGCATGGAGCCACCATAGATAAATACATTGGCGATTCTATTATGGCTTTCTGGAGTGCTCCGGTGTCTCAAGAAGATCACGCGCGACGTGCCATTATGGCTTCGTTCGAAATGCATGAAGAAATCGAAAAACTCTCCGAGGATTTCATTGGGCGCGGCTGGCCCGGACCAACCATGGGTGTAGGAATCAACTCCGGTGAAATGAATGTTGGTAATATGGGTTCAAAGTACCGGCTTGCTTACACTGTTATTGGTGATACCGTAAATCTAGCCGCACGCGTGGAAGCAATGACACGGATCTACGGGGTGCCTACTATTGTCGGTGAAGGCACGGCATCAGCCGCGGATGATGTGGTATTTAGGGAATTAGATACCGTGCAGGCGAAGGGAAAGTCTAATACTTCGCGCATATATCAGCCTATATGCAGAAAAGATGAGCTAACGGAACAGCAGAAAAATATGTTGCATCAGCGCCGGGCGGCAATGGATAGCTACTATGCAGAAGATACTGAAGCGGCACTACAGGCATTTACCCAGCTTCTAGCTGATACCGATGAAGACTATTATCGCTACATGATTGAGAAGCTTTCTTGTTAGTTATTCTGAGTCTGTTGTCAGCCTAGTCCTTAGTGCTTCAATACCAGGCTTATTGTTCAAAATTTCCTCTCGCGTTAATCCCACCAGCTCATGCGGGAATACCAGCCACTCTTCTGTTTCATGCAAATAGTAGTCGGGTATCCGATCGGTTTTATTGTTCTCTGGTTTGAAATAGGGCGTGGCAACGCGAATTTCAGGCAGGTTCTTGCCGCAGCTACTCTCAAGCTCAAGGACTATTTGATGTACGCTGCGCCCGGTGTCAAATACGTCATCTACCATTAGCAAGCGGTCTTCTGCAGTTAGGTGACTCACCAGATAATTTAGGCCATGCACGCGAACTTCTGATGATGGCGCCTCTATGCCGGTATAGAGCGAGGTGCGAATCGCTATGTGATCTGATTCCACACCAAAATAACTGAGCAGCTCGTGCACGGCGATACCCACGGGAGTGCCGCCCCGCCAGACACCTACAATAAAGTTGGGCTTAAAGTCGCTCTCTAAAATCTCTAACCCTAGCTGGTATGAATCACTCAAAAGCTGATCAGCGCTGATATATCGTTTTGGTGTCATCAAGATTTCTGGATATGGCCAGTTTCTAGTTAAATTTGCCTGCATTATGCCATCTAGCTTTTAAGGGTGCAGATAACAGGTATTCTTTTATTATCGTAAAGCAGACTGTACTTCTTGGAGTACATGAGTTGTATTATGCCCCTGCCAAATATCGATTTAAACAAATGCACTTCCGTTTTAATTTACTGATGCCCAAAACAGCTTCTCGTTCTGTTATTAGTCTTATTTTTCTTCTCTCTACCACAGCTTATGCGCAACAGGGTCGATTGCCCCAGTCGGAGTTTGATGTCCGGGCTCCAGCATCTTGGGTGCATGGCTCCATCGGCACCATGGTGGTTTCTCGAGCTGAATGCCGGAGCTTCCCCGAGGACCAGTTGCGTCAACGCATAGTGGGTATCGCCATGCAGGAGTGGGCATATTTTGGATCACCAGAGTATGTGATTCGCGAAGATCTTGATGATTTGCCTGATGAAGACAGACGCCGTCGCCGGCCACAGCTTAGTCTGGAAGAATCAGTTCGGGTAGCGAGCTCTATTGCAGGGTACTGGGCTTCAACCGCTGAGGGCGGATGGATAGTTGCTCGGCAAAATGACGAATGGAATGGGCCCGATGGCGAAGCCGCGCGCTGGCGCGATGCCTGGTCAGCAGCCTTTATTTCCTGGGTAATGTGCGAAGGCGGCATTGCGGAAGCGGAACAATTCGAACACGCTATCGCGCACCATAAGTATATTGATCAAGCGATACGAGCCCGCGACGGCCAAGAAGCTAGTGCGTTGTATATTGCCTACGACTCTGGAGAAGCTGAAGTTCTGCCAGGAGATTTACTATGTACTGGATCACGTCCGCGTTACCTCAGCCTATCCGATAGGCGTTCTCAGATAGGCGTCGGTGCTAGAACCCATTGCGATATCGTGGTGAGTCTCGACTTGGAGGCAGGAACGATAGATACCATTGGTGGAAATGTACAAAGTGCGGTAACACTAAAGACGATAACCATTGCAGAAAGTGGGGCGCTACTTAGCCCCGTAGACTTAGAGGGTCGACCTGTATTTGCGCATCTCAAGCTAGAAATCGGCAGTTCCTGAATAGTCGGGTTAACTGACGAGTAAGTGGTCGGGCAAGATACCCATTTGCTATAGATCACCGTGGTCACTAGCAGGACCAATTGTTGCGTTTGCTAAGGCTAGCCGCTGAGTTACCAAAACCATTCAATACCTTCGAACTCGAAAATCTGCAGGTAAATCTGGCTCAAGATTATCGGTTCATTAGATAAAATACGTGTATTGTTAAATAAAACTTTATGCACCGTTAAGTAGAGCTTAATGGCTGCCGGGCGATTTGAAGTGCGAATATTACATTTTTGTAATTATTATAAATAATTCATAACCTTCTGATTTTAAGCGTTTTTTGTTATTTTTAATAAAGAGGAAAACTATAGATATAGATGAAGTATTAAGAGATAATTACAAGCGTTAATATATGTAAATATTTTAAGAAGTAATAGTGTATTTCTTCTGATTTACGATGTTTTCACATTTAGAGGTTATAGAACCGTTGCATTTTTTTAAAACCCTAGGGGGGTTAGTTATATGAACAATATAAATAAATTTATGGTTGGGTCATTGGGGGCTGCTATTGCGATGATGGCTCCAATGGTCGCCATTGCTCAAGATGGTGCCAATACCATCGAAGAAGTGCTGGTAACCGGCCGGAAGCGTGAAGAAAGTTTGACTGATGTGCCGATTTCTATCTCGGTATTCAATGCGACTATTCTTGCGGAGCAAGGCATTAATTCAGAAGATGATCTTTTCGCGGCTACGCCCGGACTTGATTACAGTAACTACAATGGTAGCCGTCAGGCTAACAATCCGGGTGTTCGTGGCGTTCAATCCAATCTACGTGCATCTAACCAACAGAAAGTAACTTCATTTGTTGATGGCATGCCTATCCTGGGTAATTCCGGAACATTGCAGTTTTCTGGTATTGATGCAGTCGAAGTTTATCGCGGCCCACAAAGTGCGGCCTTTGGTCGATCTACGTTCGCCGGTGCGATTAACTACGTTACTGCGGATGCCCCAGAAGAATTTGAAGGCAAGTTTCAAGCAGAGCTTTCAGAACACGGTCGTGAGCATTTCGGAATCCTATTAGCTGGGCCATTGACGGACTCTTTAGGCTACCGGCTTTCTTATCAGCAAAACGACTGGGAAGGTCCGGATGAGTGGACGGCTACTGATGGCACAAAAATGGGTAGTGAAGAAACTGAAGAAGTTCGGTTGAAGCTAAACTTCGAGTTTAGTGACAGGGCCTATGGCGAAATCGCTTTTAGCCGATTAGAAACCTTTGACCAAGAAGGCGCGCAGTGGATAGCTCCTAGTGGTACCTGTGGTGCTGGCTCTGGTGTTTGGAGCTTTGCTATGGGCACTAATACCGAATTACCTTCCGGTGCTTGGGATTGTGATTTGGATATCCCCGGCGGAAGTGTTGCTCGTAACCATGATGTTTTGGGACAGTTCACTGATGTATATAACGCAAACGTCGCGTCATATGAGGGCTCATTCATGGGCGGCTTTGCCGCGCTTGATACTGATCTGAACGGTTCTCTGTCTGTAGATGAGTACCTGGCTCAGGTATTAGCCAATGGCACTACCTATCAGCAAGCCTTGGAAGCCCAGTCTTTTTCACCTGGTAACGAAAACACTAAGGATCGCGTACAGGCTGAACTTAACTTTGAAATTGGTGATGGCCTATTGCAGTTTATGGGTATGCATACCGACGATAGTTCATACCGCTGGAATCAGAACGGAAGCAACGATACGCATGCAGTTTTCGTTACTATGGGTATGAATGTTGCTCTCAACGGCAATGTTATGAATATGCTGGTACCTGTTGAAATTACAGAGGACTACCTTGAGGTTCGCTGGATTTCTTCTGAAGACGAGCGATTGCGCTACACCCTAAGTGCTTCTAATTATGAGTACGAACTGCAGCAGCAGGTATATAACAACGGCGGTGCCTTGGCTTATGGTCAAATTATTGAAGCTCCGACGCCTGCGGGCCATCCGAATTTTGGGCAACCTGCTTTTGCGGCCACTGGCATCACCATCTCTGAAGTAGCCAAAAATATTGGCGCGTCCTTCGGTTTGCAATATGATCTGACTGCCCGCACTACGCTTTCCTTAGAAGCTCGTTATCAAATTGATGAGGTTTGCGGTATTGATGCAAACGGCGCAAATGTTGAGTTTTGCCAAGAAACTAAAGCCTTCTTGCCTCGTCTTTCTTTCAATACACAGCTTACCGACAGCTCTAGCATCTATGGCCAGATCTCTATCGGTAACAATCCCGCTGGCGTAAATATTGCCCATCAAGATCCAGGCAATGTCGAATCTCTGTTAGTTGCCAGCGGTCAAATCGCTGTTCCAAATTTAGCTAATGACGGCATTAGCGTTCCGCTACATGCGGGCACTGTCTATGATGGTACCGGCGGTAACTTCGGTACGGTTGATTATGATGCAAGTACTTTTCCAGAGTTTGAAGAAGAAACGCTGACCAACTTTGAAATTGGTACTAAGGGTAGCTTTGCGGATCGTCGTGGTGCTTATACCGCTGCCGTGTACTTTATGATCTACGAAGACATTATCGGTGCCGAGAACTTAGATTGGGACGACGATACTGTCGGTGGTTGGAATGAAGATGGCTGGAGTGACTTCACTGGCGAACGAACCTGGATCAATCAGGGTGATGGTGAAATGTACGGTATCGAGTTGACCGCTGATTATGCGCTAGACGATATATGGACAGTGGGTGGTTATGTAACCATGGGCTCTGCCAAATACACCGATTACTGCTCTATCCAAGCACCTAATTACCGCACTGGACCAGGTGGCGGGGCTCCTACGCTTCTGGACATACTTCGTCCGGGTACAGATGATGTAACTACGGCTTGTGCCACGGCAGATGGAAACTGGATACCTAAGCAGACTCCATTTACCGCGAGCTTTAACGTTAGTGCTACGCTGCCGAACGATTTGTTTGGCATGAGAACTAGTGTTCGGGCTGATATTCGCCACAAGGGTTCATACTTTGAAGATCAGTTGAACTTGCTTGAGCGTGAAGCGGTAACTCTGGTAAACATTTCAGCGAATATGCGCAATGACAACTTGAGCCTGCGTTTCTACATTGACAATGTGACTGATAATCAAGCGCCGAGCCGAGTGGCCTTTGGTAACTATTACACCAATAATGCGAATCCAGCTGCGCGCACTACTCAGGCTGGTTCTTTCAATATTGTTCCGTCACGGCCACGTGAAATGGGCTTCACTGTTGGATATGATTTTTAATAAATAAAAATACATAGACCATTTAAATGCCCGGTTCTGCCGGGCATTTTTTTGTCGAGTGTCCTGAAAATTAAATTGATATTTGTACAGATAAGTGGGATGGAGCGGCCATTAAAGTTATTATGGTGCGCACGCAAACTAAGTAGATTCACCTCGGCAAATAAGTGAACCAATCTAGAGTCAGTTCTCCAAATTTTCTTCTATTCGGTATTGCTGGATGTTTCCTGCTGTCCGGCTTTGCAGCTTTGCTCTATCAGATGGCTTGGATGCGGCAGTTCTCTACCGTATTTGGCACTTCTGAAATTGCGGTAGCCACAGTGCTTGCTGCGTACATGGGTGGATTAGCCTTGGGAGCCGCGATATCCGGAAAACTGGTCGAGCTTATTCGAAAGCCGGTATTTTTCTACGGAATCCTCGAAGCGGCTATAGCCGCATCTGCACTATTTGTGCCGGTAGCTCTTTCAATAGCTGCCTGGTTATATGGTTCTGTTCTCGGCGGACAAGAGTCTCTGCCCAATGCAGAGGGCCTTGGACAACCCTTATTCTATTTCTTTGTGGCCTTTGCCGTATTGGTTATTCCAACGGCCTGCATGGGCGCAACACTTCCCGTACTAACGCGCTATGTGGTTACCCGGGACGATCAAATTAGCGGTCGGGTAGGTGGTTTATACGCGATAAATACTTTGGGCGCTGTTGGAGGTGCACTAATTGCGGGATTTGTTCTGCTACCCAAGCTGGGCTTGCAGGGCACTATCTGGTGTGGCGTTGCCATCAATCTATTGGTATTTGTTCTGGCGGTTTTGGTCGATAAGTTATCTTCCAATGATTTAGCCACGGCAGAAAACGAAGCATTAGCGGCCAGCCAAGAGCTTTCTGAGATTGCAGAGCAAGCGCCTAGTATGAGCAACGCCTGGCTAATTTTGCCGATAATGACGCTTTCAGGTGTATGCACCTTCGTATATGAGGTGCTTTGGACCAGATTGATATCGCATATATTGGGCGGCAGCGTTGCAGCCTTTGCCATTATGCTTGGTAGTTTTCTAACCGGTATTGCTATCGGCAGTATTATTGCCAGCAGGTTAGCCAAAACCCGAAGCCAAGCCGCTACTGCATTTGTGGTGAGTCAGCTTGGCATAGCGGTAACTTCCATCTTGATTTACTACTCGTTAAATCAATACGTAACTGCGGGTATTGAATATCAATCCAAGGTAATTCTGGCTTTCTTGGTGCTTATGCCAGCCACGCTATTTATTGGAGCGACATTTCCCTTAGCGGTGCGGGTCTATGCTTCTGGCGTAGGTTCTGCGGCTCGCTCTTCTGCCCGAGTTTATGCCTGGAATACGCTGGGTGCGATTGCCGGCGCGGCGATTGCCGGATTCTTCTTGGTGCCTCTGCTGAAGTATGAAGGCGCGATTCGCGCGATGGTCTTGCTCAATACCCTGCTAGCGATATTGGTGGCGGTTACTTTAGTTTCCAACCGTCGGCTACCCATTTTGATATCGGCGCTTTTGTTTCTGTCGATTGCCTTTGCGTACCACCCGCGACTTCCAGAAAATGTACTACGTTTTTCACCAATTGACTCGGTCGCAAAAGGTGAGATTCTTTTTTATGATGTGGGTCGCAGCTCTACAGTACTTTTGTATCAGGATGAGGGTTCTTTTGTCCTGCGCAACAACGGATTGCCAGAGGCAGGTGCACTGCCATTAGGCGCCCCGAATGCACTAGCCAATCAGCGCTTACTTGGGGCAATGCCCGTTTTGGCGAGGCCCGATATTAAATCGGCGCTTATCGTTGGATTGGGCGCTGGCAGTGCAGTCACCGGTGTGCCACCAACGGTAGAAGAAATAGATGTAATCGAGCTAGAGCCCAAGGTGATTGAAGCAAATCGTCTTATTACCGATAGACGCAAGTACCAACCGCTTCAAGATCCTAGAGTCTCCCTGGTTATCAATGACGCGCGAAGCGCCTTAGCGCTAACTTCCAAAACATATGACATGGTGGTTTCTCAACCGTCCCATCCATGGAGCGCCGGAGCCTCGCATTTGTATACACGTGAGTATATGCAAATGGTGTCTGATCATTTGAACGACGACGGCGTCTATCTTCAATGGATAAATAGTCAATTTGTTGACGAAGCTTTGTTAAAAAGCTTGTGCGCGACCATATTGGATGTATTCCCCAATGTGCGAATCTATCAATGGTCTCCGCAAGTTTTGTTCTTTCTGGCTTCTGATGCACCCATGGATATTGAGCGTCAGATATTGGAAACGGGCAGGCCCTTCACGGACGCTCCGTTGTTCTATTTGGAGTTAGGTGTAGCTGCTGTCGAGGATTCCATAGCAGCACTTATGATGGACGAAGAGGGCGTTCGAGATTTTGCCTTAGGCAGCCGAGTAATAACCGACGACTTCAATATGATGGCAATGGAGTCTGCTCGAGTATCTCGAGAGGGGCGTGAGCTTAGTATTGAAAAATTGGCGGATACTTTCCGACCTTGGATCCCGGCCTTGAATCCCAATAGCTGGGTTCACCAAGAGCTCGGCAACGACTTGGTGTTTACGCGAATTGCTGAAAAGTATGCGGCCTTAATCACCCGAGAATATTCCTCTGAATTGGTTCTGACGTTGGGTGAAGCCCGCAACGCCAACTCACTGCTATTGGCTAGTACGTTGCTCAGGTCTCAGGGTGAAATTGAAAACGCAGAGGCAGCCTTGGCTGCGGCAGCTATCGCCATGCCAGGTAGTAATTATGCCAAATATGCCGTGGTAGAACCCTGGCTCCGTTTTATAGGCTTGGAAGATGCTCAGGAGCAGGTGCCCGCAGGAGTCCTGCAGACTGTTGAGACCATGACAGGTGTCAGCCGCGTGGTTGTAGATGCCGCAATGGCCCTTACGCGGCGCGACATTCAGATGGTAGCCGATCTAGACGCTCAGCTTAGTTCTGCGGGTACGGCCGATCCCTGGTTTGCGGAAGCGGTAAAGCTGAGAGTTGATTGGCGAAACGCGGTAACCAATCCGGGGCTCAAAGAGGAGTTCGCCGATCAGGCATGGCAGATACTAGATCTTGCTATGGCAAACAAAAATGACCACGAGTTCTTTGCTATGAGAATAGTTTCCGCAGCAGAGGCTGGGCGCGTAAACGAAGTTATGGAAAGTACGCGTGCTTACCTGAATGTTGTTGAGTTTCAGCTTTTGGGAGTAGAAGAGGGGCATGCATCTCCTGGTTCCTTTGAGCTAGGGCTGAAGCTGGGCCAAATTAATGCCATTTCACGTTTGGTAGCCGAGCAAGATGAGAGCGAACAATATAGTCCTTCTACAAAGACGGAAATTCAAGCAGGGCTCGCTGCTCTTTTGGATAGGTTTCAGCAGTTGCCGCTAAGCGCGCAGTAGCTCAAAATCCCAGCTCAGCTTTTAAAGTGAATGTTCAAAGCGAAAACTAGAACCAATTTGAAGACCAACCAATCAAAACAATAGAGATATCGTGCAAAACAAGAATCCACAGTTAATCTACCTCGGCGTATGTGCCTGCTTCCTACTATCTGGATTTGCCGCACTGCTTTATCAAACCGCTTGGATGCGTCAATTCTCTACGGTATTTGGAACATCGGAACTTGCGGTTGCTACCGTGCTATCAGCCTACATGGGTGGTCTGGCTTTTGGCGCTGCACTTGCTGGCAAGTTTATCGGGCGGGTACGACGCCCCGTTCTAACTTACGGAATCCTCGAGGCTGCTATAGCTGGTTCTGCCCTTTTGGTGCCGGTTCTGCTGAGCCTAGCGGGCCTAGCCTATGCTGCGGTCTTAGGCGGACAGCCTGAGCCACCTGACGCCAGTGGTATGGGCCAATCGCTATTTTACTTTGTTGTGGCCTTTATCGTGCTGGCTATTCCAACGGCGTGTATGGGCGCAACACTGCCGCTCTTAACTCGTTACGCGGTTACCTCTGAGAGCCAAATTGGTTCTCGCGTGGGCGCGCTATATGCGATAAATACCGCTGGCGCTGTGCTCGGTACCATTACCGCTGCCTTTTTGCTTTTGCCTGCAATGGGTTTGTTCGGCACCGTTTGCTTTGGTGCAGCGGTCAATCTACTGGTGTTTTTAATAGCGGTAGTGATTGCTAAGAGCTCTTCGGAAATGATGCCTCAGGAAGATGATGAAATATCCGGGCAAGCATCACCCGTAGCTGAAGTAAGCGGGACAGAAGTGCTTTCCATTTGGAGGCGACCCAGTTTTATTCTGCCCATCATGCTGCTCTCTGGCACCACAAGCTTTGTATACGAAGTACTCTGGACCCGATTGCTCTCACATATTCTCGGCGGCAGTGTTGCAGCCTTTGCGACAATGCTGGCTAGCTTTTTATCCGGTATCGCCATAGGTAGCGCTATTGCCTCTCGCTTTGCGGTTACTTCAGAGCGTTCCGTACAGATTTTTATTGGCGTGCAAGCGGCAATTGCTTTCACTTCTATGGGAATTTACCAGTGGCTACATTTGGCAATACCTAGTGACGATAGCGCAACCGCAAATTTAGGCGTTGCTATCGCAGTGCTGCTGCCGGCAACGCTCTTTATCGGTGCTACCTTTCCCTTAGCGGTTCGAATCTTTGCCACAAGCGCAAACCGTGCTGGTAGTTCATCCGCTCAGGTCTATTCCTGGAATACCGTTGGCGCCATATTTGGTGCCGCATTCGCCGGGTTCTTTCTGATTCCTGCTTTGAAGTATGAAGGCGCAATCAAAGTCGTGGTATTGACCAATGTCTTTCTAGCTTTTGCCGCGGCGATATTTATTACTAAAGTTCGTCCTTCGATTGCTGGCGGTATGGCGCTTTTATTCGCTGGATTGGCTATTGGATACAACCCAACTATGCCCGAGGATATCTTACGCACCTCACCCATTGATGAGAGAGCTGAGGGAGAGATTCTCTATTACGAAGTTGGCCGCTCCTCTACCGTATTTATGACTCGTGATAGCGGAAGTATTGGCCTTAGGAACAACGGTCTACCTGAAGCGGGGTCGTTGTTTTTAGGTTCTGCACCATCAAAGAATACGCAAGAGGCACTGGCTACGCTTCCCGGATTAATTCGTCCGGATGCAGAGTCGGTCTTAATTGTAGGCTTTGGCGGCGGCAATGCGATCAATGGAGTACCTCCCACCGTTACAGAAATAGATGTAATTGAATTAGAACCCAGAGTGATAGATGCCAATGCGCTGGCTGGTGATATTAGATATAAGGATCCACTAAAAGATCCCAGACTGTCCATCTATATCAATGACGCTCGCAGCGCGCTCAGTCTTACCGATAAAACCTACGACGCAATTATTTCTCAACCCTCTCATCCCTGGACTGCTGGCGCTTCTCACCTATATACCCGTGAATATATTTCTCTCGCTGCGGACCATTTGACTGAAGACGGAGTGTTTTTGCAGTGGATGGCAGCTCAGTTTGTGACTGAGTCCTTATTACGCAGCCTCTGCGCAACTATGTTGGACGTCTTTGAATACGTGAAGGTGTACCAACTATTCTCAGGTGTTTTGTTTTTTGTCGGTTCGCAGGAGCCAATGGATACCGAGCTAGAAATGGCAAGGACTGGTAGGCCAGTTATCGATTCGCCGGCCTTTTATTATCAGAGCGGGATCGCCTCGACCGAAGACTTGCTGGCAGCGTTACTGCTAGATACTCAGGGTGCTCGAGAGTTTTCTCAAGGTGCTGAGCTGCTCACTGATAATTTTAATCGCATGGCTACAGAATCGGCTAGTGCAACTGCTTCAGGAGATACTCTGGGCTTGATTGCCCTAAGTAAGTTGGTGCAGCCCTACGTTCCGGTACTTGATCCAGCAAGCTGGGTGCATCAGGACCTAGGGTTTATAAATTTTGCTTACATTTCTGAAAAGTACGAAGAATACAAGTTTCGCCCCTACGGAATCGCGCTGGCAAATACGCTCGCTAGCCTGGGTAACCCTCAATCGGAAATATTGACCGGGTTGGGCCTTGAGGCACAGGGCGACAGGGATGAATCACAGCGAGTGCTGGCTCAGGCAGCAGCTAGCGCCCCACAAGGTGAATTAAGTAATCAGGCTATTTACGCGACAATAGAACCCTGGTTGATCCCACTGATGCTAGGTCAGGCACCTGCAGATATTGCAGCGCTCGCCGGGCGTTTAACTGGCTCGGCGGCGGCAGTAGTAAAAGGCAGGGCCGCAGTAAGTAGACGTGAATGGCAGCAGCTAATAGACCTTGATCCGATATTTGCCCAATCTCGCCCGACGGACCAATGGTTTGTTGAATCAACAAAGTTGATGGTTGAGTGGCGTAATAATGTTGCGAGCCTTGAACGCAATACTGATCTTGCCGAGCAGGCTTGGCAGATAATTGATCTCGCGATTGCGGTCGCTCCCGTGCCGGACTTATATTCGGCTCGGATCACCTCTGCCTACTACGCAGATAGGCCAAACGAGGTGTTAGAAACATCACGTCGGATGGCTTATATAATCGAAAGCGAGCTCGACCTTATTGAAGAAGAAGGCACAAATGTAGATGTCAGCGCTTGGCAATTCCGTAAGCAGCAGCTAGTGGTTATTGGGCAAGCCGTCGCAGATGTCGCGGCGCGTCACGACCTCAATGAAACTTCAGTCCAGGAAGTCTTGGAGAGCCTAGAAAACTTGCAAGAAAGAGCCGCCAATATTAACTAGAAATCTAGATTGAGCGGCCTTTCGTTCCATAAGGGCCCGTTTCAAATTGTGTAATTGCAACATTGCACCAAGATTACTTAGAAATTGCACCAAAGCTACACAATTCGAATTCCTTACAAGAGTAGGGTGCTCCCACGCATCTATATATGGATGCGTCTGAGGCTGTCAGGGGGCAGTTTGGGTGGCAGAGCATCGCCATTCCCAACGATTAAGTAATTTGTGCGCTCTATGCAGGTTGCAATCGAATAGCTACATCCCCTGCCATTTCTCTGGATAGGGCCGTCACGGTACTATTTTCTGTTTGTGCTGTTGGCAATTTGAATTTGGCAATGTGCCCGGCTATTCAATATTAGTTATCGGGGAAATACATGAAAAATTTTAGCAAACTAACGGTCGGCGTTTTAGGCGCGACTATTGGCATGGTTGGCATTGGACAAGCTACCGCTCAAGATAATTCGGCGGCTTCGCTGGAAGAGATTCTAGTTACGGGTCGTAAAAGAGAAGAAAGCCTAACTGACGTGCCAGTTTCGATATCGGTATGGTCTGGCGTGAATTTGGCAGAAGCAGGTATTGCCAACCAACAAGATTTATTCGATGCCACTCCGGGCTTGAGCTTCGACACCGCTACTGGTGATCGGAATTCTGCACAGCCAGCAGTTCGCGGCGTTCAATCAAATGAAATTGCTACTACTCAGCAAAAGGTAAATTCCTTTATTGATGGCTTGCCTATGCTTGGACAGGTTGGATCATTGACCTTTTCAGGAATTGAGCAAGTAGAAGTTTATCGCGGACCACAAAGTGCGGCCTTTGGTCGTTCAACTTTTGCCGGTGCGATTAACTACGTAACTGCCGATGCGACAGAAGAATTTGAAGGGATGATTTCTGGCAAACTTTCTGACTTGGGTGGTAATGAGATCGGGTTAGCCCTCTCTGGTCCGCTAACTGACAGCCTCGGCTATCGTCTTTCATATGTTAAAGATGAATTAACTGGCCCAGATGAATGGACAGCTTCTGACGGTACCGAAATGGGTACTCAAGAAACGGGTACTTTTTCCGCCAAGCTGAATTTTGAAGCTAGCGATACGATCTATGGCGAAGTTATGTATACACGGGTAGACCAGGAAGATAGTGCGGCGGCGGGATGGACTCTGAACGCAACTGATTGCGCTGGAGATTCTGGTGTTTACCTGAACAACATGGGTGCACGCACTGAGCTATTTAGCGGTGAGTGGGATTGTGATGTCTCTACAGATGGCATAGCCCGCAATCATGACGTTTATGGCCAGTTTGTTGATACCTACGATGCAGCCAACTTTGGCGGTATGACGTTGGATACCTATTTGGCTCAAACAGATGCAAGCAACGTTACCTACGAGCAATTGTTGCTTGGACAAACGGTAGATCCCTTTACCGTAACTGAGCGTGATCGCTATCAAGGTGAGATTAACTTTGAATTTGGTGACAGCTTGCTAACGCTTTTGGGTATGAAAAATTCTGAGTTCTATCAACGATGGAACGATTCAGACGGCAACGATACTGTGGCAGTTATTACCGCAGGCATGCTGGGCATGAATGTCGGTAGCATGTCAGATCCTACGGATATTGAAGAGACTTATTTTGAAGCGCGTTGGGTGTCTCCAGACGATCAAAGGCTGCGTTATACCTTAAGTGCATCGCACTACGAGTATGACTTCCTAACCAACGTCTACTTTAACTACGGCGCACTTGCCTATGGTTTAGTAAACGAAACGACTGGCGAAGATGTTAGCCCGCAAAGAAATCTGATTATCTCCAATTCGACTTCGAACGACGGTGCTTCTTTTGGTGTTAACTACGATCTTACTGATCGCACGACACTGTCTGTTGAAGGTCGATATCAGACTGACGAAAACTGTGGTGAGGATGCGGTTAACAATCTAAGCGCTTGTACTACTACTAAGTCATTTGCTCCTCGCGTTTCTATCAACACAGCGCTAACTGACGACAGCAGCGTTTACTTTCAATACTCTCAGGGTACTAACCCTGCAGGCATCAACATTGCTTACGCAAACCCATTCTTTGTTGAGGCGCTGCAAATCGCTAACGGCACTATTGCGGTTCCAAACCTGGCTCCAGATGGTGTGAGCGTTCCTAGCAATGCGGGCACTATTTATGATGGTACTGACGGGATTCACTTTCCAACGGTTTCATACGATGCCTCAATCTATGACGCCTATGACGAAGAAGTGCTGACCAACTGGGAAGTTGGCTACAAAGGTTCATTCCTTGATCGTCGCGGAAGTATTACCGCTGCGCTCTACTTTATGGATTGGAAAGATCTTGTATCTGCGGGCAACCTTGGTTGGAACGATGACAGCTCAATTGCTGCTGGTGATACTTACGATGGTTGGGATCTAGAGGGCTACTGGGATGCATATGATGGTACTCGTACCTTTTACAACACGGGAGATGCAGAGTTTTACGGAGTAGAGGTTGCATCCTCTTTTGCAGTTGATGAGATGTGGACTGTTGGCGGTAATGTCTCGTTAACTAGCTCACGTTATACGGATTACTGCTCAGTAAATGGTGGCAACTACACTAGTATCGACACACCTCCTTTTACACCAGTGTTTGATATTCTGACTCCAGAAGCCGACGGCGTTGAGTCGAACTGTGCATCGGTAGATGGCAATAACATGCCACGTACTTCCAAAGTTAAAGGCTCTCTGGATGTGACGGCAACCTTACCAAATGAATTCTTTGGTATGCGAACTTCTATCCGTGCTGACTTGCGTCACACTGGGAAGAGCTTCGAAGATGACTTCAATATGATCGAAGTTGGTGCGGTTACTACTATGAACCTGTCAGCCAATATGCGTAACGACGATGGCCTTACGCTTCGATTGTTTGTAAACAATCTGACTGATGAGGATTATCCGCTGAATATTGATACTACTAATTACTATACTCAGAACGCCGATACCTCTATTGCACCTACTCAGGATGCGTCTTGGTCGATTACTCCACGTCGTCCACGTGAAGTTGGTTTGTCTGTTGGCTATGAATTCTAATTCAAAGCCCTAATAGACATTAAAGAGCCCGGGCATTGCCCGGGTTTTTTTTGCGTTGGATTTGAGGATGAAAGTTTCAGCAAGACCTGGAATGCGGCTTACTCGAACCGAACTAGACTCTGAATATTTTTCGATTAATATCCCCAGTTCAAATAAATATCGATAGCTATCATTATTGAGGTCGATCGCATACTAAAAGCAATCTACACAGTTTATGCACACATGCCTTACAAAAAGTTCACAATTGCGTAATTAAAGGGTAAGGTACCACCTGTGGGGGCTTTATTGCCACATCTGAGGCTGGTATGGGGACGGTTTTGGAGGTCAGATTTCTTAACTTCCTGTGGTCTATTATCTGTGTGATCTATCGCAGAGATAGACCTATAGCAACACCCATACTTTTTACTCGGAATAACGCCTCTAAAGCGTCAGCGCTAATTATTGCTCGTCAATGTTTAGCAAAGGACAATTTTAGTAGGTGAATCACTATTTTTACTGGGAAACTTATATGAAAAATCTATATAAAATAACTGCAGGCTTTTTAGGGGTAACCCTAGGGCTATTTGGCACTGGACATGCCATAGCGCAGAACGATGGCGATACCTTTTCACTAGAAGAGATTCTAGTTACCGGTCGTAAAAGAGAAGAGAGTTTGACTGATGTACCAGTTTCTATTTCGGTATGGTCAGGTACTAACTTGGAAGAAGCTGGTATCAGCAGCCAACAAGAATTGTTTGACGCTACTCCTGGCTTGAGCTTCGACACCGCTACTGGTGACCGTAACTCTGCTCAGCCTGCGGTTCGTGGTGTTCAATCTAACGAAATCGCAACTACACAGCAGAAAGTAAATTCATTCATTGATGGATTGCCAATGTTGGGTCAAGTTGGTTCTTTGAGCTTCCAAGGCATTGAGCAGATTGAAGTTTATCGTGGTCCTCAGAGTGCGGCCTTTGGTCGTTCTACTTTCGCAGGTGCGATTAACTATGTAACCGCTGACGCGACTGAAGAATTCGAAGGCAAAATCAGCGGAAAAGTCTCTGACTTGGGTGGTAACGAATTTGGAGTTGCTATTTCTGGTCCGCTAACGGACAACTTCGGTTATCGCTTATCTTATATTCATGACGAACTGACTGGTCCGGATGAATGGACAGCGACTGATGGAGTTGAAACGGGTACTCAGGATACGGATACCTTTTCAGCCAAGCTTAATTTTGAATTCAACGACAATATGTACGGCGAAGTAATGTATACACGCCTTGAGCAGAACGACACTGCTACCAATTCATTCGTTTTGGATCCAGAAAATTGCACCGGTGATTCTGGTGTTTTCTTGAACAACATGGGCGCTCGTACTCAGACGTTCAGCGGTGAGTGGGATTGTGACGTTTCAGATGGCGTTGTTCGTCGAAACCACGACGTTTTGAGTTCGTTTGTAGATGCCTACGACCCTGCTAATTTCGGCGGAATGACATTAGATGCATATTTGTCTCAAACAGATATGGGCGGCGTTACATACGAGCAAATTATGCTTGGTCAAAGTGTTGAGCCCATGGCTTACACTGAACGTGATCGCTGGCAGGGTGAGTTCAATGTCGAATTTGGCGACAGCCTTTTAACCTTCCTAGGCATGAAAAACGAAGAGTTTTATCAGCGCTGGAACGATTCAGATAGCAATGACACCATTGCAGTAATCGACTCTATGTCTGGCATGCTGGGCATGAATGTAGGCAGCATGTCTGACCCTACGGACATCGAAGAGACTTACTTCGAAGCGCGTTGGGTATCTCCTGACGATGAACGACTGCGCTATACCCTGAGTGCATCGCACTACGAGTATGACTTTGTGACGAACGTTTACTTCAACTATGGTGCGCTAGGCTTTGGTCTGGAACTCCCGGATGGTACACCGGTCAATCCACGCAGAAATCTGATTATCGCTGCCTCCACTGCGAATGAAGGTGCTTCTTTTGGTGTGGACTACGACCTTACTGATCGCACGACGCTTTCCGTTGAAGGTCGATATCAGACTGATGAAAACTGTGGTTCTGATGCGGTTAACAATATAAGCGCTTGTACTACTACTAAGTCATTTGCTCCCCGCGTTTCAATCAATACGGCGCTAACTGACGATAGCAGTGTGTACTTCCAATACTCTCAGGGAACTAACCCAGCCGGTATTAACATTGCCTACGCTAATCCAGGTTTTGTTGAAGCCCTACAGATTGCCAATGGCAGTATTGCGGTTCCAGGTATAGCGCCAGACGGCGATGTTCCTTCAAATGTCGGTACTATCTATGACGGTACTGACGGGATTCACTTCCCAACAGTTTCATACGATGCATCTATCTATGAAGCATACGACGAAGAAGTACTGACCAACTGGGAAATTGGCTACAAAGGTTCTTTCCTTGATCGTCGCGGAAGTATCACCGCTGCACTCTACTTTATGGATTGGAAAGATCTCGTATCCTCCGGTAACCTCGGTTGGAATGACGACAGTTCTATCGCTGGCGGTGACGCATATGACGGCTGGGATATAGATGGCTACTGGGATTCCTTTGATGGTACTCGGACCTTCTTTAACACGGGTGATGCAGAGTTTTACGGCTTAGAGCTAGCATCCTCTTTCGCAGTAGATGAGATCTGGACTATTGGCGGTAATGTCTCGATAACTAGCGCACGTTATACGGATTACTGCTCAGTAAATGCGGGTAACTACACTAGTATCGATACACCTCCTTTTACGCCAGTGTTTGATATTCTGACTCCAGCTGCTGATGGAGTAGAAGCTGATTGTGGTCTAGTCGATGGAAATAACATTCCGCGGACTTCTAAAGTTAAGGGCTCGATGGATGTAACTGCTTCATTGCCAAATGAAATATTTGGTATGCGAACTTCTATCCGTGCTGACTTGCGTCATACAGGCAAGAGTTTCCAAGACGACTTCAACCAAATTGAAGTTGCTGCGGTAACTACGATGAATCTTTCAGCTAATATGCGCAACGACGAAGGCCTTTCAGTTCGTCTATTCGTTAATAACCTGACTGATGAGGATTACCCTCTAAATATCAGTGCTACTAACTTCTATACGCAGAATGCAAACTCTGCCATTCCTCCTTCACAGGAAGCGTCTTGGTCAGTAGTTCCACGTCGTCCACGTGAAATTGGATTGTCTATTGGTTACGAATTTTAATTCGAAGCTTTAAGCAGATAAAAAGCCCGGGCATTGCCCGGGCTTTTTTTTGCCTAACATTCGCTCAAATAGCAACAAACTATCTCCGGATTTAAAGCCAGCACGAGTATGTTGTAGACTGACGTAATCGGTAACTACGCCAGTTGATACTTTTATGGTTAAAAAGAGAAAGATATATGTTTTCCACTAGACGCAATTTCTTAAAAGCTTCTGCCGCTGCTTCTCTCACAGCTCCTGCAATCGCAATGCAGGGCTGTGTTGCAGCTTCTCAATCATCCCCTACACCGTTCAAAAAAATTGCTATTGAAGAAGCCTTTGTTACCCAGGATATCGCCGACGAGTGGAATAAAATAATTGCCGCGGGATCGCCAGGCGAACCCGGCTTTCGAAAAATGGGTGAGTCTATTCTTGCGGACAATCCCGGCACTCAAATAATTCATCAACGGTTGATTGATTTGGGCGCGGGGCGCATAGCGAATATGGATGCTAGCGGCATTGATATGCAGCTCATATCAATCACTTCTCCTGGTGTTCAGGTACTAGAAGCTGAATTGGCCAGAGATCTGGCGCAGGACGCCAACAACCACCTTTCCGCGGCCGTAAAAGCCCATCCAGATCGTTTTGCTGGCATGACTGCCATCGCACCTCAGCTGCCAGAAGCTGCCGCTCTTGAACTAGAGCGAAGTGTGACTACTCTCGGATTAAAAGGCGCAATAATTAATTCGCATACCAATGGCGAGTATCTGGATGATGCAAAATATTGGCCGATTTTTGAGGCGGCTAACGCGTTAAAAGCGCCTATCTATTTGCATCCCCGCTCGCCGTCAGAGGGCATGATCGAACCTTACTTGGATTACGGATTGTATTTTGCCGGCTGGGGTTTTGCGGTGGAAACCAGCTTGCATGCTATGCGGCTAATAATGAGTGGAGTCTTTGATCAGTTTCCGGACCTGAAAATTATTCTAGGCCATATGGGCGAGGGTATTCCCTTCTATTTGCAGCGCATCGATAACCGCTACTTATTGCAAGTAAAGATTGGCGCAGTAAGAGAAATGCCCAGACTGCCCAGTGAATACTTTAAAGACCACTTTGTAATAACTACTTCTGGAGTAGCGCAGCAATCATCGTTGCAGTTGGCTTACGAAGAGCTAGGCGCTGACCGCATTCTATTTGCGGCCGACTACCCCTATGAGTCGGTAGAAGAGGCCGTGCACTTTATGGATACCGCCGACTTAAATGTTGTCGACAAGCACAAAATCTACCACGGCAATGCCGAGCGTATGTTTGACCTAGGCTGATTTGTTGGGAAGCATGCGTTTCAGCACATCGTCTTTTTCGACAAAGTGGTGATATAGCCCTGCTCCTGCATGCACTGCGATGACCATCCAAAACAAAAATGGGCCAGCGATGCGGTAATGAAAGAAATCAAAGGGTACTTCCCATTGCTCATTAGTCACTCCGAGTAGATCCATAACCCAGATGCCGATAGCGGTGTACTGGAACCCCGGTATGTCAAAGAATACATAGCTTACGCCACTGCTGTTGCCAAAATAGCCGGAAACTGGCATGGCGATCAATAGCGCGTATAGGCAGAAGTGACTGGCATGAGAAGCTTTGATTTGCCAATTGGGCATGCTTTCAGGAAGTTTGGGTATGAGGTTTTTTGCACGCCACCAAATTCGCAGTGCAAAAAATAAAAGTACGCTAAAGCCAATACCTTTGTGCAATCGAATAACCGGACTTCGCTGCGGCCCTTCGTGGTGAATTACGTATTCAAGATACAAGACCAATAGATAGGCAGCTAGAACCAAAATTGCGGTTAGCCAGTGCAACCATTTAGCAACGCTGCCGTAGGTTATTTCCGTATTCCGAATCATTTCACCCCTAATACTGTCGTTTTTGGCTTTTTTATAATTATTGTGTTCTGTCGCTTTGCGGATAATTCCACTCAAAATAATCGCCATTTAAGCGCGCGTTACCTCGCAGCAAATACAGCCCTTCAACAATATGTGCATAGCGCACTGGGCCAAAATCCAGTGTTTCAAAACCAAGCTGATGGCAAATTTCCGCCACCACCGCTTTGGCGTCTGCGTCATTGCCGACCAATGGAATGGTAAGTGGGTGGTCCACAATAGTTGGATCAATCATGGTGTCTGAACTAATACTGCTAAACGCTTTGACGACCATCGACCTAGGTGCAAGTGCCTGCAGGCGCTCAGCATTAGAAATAAAACTTGGGTAATCTACTCGGCCATCTTCGGCGACTATTCGCGGATTAATAGGGTCAATAATGATTTTTCCGGATAGATCACCAAGGCTTATCAAAACGGCCTCGGCTACATTCCAGGGCACTGCCATCAACAGAATGTCTGGCATCTGTGCTGCCTCTGGTTGCGAGGTCGCAGAGGAATCACCAGATGTGGCTGCCACCAGCGCTTGCACATCATCTCGTTCCGGTGTGCGAGAGCCATAGATAACGGTATGGCCGATTTCTGCAAAGCGAGGGCCCAGAGCGGCTCCCACTGAACCAGTTCCGATAACCGCAATAGTCTCTGCAAAAAGTGCAGTGGGTAAAAATTGCATAAAGCTGGTTAACAGAATCGCTGATAAAAGTTCTCTAATGCTCATTAATTTCTCCTTTTGAATTAAGTTGTGCGTCGCTAGATGCCTTTTTATTGGGTAGCATATTAGTCAACACGTCATCTTTGTGAATAAAGTGGTGATATAGGGCGGCGCCAGCATGTATCCCAATGAGTACCCATAAAATATAGGGGCCGACTAAGTGATAGTGAAAATAATCAAAGGGAGCTTCCCACTGCTCCCAAGTTACATTCAATAGGTCCATAACCCAGATTCCGGGCTCGGTACGTCGAAAACCTTCTATGCTGAATATGCCGTAATTAACGCCACCGCCATTGCCTAGGTATCCAGATATCGGCATGGCCAACATAAAGAAATACAGTAAAAAGTGCATTGCGTGAGAGGCCTTCAACTGCCACCAGGGCATGCTGCCGGGAAGCTTCGGTTTAGGGTTGGTTGCTCGCCAATACAGCCTCATGAAGAAGAACAGCACCACGCTAAAGCCAACCGCTTTGTGCAGGGTTTGGGTGGTCCTCCAAGGCTCAGATCGAATCTCTAGGAAAAAGTGCAGGTAATAGACCAGTAGGTAGGCCAGCAAGAACGCAAGCGCGGTTAGCCAATGCAGCCATTTGGCTACACTCCCATAGGTTAATTCCGTGTTCTTCAACATCGAACTGCTCTCTATTCAGCTGTGTCCATAACAAAATCGAGAATCGCGTCACTGAGCATGCGATCTGAAGTGCCTATGGAAATATTTGGCGAGTAGTGATTGTGACCAGCCAGCTGCCGAACGCGTGGCACCGCGCCGTGCTCAGATGCCAATTCGTTTGCGAGTCTCAAGGTAGCCGTTGCGGTTGCACCCAAGTCGTATTGAGAACTGGTCAACATCACCGGAATGCTGGAGCGGCTTATATTGCCAAACACCTGTTTGTTTTCCAGGTCGCGCTGACTATTACCGAAATAGGCTTCGGTAGCTGCATCGTAGTTGGCGCTAATGAGGACCACGCCAGCCACTGTCGGAAACTCTCCGACAAGCACTTCTGGTCTAAAGGCATAGTTGGCCACATGACCACCACCGGCAGATTTACCAACAACAAATATGTTTTCCGGGTCTCCGCCGAACTCGCTAATATTGTCGCTTACCCATTGAACCGCAGCTGCCACATCATTTGCACCATCAGGCCAGTTGGCTTCTGGAGCTAAGCGATAGGTCGCGCTAACGCCAACCAGACCAATACTGGCGTAATATTCGCCAACATTTCGGGAGCCTTCTTTACTGCCTCTGGTATAGCCACCGCCATGGAAGAAGATTACTACGGGCGCTAGGTTATCTCCCCGGCGCAGGGTATCGACATGTACATCCAGCTGCTGGCGTTCGTGATCGCCGTAAGCAATATCAGAGGTTGTCTTAACTTCGTCGGCGCCATAGCTTCTAGGCACGTCAACGTAGAGTTCATTTGTTTTCGCCAGCACGCCGTCTGCCATGCTTTCGTAGATGGAGACGATGCCTTGCTGAACTTCAATAGGCATTCCGCCTCGAAGCGCGTTGGCGGTGCCGCGAACATGTTCGTCATCTCGCCCCCAGCGAAAATCCTGAAGTTCGTCGCCGCGTTCGCGACAAGCTCTGTCTCTTATACACATCTGACGCTGCCGACGAATAGA
>CAJXYP010000022.1 GCA_913063225.1 uncultured Cellvibrionales bacterium
AGCGAGAAATACTCCCAGGGGCCGAGTTTGACGGCGATCATCGCCAGCGGTTAGACAAAGGTTTGGGTGATCGCGCAACGCCAAGTTGCCGTTTGGAACAAAGGTCCAAGCTTGTAAATCGGAATCTGCGCATTCTAATATCAGAATATTTGCGCCAGCAGCAGCAGATTCTGCCGCTAAACAGCGATTGTAGGCGGGTATAGCAATATGGTCGGTTTCGTCATCAACCCACTTAAAAAGTTGGTCGATATTGTCTTCTCCATACTTACAAGTATGAACGCGTAAAGCCTCGTCTGGCCGAGCATTAACGCCGAATCCTGCGACATCTAGGCAGTAGCCGCGGGGTTCGTCCATAGGCACTGCGGTTCGTATATAACCGCCGTCGGCGATCGCTAGGTCAGGTATTAACACTGCAAATAGAATAAAATTTGAAACGGCGCAACCGGCCAAAGACTTGGAATGACGCATTGAAATTTCTCCCCCCGGAAAGTGTTTTGAAGTATACCTGCTTTGCCAAAATTTCGGCTAGAGGGCGCAAACAAGCAGCAACGGGCTTAGCGGTTTTTAGATTTTTCCAAAACGATCAGGGCAATTCCTCCCAATATCGCCAGGCTAGCGAGAGCAAGCCGCAAGCTTATGGGTTCCTGTAGAAAGATAATTCCTCCCAGTGCGGCTAGTAGCGGAACGCTAAGCTGCACAGTTGCCGCGGTGGTTGATTTTAGAGCCGGTAGTGCGGCATACCAAATGCTATAGCCCATGCCCGAGGCTAGAGCTCCGGATGCTATTGCGTAAAGGATACCGGTGGCATTGATGGAAATCCCACCTAACATAAAGATTGGGAGTAGGACGGCGAGGGGCGCTGCCCGAAGAAAATTTCCCGCGGTAATCTGGGTGGGGTCTCCATTGTTCTTATTCTGGCTCTTGCCGCGCAATGAATAGACGCCCCAAGCAATGCCAGCGCCAAACATAAGTAATGAACCTTGCAAGGGAGGTGCGGATAAACCGGGTAGCAAAAGGACAACTAGCCCGGCAACCGCCAGTGCAAGGCCAATAATCTGAAATTTTCCGAGAAACTCTCCTTTGTATAAACCGTAGCCAATCATGGTCGATTGAACGGCGCCAAACAGAATTAGTGCGCCGGTTGCTGTTGGCAGACTGATATAGGCAAAGGAAAAACCTGCAGCGTAAATTAGCAAAGCTATAGCAGATCCCCAGTCGCCTCTGCCGCTTTGTTTTTTGGAAGAGATACTCACCAAAAACCAAAGCATCAATGCACCGGAGATCAGCCGGATCGCAGTAAAGCTGGCGGCGTCTATACCGCTATCACGCAACGCCAGGCGGCCCAATATGGAATTGGCGGCGAACGCGATCATGGCTAAAGAGGTGAGAGCTAGTATGCGGGCAGGATGCATGATTTGTTGGGAATTCAGCTCTGTGGGTGAGTCTGGAGTAAAAACTGAAATGCTCCGACAGGCAACTGGATTTTTCTGATTCTGGGTTGCTAGGTGAAACTAGATCTATAAATAGAGGATCGCAAAGCGGTAAATTCCCTTTTAAGCGCTGCTCGGATTACAAAACTCGATCTTTTGTAATCTAAGTGTCAATTTCGTTCTTCTCTGGTTAATATTCGACGGCTGTTTAGCTCCACTATGAGCTAGGGTCAACTTCTTAGGGGGAAGTATGCAAATCAAAAGTCTTCAAACAACGTCGTTATTAATTCTATTTGGTGTATTGCTGGGTTGTTCAGAGCCTTCAGTGGATAGAGACATGCCAGAGCTAGAGATGGCTGCGGCTAATTCGATGGCGCCTGAGAGCATGGCAGATTGGGTACTTACCAATGGCCAAATTTTAACCGTCGATGCAGCCTTTAGTAGTGTCGAAGCCATGGCTATTAAAGATGGTCTAATTCTCGCCACCGGTTCCAACGAAGAAATGATGGAATATGCCGGGCAGGATTCCGAAGTTACTGATCTGGACGGACAAACCATAGTTCCCGGCTTGATAGACAACCATATGCATTTTGTTCGTGGGACCAAGCACTGGTACCGACTGGTCCGCTGGGATGGTGTTAAATCCAGAGCGGAAGGCCTGGAAATGATCAAAGAGCGCGCAGCGCAACTTCCAGAAGGCGAATGGTTGATGGTAATGGGTGGCTTTATCTTTGATCAGTTCCAAGATAACTCCGACGTTTTTAGCAGACAAGAACTGGATGAAGTATTGCCCGATAGACCGCTCTATATACAGGAAGGCTATGGTCGAGCATTTGTGAATAGCGCTGCCCTTGAAGTGGCAGGTGTTACTAATGCAACAGACCACCAGGGTTTGATACGGGATGAACAGGGTGAGCTGACTGGCGAACTGAGAGGCGGTGGTGCCTATGGTCTGGTAGATCGGTATATTCCAGAACCCTCAGAGGCCACATGGGATAACAGCGTCAAGCTCACTATCGATAGCCTGCTGAGCAAGGGGCTGACGGGGGTCTACGATGTCGGCGGTAATACGGTAACGCCTGCCTTTTACGAATCGATTGGCCGCATCGCTGATGCCGACGAACTAAAAATGCGCGTTTATTATTCTTTGAACGAGCAAAACAGCGCCAGCAGCAGCGCTGAAGAAATCATGATGGAAATGCGTAATAACACGCCCGACATGGAAGGGCTGCGATTTGCACAATTCGGCTACGGTGAAACCGTTTATCGTCCTATGCGAGCCAATCCCTTTATAGTCTCTGATGAAGACCGGGAGCATTTCAAAAACATCGCAATTACCGCTGTCGAGAATGGTTGGCAGACAAATGAGCATTCCAGTCGGGAAGTGAAAATATCAGGCATGCTGGATATTCTGGAGGAGGTTGCCGACAGCCATCCAGCCATGTTGGATATGCGCTTTACCATAGCCCACACCAACGGTGTCCAGCCAGTATCTATAGAGCGCGCCAAGGCCTTGGGAATGGTGTTTGCGGTACATAGTTCACGACGACAATCAGGTCAATCGGGTTCCGAAAATCCCGCCAGCCAACCGCCAGCCCAAGTGATAAATGACATGGGCGGCATCTGGGGATTGGGTTCAGACGCCACGACCGTGGGCAGTCCAAACCCTTTCCATACCATTGGATGGGTAGTTAGTGGCCGAAACATCGCAGGAAATATAACTCAGCCCTTTACGGTGTCGCGAGAGGATGCACTCACCGCACACACACGTACCAACGCCTATATTCTATTCCGTGAAGATGATCTAGGCAGTTTGGAAGCAGGTAAGCAAGCTGATTTTGTAGTGCTGGACCGTGATTATATGACCGTGCCTGAAGAAGAGATTGAAGATCTATTCTCGGTGATGACAGTTGTTGAGGGCGAAGTGGTTTATGCCGCGGACTAATACTTATTTGCAAATAAAGAGACCTTTGGGTGTAAAAATGTATAGATGTCTACCTTCTTTCTTAGTGGTTCTGATGTTCTCCTTTGGAGTTCAAGCACACCATTCCATGACGCACTTTGAAGACGCCGTCACAGAAATGGAGGGAGTGCTGTTAGATATACATTGGCGCAATCCGCATGTGTATTTCTTCCTTGAAACCGAAGAAGCCAACGGTGAGAAAAAAGTCTGGGAAATGGAAGCGGGCACCATTTATATGATCGGCCGTGCCGGCGTAACTCGTGATCTGTTTACTGTAGGTGAAAGAGTCAGAGTTGCAGGTAACAAATCAGCAGTGTTTGAGGGTAAGTTTTGGGTAGAGAACATTCTCACTGAAGAGGGTAGCGAAATATTGGTAGTTCAAAACGGAGCTGCTCGATGGGCCGATGAGCTTATCGGAGGCAGAAGTAGTTGGACAGGCGAAGCCTTTATTAAAGATGAAGTTGCCAGCAGTGGGAGTGGCATATTTCGTGTCTGGAGCCCGCCGATGCGAGGCAGTATAGAGCCAAGGCTAACCGGTGCACCAGCTAATCGGCTTGCGAATATTGCCACTGACGAATCCAAAGCTGCGATAGAAACTTGGGACCCCTTCGCCTTTGACGACACATGCACACTACCTGGACTGCCGCGTGTAAATCATGGGCCGCATCCTCACCAGTTCAGTCAGGATGGTGAGAATATCCTGCTTACTAGTGAAGAATTTTATGTCACCAGAACTATCCATATGAACTCCGGTGTTGATGCTACTGAGCAGCCCTTCAGCCCACTAGGTTACTCGACAGGCCATTGGGAGAACGACAACACTCTTGTTGTTGAAACCTCGCGCATTAATTTTCCTTACCTGGACTTGGGTGGTTACGGACAGAGCGAACAGGTCAGCATTACCGAACGCTATGTTCTAGATGAAGCAGATAATCGCTTGGATTACGAGGTGGTTATTCAGGATCCGATAATGCTCAACGAGCCCTACATCAAGACGGGTGTTTGGACGGATATTGGCGAAGCTATTAACGAATCCTACGACTGCGTTCCCAAGTAACTCGAGAGCACCAGAGCGCCTAAAAGAGCGGATACTAGGACAGATACCGGAACAAATCCCGAAACAGACAGGGGATCATAGGAGAACAGATGAATATTCGACCCATTTTACAGATTGTCTTACTTCTAACTCTGGCGGTTTCTGCTCAAGCACATCATTCTCAAACTGAGTTCGATCGAAGCACAATCATTGAAATGGAAGGCGAGATTGTCGCGGCCTACTGGCGCAATCCCCATGTGAATTTCACGCTCAAAACCTTTGATGAGAATGGCAACGAAGAGATCTGGGAGATGGAAACCGCTGCCTGGAATTATCTCTCGCGGATAGGCATTCCCAAAGATGCTATTGAGGTCGGAGATATCGTCAGAGTTGCCGTATTTCAATCTACCAAAAGACCCCGCCAACTTTCGTTGAATAATGTGCTGTTAGAAAGCGGCATTGAAATTGTTTTTAACGGCGACGGTTTCAGTGGCAATGGACAGTCTCGTTGGTCCGACAGATTTTATGGCATTGAAGGTGGAGAGGCGGCTATTCAGCCCATCGCAGCGGCTTCAACTGCAGACTTGGGGCTATTCCAGGTTTGGGCAATTGCCGGCGGTAGACGGGTTCCTTTGGACGGGGATCTACCTTTGACAGAACAAGCAAGAGCGGCTCAAGCTGCTTGGGACCCCATAACGCAAGACCCACTATTGCGATGTATGTCTCCCGGCATGCCTCCCACTATGGGCAACCCTTATCCAATGCAGTTTAGTGAGCAAGGCGGCAATATTATTTTGGCACTCGAGGAATTCGACAATGTTCGAACTATTCACATGTCGGCTGATGCTGAACCTGGTGAACCGAGCTCATTGGGGCATTCTATGGGACGCTGGCAGGACGGTAGCCTGTGGGTGGAAACCGATAACATCAACTACCCCTACTTCAATCGGGTGGGTGTCGCGCAAAGTACAGAAGTAACTACCTCAGAGCGATTTACGCTTAGTGACGATGGTCTGCGACTCGACTATGAACTGAGTATCACCGACCCCAATACCTTCACAGAGCCGGTGACCTGGGGCACTTATTATGTTGCCGGGAGCGGTGAAGTAATTAAACCCTACGAGTGCACTGTGGAGCGGTACGTGCCGCGTTAGTCTTCCTGAGGCGCTCTAGCTTCAACAGAGATCATCAATCTAACTTCGGGGAAAAACCCCCGGTCAAGGTCTGCGTCTAAACCAAAATCACTGCGATCTATGGTTGCAGATGCATCCGCGCCGCAGGTCTCAGCGCCAGTCCGGTAATGGGGCTGGCATTTGAATCTATTGATATTCAGGTTTACCGGCAGGCTAACGCCATGCAGAGTCAGCATACCTTCCACCGCTGTGGGTGAGCCGTTTTCGAAGTTGACTAAGCGGCCTTCATAGGTGGCGGTTGGTATGTTTTCTACATCCAAAATATGACCGATCGCTTCAGCGTTCATGCCTTCATGCCCAAAATCGATACTGCCCATTTCCATGCGGATATCAACAGTTCCGGTGCGAGCCGCTCTATCCATAACAATACTGCCGGAAGTTGAATTTACTTTGCCGCGCCAAATCGACAATCCGCCAAAGTGGTCAGCTTCAAAAGAAGGGTAGGTATGGGATGAGTCAATCTCATAGGTAATGGGTTCAGCGACAGCTAAGCCGGAAAAGCAAATAGATAGACTCAGTAGAACTACAGACTTCAGATATGTTGGATACATTTTGGCCCCCAAAAGGTCTATATGTTACAGGAATATTATGCGGGATTTGCCCCTGGAATCTATTTAAGAATTATTATCCTAAACAGAGCCGTTATTTTGTAGTGCGAAGCACTACAAACTTATCGTTAGATGCGAGGGTTTCGCAATTACCAAAAAGATCTTTCAGGCGTCTGTAATAACCTAGATGCAGGTTCGCTACGATCTGCAGCTGACCATTGGTTCTTAGTACGCGTCTCGACTCTTTAAACATCTCTAGGGCAATGCCGGGATTCCTGGCGCCAGCGTCATGAAAGGGTGGGTTGTTCAGGATTAAATCTTGAGATTCATCCGCTATTCCATCTAGGCAATGAGTTGCGAGAGCTTGATATTGATCGGTAGGGTCAGTTGAGAGAGAAAGTCTAATGCCTTCCTTCACAGATTCGATAGCTGCGGAGGACTCGTCAACAAAGGTGACTTTCGAGTCCGGAGATCGCTTGGCTGCGGCTATGCCTAGGGCTCCAGTTCCGCAGCCCAGATCTAGAATGTCCACTTCAGACTCGGAAACTTGCATTGCCTTAAGCAAAAACTGCGTACCGTAGTCGAGGCTTCCGTGGCAAAAAACTCCTGGATAGGAGGCAAGGGTTAAGTCATCAGGGGTTTTACTTATATGAGCGCTGACGGTAAATACTTTCGCTGGCACTGGCCCTATCTCGGCCTTGTAAGCCTCAGCGGAGGCAAAAATAAGTCGGGCTTTCTTCTTCGCCAGAGAGCTGGTGGTCTGGCCTATATATTTTTCAAAAAGTGCCAAAGTGGAATTGTGTACAGTTTTAACCATGCCTGCACCGATAATCTGAGTATCGGCGGTAACCCGCGTTTGAATTCGACTTAGGCTGTCTTCAAGCTGCGCTAGGCTCTTTGGGATTTTGACAATAACTAGATCGTAGGTTGATTCCTCGGCTAGCTCAGAGAACCCGATGCTGCTTATGAGGTTAATATTTTTTGTATCAATCTCATTCTCAGCGGCATTTGCAGCGATTGCTGAATGAGCGACGGCTGAATCTGATACAACGGTTATTTTAGAATTTTGTGAGCTTTGGTCTTTACTTAAACTCAGACTCAAGCCGAGACTCATTGCCCCAAAGGCGTCCCCAAGCACTAGAATTCTATTTCTTTGCTGGTCGGCAGGCGCATCTTCGAGATGTGATAAAACGTACTCATCTGCCGCGTCCCATGCGCGCAACTTTTGCTGCGGATCTATCGGGAATCTATAGAGGTTAAGAACCCCACTGGGTGTTTCGAAGTTAATTTCTGGTGGCATTTGAATTACTGATGGCAAGACTCTCGGCGGCCCGAGAGTCTATAGGATTCAGCAAAGAGAATCTCTAGCTGGTGTTCACCCCAGTATTAATTGAAGAATCAAATAGAACGCCTATTCAAGAACTGAATCAAGAATGGATTCAGAAACTATCCTATAAACATAGAAACCGCGATTAGCAGAACGGCAAAAACTATGTCCGCCAAAACCACTAGTCCAACATTTTGTAGTGCAAGTCTATCTTCTGTAACCATGAAACTTCTCCTAAATAAGCAATCAATTAAGCATCTTCGACGGAGCTATATATGCGCCGAAACCTGTTCGATTTTGATGATTATTAGGTTGGCAACATTGCAACTGAGCATGGTTGACTTAGGTCAATTTGGAATCGATGGCCTTAGTGATTAGAGGGTATCTCGCCGAGGCCTGTAGGTATAAATATCGACAATATTGCCACTTATTACCGATTAGTAATAGAAAGTGTCAATTTAATCCACATTATTTCAATAGATGTATGGTGTGGCGCGGCGGTAAAAAAAATATTATAAACAACGGCCGTACTTAGGTTTAATTAGATTCAAAGGGGAAGAAAATATGAATTATATCAATAATATAGTGGTAGGTTTTCTGGGGGCGGCTCTTGCGCTGATAAGCCCAGTCGGAGCAATCGCTCAAAATGGTACTGGCGCAACGATTGAAGAAGTGCTGGTGACTGGACGAAAACGTGAAGAAAGTTTGACGGATGTACCGGTATCAATCTCGGTATTTAACGCAACACTATTAGCCGACGCAGGCATCGACCAACAAGATGACCTATTCGCGGCAACTCCAGGTTTGGATTACGGCAACTGGAACGGCACGCGAACCGATAACAATCCAGGCGTGCGCGGCGTTCAATCTGAACTGCGCGCTTCAAACCAACAGAAGGTGGCTTCTTTTATCGATGGTATGCCGATGAACGGCAACACCGGTACGCTGTCATTTTCTGGCATTGACGCGGTGGAAGTATATAGAGGGCCGCAAAGCGCAGCCTTCGGTCGATCTACCTTTGCGGGCGCGGTCAACTATGTAACTTCCGATGCTGCAGAAGAATTTGAAGGTAAAGTTAGCCTAAAAGGAACTGATCTAGGTGGTCAGGAACTTGGACTATTGATTACAGGTCCACTTGGCGACAACCTTGGCTATCGCATTTCCTATGTGACCGGCGAAGATAGCGGTCCTGATGAATGGCAAACCACTGAGGGAATCGATCAGAGCAACCAAGATACTGAACGATTTTCTGCCAAACTAAATTTTGAATTTACCGATACTGCATATGGTGAGATTACATTTAGCCGTCTCGACGCATTAGATATGCCGGGCGCTTCTTGGATCGTTGATCCATCTACCTGTGGACCCGGTTCTGGCGTATTGCTAAACAATATGGGTTCTAGACCTGAATTGCCTGCTGGCGAATGGGATTGTGAAGTTGAAGCACCGACTGGTGGCTTACCTCGAAATACTGGATTGTACGACCAATTTATCGGACAGTATGCCGCCAATAACGCCGCCTATACCGCTGCTTTTGGTATGGCTGATGCCGATATGAGTGGTGATGTGTCTCTTGATGAATTCCTAGCGCAAACAGATAACTCTGGAGCTACCTATGGGCAACTGCTTCAGGCCATGAGCGTGGTACCAGGATGGAAATCAGATGTGGATCGCATTCAGGGTGAAATGAACTTTGAAGTCGGTGACAACCTTCTGCAATTTATGGGCATGACGGTCAATGAAACGTGGCATCGATGGAATGATAATGACGCTGGCAACAGTCTGGCTGTATTTGGTATGGGCATGCTTGGCCCAAATACTATGAGTATGGCGGCTGTCGGTAGCATTGAAGAGCTCTATGGGGAAGTTCGTTGGATATCTCCAGAAGATCAGCGCTTACGCTATACCCTTAGTGCCACTTACTACGAATATGATAACAACCTTCAGACCTCAAACGCCCTTGGCGCACGAGAATTAGGTTTAACTATTGCATCTGGTCTAAATGCAGGGAACCCAGTCAATCCACAAGATGGTATTACTATCTCTGAGCTTGCCACGAACACGGGTATTGGTTTAAACATGAACTATGACCTAACCGATCGCACAACGCTTTCTCTTGAAGGTCGTTATCAGGTTGATGAGATCTGCGGTAATGACGCAGCGGGTGCAAATGTTGAAGCATGTTCAGAAACCAAATCATTCGCGCCACGTATCGGTATAAATACCACCATTAGCGATAGCATGAGCATTTATGCACAGTATTCCATCGGTTCTAACCCAGCCGGCGTAAATATTGCCTATCAAGATCCTGGCAATATCCAGGCTCTTGGGATTGCGAATGGTTCTATTGCAGTACCAGTGGGTGTTGGTGCCGTAAACGAAGGTGTTCTATACAACGGCGTAGGTGGTAATCCGCCCCCAGTTGTAGACTATGATGAGAATACTTTCCCCACCTTTGACGAAGAAACACTTACTAACATTGAAGTGGGCGTTAAGGGTAACTTTGCTGATCGCAGAGGTGCATATACTGCAGCCGCATACTTTATGATTTATGAAGATATTATCGGTGCAGAAAACCTCGATTGGAATGATGATGAAGTGGGTGCTGGTGGCTGGAACGAAGGCAACTGGAGTCAATTCGAAGGTGAGCGCACTTGGATCAATCAGGGCGATGCAGAAATGTATGGTGTTGAGCTAACCCTAGACTATGCGTTAGACGAAACTTGGCAGGTAGGTGGATACGTTACCCTAAGTGCAGCGGACTATACGGATTACTGCTCTATTCAGGCACCACGGTATCGGCTTGCTGTTCCAGGCCCTTTCTTCTTCGACTTGTTAACTCCAGCAGCTGATGGCGTATTAAGCACTTGTGCCGTTGCTGACGGGAACCAATTGTCGCAGCACTCGCCCTTTACGGCTAACTTCAATGTAAGTGCGCAACTGCCAGAAACTATGGGTTTCAATGGTAATCTTAGATTGGACATTCGTCACAAAGGATCGCACTTTGAAGATCACATGAACCTGCTAGAGCGTGCTGCGGTAACTACTATGAATCTCTCGGCTAATTTGAGATCTGAAAGCTGGAACGTTAGAGCTTTTGTTAACAACCTGACGGACAATGATGAGCCAGCACGTGTTACGGGAGGCCGAGCTTTTTCAGACAACGCCAACCCTACGGTAGCAGCTGGTCAAGTTCAGTCTTGGGCAATAATTCCTACTCGACCACGAGAAATTGGTTTGCAGGTTGAGTACAACTTCTAATAAATAGTAGAAATAATCTTAAAATGCCCGAGTTTGCTCGGGCATTTTTTTGCCTGTAATTTGAGAGTCTTAATCTGAGATGTATATCGGCGATCTGCCCGATTGGGCATATCGCCTAATTCACGCGGTTATTCGGGTGCTGGCACCACAGCTTCAACAGAGATAAGCAAATTTACAAAGGGCAGAAAAACACCATCTAAGCCATAGGTCAGTCCGCAGGTCGAACGGTCAAAATTGGCAGCGGCATCGGCACCGCAAACTTCTCGGCCATGGCGAAAATGGGGTTTGCACAGCAATCTGCTGATGGTCAAATCCAGTTCGTTGGTGACGCCGTGCATAGTTAAATTGCCCCTCACCATAGTCGGATTACCGTCTACAAAATCTGAAAGTTCGCCGGTGTAGGTTGCGGTAGGAAATTACTCGGCAAAACCACATGATCTTTGGCGCTATTAGTCATAGCCTCAAAACCGAAGTCGATAGAATGCATATCCATTTCCGTATTTACCGAACCGGTCTCTGCTTCTCTATCCATGACTATTGTGCCCTGAGTAGCCGTAATCTTGCCGCGCCAGATCGAAAAGTCCGCCTTGATGATCGCCCTCAAAAGCAGGGTAAGAATGAGCTGGATCGATGACGTAGGTTACTGGCTCAGCAAATGCCACGCCCGCCACAAAGAAACGTATAAGTAATAGCAGAGTTGGTTTCAGATTAACAAATCTTAGCGTAGCCACCTAAGTGAGTGGTAGCGATTGCTAGGCACTTGTGGCAGATTAAGATTGGCTGTGCCAAGTGACTAAAAATAGGGGGTGATAGTGATGTTGATTGATCGAATTAGGTGGGCCGCTTTAGTGACATTTGTTTTTCTTGCCGGGTGCGGTTCAGTCGGGGGCAATATCATCACCGGTGAGGGCATTCCCAACCCTAATCCTGTAGCGGCCAACCAATGGGGTGAATTGCCCGCTGGTCGCGTCTGGGGACATACGGCCGGTATTGATATCGACCCTACCGATGGACATATATGGGCCTACGAGCGCTGCAGTGCTGGTGGCGGTAGCCGCGCTGGAGAAGGGCCGGTCAACTGTGACACGGTTTCAGTGGACCCTATTTTCAAATTTGATCGTCATACCGGCGAAGTCTTAGCTAATTTTGGCGCGGGTTTATTTATGACGCCCCACGGTATTCATGTCGACCATGATGGCAACGTCTGGGTTACGGACTTTGTTAACAACGCCGATGGCACTAAAGGCCAGCAGGTACATAAGTTTAGCCCCGCTGGCGAATTATTGATGAGCCTGGGTACACCCGGTCAGACCGGAAATGATGGAGCGTATTTCTATCAACCAAACGACGTTATCGTCGCCGCAGACGGTAGCATTTTTGTATCAGACGGCCACGGCGGGCAGGGTATGACAACGGTTGCTGCTTTAGAAGCCGGCAGAGAAGCGGGCCGGACGGGCCGTATTATGAAGTTCGCTGCTGACGGCACGTTTATCAAGCAGTGGGGGCAGTTAGGCACGGCTCACGGCGAGTTTCGCACTCCCCATGCTATGGAAATAGACTCTCAAGGGCGTCTCTGGGTAGCGGATCGCGGCAACCATCGATTAGAAATATTTGACCTTGAAGGCAACTATCTGGAGTCTCGTTATAGCTACGGTCGCATCAGCGGGATATTCATCACCGACGACGATATGGTGTACGCCATTGATTCTGAATCCGGCCCTATCAACCACATTAATTGGATAGCCGGTGTTCGCATTGGCCCCTTAAACGAAGACCGAATAGTTGGCTTTATACCCGGTTATCCGGTTGAGTCTCGTGGTTATCAGTCCACCGCTGGCGAAGGCGTGGCTGTGGATGCGGACGGCACAGTTTTCGTTGCGGAAGGGCCAAGTTCCATACCCACTGCTAAAGGCTCATTTACTAGATATAGCGCAGACTAACTGCATTCAATATCTGCGGCAGGGCAGAATTTTTTGTGTTGGCCTTAGTCTTTGAATTGGTTAAGAAAAGGGTGTTCTATGAAAATATTAGTTCTTTTAGCAATGCTTGTTTCGGCACTAGCCACATCGGTTTCTGCGCAGGTACAACCCAATATGGGGACTCAAAACTGGGATGATTTTGTAGTCGCTAGCCCGGAACATGTGGCGGGTAATATCTACAAAGTGGTCGGTGGCGTTATTGTGAACATGGCATTTTCCGTTGGTGAAGATGGCATTATTTTGGTGGACAGTAACTTCCAGGATTTAACCGGTCAGATCATTGCCGCAATACGCGAAGTATCAGATAAGCCGATCCGGTTTTTGATCGACACACATTCCCACGCCGATCACGCCGATGGCAATGTTAGTTTTGGTGAGACCGGAACTATTATCGTTGCGCATGACGCAGTGCGAGCGCAACTTGCAAATCCTCCCCGTGGCGAAGCTGCTGCAGCGCTGGCGCTGCCTGTTGTCACCTTTCCCGAGCAGGTGAATTTTCATTTTAATGGTGAGGAAGTGGAAGCTTTCCATGTTGCTGCCGGGCATACGGACGGTGACATTATGGTTTATTTTAAGGGCTCCGACGTCATCCATATGGGTGACGTTTTTGTAGGCCATTATCCAATTATAGATACCAGCAGAGACGGTCATATACTGGGCGTGATTGAGTCCCTTAACGTAGCAATAGAAAAGGTTAGCGACAATACCAAGATCATTCCGGGCCACGGTGACGTTGCTGTTCGAGAAGATGTAATCGAATTTCGAGATATGTTGTTGGGTATCTATGGCAGTGTGAATAGTCTAGTTGCGGAAGGAAAATCCCTTCAGCAAGTAATCGCTGCAAGACCAACGTCCAACTATGATGCGAAGTGGGCCGGTCCGCAGGGATCCAGAGGTATTATCTCTGCTGCTTATAATGCCGCTCGGGGCGAGTAGGAGTTACGGACCCTATATTTTAAGTTTAGAGGAGCAAGATTAATGTACCTCCGAATCATCAGTACAACCTGTATTGCGCTCGCAACCGCGTTTTGGTTTCAACTCGCCTCAGCGCAGCCAGAACCCCGGCTAAGCGGCGGCAATGACTTGCGCACCATGGCGCGTGACCCTTTTCAGGTATTCGACAATCTCTACTTTGTCGGTATCGGCGAGGTGGGTAGTTATGTAATAGAAACTAGCGATGGTTTGATACTGCTCGATACCCTCTGGGATAACCCGGGCTACACCGAATATCTACTTGGCAACATACGCGAGGTCGGTCTCTACCCTATGGATATCAAGTACGTCATTATCCTTCAGGGTCACCGCGATCATTACGGCGGCGCACCGGCTCTGCAAAAGATAATCGACGCCCGGTTCGGCACGGCAGAAGAAGATAGAAAATTGATGGTCGAAGACTTCGGCGAGTGGGCGCCCCGAATCGATTTTATTATTGAAGAAGGTGACAGCCTGATCTTAGGCGATACAAGGCTGGACTTTGAAAATACTCCCGGACATACGCCGGGTACTACATCTATCCGTTTTTCAGTATTTGATAACGGCACTGAGCATCTGGCCTATTTGCATGGCGGCCCCCTGCTTCGCACCAAAGACCCTGGAGCAGGACAGGTTTTTATTGAAGACCTGTGGCGTATTAAGCAAATTCCCGGGATAGAAGTGCAGATTGCCAATCACTTTGATATCGCCGCACGCGGTGCTCCCGATTTGTTTGAGCGAGCGGAATTGCTGGCAAGCCGACAGCCCGGTGAGCCACACCCCTGGGTTGATCCCGGACACTTTCAGCGCTGGTTAACCGAGCTAGCCGAGGATACGCGGGCGTATTTGGCAGAGCCAGATTAGGGAGTAATGCAGGAGGCAACCGATGTGGAAAATAATTAGCCCGGTATTGGCTCTATGCGGATGTTTTCTCCGGAAGCTTTCAGGGCACAGCCGATGCCGATGCCGATTACGCGATGCGAAATCATGGCTATAAATTGCTTCGGCATCGCGGCGTAGAGGAATTCTACAATCTGATAGATGATCCATATGAGCATAACAACCTGCTAAATGGAACATTGGCTGCAAACCAACAGGATCAGTATCAGTTACTCAGTCAGCACATTAGCGAGCTTAGAGTGAGCGAAGCGTCAGAAGGTCGTTACAGGCCCGAGTAGTGCTATGCGCCTTGGTTCAGCTTAAGCGAGCTTAGTTAGTACCCGCTTAATCTCGGCCGCCATCTTCTGTGGGTTTTGGTAGTCGAGCTCAATGTGAACAATACGATCATTGGCAATCACGGCAAGAGACGGAAAAGAATTTAGGCCCATTTGCCGTGCCTCCTGAATTTCCGCTTCAAGTCGCCCGCTAACTTTGGTTTCATGCATGGCACTTATAAAGCTAGCCCGGTGCATGCCAACCTGTTCTGCACACAGAGCCAATGTCTCTATATCAGAGGCGTTTTTGGCCTCTAGGTAGTACGCAGTCTCGATAGCTGCGGTTATTTCCGATTCTAGGCCCTTATTGCGTGCTACAAGGCAAGCACGACACGCAGGGTAAGTAGAACGCCTAGGCTGGCAATTCGTCCAAAAATCGTAGTTAAATTCAGTTCCTAGCTGTGATTCGATGCGCTGCCAAGTGGATTTAAGCATTGCCTGAATTTCTGTTGGCATAGGGTCATTAGAATCACTAGCCAAGCCACCTAGAAGAGGTCGGATAGTTATTTCGCCAGTTTCGAGTAAGGGGCCTAATTCCTGTTGCAGGACTTTCCAGGTTGGCTGAAAGCCCCAGCACCAGCTGCACATTGGGTCATAACAGTAGATTAATTGGGGAGCCGTATTCATTTTGGATTACAGAGTCTGGTTCACTCTTTTCTCCCCAGTCAAACTGTGTCTTATCAGTTTTTGTTTTGGCTCCCTTCTCGGCTTCTGTCTCTGCTTTTGCTTTTTCTTCCAATTTGGCACGATGCTTTAATTGCACACCCATCAAGAAGTTGCGCAGAATTTGATCCTTACATTCCCGATAGTGTTTGTTTCCGGGCTTGCGGAAAAAAGCGCTTAGTTCGTGCTGACTTACCTCAAAAGGGACGAGGCGTAATATCTCAATAATATCGTCCGACTTCAGATTCAGCGCGATTTTCAGTTTCATGAAAATCATATTATTGGTCAGCTTCTTCTCGGGGACGGGTTGATCTCCTTCACGCTTACCACGACTGTAATTGATAAAACCATTCAGGAAAGTAGCTAAGGTTTTGTCATTACATTTTTCATAGCCGGATTCGTCTTCTTTCTTTAGCCAGCTAATTACCTGTTCCTTGGTAACGACGCTATCCGCCTTGGCAAATATCCCAACGATCTTCGCATTAGTGAAATCGAAGACGTAGCGTAGGCGTCGCAAAATATCGTTATTGGTCATAGTTTATAGTTCAAAGTTCAAGGGAGTTTATGGTTTCAAATATGCTTAGCCGACAATGATAACCGTCTTATGCACAAAAGCCCCAAAAACCTTAGGGTTCGAGGCCTGTTGTATCCCGACCATGAATCCATGACAGTTGAAGAAACCCAACTCAAGCAGGAAATTCAAACATGGCACCCCGATACTGAACCGGATGGTTTTGATTTTTATGAAGTCGAGGGTGATCTGTCGTGGGGATTGAACCTGGATGGCGAGGAGGGAGAAGGAGACTTCACTCATCCAGACGGAACGCCCGGCATTGATAATCAGGTATACCAATCTGTCGGATGTGTTCTTGGTTTTCGAGGCCCCGACGGAGTCGAGTATATTTTTCAAGAAAAGGCGATATTTGACAAAGTCTACAATCGCCTGATGATTGAAACTACCGACGTTGATAATTTGCAAAACGATGCAAGCGTCACCGTTAACCTCTATCGAAGAATGGACCGCCGATTAACTAACGCAACGGGCAGTCAGGTTGTTGCGGGTGGTACTCAGCGAATAGACCGTCGCTGGGGGCAGAGCCTGATTCGGCAGATGCAAGGCAGTATTGTTGATTCTGTAGTGACCACTGAGCCAATCAGTGAGCTTACTATTCCTTGGCAAAACTTAGACGTGCCCTCTATTCATAGTATTCGTGATGCCAGATTCCAGTTGTCCCTAACGGAAGAGAATGCCAGTGGGATATTAGGTGGCTTCGCCGATGTGGATACCTGGTATTACCAGTTAATTCGTAATGACTCGGCCCATCACCTTAGTTAGTAATGGTCAGAGCTCCGGCATATCGTTGCATAAAGCACTGCGTCGTCTCGCCGATGCGCATCCTGATGCAGACACCGGTGAGAACACCATATCAATGGCTTTAGATGTGCAGATGACTCAGGTATTTATTGTTGAGCCGAACCAAACGAATTAACTTTTGGGGTTTCAATTCTTTGAGCCCGCCCAACGCCAGAACCAACTAAAACCCATACTCAAATCCCAGGGCAGCCGTACGTGCTTTGTTAGGTCTTGCACCGTAAGGTTGTCGGCCAAGAATATCCTCTTCTGCCGTCATATTTTCTAGCCGGGCAAATAGTCGAAGCTGCTCGTTCATATAGTAATGAGCTGACAGATCAAAGCTGAGAGTGCTATCAGTCCTCTCGAATACTTCACAGGATGCTCGAACGCAAACTTCGTCAACATAGCTAGTACTCAGGTAGGCAGCCCAGCCCTGATTCTCCATACCAAGCGTCAGGCTGTATTGTTGTTCGGGGATGTAAGGAAGTGGATCTCCTTTGGATACGTCGCCGAAGAAATCCGTATCTGCGATGTCCGTATCAAATTGACCGTCGATATAAGTATAACTAAAGGAGACAGGAAATGACGTGGTCCCAGCAGAAGACAAGTGAGCGGCTAGATCCGTTGAATATAGCAGTTCGATACCCTGTACCGTTGCAGCCTCGCCGTTAAATGCGTCGCCAATAGTGCAGCCGGTGCCAGACGAAGCCGTGCATTCGCCTATCAAGTTTGTATAGTCGCTTAGAAAATAAATCACTTCAGCCCGAGTTGTATCGTCAGAATATCTAGCGCCCAGCTCGTAGTTCGTGGCTTGCTCTTCCTTAGCGCCTGGTGAATTTGAAGGTGCGGTAAAACCTTTGTGTGCACCGGCAATTAAGGCCAGTTGATCGTTGGCGGCGTACTGAATACCAAAGCCGGGCAGAACTACTTGGATATCGTTACTGCGTTCACTGCGAAGATTAGAGTCTGCGCGACTTGCCGGGTCTGTGGTACTTCCTGTGCGAGTTTCCCAGCGTGTGCGCTGCTGACTAATATCTTCAAATCTAAGCCCCGGAGATACAACCCAGTTACCAAATGAGATCTTGTCGTAGATATGCAGAGCCAATGCATCCGCTTGTTGAAGTCGGTTGCCGGCGTTGCCGAGTAGACCTAGATCGTTCAGCACAAGTTCACCGGCAAGTTGTTGGAATGTGTCGTTTTGTTGCAGACGATCCTCTTCATCATAATGCAGTCGCAATCCCAACCGGACTTCATGAGATACATTGCCAGCCACAGTTGACCAGTCAACACTCAATTGCACGCCGCGTGAGACATATTCTCTAGCGTTGGACCTAAGTTGAATACTACCGACGGCTGTATCCGAGCTTCCGTCAAGGATCTGCTGCAAGTCTGCGGCTGTGAGCGCGCCGATACTGTCGCTAGTATTCACAGCGCTAACGACATTCGACCAACTGGTGCCAGAAAAATCTTGCGCCGAGGTACTGCCATCCAAATCAAACTTTTCGGTTTTGTACCAGTTACGCTGGTGGTCGTTGTTATAAGCCGTAGCAGTTATGGACAGATTGTCTGAATAGGCAAAGGAATATCTGAGGATCTGTTGCTCGTGAAGAGTACTAATATTGTCCAGCTCAGAAACGCCGTAACGGCGGAATGCGTCATCGCGAAAATCAGCATCCGTAAGCCCCAAATAGCTTTGCTCAGAATCTTGATCCGCGTATTGAAGCTTTAATTCAAAACTGTGTCGTGAATCTTGTGATGTATATGCCAACTTGGCAGTGAAGTCTTCAATCGCCAGACCGGTATGTGCATTACTGCGGTCAATGTCTTGGAAGCCGTCTGAATTCCATTGGTGCGTCTCAACTAAAAATCCAAAGCCGTTCTCGAACTGGCCTCCGTAAGTGCCGTGAAGGCGAAAGGTATTATCCTGGCCACCTTCAAAAAGAATATTGCCGCTACTCGTACTCGAAGGTATTGGTGTCGAGATCATATTCATGGCGCCACCAATAGTATACGGCCCCTGGGTTATTGCTGCCGGGCCTTTGAGTATTTCAACTGCATTCATTCTGCCCACGGTCGGGAAGTAATATGCCGATGGCGCGGAATAGGGTGCCGGAGATATAAGCACATTGTCTTCTAGTAAGGTGATTCGGCCACTACGTTCAGTGGATACGCCTCGAATGCTGATGTTGGGTCGTAATCCAAAGCCATCTTCAACTTGTAAAGACACACCAGGTACCTGCCGTAAGATTCTTTGAATATCTGAATACTCGAAGGTCTTCAACTGAGCTTGCCCAAGATACTGAGCCGCTCCGGGAATCTGTTGTCCGATAAGTTGCTCGCCAACAATGGTAGTTTCTTCGATAATTAGATTGCCTGCCTCATCGGCCATTAAAAATGATCCGAACAACAGAGTGATGCATCCGCAGATGCTTTTTATGACAGTGTTTTTCATTAAGTAGCCTTCATTCGAGTGTTAAGTAGTCTAGGCGCGCATACTATTACGAATGAGAATCGTTATCAAATTAAATGAGAGTAATTCTCATTTAATTTGATATTAATATTCGTTAACCTGCTATTGAATGTTTTGGTCGCACCAGGGTCAGGTTTTATTGAGCTCAAACTCCTAGATCCCAAATTCTAAAATATTCTTTCGCCCATGCCGGCAATACTTCTGTTACTCAAATAGTCTTCGGTGCCAATTCCGTTACAAGGGTGTAGCTGTTTATATTATTGGGCCCTGATTTCTTGGTAGATGAGAGAGATAGGTACGGAAAAACGCCTGCGGTATTAGTCATTGATTCGTCACCGAGTTACCACGGTTATCTTAGATCCAATGTTCAGTTCGCCTTCACCGAAGGATGCTCATATAACAATCATCTCGCGGGACGTTCCCGATATGGTGTGACCCCCATGCAATTTTTGTGAAAGATACACAAACGCTGAAACAACGATTTCTCGCGGCCGGTATGCCTCTTCTCTATTTTTTTGAGGACCCTCAAGACAGATTTCGTAGCGGTTACGACTTGGCTTTAATCACTGTACTTGAGGGAGAAAAAAGTATTTTATGTGTATTATCCGAATTGCCGTCCGGTTCGGAATCAGTAATTCGGTTTAAGGTGGACTATGGGGTTTTGGAGATTTTTACTGTAACCAACCTAGGTGTCCCGAGCGATAAAATCAACACACCCATTGGCGAAGCTATTCATCGAGGGCTTAGGAGCGCGGAGCATATAGAAACGGTTGAGTACGACTAATTAGAGGCTGCATAGCCGTGTAATGAGGGTTTCTGAAAATGAATTAGCGGAATCGCAAGTGGCGGCTGCTGAATCCAGAGCTTATGAGCAGAATATTGCCGCTCAGAGTGGTCGATTCAAGCAGCAGCGAAGCCTGGAGAGGGCCGAAGCCGAACGCCCAGCCCCAATGTGCCCCGAGTGGTTGAAGCAAATCGTTGTGCACTTCGCGGCCATGGCACTGAGCATTGTCAACGCGTGGCTATATCAGAGGGTGGAAATTGCGCAAAGAAAAAGTAATTTTGCCTATGTATGACTTAGCTCAGATTGCTATATCGCTGGTTCGTCCCACGAGCAAACCAACCACCGTATTTGGTGGTGCGGCTATAACTTTATGATTCTAAAAAACTCCCCAAAGCCTTATGGATGGGGCTTTAATATGCGAGGGCCTCTCTCTAATTATAAGATCTACTGGTCAAATTGATAGCTTAGAAAATCTACCATCCGGCCAACAGTCACAGGTGTTGAAAAACCGCGTGCGTGGACTCCATCTGGCGCCAACACATATTCAATAGTTTTTGCACCTCGGCGTGCGAGAAGTGCGCTAAATAGCCTGCCGGATTGCCCTCTGGCAATAACCGGATCTATTGCTCCGTGCATAATAAGAAAGGACGGTAGTTCGGTTTCTTCAGATAAACGATCAAGATAGGCAAGCGGACTTGCCTGTGCTGCGAGTTCGGGGTTTTCGCCAATAGTCGCGCCGATAAATAGGGACTCGGCTGATTCGGCCTCTGCAGCTGGCTGGGAATTGCGTTCTACGCCCGTCAATTCCATATCCGCATCCATATTAGAAAAATCGATAGGCGGAAACCAGACCACACTGGCCGTCAATCGGGTTTCTTCGCTATCTGACAAAGCTATTCCGGCCATTGCTGATAAATACCCCCCGGCGGAGCCACCAAAAGAGGCCACCCGATTTCCATCGTACCCGTAGTCTGCTCCTTTCTCCCTTACAAATGCAAAGGCGTTCTGGAGATCTTCAAGCTGAGCTGGCCAAACAGCTTGACCGCTTAGCTGATAATTGATTGAAGCCATGGCGATGCCTGCATCTATCAATTCTTGAAGCCCAGCGGGATTGGCTTTGTCTCCAGCGCGAAAACCACCACCGTGCAAATACACTACTATTGGTGGATTATTTACTCCTTCGGGTAGGTAAATATCAAGGAGGTTTCGCTCAGAAACATTCGCGTACCTAAGGTCTAAATAAGCGACGGCATTGTCCGGAACAACCCGTTCAGAATTTCTTCCACCTGCGGGCCCCGGCTGCTGGGCAAAAGCCTGCGTACAGAAGCAAGTAACTATCAACAAAATAGGTATGAGTAGATTGTTTTTCACGGTGACTGCCCCCAGCATTATCTTAAGATTGGAAGCCTAGCAGAATAATCTATAGGTAGCGATAGAAAGGCTTTCGCTAGACAAAAGCCCCGAAAACCTTCCGGCTCGGGGCTTTTATATGGTGGGCCTTCCCAGACTTGAACTGGGGACCTGCCGATTATGAGTCGGATGCTCTAACCAGCTGAGCTAAAGGCCCTTATTTAAACTTGTCTTTTATTGCGGTAGCTGCGTTGTGCTGAAGTATCTCATTCAGTCACGTACTTGATGTACGTTCCTTCAGTCGATCTTTGCACGCCGCACTACCCCAATAAAATCCGGCGTTTAAACCGGACTCGTCTTTTTGTTATTGAACAAAAATTCAGAACTAAATTTTAACTTGTTCGGTGCTTAAACCGGAGAATTTCTTTTGTTTTTTTCAATAAAAAACGGCGCCTAAATAGGCGCCGTGGATTATAGATGTTCTTCTTTGTTTCGTCTAACCCTTGGTGTATTTCAAGGGTTTAATGGCAACTATGCGTCTGGGTTGGCGTCTCTATATGCTTGAACTTCGTCGTTAAATTCATCGCCAGCATCATTGCGATCATCCAGAAGCGCTTTGGCTTGGTCTGATGATGCATCCTTTTCTTCAGAGGACATGCTTTTGTAAGCAATGGTTTGTCTGTAGTCGGCGTGACAGTCTAGGTAGGTATCAGCTGCAGCGATATAGGCTTTAACTTCTTCGCTATTTGCGACTATTTGATCCATTGTGGCGGTTGCGCCATCAGTCATTGCTGGTTTAGTGGGCATATCTTCGCAATCCTGAGCTAGTGCCGTCGAAGAAATTCCCATAAGAATAGAAATTTGAAGAGCTATTTGTAGATGCTTTTTGTTAATCACGTGATCCCCTTATCTCGTATATATTAGTTTAGGGTGCGCAGCATAAAGGTCATAAGGGTCCACATCAATATTCCAGCGCCAGATTTGCAAAATGTTACATTTTTCTGCACGTTATTAGCGAATGGGACCTAAAAAAGGCGCTTAGATAAGCGCCTTTTTTAAGCTTTTGCTATTCAGCCGCTTAGCTACTGAACTCTTAACCTATTCGTCGAGAAAGCTGCGCAGATGTTCCGAACGGGTCGGGTGTCTGAGTTTTCTTAGGGCCTTAGCTTCGATCTGACGAATACGCTCCCGGGTTACGTCGAATTGCTTGCCGACTTCTTCAAGAGTGTGGTCTGTATTCATATCGATACCAAATCGCATACGCAGCACCTTGGCTTCGCGGGCGGTTAGGCTTCCCAGTACGTCTCTGGTGGCTTCCGTAAGGCTTTCACCTGTGGCGGACTCAACTGGAGAGGTAATGTTGTTGTCTTCGATAAAGTCGCCTAGGTGTGAATCTTCATCATCGCCAATAGGAGTTTCCATCGAGATGGGCTCTTTAGCGATTTTCAGCACTTTACGGATTTTATCTTCCGGCATTTCCATTTTTACTGCCAGCTCTTCAGGAGTTGGGTCACGTCCAAACTCTTGCAGAAGCGAACGGGAAATACGGTTCAGCTTATTAATGGTTTCGATCATATGCACTGGAATACGGATAGTGCGGGCCTGATCCGCGATAGATCGCGTAATGGCCTGTCGGATCCACCAAGTAGCGTAGGTCGAGAATTTATAACCGCGACGGTATTCAAACTTATCTACCGCTTTCATAAGACCGATGTTGCCTTCTTGAATCAAATCCAGGAACTGCAAACCGCGGTTGGTATATTTTTTCGCAATGGAGATAACCAGGCGCAGGTTAGCCTCAACCATTTCTTTCTTGGCGCGGCGCATACGGGCTTCGCCAAGAGAGATGTTGCGGTTAACGTCCTTAATGTCAGCAATGCTTAATCCGGACGAGGTTTCTACCTGTCCAAGCATGCGCTGAGCTAGTTGAATATCAGGTTCTGCCGACTTCACAAGCTCAACCCAAGGCGCTTTGGCGCTAATGTTTTGAACCCAGGTCAGATCAGATTCATGACCTGGGAAGGTTTTTATAAAGGTAGATCGCGGCATTTTTGCCTTACGCACGCACATGTTCATAACGTTACGTTCGTGCAGTCGTACCTGAATAATGGTGTCACGTACTGAGTTGACCATTGGGTCAAAAACGCGCGGAGTGAGTTTAAGAAACTTAAACAGTTCGCCGGTTTCTTCCAATGCAGCAATGGCTTGCTTGCTGGTGCGGCCATACTTTTCAACCGCCTTAATAGACTTTTTATGAGCCTTTTTGATCTCGCCAAAGCGTACTTTTGCTTCTTCGGGATCCGGGCCTGTTGGCTTCTCGTCTTCTTCGTCTTCTTTGGTGGTTTCACCAGCGGCGATACGAGCTTCCAGCAGTTGAGCTTGTTCTAATGCAGAAGGAACATGCTCGGCTGGGTTTAGATAACCAGAGATAACATCCGCGAGGCGGCGTTCTTCAGTAACCACTTTTTCGTACTCAACTAGCACGCTGTCAACAGCGCCAGGCCAGAAGGTGAGGGCGTAAAGCATTTCCCGTACACCGTCTTCGATACGTTTGGCGATTTCGATTTCGCCTTCACGGGTCAGTAGTTCAACGGTACCCATTTCGCGCATATACATGCGCACCGGGTCGGTAGTTCGGTGAACTTCCGACTCAACGGCAGCAAGCGCAGCGGCAGCTTCAGCAGCGGCGACGTCATCTGTTTCTGATTCTTGCTCTTGGCTAAGAATCAGCAGAGTGTCTGCATCTGGAGTCTGCTCAAATACACGGATGCCCATGTCGTTGATCATTTGAATGATGTCTTCAACTTGATCCTGTTCAGAGATTCCCTCTGGCAGGTGATCATTGACTTCGGCGTAGGTTAGATAACCCTGTTCGCGACCAAGAGCTATAAGCTCTTTAATACGCGATTGTTCTGGAACGAGTTCAGCCATAGTAACTGTGAAATTCTCAGGTTGTGGGTGTAAAAAAAGGCGTCGCATTATAGCCCAGAGAGTTCTCTTGGGCTACCAATAAATGGGGTAAAAATTGCTTAGTTCAAGGTCCTCAATTGTGCCATTAGCTCGCGCATTTCGGTTTTTTGTTCTGGGCTCTGCTGATCGTGGGGGATTCGCCCCAAAATTTGCATCTGTTCGCGAAGTTTTCCGCCGGTCTGGCGCGATGTCCAGCGCGCCAATGTGTCCTCAAAGTCAGCGGCGGCGGCCTTTAGGGAATGATTGTCTACTAAACGACGGCTAGCTAGCTCGGTAAGTCGTTTGGCCTGCGCAGATTCCCTAGCCATCCAATAACCTAGTATGGAACTTAGCGTTATTTCGCCCTTACCCTGCAGGTAAAGGTATAAATCCAAAAATAATTGCTCGTCTTCGTCCTTGGCACCAATTTGCTCAATACCCTTAATTTCTGTGGCAAGTTTCGGATATTGCAGCAGTAAACTAATTAAATGCGCAGGTAGTGAAACACTGGTTTTGGAGCGCGGGCGTTTGGGTAATTTTCGTGGCGTAGATTGTTCAGATGCTTCAGATGCGGATTCAGCTGATGCATCAGATATTGAATCAGAGCCTGTTTGTTCTGGCTCCCGTTCTGATTCAGCAGCCGCGACAATCGGCTTTTCCACGACAATGGCCGGTGGTGTATCTGCCGCCACACCGGTTCGGGTCAGCAGTTCTTGTTCCATCAGCGTGCGGAATGCGCCGCGGGGTAATTGATTTATCAGTGGCATGGCTTGAGCATGGGCTCGGGCGCGGCTATCTGGATCCGGTAACTCGGAACCAGCACCCGCCAGTTCCATCATAAAGCTGGAAAGGGGTGTGGCTTCTTGAAGGCGTTTATCAAATCCTTCTTTGCCTTCTGCCAGAACTACGGAATCTGGGTCTTCGCCTTGGGGCAGAAAAAGAAATTTAACCTGTCGGCCGTCCATCATTAGAGGCAATGCCGCGTGAAGCGCTCGCTCTGCCGCACGCGATCCTGCTTCGTCGCCATCAAAGCAGAAAATAATGCGTCCTACATAGCGAAATAGTTTTTCTAAGTGAGCTGGTCCGACAGATGTCCCCAGCGTAGCTGCAGAGTTATTAACTCCTTGCTGTGCCAGTGCAATAACATCCATATATCCTTCAACCACTATTATCTCTTCGAAATGACCTTTTTTCTGAAGGGCTTCGTATAGGCCGTAAAGTTCGCGGCTTTTGTGGAAAACCGGAGTCTCAGGGGAGTTTAGGTACTTGGGTTTTTCATCACCAAATACGCGTCCGCCAAAACCGATGGTGCGGCCTCGGGTATCGCGGATTGGAAAAATTATGCGATCGCGAAAACGGTCGTAGTGGGAATCCCTGTCCTCTTTTTTAATTACCAGTCCGGCTTGTTCGAGAAGGACTAAATCTTCAGTGGATTGACCTACCTTCTTGATCAGGTTGTCCCAGCCTGGTGGGGCTACTCCCAAGCCAAAGTCTCGTGCAATTTCTCCGCTTAGGCCACGGTTTTTAAGGTATTCGATGGCAACACAGCTGGTTCGCAGCTGTTTGCGATAGAACTCGTCTGCGAGTTTAAGTTTAGCCAATAGGTTGGTGCGAAGAGAGGCGGCACCATCACTCTCGGTGCTAGCTTCTTTTGGTACTTCTAAGCCAACTTCACCGGCGAGTTGCTCAACGGATTCAGGAAAGCTGAGATTGGCAAAGTCCATAGCGAAGCCGATTACGTTGCCACCGGCACCACAGCCAAAACAGTAATAGAACTGCTTCTGAGGGTTTACTGAAAAAGAGGGAGTTTTCTCGTCGTGAAAAGGGCAGCAGGCTTGGTAGTTTTTGCCCGCCTTTTTAAGTGGTACGCGCTTATGAATGTAGTCAACGATATCTACCCGAGACAGCAGATCGTCAACAAAATTTTGTGGAATACGCCCAGCCATTAGACAGCTACAGGTTTTACGAAAGTCGCGCTTTTACTAATTGGCTTACCTGGCCCATATCCCCACGGCCTTGAACCTGAGGGCGAACCAGGCCAATTACCTGTCCCATCTGCTGCATGGAAGTGGCACCTGTCTGCTCAACCGCAGCATCGACAATGGCACCAATTTCGGCTTCGGTAAGCGCGGTGGGTAAGAAGTCTTCGATTACGGTAATTTCAAAGTCTTCTTGGTCTGCCAAATCCATCCGCTCAGCGTCTTTGAATTGTTTTGAAGAGTCTCGGCGCTGCTTAACCATTTTGTCCATAATTTGCAGTACGCGGGCATCATCCAGCTCGATGCGCTCGTCAACTTCAATGCGCTTAATATCCGCGAGAATCAAACGAATAGTGCCCAGGCGGCCTTTGTCTTTGGCTCGCATAGCATCTTTCATCGCTTCGGTGATTTGGGATTTTAATGTGGCGTCAGACATGGGGTTTCCTTAAATAAATATTAAGCAGCTTCAGGCGAAGAGGAAGTGTATATCTCAACGTTTCCTCAGGCTAGAAACAAATACGCCGGCTAGTAGCCGGCGTATTCGAGGTAATCTTTATTGGCTTTCTATTAGCCAAGAATCAGTACATACGTACAAATTTACGTGATTCTCTAGATAATTTCTTTTGATGGCGTTTAACCGCAGAAGCAGCTTTACGCTTACGAGCCCAAGTGGGTTTTTCGTAAAATTCGCGCTTGCGTACTTCAGCCAGTACACCAGCTTTTTCGCAAGAACGCTTAAAGCGACGTAGTGCTACGTCAAAGGGTTCGTTTTCTTTAAGGCGAACGTGTGGCATTCAATTTCCTAAATTATTCGTCGGTTTTCGAGGGCGGCCATTTTAATCAGATGTCATAGGCATTGCAAAGGATTTGTCCGCTATTTTCCCTACAAAGTGATATTGGCTGAAACGCCTGCTATTTCCTAGGGCTGGTGAGGGACTGGTGAGAGTCTTGAGATTGACTTAAGAGTTTCTTAGCATCAGGAAATCAATCTATTAGAGGCATACCTCTGATAAAATCGCCCAGCACCGCTATAAAGCAATCCTAGGTTGAAAGAAAAAGTGAACTTCAGTTGAAAATTTTGGGCATAGAAACCTCCTGTGATGAAACTGGCGTAGCCATTTATGACACAGAGCGCGGCATCTTGGCTGATCAGCTGTATAGCCAGGTAGAGATGCATGCGGAATTCGGTGGAGTGGTGCCGGAACTGGCCTCCCGCGACCATATTCGTAAATTATTGCCCTTGGTGGATTTGGCGCTTAAAGAAGCTAATTGTTCAGCCAAAGACCTAGACGCGGTTGCCTATACCTATGGGCCCGGGCTAGTTGGCGCACTTTTGGTGGGCTCAACACTTGCTTCTACATTAGCTTGGACCTGGGGGATTCCCGCAATTCCGGTGCACCATATGGAAGGTCATATGCTAGCGCCGATGTTGGAAGAGGAAGCGCCAAACTTTCCCTTTGTCGCCTTGCTGGTTTCTGGCGGGCATACCCAGTTGGTAGATGTACTAGGCGTGGGCCAGTACAAATTGCTTGGCGAGTCACTTGATGATGCCGCTGGTGAAGCCTTTGATAAAACCGCCAAGCTATTAAAGCTTGGTTATCCCGGTGGCCCTTCTGTCGCCCGCGCGTCGGAGCGGGGACAAGCCGATAGATTTCGTTTTCCTCGACCTATGACCGATCGTCCAGGGTTGGATTTTAGTTTTAGTGGTTTAAAAACCCATACGATGACGCTGGCTAATTCCCAGCGGGATGAGAGTGGAAATATTGATGATCAAACTGTCTTTGATATCGCTGCAGGGTTCCAAGAAGCGGTCGTAGATACGCTACTAATTAAATGTCGTCGCGCACTGGAGCAAACGGGTCACAAACAGCTGATATTGGCTGGTGGCGTCGCGGCAAACGTTCGATTACGGGAAAAACTCGCCATTGAAGCAGAGAAGAAGGGCTGGGTTTTACACTACCCAAGACCGGAGTTTTGTACTGATAATGGAGCGATGATTGCTTATGTCGGGTCTCTGCGAGCTGAATCTGCGCTGAGGGAGCAAATCAACAGCTACGAGATAGAAGTCGTGCCAAGGTTCCCTATTGACCAGCTAACTGCCGTGGAGACTGTCTCATGAGCGACAAAGTAATTATTCGTGGCCTTAAGGCGCCGACAATTATTGGCTTGCTGGATTGGGAGCGTGAAGTTCGACAAGAGCTTATTTTGGATATCGACCTGTTAATGGATACCAAGCCGGCTGGTAACACAGATGATGTCAAAATGACGGTGAATTATGCGGCAGTTTCAGAATGGCTCATTGGTGAATGTGAGCGCAGCACTTTTAAGCTAATAGAAGCTTTGGCGGCGCACTTAACGGACTCTGTTTTCAAGAACTTCGCACTAGTCGATTCCTTGAAGCTAACCATTAAGAAACCCGGTGCGGTTGCGCAAGCAGAATATGTCGGAGTTGAAATAGCACGACAGCGGCTGGCAGATTAATGCAGGTATTTCTTGGACTCGGCAGTAACCTATATGCCGAAAAGCACTTGGATTTGGCTATCCAGGAACTCACGGGAATATACGGAGAGTTACGCCAATCAAAGCGCTATAAAACGGCAGCTATCGGCTTTAAGGGCCCAGATTTTTTGAATATGGTGGTCGCCTTCAATACTACCCACCGTGTTGCTGAGGTGACGATAGAAACCCAAAGGGTAGAGCGAACAGTAGGCCGGATAAGAGAGGCAGAAAGCAGCACCGGCTCACGCGCAATAGATATCGATTTATTACTCTTCGAAAGAATTACTACTAAGGAACCTTTGCCAGAACCACGTGCGGATATTCGTGATTACGCCTATGCTGCCTTGCCCTTGGCGGATTTAAATCCGGATTGGAGACATGTCCTGATTAACGAACTAACGCTATCTGAATATATTCAGACGCATAGCTTTGAAAATCAGCCAATTGAACCGCTAGCTGATTAAACCGGTTTTTTGAACTTCGTTATTCCGAACTGGATGCCCACAAAAAGTCAGCACCATATTCTCCATTTCCAGCCATGCATCACCTGTTTTGGCGCCCTTAGAAATCTGGTCTACTAATCGCGCTTGGCGTAGTAGAAGGTTTAGACGGCCGGGTTTTAAGCGCTGAAGTGCCGACCGCACTAGTTGTTGACGGTTTTTCCAAACACCGGCTTTTTGGCAGGCTGTATCCATAGATTGGCCTGCGGCTAGGCCATCACTAACCTGAATTAATATTCGTACTTCGCGGCAGATGGCCCACAGAATCGACAGCGTATCGTTGCCTTCTTCACGCAACCCCCGGAGCGTTCGGGTTACTTCGTCAGCGTCGCCTGAGAGTATGCGATCGAGGAGCGTAAAAACATCATAGCGGGCGCTGTCGGCAACTGCGGCAGACATAGCTTGGGCATCTACTTCATCGCCATCCAAAAGCAGTTTTAGTTTTTCGATTTCTTGCTTAGCCGCCAGTAGATTGCCTTCTACGCGCTCGGCCAACACGGCTATAGCTTGGCGGTTAGCTTTGATGCCAGCCTGACTAAGGCGCTCTGAGAGCCAGTACGGCAGTTCTTTGGGCTTGATGGGCCAGATGTGCACGTGTACACCAGCACTATCGATGCTTTTCACCCACTTTGATCGAAGTTGATTGCGGTCCAATTTTCCACAGTCCACTAGAATCAGCATATCCTCTGGAGGATTTTCGCAAATTTTTGTGAGTACTTTAGACCCTTCGGTTCCGACCTTGCCGTTTTTGATTCGGATCTCTAAAACACGCTTGTCGGAGAATAGTGACATGGCTTGGGTTTCGCTAACCACGTGATCCCAATTTAGGCTTTCTGCATCAAATACCTGACGGTCAGCGTATCCGGCGGCCAAGGCTTTGCCACGAATTAGATCACAGCATTCAAGGGATAGAAGGGGCTCGTCGCCGCTAATTAGGTAGATAGGCGCAATGCTGCGCCCAAGTGCTTGTTCTAGCTGCTCAGCCTTGAGCGGCATCTTGACGACCCGCTAAATCATTAGCGTTATTAATGGAGAAACGTTCGAGATGGCGAAGCAGTTGTTGAACTATGTCTGCGTTAATCTCATTTTCCAGAAAAGTTTTTTCTCGTTCGGTGGAGCCGGGATTAAAATCATCTTCATCCAAATCACGCCATACCAACGCGGTACCAGTCTCTACGCGGCCGCCATTGATATCACTGATTCGGTACTGCACGCGTTTTTCCATGCGCAACTGGCCGGTATGTAGGCTTTCTGTAACACTCTGAATACGTTCAAATTGGACCTCGTTGACTATACTAAGCATATATTCTGGGCCTTCTTCAGATGTCTGAACAAAGGCCCTTTCTAAGGTTCGAGCAAGTCCTGGGCTAACGGCACCCTCGTATTCGAGCGTGCTTATTTCAAGCACTGCGTCTAAGGCTGCCCCCCGAACTTGCCACCCGCAGCCAGCAGCTAGGAGTGATAAGAAAATGATGGTCAATTGAAATAGTTTCATCGTTGCCGCATCAGTAAGTGGATATGTTTTAGGAAACGACCAGGTTCAATAACCTGCCCGGCACCAAGATTACTTTACGCAGGGTTTTGTCCTCGGTAAATCGTTTTACACCTTCGTCTGCCAAAGCGATTTCTCTTGCCGTTTCTTGGTCGACGTCTGGACTAACCCTAATTTTTCCTCGCAGCTTGCCATTTACCTGCACCATCAATTCAATTTCATTTTGAACCAAAGCAGAATCATCAACTTCTGGCCAAGGGGCGTCTAGAATCTCGTCGCCCAGACCCAATTCAGACCATAGGTGGTGGCTGATATGCGGTGCAACCGGATAAAGAAGTCTTAGTAGAATAGAAAGCGCTTCACAGATAACCGATTCTGAATTATTGCCGGGAGTTTTGGTAGAAGTCAGCAGGTTCATCAAACTCATTGCGGAAGAGACTACGGTGTTGAACTGATTCCGCTCGTAATCAAAATTGGCCTTTTTGAGAATCCTATGAACTTCCATACGGACGGCCGAAGCATCTGAATCAAGGCTTTCGATAGCAGTAGCTAACAATTTGCCTTTGGCATCAAGCTGATCTGAATAGCTCAGGCCGGTATGTTCTGCACAGTACGCCCAGAGACGGTTTACAAATCGAGACGCGCCCTGAACACCTTCGTCAGACCATTCTAGAGTTTGTTCCGGAGGCGCTGCGAACATAGTAAAGAGCCGAACCGTATCCGCGCCATACTTGTCGATAGCGGACTGCGGATCAACACCATTATTTTTTGACTTCGACATCTTGGTCATGCCGTTGACCATCAGTTCTTTGCCGTCGGACTTTCGCTTGGCCGATACGATCAAACTTTTCTCGTTTCGCTCTACCGATGCATCTGCTGGATTAACCCATTCTTTGTGACCTTCTTCGTCCAAGTAGTAATAGGAATTGGCCAAGACCATGCCCTGACAAAGCAGACGTTTAAAGGGTTCGTCGCAATTGACCAGGCCTTCATCGCGCATTAGTTTATTGAAAAACCGTGCGTACAAGAGATGCAGAATGGCGTGTTCAATGCCTCCTACATATTGATCCACAGGCAGCCAGTAATTGGCTTTCTCCGGGTCGAGCATACCCTGCTCAAAGTCTGGGCAGGTATAGCGAGCAAAGTACCAGGAGGATTCCATAAAGGTATCGAAGGTATCGGTTTCATGCTCGGCAGGCTGGCCCTTATATTCAGTTTTGCGCCATTCCGGATCGGATTTGATTGGCGACTGAACACCATCCATTTCAACATCTTCAGGCAAAACTACTGGTAGTTTGTCTTCCGGTACCGGAATTTCCCTACCCTCAGAAAACAGAATAGGAATAGGTGCGCCCCAATAACGCTGCCGGGATACGCCCCAGTCGCGCAATCGGTAGTTGGTTTGTACCTTGCCTTTGCCAAGACTTTCCAGTTTCTCTGCAATGGCTGCAAAAGCTTTGTCAAAATCCAATCCATCCCATTCGAGATCGGAATCAACGGAGCCGTTGGAGTTGATAAGTAGGCCTTTGTTTGTATAGGCCTGACTATCAATCTCTGCAGAGGATCCATCAGAGGGAGCAATTACTTGCTTGATGGGTAGCTTATATTTTTGCGCAAATTCATAGTCGCGCTGGTCGTGGGCAGGAACCGCCATCACAGCGCCAGAGCCGTAGTCCATCAATACGTAGTTCGCCACCCATACTGGAACCATGGCGCCGGTTATAGGGTGAATGCAGGTTAAACCTGTGTCAATACCGCGTTTTTCCATAGTCGCCATATCGGCTTCAGCGGTGCTTTGCTCGGCGCAGCTAAATATGAAATCTGCAAGATCGCTGTTATCGGAACTTAGGGATTCGGCAACCGGGTGGGTTGCGGCGATGCTGACGTAAGTCACGCCCATCAGGGTGTCCGGGCGGGTGGTATAAACCGGAAGGCTCTTTATTCCGCTGAGGCCCTCTATGCCACTGATACTTTCACTAAGGTCAAAGTTGATTTCCTGACCGCGACTTTTACCAATCCAGTTGGCTTGCATAGCACGCACTTGTTCTGGCCATTCAGTCAGCTGATCCAAATCCGCTAGCAACTCTTCGGCGTAGTCCGTAATACGGATTGACCATTGAGGGATTTCTTTTCGCACTACGGGCGTATCACAACGCCAGCAGCAGCCCTCAACAACCTGTTCATTGGCGAGAACGGTTTCGTCTTTTGGACACCAGTTCACGGCTGATACTTTGCGATAGGCTAGGCCTTTATCTACCAAACGGGTAAAGAACCACTGCTCCCAGCGGTAGTAATCGGGGTCGCAAGTGCGCAGCTCACGGCTCCAGTCCAGTCCAAAACCCAGTGCTTCAAGCTGGCCTTTCATATAGGCAATATTTAGTTCGGTCCATTTTGCCGGCGCAGTTTTATTTTGGATAGCGGCATTTTCTGCGGGCAATCCAAAGGCATCCCAACCCATCGGATGCAGTACATTTTTTCCGAGCATGCGCTGATATCGAGAGATTACATCGGTAATGGTGTAGTTGCGCACGTGGCCCATATGCAGCTTGCCGCTGGGATAGGGGAACATGGCTAGGCAGTAGTATTTCTCCCGGGTGGTATCTTCTGTGACTTCAAAGGTTTTCTGCTGCTGCCAATATTTCTGCGCCGCGCTCTCAATGGCGCGAGGATCATAGTCCTGCATTGTTTTCTTCGCTCGGCTTATGTTGATTAGGGAAATGCTGTTTTAGGATCAGCATTATCCTAGAAAATAGGCGTCCTGTGTTGAAGGCGGAGCTATTAAATTTCGGAAGTGAGTGGCGCTGCTAGCAAGTCTTCGATTGCCGCAATAATATCTTCTTCCGTAAATTGGTCCCGGGGATCAGTTCCCGTAAGGCGCACATGTTCAGAACCTGAGGTGTTATAGATAGTTACCGCGGGAATACTTTGCAGACCAAAGAAGTTAAATACATCAAACATATCTTGTTGAAGTTGATAGTTTTCAAAATCAGCGCCGACGACAGTTAAAAAGTCTAATGCTGATATATAGGCGTCTTCATTAGTGAAGTCATCGATATTTACCGATACAAAACGAACTTTGTCTCGCGGGTAGTGATTTGAAAGCTCTACCATCGCGGGAAAGCGCTCTATGCAAGGAATACACCAGGTTGCCCAAAAATCCATCACGACAATTTGGCCGCCGATATTGGACATTTGCAGGTCCCAATCAAGAAAATCCAGGGGTATTAAGTCGATACCTGACTCTTTGGCAGCTTCAGCTATGATTCCTTCGGCGCTCCCGCCAATAGCCGTTCCGGAATCCGAACTCTCCGAGCAAGCAGATATAAGAAAGACTGAAAGGACTAGGGTGCTAAGCCTAAGGAGATCTTTATGCGTCGAGGCTAAATCAAAAGTCATATTTGTATTTAAACCGGGAAGCTAAAATAGGAATGCCTGAGGTTAGGCCCGATTTTGAGAAAGGGGAAGCTTAGCTAAGTATTCTTAATATTTATCAGTAAGTCTTTAATGCGGTTATTTATGCGGCTTATTATTTTTCGTGGATTCAGGGTTATGGTCAAAATCAGCAAACATAGAATTGCCATGGGGCTTTGTCCCCAGCGACTAAATGGAGTCATTCCGGATTGCGGCTCCAGACTTCCGGTTAAGACGGTTGCTGAAAATTGCTCTGCACGTGCAATTATCCGACCCCTGTGGTCGATCAAGCCGGTGATGCCATTGTTGGTGCCCCGCATAACGGGTTTGCTGGTTTCCAATGCGCGAACTTGCGCTAGTTGAAAATGTTGATGCGGCCCAATGGAGTCGCCAAACCAGGTATCGCTGCTAACGGTCATCAATAGGTTGGCAGATTGGCTATCTAAGCCGACCTGATGCCCGTAGGCAATCTCGTAACAGACGGCGACTGCGATATTTAGGTCACCGGAACGCAGGTGTTCCTGTTCAGCGTCACCGCGAGAAATTACTGACATGGGTAAATCAAAGAATTCGATTATCCCGCGTAATTGATTTTCAAAAGGCACGTATTCGCCAAAGGGCACCAGCCGACGTTTACTGTATTCGCCTTCAGCACTACCCAAGCCGATAACATTATTCAGGAACCTTTTATCGTAAGGGTCGAAAACCAAGCGGCCCGAAAGCAAAGAGGTGTCCGGGCCGGTGTATTCAGATAACTCCAGCAGCAGCTCATCTTGCCCGAGCGTTGTTAGGGGAAGGGCGGCTTCAGGCCAAACCAGAATATCGGCATTCCAGTGAGGTTCGCTTAGATCGATAATTTTTTGCAAATTGGATTCGCGCAGAGCTGGATCCCATTTGTCCTGTAAAGGGATATTCGGCTGAATTAGGGCAACTTGAACCGGTTCAAGGGATTCGGTCCAATCTATTCGGGAAAGCAGTGGGCTGCTAACGAGTAACAGGATCGAAATAATACAGGCTGTGCGCAGGGATTTATTTTTGCATTTGTCTCGCAGGCTTAGGGCAAGGGTGGCGCATATGCCCGCTTGCAGAAAGCCAATCCCTAGCGCTCCAACTAAGGGAGCCCAGCCTGATAGTGGAGAATTTAAATGCCCCTGCCCGATATAGAGCCATGGGAAGCCGGTCAGAAACCAACTACGTATCCATTCAACTATGAGCCAGAGAGCGGCAAAGCAAAGAATCTGCAGGCTGGCTTTAGCCTGTTGTCGGGGAGGAAATATCGAGGTTAGTAGTACCCAGGGCAGAGCAAATATAGCGGCTAGAAAGACCACAAACAGCGTCATCATGGTTAAGGCGAGAGCAACAGGCGCTTCGCCATAGTCGTGGATGCTGACGTAAATCCAAGAAACTCCCACGCCAAAGAGCCCTATGCCAAATAATAGCGCGGTGAAGAATATGGATTTGCGGCTGGCGGGTTTTAATATCAGCCAGGCAAATATAGATACGCCAGCAAAGCTAAGGATCAGCAGATTGAATGGAGCAATGGAGAAGGGTATAAGTGCACCGGCAACAAGAGCGGCGCTACCTTTTACAATACCTTTGTAGATACTGGTTTGGGCTGTCATCTGCGAGCCATCATCTTCGAGCTGTCAAAGCTGCGGAGCTAGTCCGCTCTGACGTGCAGCTTAAGCAGGTCTATTTTACGATCATCAGCCTTAATTACTTCAAACCTTAGGGAGTCTACGGCGACTTTTTCACCGACTTCAGGCAGGTGTCCCAATATGTTGGTAACGAATCCGCCAATGGTATCAAAGCCTTCTTCACTTAAACCCGTTTCAAATTCTTCATTGAAGTCTTCGATTTCGGTTTGAGCTTCAACTAACCAATGAATTTCATCCAAGCGACGAATTTGCGGCAGTTCTTCTTCGTCGGTCTCATCTTCGATTTCGCCGACAATTTCTTCAAGAATATCTTCGATGGTGAGTAATCCGGATACGCTTCCGTATTCATCAACCACCATCGCCATGTGATAACGCTGTTCGCGAAATTCTCGCAGCAGCACGCCAAGGCGCTTGCTTTCGGGAACGATGCTGGCGGGGCGAACCATGGAACAGATGTCTAAATCTTCAACACTATCTAATACGAGTGGTAAAAGATCTTTGGCGAGTAAAATACCAATAATGTCTTCGGAGGATTCACCTACTACGGGAAATCGAGAGTGACCGGATTCAATTATTTGTTCTAGTACTTGTGTGAGCTTTGCGTCGGACTGAATAAGCTCCATTTGCGAGCGCGGGATCATAATTTCGCGCGCTTGGGTTTCTCCCACCCGCAAGGCTCCTTCCATGATTTCTAAGGCGTCGCGATCTATTACTTTGGAATCGTGAGACTTTTGCAGGATAGCCGACAGCTGCTCCCGATTATCGGGCGTCGGTGACAGGAGATTGACCAGTCGGTCTAGCCAACTGGCCTGTGTCGATGGAGGTTTATCGTCGCTCATATGTTCTGTTTTTATCCTAAAATATGGTCTGATTTATATCAATAGGGGTTAGCAAACCCTAATTGGTCGAGAATGGCAATCTCAAGGCCTTCCATTTGTGCAGCATCCTTGTCAGTTTCATGATCGTAATCAAGCAAATGTAAAACGCCATGCACGGTTAAATGGGCCCAATGGGCAATGGTTTCTTTATTCTGTTCGCGAGCCTCTCGCTCAACGATAGGGGCGCATAGGACAATATCGCCAAGGGGATTGTCGTCTGTTAATTCGACTAGAAACGCTGGCAGCGTCTGTGGAAAACTTAAAACGTTAGTGCCGGTATTTTTGTTTCTATAATTTTTATTCAACTCGATGATTTCTTCTTCATCGACCACACGAATGCATAGATTTATCAGTTCCAACGACGGAACGTCCAAGTGCTCTAAAACAGTAGTTGCCCACAGAATAAATTTAGTTTCTGTCGGCAGGCTAGTTTGTTCTGAAGCAATTTGAACCTGAAGTTCGATTGTAGGTTCCATCTGATTGATCAGTCTTGCTCGAACTTATCGTAGGCTTCAACTATGCGCTGAACCAGCGGATGTCGAACAACGTCTTTCGATGTAAATTTGGTGGTACTTATGCCATCCACTCCTTCTAGGACCCTTGAGGCGTGAATCAATCCGGATGGTAAGTTCTTGGGAAGATCTATCTGGGTGATGTCTCCGGTGATGATGGCAGTAGAACCAAAACCAATACGGGTAAGGAACATTTTCATTTGTTCCTTTGTGGTGTTTTGCGCTTCATCCAATATCACGTAAGAGTGATTGAGTGTGCGACCACGCATAAAGGCTAAGGGTGCCACCTCGATAATATTGCGCTCTATCAACCGGGCGACGGTTTCAAATCCCATCATTTCGTACAGGGCGTCGTAAAGCGGGCGCAGATAGGGGTCAACCTTTTGCGTTAAATCACCGGGCAAAAAGCCCAGTTTCTCTCCGGCTTCAACCGCGGGTCTAACCAAAAGTATGCGTTCGACATTGTCACGCATATAGGCTTCAACAGCACATGCCACAGCCAAATAGGTCTTGCCTGTTCCAGCCGGACCGACACCAAAGTTGATGTCGTGATTACGGATACGCTCCACATAGCGTTTTTGATTGGCGCCCTGGGGTCGAACAAGTTCCTTCTTTGTACGAATGCTAATTTCGCCGGGTTTGCCTTTGTCGGTTAGCTCGGGCGCGGTTACTTCAGGTTCGCTTAATTCGGACAATGCGGAGCTTTGAAGTTGGAGGTGCACTTGGTCGGGAGTTAGTGGTTTTTCAGAATTTGTCATTTGATATAGGATTTTTACCAGCTTGGTGCTTGATTCAATGTTGTTGTTTTCGCCCTCAAATATAAAGCGATTGGCGCGGTTACTGATGTGTACATCCAGTCGCTCTTCAATTTGCCGTAGATGTTTGTTGAATTGCCCGCAGAGGCTGGCAAGACGACGGGCATCGTTTGGCTCTAAAACGATTTCTTTTTGCGCCAAGTCTTTTTTAAGGTCAGGGGCTAGGGT
>CAJXYP010000023.1 GCA_913063225.1 uncultured Cellvibrionales bacterium
ACATGACGGTTAGTAAACTAAAAATGCGAATCATATAAACCCCGTAAATACATTCATTCCACAATTTTTTATACATCATCAATCAAAGCAAGGGCTCAAATTAACAGCGACAATATGCTCTCGGATAGAAACTAAGGCCTAAATCCCTGTTGAATTCGAGTGCCGATTTAGTCGTTTTTCAAAGTAATATCATGCGGAGGCGGACATTATTATGACTAAATCCCTATTCTATTACTGTTATCTTTAGAAAATTACACATTAATTCCTCTTTTTTTCTCTCTCAGCAGATATATTTTTTCAGCTTTATAATCGAACTAAAAGATATTCAGTTTTTTGGCGCCAAAAATATAATTTGATAATAATCAATAGCTTGGTGAGGATTTATTTGATTCGTAGGTTGATATTGGTTAGGAATTGTGCCTGAGAGGCTGAAAATATGGCCCATTTTATGGAGAGCCTGTTCGGTTTGATCACCGAAATCACTGCATTAATTAAAAATATTCAAGGTAATATCACCAGCTGAGCTATATAATGCGCGCACTAAATTTTTTAGTCACATATTTTGCGATTAAAATCTGGGGTAGAAAAGGGGACTATGTCGGCAGCATTAGCGATATACGGCTAGAGTTCTTGTCAGCCATTTTTGGTTAACTGGAACATTTCTAGCAGGGGTTAAGTAAGGCTTCTAAGCTATTCAGGCTACCCGATTACTATTTTATTCCCACTTCGAAAAGGTGAATTCGGAGCTGGGGAAACATAATTTCACCAAAAAATAGAGTAAGTATTATGAGTAAAGGTACAGTTAAGTGGTTCAATGCAGACAAAGGTTTTGGTTTTATTACTCCGGAAGACGGCGGTAAAGACCTATTTGTTCACCACTCAGAAATCAAAAATGGCGGCGGATACGCGACGCTAAATGACGGTCAAGCTGTTGAGTTTGAAGTTGGCCAAGGTCAGAAAGGACCATGTGCAAATAACGTTGTGCCATCTTAATTAGATAGTACGAGTTATAAAGCACAAAAAAAGGCCACTGCTACAGTGGCCTTTTTTTATGGGAGTAAACAATAGCTATTGTTTAACACCTTCAAGATAAAGAGCTAGTTCAACCATATGGGCTGGGCCGAAGCTTTCATAACCGAAATCTCTCATGTCCAATGTGGTAGACCCTTCCAGACCAACTCGATATCCGCCCCAGGGGTCGTCTCCAGCGCCAACGGCCATTGCCTCAATCACTATCTCTTTGGTTACGTCGTGCAAACGAAAGGTGCCGTAGACTGTCATGGCGCCATTTCCATTATCTACAACTCTGGTGCTGTTGAAGCTTGATTGCGGATAATTGTCGGCATTCAAATACCGATCACCGGTAATATGCACATCGCGCTCTGCGTGGTTGGAATTCAGGCTGGTCACATCAATTTCAACATTTACGGAAGAGGCCGAAATATTTTCAGGGTCATAGCTGAATGTTCCGCTAAAAGTTTCGAATTGGCCGGTTAACCAGCTGATGCCGATATGCTTGTATTTGGCATTAATAGAAGCATGGCCACCACGCGTATCAATCAGATAGTCATCTGCAGATGCCGGTGAAATGCCTGCCAATATTAGTGCAAGCGCTATAAATGAATTTCTTACTAATTTCATAACAATATATCCAAAAAAGTTAAATAGTTTATGAGCAGCTTATTCAGCTACCGGATTTACCAAACATACGAACCAGTGTTTTGTCCTTGTCGTAGAAGTGATGCTTGAGTGCTGCTAAGGCATGAATTCCAGCTAAAACCATAAGGGAGATTGCCAGAAGGTAATGTAATTTACCGCTCAGGTTTGCCTGATCTTCAATGGAAGTAATACTAGCCGGCACGCTAAACCAATTGAAAACTAATACGGCCCTACCGTCAGCTGTTGAAAGCAGATAACCAGAGATAGCAATCAGGATAACCAAAATATAAAGCAGCACATGAACCAAAGTTGCGCTTCTTATTTCCCACGTCTTTAGATTAGGCTCAGCCTTAGGGTGCTTGTTGGTAAGTCGCCAGGTTAGCCGGAATATCATGGTTAAAAAGACTAATACGCCAATGCTGCGGTGAATATCAGGTCCGGTTTTATACCACTCGCTGTAGTAGTCCAGATCGACCATCCACAGGCCTAAGCAAAACATGCCAATTATCACCAGAGCCATTAGCCAGTGAATAGCTACGCCAACTATTCCGTAGCTATTTACAGTGTTTTTTATCATGGGGATATTCTACTCAGGCCCTTGGGCAATTCAGGCACCTATTCAGCGCTAAATAACAGGGGCAAATTATTTCATTTATTAGGAAATGATACTGTGTATATTTATTAAAATAGAGAAATTTTAATGAGCATTTCGTAATGCTATGTGGCGCTCTAATCTATGTTCTACGCGCGTTCGGAAATGCACTCCTGACTGCCCATTTCGAACTCTCGACATATAAGCGGGCGATTGTCGTAGATAGTGCATAGCTGGGTCTCTCGGCTCAGTGCAGCACACCAACCATCATCTAGCCTTGCCATTGATTGCGCCCCCCAATTATCGGTTTGTATGAAGCGTTCCGGCACACCCGTATCAGTGATTAAAAGAACTTCTAGCCGGCAGCAATTAGCTGCACAGCTTGTGCAGCTAATTTCCGGGTCAATAACGTTGGTAACCTCTATGTTCAATATTTAAACGCCTGGGGATAGCGGTCCTGAGGCCCTATTGGTTCTTTGCCCGCATAGCGTCGATTGACCAAAGAGCATCCTGATCACGCAGGAACCAAAGTGCCCAGCAGCCAGCCAGCATTGGCAGGGCAGCGAAAAATAGTAAATTGGTGCCAGTCCAGGGATCTAAATAGCGCTCGTAAGTACTGACCGTTGAGACCAGGTGCATGATAAAAATGGCCATGTAGGAATACTTTTTCATGGTGCCGGTGACAAAAGCCAATACAACAATCATTTGAATCGTACCAATGGCAAGGGATGCGGCGACACTAAGAGACGGAATCATATAAAAGGCGGCAAATACGCGCGCCGTATGTTCCGGGTTCATTAATTTGTCGATAGTCCACATAAAGAAAACAATGCCGACGCCGATCCGAATTAGCAGTAAGGATAGAGCGAGCTTGGAGCTTACATTTGCGTCAGGCATTATTATTCTTGGGGTTTGATTTCTATTTGGCAATAACGTATTTGAGTATTTCCACCACTTGCGATGGAGTTGTCGTCCACGCGAGCGCGGCTGCATCAACTTCCTTCAGAGCATGCACAATATCTTCGTCGTGCAGACTGATGTATGGCTTGCCCAGTGCGGCGCAATTTCCAGCATCGAAGGCAGCATTCCATTGCTTATACTTATCGCCAAAACGCACTACGGCAATATCGCATTTCTCGATGTGGGTCTGGGTGCGAATCTTATTTATTTTTGCCGATTTGTGGTCCCGCCAAAAATTATTAGATTCGGTTCCTAAATGGTCTCCGGCCTCATCACTTGCAGCATGATCCGTTACGGCTGAGGTAAAGGTAACGGGGAGCCCGTGTTCAGCGCAGCCATCGATAATTTGTTGTCGCCAGTCGGTATGTATTTCACCCGAAAGATATATATTCCACTGCATATTAGTTCCTGCATTCCTTGGTAAGTAACTAAGTTAGAACTGAAATCCGGGAGTAGACTCGGATATAGCTATTTCACCTTCGTTCATCTCTGCTTCGATGTCGGCGAACAGGGGAGTGGATAAATAGCGCTCTCCAGTGTCGGCCAGCATGCAAAGAATATTACTTCCCTCAGGTGCTTTTGCTGCAATCTGCAAGGCACCTGCAAAAGTGCCTCCGCCGGAAATACCAACAAAAATCCCTTCTTGTCGTGCCAGCTCTTGAGACATCTTTATGGCCTCAGCTCCCGGTATCGCGCATAGATCGTCGATAAGATTGTCATCGACGGCATCTTCTGTGAGTTTAGATATAAAGTCCGGCGTCCAGCCTTGCATAGGATGAGGTTTGAATGCACTGTGGCTAATAGGAGCTTGGCCCGCAGCCACGGTTGCTTGCCGTTCACCACTGCCAAGAAGCGGTGCATCTTCTGGTTCGCAGACCACTACCCTGGTTTTGGGGCTCTGTGCTCTAAGCACTCGAGCCACACCCTTAAGGGTGCCGCCAGTTCCGTAACCGGTAACCCAGTAATCCAACTGCTCGCCCTCGAAAGCCGATAATATTTCCGGGGCGGTGGTATTGGAATGCATATCAGCATTGGCGTCATTTTCGAATTGGCGCGCTAAAAACCACCCATGAGTTTCGGCTAGTTCCATGGCTTTTGCCAACATGCCAGATCCTTTTTGTGGCGCAGGCGTTAAGACGACTTTTGCGCCCAAAAAACGCATTAACCGACGGCGTTCTACGCTGAAGCTTTCCGCCATAGTTACTACGAGGGGATAGCCTTTTTGGGCACATACCATGGCAAGACCGATGCCAGTATTGCCGCTCGTCGCTTCCACAACAGTCTGACCTGGCTTAAGCGTGCCATTGCGTTCGGCGTCTTCGATTACGCCCAGCGCCAATCGGTCTTTGACCGATCCCATCGGATTGAAGGCTTCAGATTTAACGTATAGATTCACATGGCTGGGAGCCAATTTGTTTATTCGGATAACGGGTGTATTGCCGATGGTGCCTAATATATTGTCGTGTTTTACCGTCATAACATTTCCCTAAAGAGTGGCTTTTACAAAGGTGTTCTTGTTTCTAAATCAGAGACTGGAGGTCAATTTACAATATGGCCATTGTTCAAAGCAGCTCTATGTAAGTGGGCTCGATTCGGATTAGTCGCTGTTTGTATAACCCACTTATGGCCCGTTTGAAATTCTTTTTACTTACCTTAAAAGTACGGTAAATATCATCCGGTGAGCTTTTATCGGAGAGTTCTAGTCTTCCTCCGGACTCTTTGATCAATTCTAGAACTTGCTCGCTTAGGGCATCCCTAGTTTCATCATCTAGCGTATTAACACTTAAATCTATGCGGCCGTCTTCGCGAATATCTTTTATCCAACCCTTCATTTGGTCGCCAAATTTAAGGGGCTGGGAAAGTTGATCGTGAAAAATAAGGCCCAAGCTATGCCCATTGATTACTGCTTTAAAACCAAGTTCGGATTTTGCTGCGATAAGAAGGTCTACCGGCTGTCCTTTTTTGAGCCAGGTACTCGCTTCTTCTTCCAAAAAGTGATGCAGCATAGTGCTGCAGGCTACACGGCCTGTAGATTCATCCAGATAAGAAAATACGACGTAGCTGCTATCGGGTCGAACCGGATAGGCTTGTTCCGAATGAGGAAGTAGTAGGTCTTTCGCCAAGCCCCAGTCCAAAAAAGCACCGTATTGGCCAGTAGTCAGTACTCTCAAAAAAGCGCATTCACCAACCTGAATGTTTGGTTTGTAAGTGGTTGCGACCAATTCGTCTTTTGACCCAAGATACAAGAATACATCAATTTCATCGCCAAGCTTGATGTTCTCCTGTGTTTTTTCTTTAGGGAGCACGACGTAGTCAAATGACATATCCGCAGTTCCGTCCTGATCTAAGTCGCTGCAATCTAAGCGCAGGCCAGCTGATCCAATATCGGTGACGGTCAATGTGTTTATCTGGCCTAGGCCAGGTTGGTTCGACATAGTAAGGAGAGTCCAATGGAGTTGATTAGGTGTCGGCGTGCCCGGACATTATAGTGCCTTAGCGCGTCTGTCTATTAAGCAATTGGCTTCCTTGCAGGAGGCTGACAGCATGGGCGAGTTGGACATCTTCTATGTCTGATAGCGCTTCTCGTAGTCCTATTAACTCTGGTCCTTCATCTCCAGATGCATTATCCAGATGTCCGCTTAAACTGGCTTCGGTAAGCGCGCTTTCGTCTCGATTCCAATCAACACTACCTCGATCTACTCGAATATCCGGATAGATGCCCTGGGCCTGAATTGAGCGCCCGGAAGGCGTGTAATAGAGGGCAATAGTAAGTTTGATAGCGCGGTTTTCGTCGACATTCAGTATTTCCTGCACCGAGCCTTTCCCAAAGCTGGTATCGCCAAGAATGATGGCCCTGTCGTGATCCTGCAACGCGCCAGCAACAATTTCCGCTGCGGAAGCAGAGCCTCGGTTAATGAGAATAACCAAGGGCAGTTGATTTCCCAATACCCCGGGTGTTGCATAGAACTCTTGGTTGGAAGACTCCAGGCGCCCCTTTGTTGAAACGATGAGTCCCGATTCCAAGAACATATCTGCGATCTCAACAGAGCTGTGTAGTAGTCCTCCCGGGTTGTTGCGCAGGTCAATAACCAAACCCACCAAGAGCGGATTATTCTGAATAAGCTCTCTCAGCTCATCTTCGAATTCAGCGCCCGTATCTTGTTGGAATTGGGCTACGCGCAAATAGCCGATATCCTCCGCTACAACACGGGACTTTACGCTTTCCACGGCAATGCGCTCTCTAACCAGTTCTATTTCTAGCAGGTTGCGCTCAGACAATCTGTCCAGAGTAAGTAATACGGGTTCTCCTGATTGCCCATCGAGCTTCCGCAAAGATTGGCGAAAGGAAAGTCCCTCAATAGATTCTCCATTGATTTGTAAAATGATATCTCCCGGTTCGATGCCGGCCCGTTCAGCAGGGCTGCCATCTATGGGAGTAACTATCGTAAGAAAATCGTCCTCCATAGTCAGCTCTACACCTATGCCCTGAAATCGCCCTTCTGTGGAGTCTTCAAGTTCATGAATCGCTTCTAGATCGAGAAATTCAGAGTGAGGGTCCAGCTCAGTAAGCATGCCCCAAATTGCCATTTCGAATAACTCTGAGTCACTAAGTTCTTCTACATAGGCTTGTCGAAGTTGTTCAAACACCCGCACAAACACGCGTAGGTCTTCTAAGGACATTTGTCCTTCGTCAGAATTTGGTGGATTTGATTCTTGACTGAACCCGAACAGAGGGTTGAATGCGAGTCCGATAATCAAAAATTGTCTAATGTATTTGTTCATAAAGCCTATATTGCTATCAAAACCCAGAGAAATCCATTACCCGCACCAGCTTGCTGGATTGGTTGGCTCTCCATTTTTGCGGATTTCGAAATATAACCCCGCATCGCGTTGCCCTCCACTATTTCCAACCTGTGCAATCATTTGGTCTGGTTGCACCCAGTCACCAGCCTCCACAAATAGGGATTGATTGTGGCCGTAGAGCGTAAGGTAACCATCGTCGTGATCGACTATTACTAAGAGGCCATAGCCCCGTAAATAGTCGGAAAAGACTACTCTGCCGGTGTGCACTGATCGCACAGGGTCTCCCATGCTAGATGCAATCATCACTCCGTCCCAGCGAATACTACTTGTGCGGATACTGCCATATGTCGCCCGCATGTCGCCCTGTGCAGGCCATTTACATTCACCGCGAATCTCCAAGAAAGGCCTTTGATCTGTTTGGACACTAAGCTCGGCCATGGAGGTTGTGATATTGCGGACTAAGGTTTCCAGCCTTTCGCGATTGGCCTGATTTGTCGCGATTTCTTGCTCAGTGCTGGCAATGGATACTTCCAATGTCGCCAACAAGCGCTCACGCTCGGCAAATTGGTTTTCCAATGAGGAGCGCGCACCGTTTAGATTGACCAACAGTTGTTCCTGATAGTGTAGTTCTTCTACCCGCGAAATTTCTGTTTGTTCCATCGCTTGTGTAGTCTCAAGATATTCATCAATCTTGGACCGTCGATTTTCTGTAAGCGCTTGGTAGTAGTGCAGTATGCGCCCGAATAGAGCGGGATTTTCTTGGTTTAGTATGAGTTTGAGCGGTTCCTGGCCACCATTTCGGTAGAGAGCTGCAATTTCTTCTTGAAGCTGTTTTTCCTGCTCTTGTCGCTGTGATTCAAGTTGATTCAGACGATCTATCAATCCGCCTAAAAGATCTTCCGACGCAGCGATAGACCTTTCAGTATTAAAAATCTCCCGGTGATTTTGAGCGAGTAGCAATTCTTGCTCCTGGAGCTGCTCTTCGACGTGATCAACTTGCCCGCGATAACTGTTCAATTCGGTTTGTAGTTTTTCGATTTCGCTCAGGAGTTGACCGAGCTCTTCCTCTGTCTGCGACAGGGCTGAAAAACTCAAAATACATAATAAAATGCAGGTATAGAACTTGAACATGAATAAAGGGCTCGTAATTCGATCTGAATCATGGCTATTCGCACGGCATCATTCAAGAAAAGATATTGTCTGTGTATACTTGCGCGCCTACCGAACAGCAGGTCACTAGTGTGGAAATTTTTATATTTGCCAGCGAGCAATGGTTATTAGTTAGCCTGTTGCTGCTTATGATTTATGCCTTTGTTTGGCGTGAGTCTTCAAAGGGTGGGCCCTCAGTGTCATACCATCAGCTTACTCAGGCGGTAAATGCCGATACCGGCATAGTTTTGGACCTGCGGGATGAAAAAGACTTCAACGCTGGCCATATTGCCGGATCGGTTAATATTCCCCATAGCAAAATTGCTGATCGAGCCGCTGAACTAGAGGCGAACCTCGGCAAACAAATAATTTTGGTAGACAAATTTGGCCAGCATACCGGTGCAGTAGGCAAGCACTTAATGGGTATGGGGCATTCTCCCGCCAGATTGAAAGGCGGAATGGCGGAGTGGCAAGGTAGTAATTTGCCTCTAGTCAAAAAATGATAGGGAACAAAAGGTATAAGAGGAAAAGTATAGAAAGTTAAGAAGGGCTATGTAGCCAAATGCTCTTGAAATCACCTAACCAAACTGAATTTAATTGAGATAGTTAAGATGGCAGAAGAAGAAGCAGTAACCCCAGAAAAAGGAGCCGCGCCGGACCAATCCAAGGCCCCTCAGTTCGCGATTGATCGCATATATGTAAAGGATATCTCCCTCGAAGCGCCCAGAGGGCAAGAAGCTTTCAAAACTTGGCAGCCAACGGTTAACCTGGATATCAATACCAAGCAAATTACGCTTCAAGAAGGTTTGCACGAAGTAATACTTACGCTGACTATCAGCGTAAAAGAGAAAGATACTGACGCGATATATTTCCTTATTGAAATACAGCAAGCCGGACTGTTCCGTACCGCCAATATTCCCGCTGCCGAATTGAGAAGGGTATTGGCTTCGGTTGCTCCTTCTACGCTCTTTCCCTATGCGAGAGAGTCCGTAGACAATTTAGCGGTTAAGGCGGGCTTTCCGCCATTGAGATTGGCGCCGATAAACTTTGATGCCTTGCTGCAAGCTGCTATGAAGCAACAGAGCGAAGAGTCTACTCCAGCGGATGAGACCATTCAGTAGGAATCCAGTAAATTTTAAGGCCGCCGCTAGGCGGCTTTTTTAATTAGTATCAGCTGATTCTGTTTCGCTTTCGGAATAGTCCGCCATCTTTAATTCTTTTAGTTTGCGAGTCAGGGTATTTCTTCCCCAGCCTAATGTTTCAGCTGCTTCGCGCTTTCGACCACCGGTATATTCGAGTGCGGTTTCAATCAGCGCACGCTCGAACATCGGAGTCGCCGCCTTTAGTATATTTTCTTCCCCATTTACCAAGGCTTCGCTAGCCCAGGTTTGAAGTAACGCGTGCCAATGGCCCTGCGGTCCTATTGAGGTGCCATCTGCTACCGCTGAATTGAGCAGTTCTGGAGGTAAGTCGTTGAGATGCACTTCTCGACCCGGTGCCATTACTGTTAGCCAGCGGCACATATTCTCCAATTGGCGAACATTTCCCGGCCAGGGCAACTGCTGCAAAAAATTACTAGCGCTATCCAGCAGAGTCTTGTTGTCCATGCCTAGCTCTTGCGAAGAGCGCAGCATAAAGTAGTCAGTTAAGGCGGGTATGTCTCCGGTTCTTTGCCGTAAGGCCGGGATATGAACTCGGATAACATTTAGGCGGTGGAATAAATCTTCGCGGAATTGATGTTTTTCAACCAATGCTTCTAGGTTTTGGTGAGTCGCGGTAATAATACGCACATCAACCTTGACGGAAGTATGACCGCCGACGCGATAGAACTCTCCGTCGGCTAGCACGCGAAGTAAACGAGTTTGCGCTTCTGGCGGCATGTCGCCGATTTCATCCAAAAATAGAGTGCCTCCGTCAGCTTGCTCAAAGCGGCCTTGTCGCTTTGCCGAAGCTCCTGTAAAAGCTCCTTTTTCATGACCAAAGAGTTCCGATTCGATCAGGTCATTGGGTATCGCAGCCATGTTTAGAGCAATAAAAGGTTGTGCTTTTCTGGGACTGTGCCGATGTAAAGCGCGTGCGACTAGTTCTTTACCGGTTCCGGATTCTCCATTGATTAGTACGGTCACATTAGAATTGGCGAGCCGGCCAATCGCACGAAATACTTCCTGCATAGCGGGCGCTTCACCGATTATTTCCGGACTATTTCCAAGTTCCGATTTTTCTTGCTCAGGCGAGTTCTCTTTCGAGCGGACCAAGGCCCGGTGTGTAACGTTGACTACTTCATGTATGTCGAACGGCTTTGGTAAATACTCGAAAGCGCCGCCTTGATAAGCATCTACTGCACTTTGCAGATCTGAATGAGCAGTCATAATTATTACCGGTAGTCCCGGCGCTTTTTCAATAATTTCGTTCAGTAGTGCCATGCCATCAATGCCTGGCATACGGACGTCGCTAATAATTACGTCTGGCCGTTTGGTTTCCAGGCGTGCTAGAACCATCTCAGCATTTTCGAAACTTTCGACCTCAAAAGGCTCTTTTGAAAGTGCTTTTTCTAAAACCCAACGTATGGACCGGTCATCATCGACGATCCATACGCAGTTGTTAGTGCTCATCTGTAATATCCCTAAGTCCGTGGTGAAAATTGTTGGTAATCATTGGCGTCTATCCGTCTGATGCTTCCGTAGGCAAGAAGATGGTAAATTCGGTTCGACCTGGCTGGCTGTTGTATTCGATCATGCCTTTGTGAGTGTTGATGATGGATTGTGAAATGGGCAAGCCTAGGCCGCTGCCTGAGCTACGCCCTGAAATCATCGGATAAAAAATGTCATCCAAAATATCTTCCGGTATACCCGGGCCGTTATCGAGAATATCAATTCGGCAAACGAGTGAATGTTGCACGGTACCGATGGTATGGCGGTGCTGGATACGAGTACGAACGCAAATCTCAGGATCTTTAGTTTTGGATTCCAAAACCGCCTGCATGGCATTGCTTGAGATATTTAATACTGCCTGAATCAGCTGTTCCAAGTCACCCATAACAGGCGGTAAACTTGGGTCGTAATCCTTAATTATGCTGACCTTTCCAGCGGATTCAGCAGAAAGCAAAATTATTACCCGCTCGAGAACTTCGTGCACATTGGTGGGAGCAAAAATTGGAAGTTGATTTGGCCCAAGCATTCGATCAACAAGATTACGCAGTCGGTCCGCTTCCTCGGTGATTACGCTGGTATATTCTTTGAGTTCGTCGCTTTCCAATTCGTGATGCAGCAACTGCGCAGCGCCGCGCAGTCCACCGAGCGGATTTTTAATCTCGTGGGCCAAGCCTCGAGCTAGCTGTCTGGTAGTGTCATGGGCCGCGATCTGGGATTCCTCCCGGTTAATACGCATCATGCGGTCCAGTTCAGTAAATTCGATTAGCAGCAGGTCCCGGTCGTCTATTTGAACGGGCGATACGGTAAAATCCAGATTTAGTACCTGTCTCTGGTTTGTCAGAATTTGTGCATGTCGTTTAGTGAAAGGTCGACGATCCGTAACGCAGGCTACTATCGCCGTGCGATCTTCCTTTGAAATATCTACAACTTTCTGCAATGCCACACCTATGCCGCGATTTTTGCTGACGCCAAGAATTTGTTCTGCGGCTTGATTTATACGAATTATTCGGCAATTGAAATCTGTGACCACAACAGCGGTAGTCAAGTGGTCTAATATTTGATCGGCGTCCAACAGGATGTTTTTCATTCTCGGGCTTTTGGCCTAATGCTCTCGTCTGCAATTAGTCGCTTGCTAGTTTATCTAGGTAAGCAAAAGGCGAGCCAAGAGGGCGTTCCGCGCCAAACATGGCTCAAAGGGGTGGACATCTGGTACAAATGGGTATTAACGCACCAATATGGTGCGCAAACAAGGGGCTAGGCAAGAAAAGTATGGGGCTAAGGTATGAAATAAATAGTGATGGTGTCGCTTTCGCTTATTCTTTGTCCACTGGAGTCCTGAAACCTCACAGAGAATTTTTGTGTGCCGGGATTGATCCTGGCCAAATTCCACTGTCCCGATGATTGCGGGGGGCCATAGGCTGAGCCATTGTGCAGCAATTGTAATTGCTCTCTCTCGCCTATAGCCGGCGATACTGAAACACTTACCGTTAATCGGTTGTCGGTACCGTGAACAACCGATTCGTCCGCAGGGGCATGAATGCGGACTTTTTTGGATGAGCTGAGATTTTCTGCCTCAGAAGCGGTTATTAGGGGATTTGCGGGCACCGTAACGGCGGGGTGAATAATGGTTTTTCCCAGTTCAACTTCGTCGGCATAACCGTCCAAAGGCTCTTGATCGCTGAAGGTGACTGAGCCGTCATCATTGACTGCTCGGTAGATTGGAGCGGCGATTGATCCAATGGATAAGCAGAAGCTGACGAGCAGGGCAAGAAGGTTGATTATGATCTTTTTCATGGCGATCGCTTTGGCGGGCATTTGCTTAAGACTAACTCAAACCAAATTGCGATTAAAAAGAAATATCCTTTAGATGCGAATCCGGTCGCAAATTCGGTATATCAAAAAAGGAAAAAGCCCGCATTTGCGGGCTTTTTCTCATTTCTTGTGTCGACTACTAGACTGAGTAGTACATTTCGAACTCGACCGGATGAGTGGTCATGTTCAATGCTTCCACTTCTTCTCTCTTCAACGCGATGTAAGCGTCGATAGTGTCGTCGGTGAATACGCCGCCGGCTTTGAGGAAGTCACGATCCACATCGAGAGCGTCTAGAGCTTGTTCAAGACTAGAAGCAACGGTTGGGTAAGCTTTTTCCTCTTCCGCCGTTAGATCATATAGATCTGCTTCAGCAGGGTCGCCGGGATGGATCTTATTCTGAATTCCGTCAAGGCCAGCCATAAGCAGAGCCGAGAAGCACAGATATGGGTTCGCTGTGCAATCCGGGAAACGCGTTTCAACACGCTTACCTTTGGCATTTGGAACCCATGGGATACGAATAGACGCAGATCGGTTGCGAGCTGAGTAAGCCAGCATTACCGGTGCTTCAAAGCCTGGGACTAAACGCTTATAAGAGTTAGTAGACGCGTTTGCAAATGCATTGATAGCGCGGGCGTGTTTAATAATGCCGCCAATGTAATACAGAGACATTTCGCTCATGCCGGCATAGGCGTCACCAGCAAAGACGTTGACGCCATCTTTGGTGAAAGATTGGTGAACGTGCATACCGCTGCCGTTATCTCCTACGAGAGGTTTTGGCATGAAAGTAGCTGTTTTACCGTAAGCGTGAGCCACGTTGTGTACGCAATATTTGAGGATCTGAACCTCATCAGCTTTCTTGGTTAGCGTGTTTGCACCAACGCCAATTTCACATTGGCCTGCAGTACCCACTTCGTGGTGATGCACTTCGATTTGCAATCCCATATCTTCCATAGCTGAACACATAGCGGCACGAACATCTTGCAGGCTATCAACTGGAGGAACGGGGAAGTAACCACCTTTAACACCTGGGCGGTGACCCATATTGCCGTCTGGGAAATCCTTACCTGAGGACCAGGAAGCTTCTTCGGAGCCAATCTTATAGAAAGCGCCGGAAATATCGGAACCCCATTTAACGTCGTCAAATACAAAGAATTCTGGTTCTGGGCCAAAGAAGGCTGTATCACCAAGACCAGTAGTGGCGAGGTAAGCTTCGGCGCGTTGGGCGATGGATCGAGGATCGCGTTCGTAACCTTCGCCAGTAGTAGGCTCAATGATGTTACAGCGAACAATTACTGTGCTGTCATCGGTGAACGGATCTAGAACAGACGCGCTATCGTCTGGCATAAGAACCATGTCTGATTCGTTGATACCTTTCCATCCAGCGATGGAAGAGCCATCGAACATTTTCCCATCCGCAAAGAAGGAATCATCAATTTCGGATACGGGAATGCTTACGTGTTGCTCTTTACCTTTTGTATCAGTGAAGCGTAGGTCCACCCATGTGGCCTCGGCATCTTTGATAAGTTTGAGTGTGTTCTCAGACATTACAATTTCTCTCCTGGCTTTGTTATCTTCATTTTCTACCGCTCACAAAAAGTCTCTCAGTTCTTTAAAGCTCGTAAAACTGGGAGATTAGAGCAATTCAGTATTGGGTTTGCGCACTAAAATGATGCTTTGCTGGCATTCAAAATTAATGGGCTACATCCGGCGCGCTAATATAGTGCTACAAAAATTGTCTTCGATCTAGTTTCCTGAGGTTTAGTTGCTTCTCTATAAAGTATTGTTGCTTGTGCTGCGCGGTTATAATCTGCAGCCGCCCGCCTCAATCCTATATTAGATTTTTTGCGCTATGCATTTTGTTATAAAAATATTTCCAGAAATTGTTATTAAGAGCCCGCCCGTGCGGCGCCAACAAACGAAAATTTTGGAAGGCAATATTCGACGAATAATGAAGCCTTTGTCAAAGGGAATGAAGGTTGTGCGCGATTGGGAAAAGCTAGAGCTAGTATGTGAAAACGACAGTCCGGAACTACGCAGAGCAGTTATTGATCGCCTAGGTTGTATCCCCGGGATTTCAAAGTTCAGCGAATCCGAGACCTATGAATTTGAAAGCCTTGATCATATATGTGCGCTCGCAGTTGAAAAATACACTGAGGCGCTAAAAGGAAAATCCTTTGGGGTTCGTACCAAGCGCAGCGGTGAGCAAGACTTTAACTCCATGGATGTGGAAAGGGCTGTCGGCGGTGCGCTTATGGTTCAGGCCGAAGCAGAATCTGTAAATCTAAAAACGCCGGATGTATGGGTAGAATTAGAAGTACGCCAAGATCGGGTTTTTATGCTGGGTGAAACTTGGCCTGGGTTGGGCGGTTTTCCCCTTGGTAGTCAGGATAAAGTGATTTCGCTCATATCAGGTGGCTTTGATTCTTCTGTGTCTTCTTTTCTGTCGATGCGTCGCGGCATGCTTACCCATTTTATGTTCTTCAATATTGGAGGCCGCGCCCACGAAATAGCGGTAAGAGAGATGGCCTACCATGTCTGGTCACGCTTCGGAAGCTCACATACGTCGCGCTTTGTCAGTATTCCCTTTGAACAAATTGTCGCGGAGATTTCGAAGAAGGCTCCGCCCAGCTATTCAACGGTATTGCTCAAGAGATTTATGATGCGCTGTGCGTCAAAGGTAGCTGCTGACAACCAAATAGACGCAATATCTACCGGTGAAAGCGTCGGACAGGTATCCAGCCAAACCCTCGCCAATCTGCGGCTTATCGACGAAGAGGCTGATTGCTTTGTGATGCGCCCCCTAATAAATATGGATAAGGGCCAGATTATTGATATTGCGCACAGCATTGGTACGGCTCAAATGGCAGAAGGCAATCCGGAATATTGCGGCCTTCGGTCTGACCGACCAACCGCTCGGGCACGCCGACATATTATTGAAGAAGTTGAAGCGTTATTTGATTCCAACCTAGTTGATGAGGCGGTAGCTCAGGCGCGGCAGATGCCGGTAAGTAAAGTAATTGAAGATATCGCCACCTTGCCTGTAGATATTTTATCTGAGGCGCCAGCAGGAGCAGTTATTGTTGACGTTCGACATCCTGATGAGCGGTTAGATAGGGAGCTAGAAGTTGCGGGAAATCAGGTATTGGTTCTGCCGTTTTTTGAGATACAAAAGACCTATGCTAATCAGCCGCAAAATAAGAATTACCTGCTGTATTGCGAGCGGGGGATTATGAGCCGTTTGCATGCTGAGCTGTTGCTTGAGGCTGGGTATAAGAATGTTGGTGTATATCGGCCTTAGTGGTTTTATGGGGGGTTCCCTTTAACCCCTTATGGTTTGATTTAGTGATTGCTGATGATAATTCGCTCGATATAGACATTTCCGCTGCCACGGTGGCGTCACTTTTGTCTTGCCAAAAGTAACCAAAAGCGCCTGCTCCGGTTACGCCGCCCGCTCCGCGGGTTCCCTGCGATGCTCGTTTAGATCCTAAGCTGCGGAACTCGAAAATCTTAAGGATTTTCTCAGACAGTCCTCGCTCTTAACGGATAGAAACTGCGCTTCTCGGCGACTTCAGGTCGCGATCTAGTCGCTGCGCTCAAAAGAATCAAAACCCAAAACAAAAAAAACAAAATATTCTATTCAGGTAAGATTTTCTGCGCTCCGTTTGAGCTCGCTGAGTGGAGAGTTATTTATTGGGGTTGAGCACACACGGACGTGCGCGAAAGTGCGATCCGAGCAGGATGCGAGTGAGCGCGACCCGAATAAATAGCTCGGAGCGAGAGCAGCCGTCAGGCCAAGCGATCGGGGTGCCTTTTCTTTGGGCAAGCAAAGAAAATGAACGCCCCCGTGGCAGCGGAAATAGTTAAGTAGTGAATGAGAACAAAGGTTCGGAGAAAGAGATCATAGTCTAACGATTTCCAATCAACCCCCGATATCCCTCTCGATAACTCGGATACATCATTCGATATCCGCTTTTCAGAAGCTTCCCATTGCCACAGCGTTTACCTTTTGCGGAAGTGTCTTTCGTATCAGAATCCGGATATTCAATTCCCATCTCGCCTGCTAACCATTTTTCAACTTCGGAATTCAAAACCGGCTCGCTATCCGTTCCAATTAAAATCCCAGAACCCCTATGTGTGTGGTCAAAGTTTTGCAGCAAGTGAGCCAATATCCCGGCGCAATCTTCAGAGTGAATACGATTGGTCCAGCTCGCATTTTGAGATTCGGAAAATTGGGAGTTCTCGACTTTGGCCAATAGCCGTTCGCGGCCTGGACCATAGATTCCGGAAAATCTAACTACCGACCAAGGATTTTTTGAGGCAACTAATGCTTGCTCTGCCCGAAGCAATATTGTGGCGGTGTCCTTTGTCGGCTCTGCGACAGATTGCTCATCCACAAGCTCACCGGAGCTGTGAGCATAAACGCTGGTGCTGGACACAAATATCAAATGGCATTGGGGTGCCCATTTATGGGCCGCGGCGCAGATGGCCTCTACGGGCTTTAGATAGCTTTTCTCGTAGGCCTCTGCGGTCCTGCCGTCTGGCGTCAAGGTTATTAGTAATTGATCGGGATTGCTCTGGAGCAAGGTATCGACAACCTCAGGATTTGCGGCGTCGCCAAATTCCATTTGTACGCCCGGCATATCAACGTGAGACCGGCGTAATCCATGCAGTATCCAGTGGTCCGAATCCAGCTTTGCAATCAGCCGGTTTGGAATGTCACCGCAGCCTATTAAGAGCAGATTTTGTTTATTGGGCATTTTTTAATGATTAATCCATACAATTACAAAAAAAAGCTGATAGAGTCAGACAATATTAGAAATCTCCTAATTCAACTATTTATTTCAATCTTTTATCAATTGAGAAGCGATAGCATACGATGACTTTGACGGAATTGCGCTATGTAGTAATGCTGGCCAAAGAGCAGCATTTTGGTAGAGCCGCCGAGCGGTGTTTCGTTAGCCAGCCAACCCTGAGTATTGCCGTTAAAAAGCTGGAAGGCGAATTGGGAGTGGCGCTGTTCGAGCGAACCAAGAGCCGTGTGCAACCAACTCCAGTTGGTGAGCGAGTTGTGCAGCAGGCTCAGCGCGTAATCGAGCAAACCTCAGCGATTAAAGATTTGGCTGAGGAAGGCAAAGACCAGCTTTCTAGCCCGTTAGCTATTGGCGCAATATTTACTATCGGACCTTACCTGTTTCCTAAAATGATTCCACGCATTCGAAAAAATGCGGCCGAAATGCCCCTGATTATTGAGGAAGGCTATACGGCTACCCTGCGCAAGCGACTTCGAAATGGTGAGTTAGATGTAATTATCATTTCTTTGCCCTTCACCGAGCCGGATGTCGTTACACAGGTTCTTTATGAAGAGCCTCTTGTAGTGCTAATGCCCAAGCACCATCCTTTGGCAGCAAAGAAAACTATCTCTGCGAAAGACCTGAATGAGAGTGATGTTTTATTACTTGGTGATGGACACTGTTTCAGAGATCAGATATTGGAAAGTTGTGTCGGCTTGCGACAGTCTCTCGAAGAAAATCGATCCAGTGTTCGCACGGCCGCAGAAGGTAGTTCGCTAGAAACGCTTAGGCATATGGTTGCCTCTGATTTGGGCATTACCGTAGTTCCACAATCCGCAGCTGATACTTCTCAATATAAAGATGGGGTTCTGGTTTGGCGACCTTTCGCATCTCCGGTTCCGTCTCGGAAAGTTGCTTTGGCCTGGCGCGCTAGCTTTCCTCGGCATAAGGCAATTGATTCCGTTCGGGAATCAATTCTGAGTTGTGATTTGAATGTGAAGATCAAGCCTGTCGGTACTCGACGCAAATAGACTCGCAGGGCAATATCTATGCAAAGCGAAGTGAGTAAGTACTATTGGGTGGAGTTGTGGCTGGATTAGCCGAACGCCCTGTTCTTGATCTGCGTGGTGTTGGGCCAAGCTTGGCGTTGCTACTTTCAAAAATTAAGATACGCAACCAACAAGATTTACTTTTCCATTTACCCATACGATACGAAGACCGCACTCGCATAACGCCTATTGGGGCTCTGCAACCCTATCTATCGGCTTTGGTTGAAGCGGAAGTGCTTGGTGCTGCCGTTGTTATGGGAAGGCGTCGTTCACTGGTGGTTAAGCTGGGCGACAATAGCGGCGTCACGACGATTCGTTATTTTCACTTCAACCAATCTCAAAAAAATGCGTTTCGGACGGGTAGGAGAGTCCGCTGCTTTGGTGAGCCACGACCGGGATCCAATGGATTGGAGTTGTACCACCCAGAATACAATTTTATAGATGATGGCGGCCTCGAGTTAGATAAAAGTCTCACGCCTATCTATTCCACCACTGAGGGGCTAGGGCAAAAACGCATTAGAGATTTGGTTGGTCAGGTGCTGGACAGCATGTCTGAGGAAACCATAAAAGATTTATTGCCGGTCGAGATGCGGCCCCAGCAAATTGATGCTGGTCTTATCGCTGCGTTGAGAGAATTACACCGGCCATCAGCAGATATATCCAGTGAGTTATTGCAAGACGGTATGCGACCGGGGCAGCAACTCTTGGCCTACGAAGAGCTACTTGCCCATCAATTAAGCCTTGCTGAGATTCGAGCTCGCACCCTTAAAGAAAAAGCGCATCCTGTGCCTATAGATACAGCTTTAAGTGCAGCCCTGCTGAGTAAAGTGGGTTTTGAACCTACCGGGGCACAGATAAGGGTCAGCCAAGAAATATTTTCTGATATAAACAAAGCTCAACCCATGCTGCGCCTTCTGCAGGGTGATGTTGGTTCTGGAAAAACCTTGGTCGCTGCAATGGCCAGTGTTCAGGTATTGGCGGCCGGATTACAGGTTGCTCTGATGGTGCCCACGGAGATATTAGCGGAGCAACACCTCAAGAGCTTTACCGCTTGGTTAGACCCGTTGGGCTTTAAGACCGTATCTTTAACCGGGCGAACTAAAGGCAAGGCGAGAGAAACGCTTCTGCAGATGCTCGCGGACGGATCAGCCAATTTTGTTGTTGGCACTCAGGCCCTCTTTCAACAAGATGTTGAATTCCATAAGTTGGCTTTGGTAATTATCGATGAGCAGCACCGCTTCGGTGTAGGTCAGCGTTTTGCGCTAAATCAGAAAGCTCATCTCGATGGGCAGAAAGTAGAGGATTTCCGAGCGCATCAGCTAGTCATGACCGCAACACCCATCCCGCGAACTCTGGCTATGAGTCACTATTCCAACCTTGATTTGTCGGTGATCGACGAATATCCGGCCGGCCGCCAGCCCGTGACAACTGCGCTGATCAGTCGAGATCGACGAGATGCGGTAGTGGCGTCTATTCGAAAAGCTTGCGCACAAGGTCGACAGGTCTATTGGGTGTGTACGCTAATCGAAGAATCTGAGAACTTTGATTTACAGGCCGCTGAGTTGGCAGCAGATGAGCTACGCCTGCTTTTACCTGCGTTAAATGTCGGGTTGTTGCACGGCCGAATGAAGCCCGTGGAAAAGGATGCGGTGATGGATGAGTTTCGTGCCGGAAAAATTCAACTGTTGGTTAGTACCACGGTGATTGAAGTTGGGGTCGACGTCGCGAATGCGTCGTTAATGGTGATCGAAAACCCTGAGCGTTTGGGATTGGCTCAGTTGCATCAGTTACGTGGCCGGGTCGGAAGAGGTAAAGATAAATCCCATTGTATTTTGCTCTATGGAACACCTCTATCTCAGCACGCACGTGAGCGGCTAAAGGCGATGCGCGAGACGAACGATGGGTTTGAGCTGGCCGAAGTCGATCTGCGCTTACGAGGCCCAGGCGAGTTGTTAGGTGCAAGGCAAACCGGTGAGGCCGGTTATCGCATTGCTGATTTAATGCGCGACCAAGCGCTATTGGCAGAGGCTAAAAATAACGCTCCAAAGCTGCTAGAAAAGTACCCTAAAAAAGCTAAGCTTTTGATTCAAAGATGGGTTCACAGAGCTGAGGATTTCGCCTCAGTCTAGGGGTTTCCTAGATTTCACCGGATGATTTAGGGTACTCTTTCTGCTTATGGGCAACCGCTAAAGCGGTTATTGCGATAAACCTATGCAAGATTCAAAATTATCGATTATTTCTCAAGGCGTAGACCTAATGCTCTACGGCATGGGTACTGTTTTTGCCTTTCTAACCCTCATGGTTTTTGTATTGCTGCTATTGGCGCGAATGGTTAAGGCCTTTCCTGGCCCCGCCGGTCTAGAAGCCACAGTGACAAATCCTTCTTCAAAATCCATTGATCCAGTGCATCGCATGGCAATAGAGCGAGCGATCAAGCTGCACCACAAAAAATGACTAATATAAGAGACAAACCATGAAGCCAACATCGCCTCTTGGCATAACTGACGTAGTCCTTCGCGACGCCTCTCAATCACTACTTGCAACCCGTGTGCGTATTGAAGACATGTTGCCCATTGCCGAAAAGCTCGATCAGGTCGGCTATTGGAGTTTGGAGACTTGGGGCGGAGCCACTTTTGATTCTTGTATTCGTTACTTAGGAGAAGATCCTTGGGAGCGTATTCGTCTTCTTAAACGAGCAATGCCGAATACTCCGCAACAAATGTTGTTCAGAGCCCAAAATATTCTCGGGTACCGCCACTATGCAGACGATGTAGTTGAAAAGTTCGTCGAACGTGCCGCCGTAAACGGGGTAGATGTTTTCCGCGTATTTGATGCCATGAACGATATGCGCAATCTGATCACCGCTTTAGCTGCAGTAAGAAATGTAGGCAAGCACGCTCAGGGCACAATTTCTTACACCCTAAGTCCGGTTCACAATATCGATTTGTGGGTGGATATGGCGCGCCAGATTGAGGATATGGGTGCGGATTCAGTATGTATCAAGGATATGGCTGGGTTGCTAAAACCTATGGTTGGTTTTGACCTGGTAACCCGGATTAAACAAGCTATTTCGATTCCGGTTCAATTGCATTGTCACGCCACAACCGGCATGTCCACCGCAACCATTCTTAAATGCGTTGAGGCCGGCATAGACCGAGTTGATACCTCTATCTCATCTATGTCTATGACTTACGGTCATTCGCCAACAGAAACCGTTGTAGCTATCCATGAAGATACAGAAAGGCCCACGGGGCTAGATATAGTTTTGTTGGAAGAGATCGCAGCTTACTTTCGCACGGTTCGTCAAAAATACGCCCAGTTCGAAGGTTCTTTGCGCGGGGTAGATTCACGCATTCTGGTTGCCCAAGTGCCTGGCGGCATGCTCACCAATATGGAGAGTCAGCTAAAAGAACAAAATTCCGCCGATCGGCTGGATGAAGTATTGGAAGAGATTCCGCGTGTACGCAAAGACTTAGGTTATATCCCCCTGGTTACACCAACTTCTCAAATAGTGGGGACTCAAGCGGTACTCAATGTCTTGAGTGGTGAGCGATACAAGGTTTTGTCGAAGGAAACTCAAGGCGTATTGAAGGGCAAGTACGGAGCAACACCCGCACCGATGAATGCTGAGCTGCAGCAAAAAGTGCTGGAAGGTAAAGAAGCCGTTACCTGTCGGCCTGCAGATTTACTCGAACCTGAATTGGAAACCCTGCAAGCAGAACTATTGGATTTGGCTAAGGAAAAGGGCATAGCCCTGACCGAAGGTGAGGGTCAAATCGACGACGTGCTTACCTATGCCCTGTTTCCGCAGGTTGGTCTTAAGTTCCTTGAGAATCGCGGTGACTCTAGTGCCTTTGAGCCAGCTCCTACGGGAGACGCTGGTGCAGCAGCACCGGTATTGAATGAAGAGGGCGAAGCAGTTTATACCGTCGAAGTAGAGGGTAAGAAGTATGTTGTCAGAGTTACCGCAGGGGGAGACCTATCTGCCATAACTCCGGCCGGATCTGGTGCTGTCAGCACCGGGTTTGCTACCGCCTCTGCGGCGCCGCAATCTGGTGAACCCATTCCTGCTCCTTTGGCAGGCAACGTTATGAAAGTTGTGGCTGGAGTTGGGTCAGATGTTAAGGAGGGAGACACGCTTTTATTGTTGGAAGCCATGAAAATGGAAACAGCGGTTAGTTCGCCTCGTGATGGCAAGGTGGTCCGGGTCAATGTCGCTGCTGGCGATGCGGTTTCCGTCGGCGATTCTTTAGTCGAACTGGTCTGAGGTAAATACCGAAATGGAAAACTTTGCGTTACTCTGGGCGGATTCAGGGCTGGCTCAGATCAGTTTTGGCCAGATAGTTATGATGCTGGTGGGTCTAGGATTGCTGCTACTGGCAATTCAAAAGAATTTTGAACCCTTACTTTTGGTTCCTATTGGATTTGGCACGCTCCTGGTAAACATTCCCGGTGCAGGTTTCGATTTAGCGCCTGTCTACGCCGTCTCCGGCGAAATGATTAGCCCCGGCGGATTACTTTATTACATTTACCACGCCGGAATTGAGACGGGTATCTTTCCACTACTGATTTTTATGGGTGTTGGAGCAATGACGGACTTTGGTCCGCTGTTGGCAAATCCCAAAACTTTATTACTTGGCGCGGCGGCTCAGTTCGGAATCTTTAGCACGGTGCTAGGCGCGGTAGCGTTAACCCATTTTGGGATATTGGATTTCAGTATTCAGGATGCGGCTTCTATAGGCATTATTGGTGGGGCCGATGGGCCCACTGCTATTTTTGTTGCCAGTAAGCTCTCGCCGGATATTCTTGGCGCTGTTGCCGTGGCGGCGTATTCATATATGGCCCTAGTACCCATAATTCAGCCACCCATAATGCGAGCACTTACTACCCCCAAAGAGCGAGCAATCAAGATGGAGCAACTGCGCCCGGTATTGAAAAGAGAGCGCATATTGTTCCCACTGATCCTTCTCATTCTGGTGGCATTTTTGTTGCCAAGCGCAGCCCCACTTTTGGGTATGTTCTGCTTCGGTAACCTGATGAAAGAGTGTGGAGTGGTTGATCGTCTAAGTGACACCGCCCAGAACGCATTAATCAATATCGTCACTATCTTTCTTGGATTGGGTGTTGGCTCGAAAATGAGCGCTGACGCATTCCTCAATGTGGAAACTCTGGGTATTTTGGGATTGGGCGCGATTGCCTTCTGTATCGGCACAGCAAGCGGCGTACTGCTCGCGAAGTTGATGAACAAATTCTCTAAAACACCAATTAATCCACTTATCGGATCTGCCGGAGTGTCTGCGGTGCCTATGGCTGCACGGGTATCCAACAAAGTGGGTCTGGAAGCCAATCCGCAAAATTTCCTACTGATGCACGCTATGGGGCCCAATGTGGCCGGAGTTATTGGTTCTGCCATTGCCGCTGGTGTAATGCTGTCTATGGTTGGTGGCTGACGCCTAATCCGGTGCTTACGCCCTAAAATGAGGTATTGTCATTTGACTAGCCTCGCTGATTTCAGTGGTTACTGATAGCTATCCTTGAGTAATGCTATTGCCCGTTCGCCGGTGGCAAACCGATGGCCTCGGTAACCATAAATCGCGATCACATCAAAAAAGCTTTCATCTAACGCTTTGTCGAGCAGGTCTTCAGCAGACAGACAGATTCTGCCAGCGCGGGTGGTTAGTTCAAATTGAATATGACCGCATTGATGGTAGGCTCGGTAGGGCACTTCCGTGCAAACTAGTTTGTCCGATCGACGAAAATCAAATTCAAAATCATATTCTTTCCCTTCATGGGTAATAGCTCGCGCAAGGGCTTCACGAATGTGTATTTTTTCTAATTTTGGGCGGATAACTGTGCAGGAATCAACGGCTAAGGTACTGGAAAAGGTCCGGAATTTAACGCCGTCCTTTTGAGCTTCCAAAAAACATATCTCATCATCTGAACTACTTTTGCCCTTTGCATCGAGCTCAAGGCCAAGCTCAGTACGTTGTTTTTCTGTGCCTATATAGAGCACTGCGTGAGGCCAAAACCCCGGTAGGAAAAGATTACTGGCGGCGTGGTCGTGGCGTGTAATTATGATATCTCCAGGCGGCATCATTTTGGCTAGCTTGTGCCTAACCTTGGGGGCAACCCGCTTGCGTCTGTACGACCAGCTTAGCTTTACTTGAGAAATTACGCCGCCAGACATTTTGAATAGAGCAAAGGTGACTTGCTTTAGGCCAGATTTATTACGCCTTAAAAACGAGTGGAGGCGATATCTAATAAGGTTTTTGGTGTAAAAATCTGCGCTGGTTTTTACCCAGGGCTCATCTCTGGCAATCAGGTAAATAAAGGGTCCGATAATCGAATCGGATGCATAATCCGCTACAAACTGCTCTCTGTTCTTATTCCAGTAGAGATTTGCTTCGACAAAGGACAAGGCGTTACTCGCAGAGGTGGAGGCGCGATAAACCCTTGTGAATTCTTTGCGTTGAATACCAAACCTAGGCTCTGCTTCATCCAATTTAACGGCAATACCCTAGTTTTCCGCCTTCACTGGCGCGAAAAGCTCTGTTTGGATCGTCTGCCACAATAAAAGAAATCCTGAGAGGAAAATTTTGCCCCTTTTAGGATCATTCAGCACTTAAATGGTGCGCATGGCATTGGTCGACGGAGACTAGACCTGCGTATCGCTGGTCTCTTCAAAGATGTCGTTATCAAACATACCTTCGCTTTTACCAATTAGCGTGGCGACCATAGAGTCGCCAGCTACGTTCACCGAGGTCCGCAGCATATCCAAGAGACGGTCAACGCCGATAATCAACGCAACCCCTTCTACGGGCAGTCCGACCTGCGTTAGCACCATTGAAAGCATAATTAGACCTACGCCCGGCACACCAGCTGTGCCCACGCTAGCTAAGGTTGCCGTTAGGATCACCATTATGTAATCCGTAAAGGTCAAATCAATACCGTAAGCCTGTGCGATAAAGGCCGTGGCTACGCCCTGCATAATGGCCGTGCCATCCATATTAATGGTGGCTCCCAGTGGCAGCACAAAAGAAGCCACCGAATTGTCTACGCCAAGACGTTTCTCTGCGGTTCGCAAGGTAACAGGCAAAGTAGCACTACTGGAGGCCGTACTAAATGCAAAGAGCATTGCAGGCCGCACATTGCTGAGAAATTTGATGGGGTTCAATTTACATACAAATTTGATCAAGCCGCAGTAAACGAGAAGCAAATGCAGCACTAATACCAAAGCGAGGGTAAAAACGTATTTTCCAAGATCCGCTAAAGCACCATATCCAAGGGTTGTGAACAGTTTAGTAAGCAGTGCAAAAATACCGTAGGGCGCTAAGTTCATTAATATCAAAACCATACGCATAATCACTGCGTCCATGCTTTCAAACATCGAATATGCATTTTTCCCCGCTTCGCTAATTTGCGACAAAGCCAGACCCATCAGCAGGGAGAAAACAATTATCTGTAACATATTGCCTTCCGCCATCGCCGTAACCGGATTGGTTGGGAACATATTGATAATGACTTGTTTAAGGGATGGAGCGTCCGATCCCATAAAGTTAGATGCGGTGGCGAGATCCATCCCCACGCCGGGCTTAATTATTGAAGCGGCAATAAGCGCTAAGCTGATAGCGACACAGGTAGTCACCATATAGAGCGCGATGGTTTTGCCCGCCATAACGCCCATGCGCTTGTTACTGCCGAGAGAGGCGGTGCCCAATACCAAGGAAACAAATACCAGAGGCACTACCAAGAGCTTTAACGAAGCGATAAATATCTGACCGACCGTGTCAAACAGGCCCATTACTAAAACATTTTCTATAAGTCCTCGAAGGGGTGCTGGAAGCGACTCTATGCCAAGCAATAAGTTGAAAACAATGCCAAGTACAAGACCAGCGAGCATGGCGATTAGGATTCTTTTGGTTAGGGACACAAAGATTCTCCGGATATTTTAGGCTTGTATTGTGCGAGCAGGTTAACGCAAATTTAAACCTGTTGCCTGTTCGGGTAAGCTAGTCCAATAAAGAAGTTAATTAGATCAACTGAAAATGGGGCTCCATGAGATATCTTTCCAAGTACTTTCTATTTGCATTAAGTTTTATTCCTTTTGCTGCTGCTTGGTCTGAGTGCCCTGTTACCGGCGAATCCAATGTGCAATTGCAAATCCTCGGATCCGGTGGTCCGAATGGTAACGGCGAACGCGCTTCGTCGGCCTACGTACTTTGGGTAGATGGCGTGGGTCGAATTTTGGTGGATGCCGGCAGCGGCACCAAGCTTGCCTTTGATCAATCCAGCGCCAACTTCAACGATATTGATTTAGTGGCCCTTAGCCATTTTCATCCTGATCATTCGGCAGAGCTTCCCGCCCTGCTATGGACTCCACCTAGGGGTAGTGTTCGTATTTCAGGGCCGACGGGCTCTGATCAAGTCCCCTCTCTTGATAGCTTTTTGGAAAGTCTATTTGGGGAAAGCGGTGCGTTCAGCGTAACTTACGGACGTCTCGATTTTGATCCCATTACTGTGGATGTGAATGGAACTGATGTTACGGAAGTTTGGAGCGATGGCGATCTTGTAGTCCGGGGTAGGAGCGTTCCCCACAGTGATATTCCGGCTGTTGGCTATAGGGTCGATATTGGTGATATAAGCATTGCTTTTACCAGCGATCAAAACGGATCCGATGATTCCTTTATCGAGTTCATCGAGGATGTCGATGTGCTGGTTATTCATATGACTTCGTCTGAAGACTCAAACTCTCCACTACACGCCAGACCCAGTGTTTGGGGGCAGATGGCTACTGCAGCAAATGCCGGTCGCGTGGTGGTTAGTCATATTGGTGCCTCATCGCCTCAGGCGCTAAATGCTAGCTTGGATGTACTAGCTGAAAATTATTCTGGTCCAGTTACCGTTGGCAAGGATTTACTCTGCGTCGAAGTGAATTAACCTGACCGGGCTGAGGAGGAAATTGCTATGCGCCTAGAGCAAGACCAAGGCTTAACTGGCGACACAAAATTAAATCGCCGGGTCGAGAGTCGATTTAGTCGACGTGACTTGCTCGTCGGCGGCACGGTAGCGGCGGCATCTCTCTTGCTATCGCCTGCGCTAATGGCGCAGTCGGCCCAACCAAAATTCAGTCGCGTGCCAACCCAGTATATCGCTGCCCTCGGCGACCCTGACGCGAAGTCAGGAAGCAATGCGCAGGATTGGGGTTTGTGGCGACTCGATCCGGGTCCGCGTGGTGTCCGTTTGAGTGACTATGACAAATTGCAGGGCAGGGGCAGTGTTGCCCCGGCAAACTGGACCTTCGACAACGAGGATTGGTGGCTGGAAGAAAACGGTCTAATTATGGAAGAACCTGAATTCCCGCTTCCCGCCGGTTTTTATAGGGTCACAGGTGACCGAGAGGTTACTGCCGTGCTAACTGTTCATGACAAGGGTAGTGATGGAACTCAGCGTTGGGAACTGGACAACAGCGCGTCGATCTATGACGTGACTCACCTACGCTGCCGTTCTGGTCGTTATACACCTGCAACCAGCGAAGAGCCTTGTTCTCCCGCGAATGCTAGCCAGTCTAACTTTCCCGTTACGCCCGGTGCGGAGATGCCAGCAGTTGATGGCTGCAGCAAGCAGGATTATGCGGTTTTCATTGTGACGGCTATTGCTTCGTTATAGCGGGCCGAATGGTGGTGAGGACAATTCACAAATAACCAGAAAAAAAGGATTAATTGTTACAACTAGAACAGTATTCTCGAACATCTCATGTTGAGTTGCTAGTCTGCCTTCCGCAATTTCAATATTAAACTGGGGGCAGGCAGTGTCAAATAACTTCAAAAATATTACCGCAGTATTTAAATATCTAACGGTGGTTTTAGTACTCGGATTGGCGGGTGTCGTTGGCGCTCAAACAGTCCAAAGCGCTCAACCCAATATTGTTTTTATTCTGGCAGATGATCAGGGTTGGAATCACCACTCAGTGCCCATGTTCGAAGATGCGTCCAGCGCTAATTCTGAGCTCTATCAAACACCTAATATTGAATCTATAGCCCAGGCTGGCATGCGATTTTCTGCCGCTTATTCCGCTGCTCCCATGTGTAATCCAAGTCGTCGCTCATTGCATGTCGGCAAGAGCATGTCTCAGGTTATGTTTAGTGGCGCTACCGAAGAGGAGTTGGCGGCAGCCTTTACCATCGGCGAGATGATGCAAACCGCCGGTTATCGAACCGCTCACTTTGGCAAGTGGAGCCCCGGGCCTTCAGAGTCGGGTTTGGATTTCTATGATGTAAGTGATGGAGGTTTGGGCAACGGCGACGGTAATTTAAATGAATCCGGCGATCCTAAGCAAATATTTGGCATTACTGATTGCGCGACGGCATTTATGGAAGATAGTGTTAGCCAAGGCAAACCCTTCTATATGCAACTATCTCACTTCGCGCCACATACTCAGCCTCATGCTCTCGCAGAAACCTTGGAAAGGTGGGAAGCGCTAGGTATTGGCGGAGACCACAATCCTGCCTTGGCAGCGATGACGGAAGATCTTGATGACGGTGTCGGCGTATTGCTAGCCAAGCTTGAAGAGCTGGGCGTGCAGGACAATACCTATGTTATCTACAATTCTGATCACGGTCAGTCACCGGGATCTTCCGACAACACACCTCTGACCTCAGGAAAAGGAACATTGTGGGAAGGTGGCGTGAGAGTGCCCTTTATCGTTAGTGGCCCCGGCATTGAACCTGGCAGCATTTCTCATGAACGCACTCTGTCTCTGGATTTGTTTCCTACCTTTGCCGAGCTTTCTGGATACTCCCAGCCTCTGCCAAATGACATCGAAGGCGGGAGCCTTCTTCCGGTTTTATTAGGCTCTGGCGATGGGGAAATTAATCGTCCACGTGAAGAACTAGTATTCCATTTTCCATCCGGTAGTGGGCAAGCTGACTTTCGGCCGATGTCGACTATTTATCTCGGTGATTACAAATTGTTGAAGTTCTACGATACCGATGAGATTTTGCTTTTTAACATCACAGGGGATTTGGCCGAGAAGAATGATCTTGCCAATAGCATGCCCGAAAGAACCGAGCAGATGCATGGTCTTCTGGCTATTTATTTGGATGATATGGGCGTTATGGAATTTGCCCCAGCTACCGGTGACGGAGCCCGCGCCACCGAAGGCGGTGCAGTCGGTGCAGCCGGTGCACGTGGTATGAGAGGCGGTGGTATGGGAGGCACTGGAGGAGGTTAAAATAGGTCGAGCTCTGTTGCGCCACTTATAATTTCAGTAACCATAAACCCCGCAATAGCGGGGTTTATGGTTAAAGGCGTCAGATTTCAATTTTTAAATTCTCTGGCGTGAATCAGAGGCTCCGCAAAATAGTCCGTATCCGTCCTGGTGGCCTCTATAATAACCTTACCCAAATCTGAAGCGGATTTGTTGTGAGACTCGAGGTATGGACCTTTACCTTAGCGCTGCTACTTTTTTCTGGTACCGCTGTATCCCATCACAGCCATTCCGGTTTCGATCTCAATCGAGTCGTCGCGTTTCAGGGTACGGTCCTTGAGTTTGAATGGACCAATCCAATATCTATCTGACTATAGAGGATGAGAGCGGCGCCGAGTGGCTGATCGAGACCGATCCAACTCCGGTAATGACTCGAAGTGGTTGGACAGAGGATTCGTTTGCGCCCGGCGATATTGTTGCCGTTCGCGCCAACCCTGACAGAAGAACGGCTGCAACACATGGGCTGCTCCTGTCAATCGAAGGGTCGGATGGAGTATCAATGGCGTCGTGGAATACCACCGACCAGAATACCCACGCTGGCCCTATTGCCAGCACTGCGAGCCTGAACGGTGTGTGGCAGGGAGAACGTTCTTCGTTAAAGAACTTTGTTGTGTCCTTGTCTACACACCCCTTAACAGTGAAAGGGGAAACAGCTCGGAATGCTTACTCTCAGGTACTGAATCCCACACTGCAATGCATAACCTGGCCGGCGCCTTTTATTCTTTCTTCCTACCTTTATCTAAGCGAGATCGAACTGGGTGAAGAAGTCATCGTTTTCAGGAATGAGTTGTATGGAGCGGTTCGCACCATCTATATGGATGAAAACTCCAGCATGTCTGTTGGTGAACGCACTTTGTAGGGCTATTCTGTTGGTCACTGGGAGGGCGAAACCTTGGTGGTCGAAACAGGAAATTTTTCAGATCATCGTTCACCCTCCGGTTCGGGTACAGGAATACCATCTGGAGCGGGTAAACATGTGGTCGACCGCTATAACCTCAGCGAGGACGGCACGCACGCGTTGGTGGATATTTTTCTCGAAGACCCCAAGTTCCTCGCGCAGCCGGTAACCGCAACGTTTGAATGGAGGTATTCGCCACATTTTGAAATGCTTCAATTAGATTGCGACGATGGCGTCGCCAAGCGGTTTATCCAGTAGCAGAATTAACTAGTATGCTACCTAGTTGGCCTCTTAGTTGATCAAATAGTTAGCTACAAAAAACCCCGCAGAAGCGGGGTTTTTCTTTTTAGGCATTCCCTAGATATTCTTACCTAAGAAGCATCAAGAGCCTGATAGTAATCCATCAATATTTTGGCTACTTCTGGTCGGGCAAACTCTTCTGGAAGAGCAACGCCTTGACCAAGCATTTCGCGAACCTTAGTTCCGGATAGCAATACAAAGTCTTCTTTAGCGTGATCAGGCGCATCGCGCATCATCACAACTTTGTCTAGCTTCTTCGAATAAGCCGTGTGATCTGCTTTGAATATTTCAATTTCCATTGAGCCTTCAGGGACTTTCTCGTCGAAGATAGTTTGCGCATCAAAGGCGCCGTAGTAATCGCCAACACCAGCGTGGTCACGACCAACAATCAAATGAGTAGTACCCATGTTTTGGCGGAATAACGCGTGCAGAACCGCTTCGCGTGGTCCAGCGTAAAGCATGTCAAAACCGTAGCCGGTAATTAGCGTGCTGTTTGGTGGGAAGTAAAGCTCCGCCATTTTGCGAATAGAGGCGTCACGCACATCAGCGGGAATATCACCTGCTTTAAGTTTGCCCAGTAGCATATGAATTACACAGCCGTCGGCATTAACCGCATCCATGGCTATGCGACACAGCTCTTCGTGAGCACGGTGCATAGGGTTACGAGTTTGGAAGGCGACAACCTTTTCCCAACCATTGGCGGCGATTTCTTCGCGAATCTCAACCGCAGTGCGGAAAGTCTCAGGGAAGTCAGCTTGAAAGTAACTAAAGCTCAATACTTGAATAGGGCCGGATAGGAAAATATTTCCTGCAGCCTGAAAGGTCGCTACTCCGGGATGGTTGGAATCCATAGTGCCGTAGACCTGCTGGGTCATGGCGTCGATTTGTTCTTGGCTTGCTTTTTCGATGCCTTCAACATGCATAACGGCAATAGCAGGGTTGCCTTCAACGTTTGGATCCAGAAGCGCTATGCGTGAACCGACTGCCATACCTGAGGCATCTTCAACCCGGTTAACCACTGGTACAGGAAAGAACAAACCAGGAGTGGTGTGTAGGTTTTCAGAAACGGCCATGGAATCTGCAAGATTCATAAAGCCGGTGAGCGGGTTAAAGTAACCACCGCCTAACATCACTGCATTAGCAGCAGTCGCTGAGTTAACCGTGATAGAAGGCAGGGACGCGGCTTCTGTAATTAGTGCGTTGCGTGCTGCGTCGTCGTAAACATAGAGCGGGTTTAGCGCATCTGAGCCGTGCGGCTTAATCATTCGTATTCTCCGGGGGTGGGCGGCGGCAAAGACAGTTTCAAGTTTTACGCTAAGTAAGAAGCAGAAGTCTTTGCCGGTAAAAACTCGTTAGCTGTCGAAGTCCAAAATTATGCCAAGATTGCGTAGCTCATCGAGAAGCGCATTCACTTCTTCTTCAACCGTCATTTTTTCTGTATCCAAAACAATTTCTGGATTGACGGGCTCTTCATAAGGATCGTCGATACCGGTGAAGTTTTTGATTTCGCCAGCTCGTGCCTTTTTATACAGGCCTTTAGGGTCACGCTCTTCAGCCGTGGCTAAAGAGGTTTTCATAAAGACTTCGATAAAGGGAATATCTGCGGCTTTGTGTAGCTCGCGAACAATATCTCTATCTTCGATATAGGGGCTAACAAAGCTGCTTAGGCAGATCACGCCGGTATCGCAAAAGAGTTTGGATACTTCGCCAATGCGGCGAATATTTTCTGCACGGTCTACAGCAGAAAATCCTAGATTTTTGTTGATGCCCAGGCGAATATTGTCGCCATCAAGGCGGTAGCAAAGACGGCCCTGGCCATGCAGCGCTTGCTCTAGTGCGACAGCTACGGTGCTTTTGCCGCTGCCAGATAGTCCCGTGAACCAAAGAGTGGCGCCTTTTTGACCGAGCAGTTTTTGACGATCGGATCGTTCAACATCGCCATCATGCCAAGTTACGTTCGTTGCTTTTTGTTCTACCATGGGTCTCAGGAGCTCTATAGGTCAGTGTTTAGGGCGCGGGATTCTACCAGCCTTTGACTGCTGCAACAATTGAGATGGTCGAGCAAAAAGCGCTTTAGAAAGAACAATTTGGAATTAGGTTATATAGCGACGGGGCAATCTTGAAGTTAGCCTTGTGAGTAATTCATATCCGCTCATTCCGGAGTGTTTGGCAACTCGTGAAACAGGAAGCTCTTTACCCCACAGCTCTACCTTTGACCCGGGTTGTGCATTAGGCATTCGAGTAACGTTTACTAACATCATATCCATGGCGATATGGCCAGCTGTACCGGCGGGCTGTCCGTCTACCAAAACGGGTGATCCGTTTTTAGCGTTGCGCGGATAACCATCACCGTAACCCGCCGCCACTACAGCAATGGTTGAATCATGCTCGGCGCGCCAAGCATGGTTGTAGCCCACCCCTTCGCCAGCCGCAATATGACGTATGGAAATTATTTCGGAATAGAAGCTCATGGCGGTATGCAGCTTGCGAGATTCTGCTACTTCACCTGGCATTGGGCTGTTGCCATAAAGCATATAACCTGGTCGCACCCAATCGAGATGAGTATCGGGCCGGGTAAGAATTGCCGCTGAATTGGCGATGCTTCGCTGTCCTTCTATGCCCCGCAAAGTATCAGTGAAAACTTGAATCTGCTGATCGTTAAAGGGATTATCCAGCTCTTCGGAACAGGCAAAATGAGACATCAGCTGAATACTTTTGCATTTTCCACTTTGCTGCAGTTGGCGATGTGCATCTGCGTATTGGCTTGGATCAAAACCCAATCGATGCATACCACTATCCATCTTCAACCAAACTGATATCGGATTGGGTAGATCAAGACTTAGTAGCGCTTCTAATTGACCCTGGCAATGGACAACAGCGCTGTGATTATTTTGGCTCGCCTCTAACCATTCGGATTTATCGAAGCATCCTTCTAGAAGAAGCATCGGCGCTTCTATACCTGCAGCTTTTAATTGCTGGGCTTCTTCCAAGGAGGCAAGGCCAAGCAAGTCAGCCTTTCCCTGAAGCACTTCGGCGACAGCCACTGCACCGTGGCCGTAGGCATCAGCCTTCACGCAGGCGACTGTTTTGGAATTGGGAGCCAGACTACTTACCAGCGAGAGATTCGATTGAATCGCACTGAGGTCTATCTCTAGATAGCTGGGTCGTGTCATGAGTAAGTAGTTTCCTATATTGAAACTAGGAGTGGAGCTAGGCTAATTATTATTTTCGATTGTATCGGCTTTAGATTCTTTCGTCTCTTGATCCAGCTCTTACTTCTACTCTTGCATCCATTCTTAGTTCCCAAGAGATACAGATACGTGCAAACTCTCCTTTTTTGATCGAGTGTTTGAGATTGCAGCAGTCCACACCCACAGGCGTAATTCTTTGCGGCGGCAAATCGTCGCGAATGAGGGGTCATACC
>CAJXYP010000024.1 GCA_913063225.1 uncultured Cellvibrionales bacterium
GTATTGCTAACTCTAATTAGCCCCCAAGCCGCCGGAAATTCTATGCGCAATCCATCAATTTCGATGAGTCGTGCGCCGGGGAAATAGGCATTTTGCCGAAATTTTTCAAACATATCTGCTTTTTGTTCGTCACTGACCTCAATCTCTAACTCTTCTGTGGCGGGCAATGTTGGGATAGTAGAAAGTATTTCGCTTAGGGCCGTATTGTGAAGTCGCAGTATTTCCGCGAGGCGGCAGGCGGCATAAATTCCGTCATCAACAGCATGCCATCGATCACCGAAGAAATAATGGCTACTATATTCTCCGCCCAAAAGGGCACCGCTTTGAATTACTCTGTTCTGAATAAATGTGCGCCCAGATTTTTCCATAATGGGTTTGCCACTAAAGTGAGCGATTGTTTTGGCGACACTGCGGGAGGCTTTCACGTCGAAAACGATGCTTGATCCAGGGTGGCGTAGAAGAATTTCTTGAGAAAATAGCTGAAACAATTGGTCTGGATTAACAATATTGCCGCGGTTATCGACAATCACTACCCGGTCGCCATCGCCGTCCAGAGCAATACCAAAATGTGCGCCGGTCTCGACGACCGTATCGCAAAGCGTATTTAGGTTTTCAGATTGGCATGGGTCTGGGCCATGATTTGGGAAATTGCCGTCTACGTCGCAATAGAGAGCCTCTACCGAGCAACCTAGCTGTTCAAATGCTCTGATGCAGAGGGGGCCTGCTATGCCGTTTGCGGCGTCAATCACTACGCTAAATCCAGCTAAGTTAGTTATATCTGCTGTCAGAGTTTTGATATAATCCGAGCTAGCATCCAAGTTTTCCTGTTGGCCGGCAGTTGCATCGAACTCCCCTAAAATCATACGCTCTCTGAGATCTTTCAAATCGCTGCCGCAAAAGGCGCTGCCGCCAAGTATTAATTTAAAACCGTTGTATTCCTTATCGTTGTGACTGGCAGTGACCATAATGCCGGTGGTTTGGTCTGATTGAACCGACAAAAACTGACTGATTAGAGGTGTTGGGCCGGCGCCAAGATCAGAAACCTTGCAACCGGATTCAACTAGCCCGCGTTTTAATGCCTTGCTCAATACGGGGCTGGTGAGTCGACCGTCTCGGCAAATGAATATTCGGCTTTGGCCTTTTGCTTTACTTATCCCGGCAAACGCTCTGCCAAGTTGGCGGGCAAATTGAGGCGTAATTTCGGTCTCGGCGATGCCACGGATATCGTTTGCCCTAAACACCTTTTCAGGAAGGCTGTGCAATTCTAGTTGCACAAATTCTTCGTTTCCTTCGTCTTGATCGTCTTCTTCAATTAGTTCGGAAGATTCAGGAGGCGTGACTTCAGCAAGGGAAGGTTTTTCGGATTCCGTCGCCGCATCAGAGTTTTTATCGGGATTCGGATTTTGCTTGCCGCTGCCAGCGTCACTGCTCCAGCTCTGGGTCGCTTTAGGGTTATAGACCCTGCGTTTAGGGCTTTCGTCTATCGCTTTTTCGGATTCGATAGCGGAGCGTTTGCGCATTTCTTGCAAAAGTAAGATGAGACCTATGACTAAAGTAAGGGCTGCCAATCCAGAAAATATAAAGGCGTTTAATAGCCGCCCATGAGAGTCTTGCTCATAGGCATCGAGGAACGTATGCGAGGATTGATATCGTAGCGCCCAGGTATCGATCACTGGAGCTCTGGAAATTATTTGACCTCGTGGAGCAGACCCCAAGCGGTACAACAACAACTGATCAACAGCGCCACCGCCTTGATCAATTTCAACATATCCATCAAGGCCTATACTGTCGACAATCCGGTCTCTTAATTGCTCCGGTTGGACTCTGGCTAATGCCGCCCATCCGGTTTGTGACAGAGGTACTGCAAGAACAAACTCATAACCGTCACCGCGTATTTCTGCCGTGGGGCCAACCGCATTGCCCAGAGAAACCCGAAACACTGCATCGCTTCTAAAATCACGATTCTCAGAATAAAACTGACGCGTTGTGGGATCCAGGCTAACTACATAAACTTCGCTCCAGGGTTGCATCGCATGAGCTATGTCTGTGCTGAGCTCCCTAAACTTAAGGGCCGTAAGCTGGCTGAAGGGAAGTGGCAGTTCAGAGAGTATTTCTTCACCGGCGGTAGCCACGTCCCGACGAATATCTTCAACGTAGTTATCGACTACTTCGGTTAATTGGTTGGCATTTCCAGTGGTTTGTTGCTCAACTAATAGGGCGTTCAGGGTTAGTGAATTTGAGTATCCCAGCCACCAGAAAAGTGCCAGCCCACCAAATAGTATTGGAGATAGGGTCAACAAAATTGGGACTAATTTACCTTTAATATTAATCTCTATCACCGTCTAAGTTCCGACAATGGTAGCAAGGATTCACTCTCCTTAATATCCATGGAGCGCAAACTACCTGCTGGTTTTGATCAAAGTTTTTGTACGATAAAATCGACGATCTTCTCTGCGATCAAACGCTTTGGTGATTGCTCCAGATCCAGCCGGTCTGTTCTCGTCAAAATGGATACCGCATTGTTATCACTTTGAAACCCTATCTCGGCGATGGATATATCGTTGGCAATAATCATGTCGAGATTTTTTGCTTCTAGCTTTCCCCGAGCATTTTCCTGTAGATTTTCAGATTCAGCCGCAAAGCCCACTGTATAGGTCTTGGCTTCTAGAGCCGACACCTGTGCCAATATGTCAGGATTCTTTATCAAATTGAGCTGTATTTTGTCTGCCTGCTTTTTAATTTTTTGTGGGGCCAGGGTCTCTGCTCGATAGTCCGACACAGCTGCAGACCCAATAAATAGATCCGCATTTTCTACAGCGATCATTACCTGCTCGTACATTTGACTAGCGCTTTCAACTTCAATGCGCTCAACGCCTTGCGGGCAAGGTAAGGAAACTGGGCCACTAACTAGAAAAGTATCGGCGCCAGCCCGATGACAGGCAATTGCAAGAGCGTAGCCCATTTTGCCAGAGCTATAGTTACTCAGATAACGCACTGGATCTAGAGCCTCGCGAGTTGGCCCAGCGGTAATAACGACTTTTTTTCCTTTTAGGTGCTTTTGCGAAGATTCGTTTTCTAGTGCGGCGACAATTTCTTCCGGCTGACTCATTCTGCCGAGGCCAACCTCTCCACAGGCTTGATCTCCGTTGTCCGGCCCAATGATTTGAACACCGCGCTGCTCTACAACCTCTAGATTGGATTGAGTTGCAGCGTTAGACCACATAACTTGGTTCATTGATGGCGCAATGGCAATCGGCGCTTTTGTGGCTAGACACAAAGTGCTGAGTAAATCATCTGCTCGCCCCGCTGCCAAACGGCTAATAAAGTTTGCTGTGGCTGGCGCGATAATTACTCGATCAGCCCAGCGTGCTAATTCAATGTGCCCCATGCCCGCCTCGGCGTTTGAATCAAGCAACTCTGTATGAACTGGATTTCCAGTGAGCGCTTGAAAAGTAAGAGGGGTAACAAAGGCTTCGGCTCCTGGGCTCATGACCACGCGCACGCTTGCACCGGTGTCCATCAGGCGGCGAACTAACTCGCAGATTTTGTAGGCGGCGATGCCACCGGTGACGCCAACAAGGATATTTGGATTGGTCAGTTCAGACATAACAACTTGGAATGCAAAAAGCAGAGAGCTGTATGTTACCTCAACATCCTTTAGACTGGTTATTCCATAAATTTTCAAGGAAGAAAGCTGTGGGAATTCAAGATTGGCCGAAATCTGATCGGCCGAGAGAAAAGCTAATTCAACGCGGTCCCGAAAGTCTCTCCGATGCGGAGTTACTGGCGATATTTCTGCGAACCGGGGTAAAGGGCAAAAGTGCGGTAGATCTAGCGCGTGAGCTACAAGAACAGCATGACTCTATAGGCGCGTTGCTGCAGGCGGATATCAATACGTTCACTAGTTCTCGTGGTTTGGGTGAAGCCAAGTATGCCCAGCTACAGGCGGTACTGGAGCTAGCTCGGCGACATCTTCTCGAATCTCACGATCGCGGTGACGAAATTACCAGTCCAGACGCCATTCGTGACTTTTTGCGGCTGCAGTTAAAAAACCAAGAGCGAGAGATCTTCTACGGTGTTTTTTTGGATAACAGGCACCGGATTTTGTGTGCGGAAGCACTATTTCTAGGAACTATAAGTAGTGCTACGGTGCATATCCGCGAAATAGTAAAGGTAGCATTGAGCTGTAACGCAGCCGCGGTAATTGTGGCTCATAATCATCCTTCCGGCGTGGCCGAGCCAAGCTCAGCAGATTTACGCATAACTAAGCGAATTAACGACGCATTGTCTTTAGTTGAGGTGCGTCTGTTGGATCACTTTGTGTTCGCTGGAAGTCAGGTGGAATCTTTTGCCGAGCGGGGATTGCTCTGATAGCTAATCTGAATGCTAAAAAGGATGGTTATTTCCGTTGCTTTGGCGCTTTGCATCTGGAATAATCGCGACCCTATTTTTGGCCTAGAGCCAAATCAACTACGGAAAAGAGGTTTCCAATGTCTAGAGTATGCCAAGTGACCGGCAAGCGCCCAATAAGCGGGAATAACGTGTCACACGCTAAAAACCGTACTCGTCGCCGTTTTTTGCCAAATCTTCAAAAGAGAAGGTTTTGGGTAGAAGCGGAAAGCAAATTTGTACGTCTGCGTGTTTCCACTAAGGGCCAGCGAATTATTGATAAGCTGGGCATTGAAAGCGTATTGTCTGATATGCGCGCTCGTGGCGAAAAGGTTTAAGGAGATAGAAAATGCGTGAGAAGATTCGATTGAACTCATCCGCTGGTACTGGGCATTTCTACACTACCACCAAAAACAAAAGAAACATGCCAGGAAAAATGGAGATCACTAAGTTTGATCCTGTTGCCCGTAAGCACGTTCTATATAAAGAAGCCAAGATAAAGTAATTAGTTATCTTGCCACCTGATATAGAGTGAAAAGCCCGGTGATGTCCGGGCTTTTTTGTATCTGAAATTTGGGAATCTAGATTTGACGATCTAGAAGTAAGTGGCCCTGTTTATCTACCATCGCCATCCAGCCTGGCGCTATCCAGCTTGTGGAAGAGGTTTCGTATATAAGTGTAGGGCCAGAGATTTCTTGTCCGTACACCAATGTGGCTCTCTGGAATACGTGTCCTTCGATCCCCTCCTGGGGACTGGCGGATTCCATCTTAGTTTTTTTGGAAAGATCCAGGGCCACATTTTGTGCCTTTAAATGGACGCGCACAGTCACCAATTCCATATCTCTGTTCAAACGATATCCAAAATTGGTTTCATGCGCCGCGCTGAAGTCTTCCTGCAATGAGCGGTGCGTTGAACCTGCAATTAGAGGAATTTCTAGCGTAAATGTCTGTCCCCGATAACGGCAGTCCAAGCTAAATTTCTGGGCAATTCCAATATCTGTATAGCCTTCTTGCATTAGCTCGCGTCTACCTTGTTCGGCTAATGCTTCTGCCCTAAGCAAGATAGCGCGGAGGTCTTCCCTTTGGTTTTCCTGAATTACCCCAGAAAGCTCCCTTTTACCCGGTGCCTGAAGCATGCCTAACGCAGACAAAACTCCTGAGTTGGCGGGGATTATGGCTTGGTGCATTTCCAGTTTTTCTGCCAATGCGCAAACATGCAGACCGCCGGCACCTCCAAAGCTGCAAAGTCGATATGCTGCAGGGTCTTCTCCGCGGTGTTCCGAAATTTGCCTTAGAGCCCTTGCCATGTGCTCGTTTGTAAGCTCCAGAATGCCTAGTGCCATTTCTTTGGTTTGCATTCCGGCTTGGTTTGCAAGAGCTCCAATCGCGATTTGAGAAGCCTCCCGGTCTAGCTCAATGTTTCCATTGGCAAAGTTTTTCGCTTTCAGATTACCCAGAATCATATGAGCGTCGGTAACGGTTGCTTGGGTCCCTCCTAAGCCATAACAGGCAGGGCCAGGCTTGGCACCGGCTGATTCCGGACCTACGTGCAACATTCCGGCTTCATCGAGATAAGCGATTGAGCCACCGCCAGCGCCAATGGTATGCATATCTACCATGGGAACGGATACGGGATAGCGTCCAATCTTGCCCTCTCGAGTTAGCCGGACGCCATCCTTTATCAGAGCAACGTCCGTTGACGTGCCGCCCATATCGAAGGTTAGTAATCCGGTCGCACCTATTTTATCTTTGATGACTTCTGCTGCAGCGAGTCCGCCAGCGGGCCCGGAAAGCAAGAGGTTGACGGATTTTCGAGAGGCTTGAGAGCAGCTAATAGTGCCCCCTGATGATTGCATTACCGAAATATTTTTCTCGGGGATCTGATCAGCGAGTCGGGTCAGGTAATTTTCCATTAATGGGCCGAGGCTGGCGTTTAACCAAGTGGCTATGCCTCGTTCGTACTCACCGGTTTCTGGCAATACATCGGATGAAATACTGACAAAATGGCTTTTTCCGAGAGTCGCTTCTATGGCTTTCTCATGGCCCGGATTAAGGTGGGAAAATAGCATGCAGACTGCGATAGATTCCGGCGCAAGGTTTTTGATCGTAGAGACCAACTGGGTCAACTCGTCTGCATCAATGGGTTCGATTTCGTTTCCGCCGCTGTCAAGGCGGCCGGAAATGCCAAAGCAAAGTTCGGAATCTATTGGGGGTTTTCTTCTTTTTGGACGCAAGTCGTATATGTTTTCACGATTTTGCCGACCGATAGTGAGTATATCTTCAAGGCCAGAATTGGTTATGAGCAAGGTTTTGGCTCCCTTGCCCTGCAATGCAGCGTTAGTGGCGACAGTGCTGCCATGAATCACCAGCAGTTGTCCGAGTGCGCAGATATCTGCCAAACCCATTTCTCCAATCCCTTGCATGATTGCTTGTTCGGGGGCTTCCGGCGTTGAAAGTACTTTGTGGGTATAAAGCTGGCCTTCTGAATAGAGGGCAAAATCAGTGAAGGTTCCGCCGGTATCAACCCCTAGGCGAGGCAAGGCAGCAGAGTCTGAATGAGGGTCAGATACTGACATTAGGCATTGGGGATATTGAAAAAGGAAAGGCTGAGCATGCGTTCAGCCCAAAATTTAGTCGCCGTAGGTGACCAGAGAAACGGCAAAGTTTGGATCAGAACCAACGGCCTCGGTGGCTTGGTCAGTAATGCCAATATAAACATTAGCGGTAGCCAGCTCGTGAGCTCGCACGGTAACCGACGCTAGAGGATTCTCAGCGAGTATTCTCTCAACGTTTGCACGTACGGATCGCACATCGATGCGCCGACCGTCGAGCCAAATTTCGTCTGTTTCCGTAACGATAAAGGTAGCATTTTTGGTTGTGGAATCCGGCGGCACATCCGACTCTGGTGGTCTATTTACCCGAAATCCGTCTTCCTGGACAAATGAAGCCGTAACAATAAAGAAGATCAACATGATAAATACCACGTCGAGCATCGGTGTTAAATCAATCTCGGTTTCTTCTTGAGTTTCTTTTTTCTTAAATAGACGAGCCATTCTATTACTACTCCCCTGAGGAATTTGGTCATTGCATTTCGGTAGAATACAGTCGAAATGCCACTGAATTTCAGAACGGTAAGTTACCATGGAGCATTGGAAAATGCACTCCCTATGTCATTAGAGATTTTTACTTTATGCCGGAATTACCCGAAGTCGAGACCACAAGAGCTGGACTAAGCGAGCACCTTCTGGGTCGACGTATCAAATTGCTGAAAGTCAGACAGAGATCTCTTCGCTGGCCTATTCCTGAAGAGATGCCACAGTATTTCGAAGGTGAGGAAATTTCGGAACTGTCTCGTCGCGGTAAATATCTCCTTTTGAGTACTCAGCGTGGTACTGCCCTAATTCATCTGGGGATGTCAGGCAGTCTGCGTATTTGTCAGAAACAAGATGAGCTTAAAAAGCATGATCACTGGGATATGCTTTTGGATAATGATACTTACCTGCGCTATTGCGACCCGCGACGATTTGGCGCTTTCCTCTGGGCCGGAATGGAGCCTCAGTCGCATAAGCTTCTGAGCCGCCTGGGGCCAGAGCCGTTAGAGAATGAATTTACTGCATCCTATTTGTATAAAGGGTCGCGGGGTCGCACACAGGCAGTGAAAAATTTCCTTATGGACTCCAATAACGTTGTTGGCGTTGGGAATATTTACGCAAGCGAATCCCTATACCGGGCCGGTATTCATCCAAATCGTGCAGCGGGCAAGGTGTCTTTGGCCCGATATCAGAGATTGGTTACTCAGGTTAAAGAAGTACTAGCAGAAGCAATCGAAAGTGGCGGATCCACTTTGCGAGACTACGTGAATGGAAGTGGTTCTCCCGGATATTTCCAACAAAAACTTCAGATATATGGGCGAACTGGAGAAGAGTGCCTGTCTTGTTCTAGCGCCATAAAACAGCTGAAGATTGGGCAGCGGTCTAGTTTTTATTGCCCTCTTTGTCAGAGATAGGACGCCTGGTATCAGCGGGGCGCAAAACCCTCAAATTTTTTGCTGAGTACTTCCCATACATGCTCCGGGACAAAAGGAGAAACATCGCCTCCAAGAGAGCCAACTTCTTTAACAAGAGAAGAAGAAATATAGGAAAAACGTTCTGCTGGAGTTAGGAATATAGTTTCCAGTTGGCCAGACAGGGCACGGTTCATATTGGCGAGCTGAAACTCGTATTCAAAGTCAGATACCGCACGCAATCCACGCAATACCGCTACGGCGCCTAGATCTGATGCAAGATTAACTAGAAGTCTGTCGAAGCCTATAACTTCAATGTTGTCTAAGTGAACCAAGGCAGTTTTAGTCATATCCACGCGTTCGTCCAGAGAGAACATTGGGTTTTTGCGGGTACTGGAGGCAATGGCAATCACGACCTTGTCGAACAGTTTGCTAGCACGCTCTACAAGATCAATATGCCCGTTGGTTACGGGATCAAAGGTTCCTGGGTAGATTACTTTTTTCAATTAAGAACCTCGATTAAATACCTGCGCCTGCTGGGAAGTTAGCGGGCAAAAATTTGGTGCTGCTTGGATGTTGTAATACGGGCGGATATTACTGTATTTGCCTCTAGGCGACAATTTTAGGCGCTGTTTGCCCTGACGCTATTGAACCTGATAAAGATAGCTGGAGACTTCGCCACTAACTTTTTCTCGGTGAGTAGACCAGTTTTCTGGAACCAAAGGAGCTGGATCTCTTCGGCTTTGCTCTAAATAGACCAGTGCGTTTTTCGATAGAAGAGCGCTCGATCCAAGCGCGGCAACAGATTTGTTGGCTAGGGATTCAGAAAATGGTGGATCGAGAAACACCAAATTAAAATTGTCAGTGCGCTGGGAGTGATCGGCTTCGAAATAGGCCAAAGCATCTTGGCACTGAATTTCAGCGCCTGCGCCCAAGAGAGTTGCGCATTCTCTAAGGTTGCCAGCAGCCTTGGAAGATTTGTCTAGCAGCAGAACGTAGGAGGCTCCTCTAGACAGGGCTTCGAACCCTAAGGCGCCCGACCCGGCAAAGGCGTCAAGCACTCGCGCACCCTCAATAAAAGGCGCCAACCAATTAAATAGTGTTTCTCGCTGTCGATCGCCCGTTGGACGCAAACCGGGAAGGCCAAGCACTGGGATTTTTCGACCGCGCCATTGACCGCCAATAATACGAACTTGGTTTTTTGCGCTGTCTGTTTTTTTGGGGCTCATATCTACCGTAAATTGACTTCAATTCTGAAAAAATATCTGGGCTTGATCTCACCCTACTTAGTGTAGGATATCCCATTGCTTTCTATCCTGAGACCTTTGCACGAAAGCCATTTTCCTTCCATGCGGCGTTATAAACGTACTCAATCGGTCATTTATAGGTATAAATTTCCTCAATCCGTGCGTTTTTGCGTCGCTTCAGAGCGCCTACTTTTGGAGCCTGAAAGCGAAATCATCGCCCATGCAAAGGCCTCATTCCACTAAATTCACTCATGAGGCCCCTTTTTGTTCGGTAGATTGTTCAAAGGAAAAAACAAAACTCTAGATCAGGAGCAAGTTTCTGTAACTGGCGTCGCGGACCATGCAAGGAATTCATGGGGTTCGGGCTTGCACCGCACTAACCAGGGTTTAGGCCAAAAACTTAGAAGTTTGCTGTCTGGGCGAAAAGGCCTCGATGAAGACCTCCGCGAAGAGCTTGAAATGGTGCTTATTGGCGCCGATGTAGGCGTTGAGACTACGGCCTATCTTTTGGATGCCTTAGGCCAGGCTATGCGCCAGTCTGGTAATGATATGCCGGCGGCCGAAGTATTGGCGGAACTCTTGGTGCAGATTCTGACACCTGTCTCAATTCCTATGTATATTCCCGAAGCTTATAAACCCTACGTAATTATGGTTGTTGGAGTTAACGGCGTAGGGAAGACCACCAGCATTGGTAAGATAGCGCACCGACTAAAAGCAGAAGGGCACTCAGTGGTGTTAGCTGCGGGGGATACGTTTCGTGCTGCTGCTATCGATCAGCTTCAGGTTTGGGGCGAGAGGAACGAGATTCCTGTGATTTCCCAGCAGCCCGGCAGTGATAGCGCTTCCGTGATATACGACGCGTTGCAGTCCGCCAAGAATAGCAGCGCAGATGTACTGATTGCTGACACTGCAGGTCGTTTACATAATAAGGGGCATCTAATGGCCGAGCTTGAAAAAGTTGTGCGCGTGCTGCAGAAACTTGATGAGGATGCGCCGCAAGAAACATTGCTGGTTTTGGACGCATCAACCGGACAAAATGCTTTGAATCAAGCTAGGGAGTTTTCCAAGGTTGCGCCGTTGACCGGCCTGGTAATTACCAAGCTAGATGGAACTGCCCGCGGAGGAATTGTGTTGGCTCTTGCCCACCAAATGGCTTTGCCAGTCCGATTCATTGGACTAGGTGAAGGTATAGAAGATTTACAGCCTTTTGATGCAGCATCATTTGTTGCGGGCCTTCTAGTTGATGCTGAAGATACTGATATTGAGTCATAGAGAATGATTCGATTTGATAACGTAAGCAAAAGTTACCCTGGCGGCCACGAGGCGCTAAGGCGCGTTAGCTTTGAGTTGCCGCGTGGTGAGATGACTTTTCTGACAGGGCATTCTGGCGCGGGTAAAAGTACCCTGCTGAAGTTGATTATGGCGATGGAAAGGAGCAGTCGTGGTCAAATATTCTACGATGGTAAAAACCTGGATCGCCTTGGGCGACGAGGTATTCCATACCATAGACGTCGAATCGGCGTGGTATTCCAAAATCACTCACTATTGTTTGATCGCAGTGTGTTCGAAAATGTAGCACTTCCGCTAAATATAGCGGGTGCAGCTCCGCGGGAAACCGCTCGTCGCGTGCGTGCGGCTTTGGATAAGGTGGGTTTACTGGACAAGGAAACCCTCAACCCCGTTGTACTTTCCGGCGGTGAACAACAACGTGTGGGTATCGCCAGAGCAGTAGTACATAAACCTGATCTATTGTTAGCCGATGAGCCTACGGGAAATTTGGATCCAGAGCTCTCAGCTGAAATCATGAATCTATTTCGGGAATTCAATTCGGTGGGCGTTAGCATCATGGTGGCAACCCATGATATTTCTCTGGTTAGAGATTTTGGATTGCGGCAGATCGTTTTGAATCAAGGGCGTATCACTCAGGGTGCTTTCCCCAATGAGAGCCTTCGATGAACCGTCGTACCTCGGTAAAATCTCGTTTCGGTTGGCTGGCAGAATTTTCCCCCAAAAGGCTAGTTCCTTGGGTAAGAAATCACGCGTTGGTTGCTCGCTCCAGTTGGAAAAGGCTTCTTGAAGAGCCTTTGCAGACAGCGCTTACGGTTGGAGTTATTGCGATTGCATTGGCATTGTCTACCTTACTATTTCAGCTGGCTGCTATGGGTGGATCTGCTTTAGGGCAGATGAACAATACTTCGGATATCAATTTGTACTTTGAGCTGGGTACAGAAGTTCGATCAATCGAAGCTTTTGAGGATATGTGGCGAGGTGATCCTCGAGTCCAAGCAACGCAGGTAATTACGCCTGAACAGGGCCTTGCTGAATTCGAGAGTTTTTCTGGCCTAGGTTCTATCCTATCGAGTTTTGATGAGAATCCGCTACCCGCTGTCGTTCGCATTACGCCTGCAGATCGTTTGGCTGGTCGTGCCGCTGAATTGAGGTTATTGGTTCAGGCATTGCAGGCGTCTGAGTTTGTTGAGACAGCCGTTCTAGATTTTGCTTGGTTGGACCGCCTAAACGCGGTGGTTGAGTTTGTTGATCGGCTGTCAATTGCTGTGGGTTTACTTTTGGCCCTAGGAATTTTGCTGATACTGGGTAATACCATTCGGTTAACGATTGAAAATCGACGCAACGAAAATGTCGTAATAAACCTGGTAGGAGGTACGGACAGGATTGTGCAGCGACCATTGCTATATGCGGGGTTTTGGTACGGGTTATTAGGTGGGGCGGTCGCCGTCGTTTTGGTGGCCATTGTTGGTGCACTGCTGTCCTACCCTTTGCAGCAGATTCTGCTTTCTTATCAAAGTTCGGTGCAAACCTTGCCAGGCGTGTCATTTCCGGTATTTATAAATCTACTTGTGCTGGGCGCATCACTCGGTTGCTCTGGCGCTTGGTTGTCAGTGCTTCAGCACCTGCGCAACATAGAGCCGACTTAAAAAGTTAAACCGCTAAATCTGGATTCCGTGTAAAAACCATTAACCTGTCTATTGATGTAAAACCCAAGCTGCCAGCCATTGCGCGCGACCCGGTGTTTGAATCCACGGCTGCCCAAGCCGGTTTACGATGTTGTTTTTCCATTTGATTGATCGCGTAAATTACAGACCGAGTCGCATGGCCTTCGCGACGATGTGCCTCCAAGGTATCAATAGAGATATCCCAGTACGTTTCACTTAGAGAACCTGGATAGCAAAATGCTAGGGGTCTATCGTCTTCGGTTGCGCAGTAGATCTTGGTACCGGCTTGTTGTTCCTCTTCTAGCTCTTCGAAAAGTAACTCAGGCAAATCGTCAATTTCCGTAAGCTCTCCGGTTCTTAAAACTCTTTGATGAGAAGTGGCCAGTTGCGGTAAAGGAATTTGGTCATCCCGCAGAAAAATTGTCGCCGCCTCTTTGGACCAGCCGTTAAGAGCCTTCGCGCAATGCACTGCGTTTTCAATGGGACATATAATTTCGTCGGCTAGCTCGGAAAGTTGAAAAATCAGATCCATGTCTGGTTTTCCAATCACCACCCCAAGGCCAATATCTTGTTGAAGCAGCGCGCCCTTTGTTTCCGCTCTTCTTTCTGCGCTGCATTCTGATCCTGTCTCTGGATCAGAATGAAAAGCTAACACCATACCTCGACCATTCAGCAGCATGCTGCGTGCTTCAATCCAACGCGGGATATCCGGTAGGCAATCTAGAACGATTTGATGATTTACAGGCATTTGGGCTAATTTGTTTAGGGCAGAGGTCTTCAATTTACCTACTAGTCTGGTAGAAATACAAATTGATTCTATATCAAAATTAATTGATATAGATGCCTAAGTCGGCTAGGCTGCACCTCTGATGAATCAAGCGGCCGAAATTTCCAGTATTAAAGTGGGGCTACCAGAGGTGTTTAAAGCCTTGGGAGATCCTTTGCGCTTCAGTATTGTCAGGTTGATGCAGCAGGATTCTTTTGGCGTATTAGAGCTATGCGAATTGTTTGAAGTGCGCCAGCCGGCTATGAGTCATCATCTGAAAGTTATGGTGGAGGCAGGTCTTTTACGTAGTCGGCGCGAAGGCAACTCGTTATTTTATAGACGAATACTGCCAGATCAGAGTGATAGTGCTGTGGCGCTAAAGTCGCTCTTTTCGCTGGTTGATGCAGTGGATATCGCGCCAGATACATTGGCCGGGTTGGCGACACTAAGAAAAAATAGGACTCAGCAGTCGTTGGCGTTTTTTCAGAAAAATTCTGGACGCTTTAGAGACCAGCAAGACCTTATCGCCGGCTATGGCGAATATGGAAAGGCCATTGAAGAAGCGGTAAAGGCATTACCCTCTGAGAAAAAGCTTTGGGTAGAAGTTGGCTCCGGAGAGGGTGAGCTTTTAGCAGCGCTGCATCAGGATTTTGATCGAGTACTGGCATTGGATATATCTGCTGACTTACTGGCTCGGGCAAAATCTCAGGTAGGCAACGCCAAGAATATCGACTTTAAATTGTCGGAATTAACGGCCGAGTCTCATCCGCAGCAGGCGGACTTAGTTAGCTGCAATATGGTTTTGCACCATGTGGCATCTCCTGCGGATTTGATTTCTGCGATGGCGGAAACTTTAAAGCCAAATGGCTTTCTGCTGCTTTCTGACCTGTGCAGTCACGATCAGGAATGGGCCAGAGAATCATGCGGAGATATTTGGCTGGGTTTTGATAGAGATGAATTGTTTGAGTTGGCGGAGAAAGCTAATTTAAGAATACAAAGTGAACAGTACTTAGCGCTGCGCAATGGATTCCGCGTGCAGATTTTGATTTTTGAAAAATTGAATGGAGAGTAGTTGAGATGTCGATGAACAATTTTTTTACCTCTGAGTCAGTGTCAGAAGGACATCCGGATAAGATGGCCGATCAGATTTCTGATGCGGTGCTTGACGCCATTTTGGCCGATGACCCGACCGCCAAAGTGGCAGTGGAAACTATGGTTAAAACCGGTATGGCCATTATTGCCGGTGAAGTAGCTACAGATACATACGTTGATCTTGAAGAAGTGGTTCGAGGCGTAATTTTGGATATTGGCTACGATAGTTCCGATGTCGGCTTTGACGGCGCAAGTTGCGCAATTTTAAATGCCATTGGCAAGCAATCCGGTGATATTGCTCTTGGCGTTGAAGAGACCGACGAGAAAGAATTAGGCGCTGGTGACCAGGGCATGATGTTCGGCTATGCAAGTAATGAAACTCATGTGCTTATGCCAGCCCCTATTCATTTTGCCCATCTATTGACCAAACGACAGGCTGAGGTTCGCAAGAACGGCACGCTGCCTTGGTTGCGCCCAGACGCAAAGAGCCAAGTTACCCTTCGCTACGGTGAAGATGGAAAGCCAGAAGCTATTGATGCAGTGGTGCTTTCTACGCAACACAGTCCGGACATTAGTTTGGCGGATCTTCAAGATGCGGTGATGGAAGAGATTATTCGACCTATTCTGCCTGAGGCTTGGCTGCATGAAGGCACTCGCTACCACATCAATCCAACCGGCCAGTTTATTATTGGCGGCCCCGTGGGTGACTGTGGGCTTACCGGTCGAAAAATTATTGTGGACACTTACGGTGGTATGGCGCGTCATGGGGGCGGTGCATTCTCCGGCAAGGATCCAAGTAAAGTAGATAGATCCGCTGCTTATGCAGGTCGTTATGTGGCAAAAAATATTGTTGCTGCTGGCCTTGCCGATCGATGTGAGATACAAATTTCATACGCCATCGGTGTTGCGGAGCCAACATCCATCGCCTTGGATACACAGGGAACAGGCAAACTGCCCGACGCGGAAATTGAGCAGTTGGTTCGTGAACACTTCGACCTTAGACCTCGAGGCATTATCGATATGCTCGATCTGCGACGACCAATATTCCGCGAAACTGCCAGTTACGGTCATTTTGGCCGTGAAGGCGAAAACTTTACCTGGGAGCGCACAGATCGCGCTTCGCTGCTTGCAAAAGCGCTTTAATAACAGATTACAAAGAGACTAATTATGAATTCAGCTGCAACCCCTAACACTACTAGCGACTATAAAGTTGCCGATATTTCTCTGGCCCGATGGGGTCGTCAAGAAATAGAAATCGCCGAAACTGAAATGCCGGCACTTATGGCTTTACGCACCTCCTATGCAAATGAAAAACCACTGGAAGGAGCTCGCATATTAGGCTGCATCCATATGACGGTTCAAACTGCTGTGCTTATCGAAACCTTAGTCGACTTGGGAGCCGATGTGCGCTGGAGCTCTTGTAATATATTTTCCACGCAAGACCATGCTGCGGCTGCGATCGCAGAAGCAGGCGTACCAGTTTTTGCTTGGAAAGGAGAAACAGAAGATGAGTATGATTGGTGCCTTGAACAAACCATTCTAAAAGATGGTGCTCCTTGGAACGCCAATATGGTATTGGACGATGGTGGCGATTTAACCGCCATGCTGCACGAAAAATATCCGCAAATTTTGGATGCTGTGCACGGTATTACCGAAGAGACCACAACGGGTGTTCACCGGCTACAAGATATGTTGCGTGACGGTTTGTTGCGCGTGCCGGCGATCAACGTCAACGACTCGGTTACTAAGTCTAAGAATGACAATAAGTATGGCTGCCGCCATTCGCTAAACGACGCTATTAAGCGTGGTACTGACCATTTGATGGCAGGTAAGCGCGCTTTGGTAATGGGTTATGGTGATGTGGGTAAGGGTTCGGCTCAGTCCCTACGTCAAGAAGGCATGATAGTGCGGATCTCGGAGATTGATCCGATCTGTGCAATGCAGGCTTGTATGGACGGCTTTGAAGTTGTTTCTCCATATATAGACGGCGTAAATACGGGAAGCATTGATTGCATTGATCAACGGCTGTTGAAGGATACCGATATGTTGGTAACCACAACCGGCAATGTTCGAGTGTGTGACTCCAATATTTTGAGTGCTATTAAAGCCAGTGCCGTCGTTTGTAATATCGGTCACTTTGACAATGAAATTGATACAGCCTTTATGCGTGAAAATTGGGAGTGGGAAGAAGTTAAGCCTCAGGTGCACCGTATCCATCGGGATCGTGCAGCTGGTGATTACTTAATATTGCTTTCCGAAGGCCGTTTGGTGAATTTGGGTAATGCTACAGGCCACCCTTCACGCATTATGGATGGTTCCTTTGCAAATCAGGTATTGGCGCAAATGCATTTGTTTGCTGAGAAGTACGCAGATATGAACGAAGCTGATAAGGCTGAGAACTTGCGCGTTGAAGTGCTACCAAAGCACCTTGATGAAGAGGTAGCGGCACATATGGTTCGAGGTTTTGGTGGTCAGGTTACTCTGCTGACGGACGAGCAAGCCGAATATATTGGCGTGTCTCAAACTGGTCCATTTAAGCCAGACACCTATCGCTACTAGAAATATACGGAGAAGCGGCGATTGGATCGCAGGTCTATGACAGCACAAAAAATTAGTATCGAGTTTTTCCCTCCGAAAACGGAGGTTGGCCTCGAAAAGTTAAACGCCAGTGTTGATGCGCTACTGCCCTTAGGTCCGGAGTATTTTTCCGTGACCTATGGTGCCGGTGGTTCCACAAGAGGCCAAACTCAGTCAGTGGTTACTGGGATGGCTCGCCGTGGATTAAATGTTGCTCCTCACCTTTCTTTCGGTACTGATTCGGAAGAAATTATTGCTGAATTACTTCAGTCCTATGTAGATGAAGGCATTAAACGCCTAGTTGCTTTGCGAGGGGATTTAGCTTCGGGCATGGGTCAGGTGAAGCCTGTATATGCAAATGAGCTGGTTGAATTTATTCGTGCGCGCTTTGGCGATTGGTTCCATATCTCGGTGGCTTGTTATCCGGAGCAGCACCCTCAAGCGATAGACCTTTCGACAGACATCCAATACCTAGCTGGCAAGTTGGACGCTGGATCTGACGCCGCAGTAACTCAATATTTTTATAGTTTGGAAGGTTTCCTTTATTTTAGAGATAGATGTGTAGCAGCTGGAATTAGCAAACCTATCTACCCGGGAATAATGCCGATTCTTAATACGGAAAACCTGATTCGGTTTTCTGATCTTTGTGGTGCTGATATTCCTCGTTGGCTTAGAAATGCGATGAATGATTTGAAATCACAGGAAGATTTGCTGCGTTTTGGTGAAGATGTAGTATCAGACCTTTGTGCAGGATTATTGGCGGAAGGTGTTCCTGGGTTACACTTTTATTCTATGAATCAAAGTCAGGCCGTATTGAATATATGCGAGCGGTTGAATTTTTCCGAGGATTAAATCAAGCATCTAGGCTACTTCTATATCGCACTGCGAACTGAGAGTGCTATTTGCGAGTACGAATTGAGAGTGCTATTTGAGAGTTCCTAGAATATTTCTAGACCAAGATATGTCTCCCAGTCAGGTATGCGAGCTGGATGTATTCGCATCCGGACATGTATGTCGAGTGTTGCGGATGAAAGCTGGGCGGCCTTTGGTTCTTTTTAATGGGCAAGGTGGGGAGTACCAGGCTCAGCTTATAGAGGCGGATTCGAGGCGAGCGCAGGTAGAAATCAAAAAATTCGATCCTATTGACCGTGAGTCGCCACTGCAGATAAATTTGGGCCTGGCACTTAGCCGCGGAGATAGATTCGACTGGGCGGTTCAAAAATCAGTTGAATTGGGAGTGAGTTCCATTACGCCGTTGGAGTGCGCTCGTTCAGATCGCCTTGGCGATGCCAAGCGTCAAACAAAAAAACTGGATCAGTGGAATAAGTTGGTTGTCTCGGCTTGTGAACAATCTGGACGCACAGCGATTCCGAAAATGTCCCTACCCAAAAGTTGTGAACAGTGGATGCAGCAAACTGGGGCTGGCATTGGGTTTTTGTTACACCCTGCAGGACGGCCAATAGGCGAGAAAATATCTGAGCTACGTTCACCGAAAACTCTTAATCTAGCGATTGGACCGGAAGGTGGCTTTGATGAAATGGAAGAGCAGCTGTTTGAAGGAGGCGGATTTTCTAGCGTCGCTTTTGGACCGAGAGTGCTGCGAACCGAAACCGCACCAGTGGCGGTAATTGCCTTGTTTCAGTCTTTGCTTGGAGATTGTTAACTCTTTGTTCGCTGCGCTCGGGCTGAAGGCTCTTTTTTCTCCTAGGCAGAGCTGAGGGCTCTGCTCTATTGGCTTTGCTAGTCTGACGGTTGTTTGTGAGCTTCGCTGGCCGAAGCTGAAAGTGCTGGTTGCTCTAGAGGGTTTCTAAAAGCTGGTTTTCGATGGCTTCGAGCTCTGGGATCACAGTGGATACGCCTCTTGCCGTAACTTTCATTGCACAGAAATCTAGCTCTAAAAGGTCAGAGCGTTGAGTAACATCTCTATTATTTTCAAGGTTGAAGTTGTGCGGCATTGCCTGCAATGGAACTCCGAAAAAAGGTAGCTTTTCGGTATCAACTGTTCCGTGGAATATTGCAACATGTGAGCCGCGCAAACGAGGCGCTCGGTGCAAGATCATCAGCTCGATGCTGATTACCGGAAGGTGCAATCCTCGCCAGCTGAGATCGCCAATAGACCAAAGGTTCTCGCCACTTTTCTGATCAATGGTCACAGCGGATACAACATCTGCAATTAGGTTACTTGGCAGCAGCAAATTAAACCCATCACATATTGCGATCGTACTGCCAAGAGGGAAGGTCGCGCTCATCAGCTATTGCTGCCCTGAAAATCAGTTAGTTCGCCTATGGCAACCATAATTTCTTCTTCACGGTAGGGCTTGCCGAAATAGCGCTGCGCCCCCAACTCGAGCCCCCGTTGGCGATGTTTTTCGCCCGTGCGAGAAGTGATCAATATAACTGGAATATCTTCGAAGCGTTCATTGGAGCGCAAAATACTTATCAACTCGAAGCCGTCCATATTTGGCATTTCAACGTCGAGAATAATTAGGTCTGGGATATACTCATTTATCATTTTCAGGGCTTCAACCCCGTCTCGGGCAAGGCTAACGGCAAAACCTTCGTGTTTCAAAAATCTGCTGGTGACTTTTCGAACAGTAACGGAATCATCCACTACTAATATTTGTGTTTGCTCTTCTTCAATTAATTCGCGATTATCGATTTGTGGCTGGTCGCCCAGACTGGAATGGTCAACCTTGCTCATTAGGGTAAACATATCGAGGGTTACTAGCACCGTGCCGTCACCCATAATCGCTGCTCCGGATACACCGGGAATATTATTGAAAGGGTGACCCAGAGACTTAACCACGATCTCTTGGCTACCGAAAATCTCATCAACTTGAGCGGCCACGGAAAATTCTCCAGATCGAAATAGGGCCAGGGGTACTGTCCGGTCCGTCAAAGATTCAGTCGGTGGCCTCTTTGAAGTCTTGAGGATTTCACCCAAATACATCACCCGATATCTGTGGTTGCCATAGCTCAGGTATTTGTCATCTTCTTCGTAGTAGCTATCGAGCTCTTGTTTTGGAACTCTCGCAAGTGCCTCTAGAGAAGATAAGGGCAGTGCATATTTATTCTCATCAATGCTTATCATCAGCGCTCGGTTCACCGAAAGCGTAAAGGGTATTCTCAGGAAGAATGTGGAGCCGACTCCCGATTTAGATCCGACTTCTACTGTTCCCCCAAGTTGGCTAACAATGGACCTAACAATGTTCATCCCGACGCCTCTGCCAGAGATTTCTGTTAGCGATTCAGCGGTGGAAAAGCCCGGCATAAATATCAGATCTGCAATGTCTGCATCCTGCATGGAAGAGGCTTGAGCCTGGTTAATAAGTCCCTTCTCCAATGCGCGCTGCTTTACTCGCTCAAGGTTAATACCTTGGCCATCGTCAGCGATCTTAATAACCACTTGAGCGCCGTCGCGCTGAACTTCCAGTCCAATGCGTCCAGAGGGTTCTTTGCCCGCTTCTAAGCGCGCCTCAGTAGTTTCAATTCCGTGATCTATGGCGTTGCGCAGCACATGTTCCAGCGCGGGCAATATTTGATCAAGTACGTTTCGGTCTAACTCTCCTTCCAAGACCCCCGTATGCAGTTGCACCTTCTTTTCAAGCGCTGTCGCTATCTGGCGAGTCATGCGCTGTAAACGGGGCATAAGGCGGCCAAAAGGCACCATGCGCGTTCTGATTAATCGATCATTGAGCTCAGACTGCAGGCGAGAGGTCTGCGTGAGCAAGGTAAGCGTATCTGAGTTGCTGGATGACAGGCTGCCGCGCAAATCTCTGAGGTCAGATGCTGACTCATTCAACTGTCGAGACAGCTGCTGCAGCATTGAGTAGCGGTCCATTTCCAAGGGATCAAAGTTTTTAGGATCTTCTGAATCTGCGATCTGTTCTTTGCGGAATACAATCTGAGCTTGCGTCTCTACATCTAGTCGGCGCGCCAACATTTGGATGCGATCGATGGTATTTTCGAGTTCGGTGATGGTGTTGTTTAGGCTAGTAACTTCGGCCTCAACGCGAGTCCGGAATACCGTGGACTCTCCGGATAGATTAATAATCTCGTCTAAATCCGGTGCGCGTAGACGCACCATTTCTACACGATTTTCGGCACTTCCGCGCAGTGGTTCATCCGTATTCGATTTTTCTTGTTCCTGAGCCTTAAAGGCTCCTTCCAGCGAAGCGCTTTTTTCTGAAGGGGCTTTAACTTCCGGCTCAGCGCTTAAGGTTGAATCCGAAACTTCATCGAATGACTCACTATCCTTTTGCGCTGGGGCAGGCTCGTCTGCTATGGGCGTAATAATTACGGATTCCGATGCAGCCTCATCGGAGGCGGCAGCAGGTGGCGACGAGGCATCAATGGGCTCGCCGGAACGAGCCATTTCAACCATTCCCATCAATATGTCGTAACGAGCCATTGATTCGTCGAAAAATTCTGAATTGGCGTTTCTCGCAACCTGGTGGTCTAGCGAGTAGGACTCGAAATCGTGAGCGGCAGAGCCGAGAGCCTCCATTCCAGACAAACGAGCTCCACCTTTTAAGGTATGAAGTGCTCTATGTAAGGAATCTGCGTGACTGAAATCATCAGGTTCGGATCGCCAGCTAGTTAACGTTGCGCTGATGTCGTTTAAAAGGTCTTCCGCCTCTTCCAAGAAGGTTTCCATTAACTCATCTTGGAAATCATCGTCCACATAAGCGCTAGATTTTTTTGGCGCTGCGCCGGGCTCGCTTATTGATTCGACTTCATTGGCTTCAGGGCTTTTTTGGGGCTCTGGGCTGTCAATTAGCTCAGGGCTGTTTAGGGGCTCAAGGCTTTCAGTGCCAACACCAAACTCCTGGTCTACGTCCGCAATAGCCGGTTCAGGCTCAGGCCCAGCACGTTCTAATCCTGCAAGCCGCGATAAGTTTTGTAAGCTTTCCTCCGAAGGGGTCGAAATGACCTGCCACGATGCGACGGAATCCAGCATGCCAAGCAGAAGGTCGTATCCCTGATGAAGCGTTTCGTATGTTTCCGCGGTTATAGACTCCTGATCAATTTTGGCTTGGATCGCTGCGGATAATGCAAAGCTGTACTCGGAGAGTTCGTCGACCTTACATAAGGTAGAAATTTCGTTGAGCGTATTCAGGTCACTGAGGATTCCGGTTTTCTCTGTATCAGCAACTTCGCCTTCTCTCCAGCGCAAGAAGCTTTGGTCAGCGCTAAGTAAATAGCTAAGTTCTTCGGCCATTACTCGGTGTAAAGGTTGGAATCTGCGCTCTCTATTTTGCGAAAAATCATCAGCAATGCGTGCTTCTTCTGATTCGAGTAGAGCTCTGAATTCTTGCGAGACGCTTGCCATTAATTGCGGCTCAAATACGCCTCCCCGCGAAAGCTGATCTAGGGCTTCATCAAAAGATTTTGCCCACAATCCAAGCAGCGATACAAAGGCATCGGGCATCGACTCGCCCAATAGTGTGTAGTGACGACAGAGTTTTAGGATTGGTTCGAGGTCTTTGGCAAGCTTGGGTAGTTCAGAGGTATAGGCGCCTTCGATAAGAACCTGAAAGGCCCTTGCCATTGAATCTGTGGGTGAGCCATTTGATTCACTATTTTTAGAAGTACTTACTTCGTGAACTATAGAAGCGCGATGTTGCTTCGCTTCTTCGGCATATATAGAGGTTAAAGAGGCACTTCCAGCCTGCTCTGGAACAGCGTCTTCGGCGGCTTCTGGTCTACTCAGACGGTCGGCATTTTGGCGCAGTTCAGCAATATTCTCGGGCTCGCTCTCGCCTTGTCCCACTTTAAGTTGTTCGATAAGTGCTGGATAGCTTTTAAGCGCCGCATCAGATACTTCGTAGATCTCTGTCGCAGCTGATACTAAGCCGTTTGTGACCTGATTGAGCAAGCTTTCGAGCGCCCAGCTTAGCTCCCCAATTGTCGTAGCACCGATCATGCGTGCGCCACCCTTCAAGGTCTGGAAGGCATGTCGTAAGTCCTGAAGAGCATTTTCGTCGTTGTGTTCAGACCACTTCTGCAAATTCTCCATTGCATCTGGCACAACTTCCTCTAGCTCTTCGATAAAGATCGAGACTATTTCATCTTCAGGATCTCCTTGCGCATCCTCCAGTAGTTCGGGTTCGGGTTCGGGCACGGGCTCGGCAGTTTTCTCTAATTTGATAGCCCCCTCATTCTCGATTTCTTCCTCCGTGATATCAGTTGGAGGTGGGACAGCTAATTCAATATCTGGGGATTGGGCCGGATAACCAATAAAGGCACAGTTTTCTTCGGCTTTATCAATAAGAAAGCCCAAATTAAAGCTGGCGTCTTGCTCGAGGCATTCGAGGTAGTAGTCAATGGATACTATTATGTCGGCCAAAAGATCTATTGGCTCTGGGTCGGGGGTTACCCGTTTTTCGAGCAATTCAAATTGAATATAACTTCTCACGGACACCGCAATATTTGCCAATCTATCCAAGGGATAAAATCGCAATGCACCTTCCAATTCAGTTAGATACACAGGTACCTTTTCGAGAGCATGAGAGTCAAAGTCACGGCTCATATAGTCGTTGATATCAGCTTTGGACCTTTCGACGGACAGGCGGCCCTGATTTAACAACATTTGCCTAGCGTCACCGACTTCGCTGGCAGAGTCGATGTTCTCATTTGAGGCGCTAGAATGAGAGCTGGTCAGCGATTTCAGGCGAACTTCAAGCCGCACTAACGCATCAGCTACCGTAGAGAGGTCTTCGTCACTAATTTTTTCTATTGAATCGATGGACTTCCAACTGCGAACTGTATTGCTGACTTCGGCGGCAGTGGCCTGTGCATCTTCGATCCCAATCATCGCGAGGGTGTCACCCATGCGAGTGATAAGAATGTCTAGAAGTCGTTTGGTTTCGCCGAAGTCGAGCTGCCCTGTTAAGGCATCTTCAAGAGCGGTTTTAGCCTGCGTGATATTTGCACTAAGCGCGTCAACAACGGGTTCAAGCAATGCTGCATCAAAATGCGCAACGCTGCCGGTATTGATTTCTTGCGCGGTCTTGGCAAAATTCTGCAATTTGAAAAAATTCAGAGTCCTAGTACCAGCGGGTTGTTCACCATCACTAATGGCCAGATAGAAGAGAAGGTTTTTCTGTAGTCCCCAATCTTCGTGATCGCCACCTGCTATAAGCTTTTTAAGTACTTCGTCGACGCGTTTAAACTGTTGCCGCAATGCCAATTCAAATTGGAGGTCTTCGGCGGCAATCTTTTCCAGCAGCGCCAAGAAGGTAAAGGCGACGGCCGATAAATAGGCGGTGCCGCCACGCTGATAAAGCAGTTTGAAGACCTTTTGAAGGTCGTTAAGAATGGTGTCGGTCAAACCATCGCGCATTAGTACCAGAGCAGAACGCTGGTAAAGAGTTCTGATCTTGCGCATTATCGCGGAATCCAAAGTTTCGCTAAAGGTTCTGGAAAATGATTGCAGTCCAGCAGCCATATCAGGCTGGAACAATTCTGATTCGCTAGCGAGGGGTTGTTCTGTAAGCGCTCGAATGTTGTTAACTCGAGGCGTCAATTTTATAAATATTGCGTCGCCCCCGGCCGTGTCTAGAGAGGCGCGAAGTGTTAGAACTCCCTCGGAAATAATACCGAGAATTTGGTCTCTGTTTTTATCGGGATTTTCCAGATGCCTATTGCTGAGATCGTGCAACTCTGCGGATAACACTGCTTGTGCATCCATGTTTGTCATAAGGCAAACGTTTTCAGTGTTCTTTAACGCCTCAGCGCATTCCTGCAATTGTTCTGTTTCTTCAGGGTACTCGATATAACGCTCAAGCTTGGTGAGCGCTTCATCCAATTCAACTTGGATTTGGGTGACAACCCATTGGCTGGCGTCAGTCGTGTGAGAATCAGAGCTCGACATTACTAAAGCGCCTGTTACTTGTGGTCTTCGTCGTCGAGGTCGATATCAAAGGACAAAAAGTCCTCGTCGTCACCCAAGTCGAATTCGTCATCAAGGCCTTCTTCAGGAGCTTCGTTGGCACCAATCGTTTGTTCGCTATCTTCAGGCTGTTCAGTGCTCTCATCTATCATGTCAAAATCGACATCAATTCCATGGTTCTCCGATTCTTCTTCACTATTTGAACCAGCTTGGTTCGCTTTGATATTGCTTCTCGAAGTGCCAGGAATAGGTGTCAGAATTTGCGTTTTATCCAAATCAGATTCTTCATTTTTTTCTGATCGAGCGTCTAGCTCCTCTATAGAGTTTGCTGACTGAGTGTCGAGTATTAGGTCTGTAAGGTCGGAAGTCTGACCAAACGCGCTGTTATCCGGCTGCCCTGAAATAAAGGCGGAGGCGCTGGTTCCCTGAGGCAATTTGAAATCATCAACAGAGCCACGCAATCGGATAGCTTGCTCTGCCAGTTCTCCAATTGCCTTACCCGAGGCGGTACTGCCGGCCAAAGTTTGCTCGGTAATATCCGAAATAACCCGCATCGATCTAGATGCGCGGTTTGCCTGATCTGACTGTTCTTTGGCTGCAGTAGAAATTGCCAAAATTAGCGTGGCCAAATTTTCCGAGGTGGATTGAATTTCTGTCAGAGACTCTCCAGCGCTGTTGGCTAGCTCGGCTCCCCGCACTACCTCTGAAGTAGTTTGTTCCATTGAGGCTACCGTTTCGTTGGTGTCCGTCTGGATGGCCCGCACTAAGGATTCAATTTGTTTGGTGGCAGACGCTGCGCGCTCCGCAAGCCCCTGAACCTCATCAGCAACAACGGCAAATCCCCGACCAGCCTCACCGGCCATGGCCGCTTGAATCGAGGCATTGAGAGCCAAAATATTGGTCTGGTCGGCAATATCATTGATAAGTGAAACGATATCGCCAATTTCCTGAGAACTTTCTCCTAGGCGCTTAATACGCTTTGCAGTGTCCTGAATCTGTTCCCGTATATCGTTCATGCCGGTAATAGAATTTTGTACCACTTGGTTGCCCGTTCGGGCAACGTCAACTGAGCTTTGGGCTACAGAGGCGAGTTCTTCGGCATCGCTGGATACGGAGGTCAAATTGTCTGCGATAGAAGCGATGGATTTTGTTGTATCGCTTATTTGTGAGGATTGATGTTCAGACGCTTCAGTAAGCCGCAGTGCAATGGCCCTAGTTTCGTTAGACGCGCCAGCCACACTTTCGGCAGTAACCACCACATTGGCAACCAGCTCTCTTAGCTGTTCGATCGCGTAGTTAATGGAATCGGCAATGGCTCCGGTGAAGTCTTCACTTACGGTAGCTTTTACCGTTAGATCGCCTTCTGCAAGATCGGCTATTTCATCGAGCAGTCTAAGAATGGCTTCTTGGTTGCCTTCGTTCGCGCCTTCTTGCACGCGCAAATTAGTTCGGGTTTGCCTAAAAATTAGCAAGCTAATTAGAAAGCCCAAAATAGCCGCTGTGGTGGCAGCGAAAAATACCGTGGGAGTGCTGAAAGGGCGAACGTCAAAACGCTCAGGTAATGCAGCAATTTCCAAAGATAGTATTTGCGTGCCGGTTAACAAGTCGGCACCGGTGCGAAGGATTGAATCCGCCGCATCAGATGTCACCGAAAGAGAGGATGATGCATCTATCAGTGCCTGTACTGAAGTATTAATGCTCTCGAACTGGCTCTCAATTTGATCCAATAAAATTCGGACCTCAGGACTTTCCACGCGGCTAATCCCTAGTAAGCGGTTGCCGTCGCGCATGCCCACAAGCACTTCAGAAAAGACTAAAACATCATTGCGAAATTGTTCTGCGGCGGCAATAGGGTCGAAATTGCCACTCATGGCGTTGCCGCCGAGAATGCTCCGCAAGCTCGCCAATGCCCGCTCTGATCGCCATACCTGTGCTTGCGCCTCAGCAACTTGATCTGCCGGAGTATTGATTCTCAGCATGGTGTCTACCACCTGTCTCTTATACACATCTGACGCTGCCGACGAATAGAGAGGTGTAGATCTCGGTGGTCGCCGTATCATTA
>CAJXYP010000025.1 GCA_913063225.1 uncultured Cellvibrionales bacterium
GTTTTTATAGGTCTGCACGACGAAGGATTAATCTATCGCGGAAAGCGGCTGGTTAACTGGGATCCGAAATTACATACCGCGATTTCTGACCTCGAAGTTGAAAATCGTGAGAAGAAGGGTTTCCTTTGGCACTTCCGCTACCCTCTCGCAGATGGAGTAACCACTTCAGAGGGAAAAGACTATTTAGTAGTTGCCACCACGCGCCCAGAAACAATGCTTGGTGATAGCGCCGTAGCAGTTCATCCGGACGATGAACGCTATACCGACTTGGTCGGTAAATATGTTGATCTTCCTTTGGTAAACCGGCGTATTCCTATTGTTGCGGATGACTATGTCGACCGCGAGTTTGGTACCGGCTGCGTGAAAATCACACCGGCCCATGATTTCAATGATTACGAAGTTGGCAAGCGCCATGATTTACCGCTAATAAACCTGTTTGACCAAGACGCTTCACTTTTAGAGAGTTTTGAATGGCTAAACTACAAAGGCGCTGTAATTGAACAGGAAAATACTCAGGCCCCGGAAGGTTTTGTCGGGTTAGAGCGCTTTGCTGCCCGCAAGAAAATCATTACGGACTTTGAATCACTAGAACTGCTCGAAGAAATTAGAGATCATGATTTAAAAATCCCTTATGGCGACCGATCTGGTGTCGTTGTGGAGCCCTTGCTCACAGACCAATGGTATGTGCGCGTTCAACCCCTAGCTGACGAAGCAATCAAAGCGGTTGAAGATGGCGATGTCGCCTTTGTACCCAAATCCTACGAAAACATGTACTTCTCATGGATGCGGGATATTCAAGATTGGTGCATCAGTCGACAGCTTTGGTGGGGGCATCGTATCCCTGCGTGGTACGACACCGAGGGTGGCGTTTATGTTGGACGCTCTGAGCAAGAAGTGCGCGAAAAGCATTCATTGGGAGATATTCAACTTCGTCAAGACGACGATGTTCTGGACACTTGGTTTAGCTCTGCGCTTTGGACATTCTCTACACAAGGCTGGCCAGAAAACACCCAAGATCTGGCCAAGTTCCATCCTTCCAGCGTTCTCGTTACCGGCTTTGACATAATCTTTTTCTGGGTGGCGCGCATGATCATGATGACGCTCCACTTCAAGAAAGAGGTGCCTTTCCATACCGTATACGTAACCGGTCTAATTAGAGATGAGCAAGGGCAGAAAATGTCCAAATCCAAAGGTAACGTTCTCGACCCACTGGATATGATTGATGGTATTTCTCTCGAAGACCTTCTACAGAAACGCACCGGTAACCTCATGCAACCTCAGCTCGCGGAAAAAATCCGTAAAAGCACTGAGAAGCAGTTTCCTAAGGGTATTGAAGCCCACGGTACCGATGCACTCAGATTTACTCTAGCCGCGCTCGCGACAAACGGAAGAGATATAAATTGGGACATGCAGCGCCTCGAAGGCTACCGTAATTTTTGTAATAAGCTCTGGAATGCCAGTCGTTACGTCTTAATGAATGCCGAGGGCGAAAGCTGCGGTGAGGACGGACGCGAGGTTAAATTGAGTCTGCCTGACTTGTGGATCATTTCCCGCTTGCAGAACGCTGAAAAGACGGTTGCGGAAGCTACAGAGGCATACCGGTTTGATCTTGTCGCCCGGGCCATCTATGAGTTCGTTTGGCACGAATACTGTGATTGGTATTTAGAGCTATCTAAGCCCGTTCTCTGGGATGACAATGCACCCGAGGCCCTAAAAACAGGGACACGCAGAACGCTGGTGCAGGTTCTAGAAGCGACCCTGCGAATGGCGCACCCCATCATGCCTTACATAACCGAAGAGATTTGGCAGTCAGTACATGACCTCGCGGGCAAACCTGGCGATACCATAATGCTGCAGCCCTACCCCGAGTTTGATCCGAACCACATTGACGAAGCTGCGGAAGCCGATATTGCCTGGCTTCAACAGCTTATTTTGATTGTGCGCAATATCCGCGGTGAAATGAATATATCACCGGGGAAAAAACTGAGCATGCTGCTGGACAAAGGATCTGAAGAAGATCGTGCCCGGATGCAAAGTACAGAAACGCTTCTCTGCAAACTGGCCAACTTAGAGCAAGTTCGCTGGCTCGAAGATCAAGAAAAGCCACCCTTCTCCGCAACAGGTTTAGCCGGTGATCTCGAAGTTATGATCCCAATGGCAGGATTAATTGATGTAGAAGCTGAGGTTAAACGACTCAACAGAGAAGTAGAAAAGCTGGTAACAGAATCGTCACGATTGAAGGGCAAACTGTCGAACCAAAGGTTTGTCGATAATGCACCGGCTACGGTTGTTGAGGCTGAGAAGAAAAAGCTCTCGGATATTGAACAAGCCTTATCTTCTCTGCACACAAAACTTGATGAAGTTAAGAATTTGAGCGGAGGTTAAATCAGCATAAAAGTGGAATATTCGCAGATGATTTTTCCTAAGGAACTGAGTTGGCTTTCGTTCAACGAAAGAGTTCTACAAGAAGCTGCCGATCCACGAAACCCGATTGTCGAAAGAATTCGATTCATGGGAATATTTTCTAACAATCAGGATGAGTTCTTTAAGGTTCGGGTTGCAAACTTGCGGCGCCAATCTCTTTTAGAGGAAAGGCGCGGTGATCCGCTTGAAACAAGGAAGTTGCTGAATAAAATCCAGTCCAAAGTTCGTAGATTAAGTATTGAGTTCGACGAGATTTATGAGGATATTCAAGCGGAGCTCCGCAAACGAAAAATCTTCTTCCTCAAAGAGAGTGAGTTAACCGAAAAACAGAGTGCCTGGCTTAAACATCGCTTTCGCAACAAGATATTGCGGCACATTGTGCCCATATTACTGAATGAAAAAAGGCCTCTTCAGGATAGTCTTGAATCAGAAATATCCTACCTAATTGTCCAGCTTAAGAAGGGCGCTGAGCTCAATTACGCCGTAATTGATGTGCCTGAACGGCTACCTAGATTTGTCAACGTTCCTCCAGACCGTGGGACCGCCCGCAACTACTTCATGATGATGGATGAGGTTATACGACATTGCCTGGACGATATTTTCGGCGGGTTTTTTGATTACGACAGTCTCGACGCCTGGTCCATGAAGTTTTCCCGTGATTCACGATATGTGCTGGGTGAGGATCACGAGCAAAGCCTGATTAAGAAAATGTCCGAAGGCATGAAACAGCGTATGAACGGTGAACCCGTGCGCCTAACCTATGACCGAACTATGCCTCTTGCGATCAGGACAATGTTACGAGAGCAGCTGGGGTTTGAGGATGTTGATACCGTCATCCCCGGTGGACGCTATCGAGCCTTTCGTGACTTCATCGATTTCCCCAATCCTATCGGCCCTCATCTGGAGTTTCGAAAATTACCGGCTATCACCAGCCATCGATTCGCGGATACACTTAACGTTTTTGAAGCCATTGATGGCGGGGATATTTTACTGCACTACCCCTATCACCGTTTTAGTCACTTCACGGAATTTGTGCGTCAGGCTGCATTTGATCCTTCGGTTACCGCGATACAACTAAATATCTACCGAATTGCGGCTAACTCTCGAGTGGCCGAGTCGCTCATCGATGCGGCCAGAAACGGTAAGTTTATTTCCGTTAATATCGAATTGACGGCTCGTTTTGACGAACAACAAAATCTTTCCATTACGGAGAAGTTTGTCGAAGCCGGAATCAGGGTTACCTTTGGCATACCCAGCCTAAAAGTACACTCTAAGCTTTGCGTTGTTTCCAGAGAGGTCCAGGGGAAAGAAAGGCTTTATGCCGTTATAGGATCAGGTAATTTTAACGAGAAAACTGCGCAGCTATACACAGACACCGCGCTACTCACTTCGCATCAAGCAATCTGCAAAGAGGCTCGAAGTGTATTTACCTTTATTGATCAGAGTTACCGCCAACCCAAGCTCAAGCACCTTATGGTGTCACCCATGAATACCAGAGTAGGTATCTCCATGCGAATTCGGCGGGAAATGGAAAACGTAGCTCAAGGCGGCACAGGCCTGATACGAGCCAAGATGAACAATCTAGACGACGACAAATTGATTGCAGACCTCTGCGAGGCTAGTCAAGCCGGAGTAAAAATAGAACTTATGGTGCGAGGCATGTGCACCCTAAAACCTGGTGTGCCTGGTGTCAGCACCAATATACGAATAATCAGCATTATTGATCGGTACCTAGAACATTCTCGTATTTTGCACTTTCACAATGGCGGCGATTCAGAGGTTTTTATATCTTCTGCAGACTGGATGACCCGAAATCTGGATGATCGGGTGGAAGTTACCGCCCCTATATACGATGAGAAACTCAAACATCAGTTATTGTCTATTTTGGACCTGCAATTTAAGGACAACTACAAAGCTAGGATTATCAATGCCAACCAGAATAATAAGTACGTTCCGCGCGGCAACCGCCGGAGTGTACGATCTCAGCAGGCGGTATATAGCCTGATAAAGGAATTCGAAGAGAAAACAAATTGAGCGAGAAGGCCCAAACCAACGACAACAGTTCAAGCTTGGATAGAATGGCTGACAGAGTTGAACTTGTCCCTTCAGAATCTGAAACCTTGGCAGCTATCGATATTGGCTCCAATTCTTTTCATCTTATAGTTGCTCGATTAACTAACGGTACTCTGCAGCCGCTAGTTCAGGAAAAGCTACTTGTCCGCTTGGCAGAAGGGCTAAATGACAAGAATGAACTATCTTCTGACGCCATGGAGCGCGGACTTAAAGCCCTAAACAGTTTTGGCGAGACAGTACAGAACCTAAAGCCTTCAAATATCCGGATAGTTGCGACCTTTACTTTGCGTCGCGCAAAAAACCGTAACCAATTTGTCCGAGCAGCCAAAACGATTTTTCCATTTCCCGTAGAAGTTATCTCGGGGGATGAAGAAGCCCGGCTAATCTATCAAGGCGTTGCCCATACCAGCCATACAGAAGGGAAACGCCTAGTTCTCGATATCGGTGGCGGTAGCACTGAATTCGCCATTGGCAAGCACTTCAACCCTCTTCAACTGAGCAGTCAGCCGATGGGGTGTATTAATTATACCCGGCGCTTTTTTGCGGACGGGAAAATTAGTTTAGACAGATTTCAAGCAGCTGAAACACTAGCACAGCAGCGCCTGGAAGTTATTGACCGCAGGTTTTGCTACACCGGCTGGGATGTAGCTGTCGCCACCTCGGGTACCGCCAAAGCCATTGCACAATATCTCGACAGCAAGGGCTGGTTGGAAAGCAGGCAATTTAATCTTGAAGCGCTTCGTAAAATGAAAGCTGAATTAATTGAAGAGGGTCACAGTGATCGTATTAGTAATATGGATGATTCCAGAAAGCCCATTATCGCAGCCGGTTTATCAATAATGATTGCGGCTTTTAAGCAGCTAAATGTCGAGCAAATGAGCTATGCAGACGCGGCTCTGCGGGAAGGAGTTTTGTACGAGCTAACGGAACGTATGCAGCACCAAGATATCCGTGAACGAACCGTAAGTAGTTTGGTGCTGCGATACGACATAGATCAAGAGCAGTCCCGCAGAGTTCTAAGCACCGCTGAGCTGCTTTTTCGAGCCTATGCACCAACTCTTGCGCCAAACTCTGAACTAACCTCTGAATCAGAATCTGCAGCCACAATAGTTTCACAATCACGAACTAGCCTCGAGCGGACATTAAATTGGGCCTCCACGCTTCACGAGATTGGCCTGCACATAAATCGACGTGGCATTCAGCGCCACTCAAAATATATACTCGAAAATATAGAGATGCCCGGGTTTAGTGACGAAGAACAAAGACTGCTTGGAGTCTTGGTGGGTAGCTACCGAAAAAAGTTCCAACCAGACCAGCTTCCAGAATTCAGTCATTATGATCCGGAGCGGGTATTTGCTCTGGTTGTGATACTCAGACTAGCAACTTTGTTAAATCAACGCCGTCTTGATGATTACCTACCAAATTTCGAATTCTCAATATCCTCTGACAAGGCAAAAATAACCTTTCCGCTCGACTGGCTTACGAAACGCCCTTTGGTATTGGCCGATCTAAGATCTGAATCGAATATTCTCAATGCCTCAGGCTTTTGCTTAGAAATATCCTAAATATTTCGGGCGGTAATATAGTCGGCAGAAATCTCCGCCCTGCGCCGTCCTAGACTGTTAGAATTCGCGCTCTAAAGGCAAACCCAAGACTAAATAGGAAGACTATGAACACCGCTGTAACCGCATTCGAACTGATACATAGCCGTGATATTTCGGCGCTTAATCTAACAGTCGAACAATACCGCCACCACATAAGCGGTGCAGAACATATACACCTTAAGTCAGACAATACCGAAAACGTATTTATGGTGGCTCTGCGCACCGTGCCAATGAATTCTTCCGGTGTCGCCCATGTGCTTGAACATACCGCTCTTTGCGGTAGCAAAAAATATCCCGTGCGAGACCCGTTTTTTATGATGATCCGGCGCTCTCTTAATACTTTTATGAATGCTTTCACTAGCTCTGATTGGACCGCATATCCCTTTGCGAGCCAAAATCGGAAAGATTTCAATAATCTGCTAGATGTCTATTTGGATGCAGTATTTTTTCCTAATTTAAATCCTTTGGACTTCTCTCAAGAAGGACATCGGCTCGAGCTATCTGAGGCCAATAATGCTAATTCACCGTTGGAAATAAAGGGCATCGTCTATAACGAAATGAAGGGAGCTATGAGCTCACCTACTTCTACCCTTTGGCAAAGCCTGAGTGAGCACCTCTATCCAACAACCACATATCACTACAACTCTGGTGGCGACCCAGAACACATCCCGGAACTGACCCACGAACAGCTTGTGAGCTTTCATAAGACGCACTATCACCCTTCAAACGCTATTTTTATGACATTTGGCGATATTGAAGCCAGCGAACATCAAGAAAAAATTGCTTTGGCAATTGGTTCCTTTGATACCAAGGCAGACCCTATTAGAGTGGGCTTAGAAGAACGCTACTCCGAACCTCAAATAGTCGAGAGCAGCTACGCTCTTGCCGAATCTGAACCTCAGGACAAAGCCACACACCATGTAGTTGGTTGGTTACTGGGTAGTAGCATCGACTTAAAAGCGTCTCTGGAAGCTCAGTTACTCGAACTGGTTCTATTGGAAAATAGCAGTTCTCCCCTTCAACAAGCCTTGGAAACCAGCACTTTGGGACGATCTCCTTCGCCCCTATGCGGTGCCGACCACTCCCAGCGAGAGATGTGCTTTGTAGCAGGAATGGAAGGTAGTGAGGCTGATCAGGCCGCAGATGTAGAGCAACTAATACTATCGGTGCTGGAGAAAGTCGCTACCGAAGGGTTACCCCAAGAAGACTTAGCGTCCTGTTTGCACCAGCTTGAACTGCAGCAAAGAGAAATATCCGGCGACGCTTACCCCTATGGGCTGCAGCTAATGCTGACGGCTCTAAATAGCGCTACTCACGGCGGCGACCCGGTTGAGTTGTTAGATATGGAGCCGGCCCTAAAGCAACTTCACGAAGAAATTCAAGATCCGGACTATATTAAAAACCTTTGCCGCAGATTACTTTTAGACAATCCGCACAGGGTTCGCCTAACACTCGCTCCCGATAGCACTCTTGCTAATAGGCGCGATAAAACGCTTCAGGATTCGCTGGCGGAACTAAAGCAATCAATGGGACAGGAAGAAATTCAAGCGCTCATAGAGGGTGCAAGAGTTTTGGCCGAGCGCCAGGATCAAGAGGATGATCCAGAAGCATTGCCAACAGTAACTTTGGAAGATGTGCCCAAAGAAATGGCCTTTGTAACGGCGCAAGATAAACAGCCAAATCAGAAGTTAACCCAGTATGCCGCTGGAACAAATGGCCTAGTTTATCAAATGGCTATTAGCGAATTACCCCAGCTGAATTCTGAAGAGCTATATTTATTGCCGCTCTTGACCCAGTTAATGACAGAAGTTGGCAACAACGGACAAAACTACTTAGAAGTTCAACGCCAGCAGTCCGCTATTTGTGGAGGCATAGGCGTATCTTTTAGCCTAAGAGGCACTCCGCAAAATGCCCAAGATATTCGCGGATATCTAATGAGTACCTCCAAAGCACTATATAGAAATCAGGCCGCTATGACGGATCTGATGTCTAACACGTTAGACAGTTGCCGCTTAGATGAGTCCGAACGTATCCGCGAACTCATTGCTCAAACACGTGCTCGAAGCGATAGCAGTATTACGGGTAGTGGCCATGCTTTGGCTATGCTTGCCGCCGCGCAAAACTTTTCTCCAGTAAGTCGGCTCAATCAGTTCACCGGCGGGTTAGATGGTATTCAATCTCTGCGCTCTCTAGACGACAGGATTAACCAATCTGATGAACTAGACGCTCTATTGGCGTCCCTGAAAAACCTGCATCAGAAGCTAGCCAATCAGGATCGCGAGTGGGTCATTATTTCCGAAAAAGACCAATTAGATGCATTTGCAGACAACTTAACACCGAGGCTAGAAAAACAATCCGAGCCAGCGCTATCCCTAAGTATGGAACCTCTCGTACCTTCCTCTTCAGATCAGCTGTGGATCGCTAATACTCAAGTTAATTTCTGTGCCAGAGCCTTTCCCACTGTTACCTCGGCTCATGCAGACGCGCCTGCCCTAACGGTATTGGGCGGACTATTGAGAAACTTGTATCTGCACCCGGCAATTCGGGAGAAAGGCGGTGCATACGGAGGCGGTGCCAGTCAGGATAACAATACTGGTTCTTTTCGCTTTTATTCCTATCGAGACCCTAGGCTTAAAGAAACACTGGAGGATTTTGATACTTCTGTACGGCAGATGTTAAATCAGAATATTGATACCCGACACCTTGAAGAAGCCATTCTTGGCGTTGTCTCGTCGATAGATAAACCCAGCTCTCCAGCAGGAGAAGCCCGGCAAACATTCGTAGCAGAATTGTTCGGCCGCACCAGACAAGTCAGAGAGGACTTTAGGACTCGTATTCTGGAACTAAATATGGACGACCTACATAGGGTGACTGAAACCTACCTTAGACCTGAAAAGCAATCGACAGCAGTAGTCACATACGCCGAAAATGAGCATCTTGCGCCTGAGCTTGGGCTCGAGATCAAAAATCTCTGAGGCAACAATTGGCACCCAAATCGGACACCATATTCCAGTCGCCCTTCGAAGATATCTCCGACTTCAGATTTGATTCCGGCGTAGTCGAAGTTTTTGAGGATATGATCGAAAGATCGGTACCAGGCTACTCTGCCATTCTCGGTATGACTGGAGAGCTTTCACAACAATTCGCACAAGCAAATACCTACATCTATGATTTGGGCTGCTCGCTGGGCGGTAGCAGTCTCAGCATGGCTCAAAGAAGCTTGCCAGAGGGCGTATCAATAATGGCATTAGATAACTCTGAAGCCATGATTCGGGGCTTGCAGAAAAAGCTCGACCAAATTGAAACGCTTAAGGTTCCAGTCAATCTGCGCCAAGAAGATATTTGTACTACAGACTTCCAAGCATGCAGTTTTATTGTTCTTAACTTTACCCTCCAATTCATCCAACCGGATGTGCGCTCCGATCTAATTGAAAACATATATGAAGCGTTGGCACCCGGTGGGGCATTATTACTCTCAGAAAAAATAAAATTTGAAGATGAGATTACCGACAACCTGGTAATTGACCTTCACCACAAATTCAAAAAATCTATGGGCTATAGCGACCTTGAAATAGCCCAAAAGCGTACTGCCATCGAAAACATATTGTTACCAGAAACCACCCTTACACATCACGAAAGACTAGAGCATGCTGGCTTTTCTCAGGTAACCACCTGGTTTCAATGCTTTAATTTCTGCTCATTTTTGGCTGTTAAGCCAAAATAGCCTAACCGCCCAAGTTTGCATTTCTATAGTCAGCAATATAATCTCAGCCACGATATATTTAGGTTGCAGTAGATATCACTAACTAATTCAACTACGGGCGGATATAGTATGTTAGACAAATTAGATGGGATGGAAAATAACGATAAGGTCTTACTTATTGGACGTGTACTAATAGCGGCGGTCTTCTTTTTTGGGGCATTAAACTGGCTTTTCACCATGAGTCCACCTATCGGATTCATAGCTTCGAAAGGCTTACCAGCAGCGGCTTTATTAGGATGGATTGCCTTGGTATTTAAACTAGGTGGTTCGGTAATGGTTATCCTAGGCTTTAAAACCAGACTGGCTGTGTTGATGCTATTGGTCTTTACCTTGATTACTGCCTTTCTCTTCCAATTTCCCGATTCGTTCTGGCCATTAGGCGGTACCTTTATGAAGGAACTTTCTATGATTGGCGGTTTATTAGTGCTTATGACTACGGGACCAGGAAAGTATAGTTTGGACGCCAAAAATGGCGGCTCCTAAAACTGATGCAATACGTTAATAAAAAGGGGCTATTGCCCCTTTTTATTTGCCTGTTGTTTCTAGTCTTATTACGACCTATAGCATCTTTGAAGCTTGGGCTGCACTCCTATCAATTAGGGAGCTAATATCGCGTTCGCAAAGCCACAGAAGCATTCACGAGAGGCACCATATGCCAGAAGAAAGATCAAACTCCGATAACGACCAGCAATCAGGACCAAGTCTCTCCAGAATTATTCGGAGTACGCTAGCCGGGGCAATTGGAGTTCAAAGTAATAAAAATAGGGAAGAAGATTTTAAGAATGGCAACATTTGGGTCTATGTTGTTTCTGGTATTATCTTCACTGCACTGTTTATTCTAACCATAACCACTGTAGTGAAAATTGCGCTTTCCACATCCTAGCTGGGCATTGGCCCATAAAAAAAGCAGCCAACCAGCTGCCTTTTTTATGGGTTACTAAAAAGTATTCCCGGTATCTATAGAACAGCAGCGAAAAACGCCAACAGTCCGCCGGTATATACGTAATTAATGCCTACTAATACGGCTAGAGTCAAAACTGCGAATGCGGCTATGGCGTCAGCCTTTTCATTTACTGCGCGCTCTTGATCTTGTGAATCGAGCTCTTGAGAGTCGGTCATACTATCTGTTCTCCGAGAGGTGTTTTGCGGGCTTTATTTTAGCAGATCGTTCGGGGGAAAGTAGCCCTTTTCAGATCAATATGACCACTATTAAAGACTGCCGTAATAATTTTGATAATGTTGCAATAGAAGGGGTACGATCTTTTTAAGCGTTTTACCTCGGTTGGAGACCTTCCATATCAAATAATTGGCTTCTTCACTGGATTGAACTTCGGTCTGAAGTTCAATCAATTGCCCAGATTCAATATATGGATTGGCAACCAAACGAGGTAAAAAACCAACCCCAACTCCAGCCAATTGCGCCCAGACTTTGTGGTTGATGGACTGCACATAGCAATAGGAGTTGCTCTTCAAAAACTGGTTCGATCTAGGTATTTCCGTAATCGAAGAATCATGCACAACAACCAGTCGCTCCTGCGAAATACGCTCGGCTGACAAAGGCTGTTTTAGCTCTTTCGCCAATACATGAGAAGGTGCAACCGTAAAAACCATTTCTAAAGCAGGCATAAGCTCCGATCGGTAACCCTGGTGGCTAGGCACCGGCCCTAATCCACCGATGAAGAGGTCCACCCTGTCATTAGAAATTAACTCCCACCCGCCTCCGAGAGTTTCCTCACGAACATCTAGCTCAACTTCGGGGCTGTTTTCGAGAAATTGGCTGAAAGCAGTAAAAAGCGGCCGAGTTTCATAAGCTGACTCCACGGCAATCTTAATTCTAGGTTCCCAGCCGGTGGCTACTTCTCGGGTTTGATCTACCAGATTTTTGGCCAAAACCAACAGTTGCCGTCCGTTATCGAGTAGGAATTTGCCTGCGGGCGTTAAAACCGACCTTCGGCCAACTCGCTGAAACAAAGTAACGCCTAGACCCGCTTCAAGCTTTTGTACAGTATAAGAAACTGCGGAGGTAACTCGATCCAACTCTTTGGCAGCAGCGGCATAGGAGCCTCTGCGATCAATTGCATCCAATATTTGAAGCGCTTCTAGACTAATATCTGGTTCAGGCATGGGTTTTTATTCCCTTGGCTCAGGACTGTTCAGTAAATTTGTTAAATTTGATAAAAATTGACTCCTTATGCATCCGATTACAAGATTTTATTCTGTAGCTTTATTTAAATTAGTTACTCTCGGGGCTATTTTACTTGGTTCAACTTTTCTGAAGAGCTTTTACCAAAAAGCAGGTACTCAATGGAAAAGTACAAAAAATTGGAAAGTTTTGTGCCATCTCAGCCCACCCGTGACGGTGATAGCGTGCAGATTCAACGCATAGGCGGACAACAGCTAAACACCCTGTTGGCACCCTACTTGATGCTGGACGAAATGCGCTCAGATGATGCCGCCGACTATATTGGTGGATTTCCTTCCCATCCACACCGCGGGTTTGAGACCATCATCTATATGATTACTGGCCGTATGTGCCACAGAGACCATATGGGTAATGAGAGTCTAATCGTAAGTGGGGGCGTACCATGGATGACCGCAGCAAAAGGTGTAATCCATTCTGAAATGCCTGAACAGGAAGAAGGTTTACTGCACGGATTTCAGCTTTGGTTAAACCTACCGGCTGCAGAGAAACTCAAGCCGTCCGCATACCAGGATATTCAGCGCGAAGATATTCCCGAGATCCTCACGGGTAACGGATCTGTATTGCGAGTTATAGCTGGAAATATTGATATTGATGGCAAAGCCGCTAGTGGTCCCATGTCAGGATTGACTACTGAACCGGTAATTATCGATGCCGCATTGCCGGCTAACTCGGAGTTGAAGCTAGCTATACCCTCATCACACAGGACTTTGGTATACGCCTTTGGTGGCGATTTTGAGCAAATACCCTATAGCCATATGGGTTTCTATGGCCAAGGTGGCTCACTACAACTCTCCACCAATGGGGAACCTGCGCGAGCATTAATATTAGCAGGCAACCCGATAAAGGAACCTATAATTCAGCATGAGCCATTTTTCATGAATACCGTTGAAGAAATACACCAGGCGATAAATGACTATCAAACCGGCGCATTAGTTATATAGATCAATAACTTAACAATAGGCACGGATGCCATGGACTTGATATCAGGAGAGCAAAGGAGCGCTGAATCACAATTTTGCATTATCGCTAGAAATTGACCTACATTTTCTCCAAATGTACAAAACATAGAGCACTAGGCCATGTTAGTCTGCCCGAAAATTCTATAGACGCAGAAATATGTACCCATTCTTAAGAGTCGCTTACACCTTAAACTGCGCAAAATCGCGCTCAGCTTTAAGCCTTAATGATGTTGGGGTTTTACCCGCATCGGTGCATCTAGCTGATCTAGATTTGTATGCCGAGATGAACAACGCCCGCTACCTCAATGTTATGGAAATGGGCCGTTGGGATATTAGCGTTCGCACTGGGCTAATGAAGATAATTCGGAAAAATAATTGGGGCTTTACTGTTGCCGGATGCAGCATCCGCTATCGAAAACGGCTAACAGCCTTTCAAAAATTCGAAGTACATACAAGCGTCGCTGGTATTGATGAACGATGGTTTTTTATGGAACAGAATATCTTTCACAATGGAGTGCAACATGCGGGTGCACTATTTCGCACAGCGGTTACATCTAAACAGGGATTAGTACCTATCAAAAAAGTATTTGAAGAGATGGGTATGGTTTGGCAGCCGAAAATGCCGGACTGGGTGTTCGAATGGGACAAATCAGACGTAAACCGACCCTGGAAATAGCGTGCCTATATTAGCTAACGCACTTTCCCTCGGGAGAAAGAGTAAAAAGCGGCAATAAGGGCGTAGAAAAAGGAGAGACCTAAAGCAATATGAATAGCAGATAGCAATTGATCGTAGTTACTGGGCTCAATCAATGCGTCCCCCATCCGGATAGCAATAATCATCATCACCACACCCATGCCAATCATATTTCCTAAAGTGCGTGACAAATTAAGAATTGCCGATGCAATGCCTAAACCTGCGCTTGTGAGGCTGCCAAGCGCAGCGTTATTGTTCGGTGTGGTGAAAAACCCAAAGCCAATGCCAATAAAAATCTGCGATACGACTACATATGAATTGGGCGTATCAAAACCTATACGGAGCAGAAGTGCGAAGCCAATCGCAACACTAATGCATCCAAAACTTGTTAAAAGCCTGGGTTCATAGCGATCGGACAAGTGACCGGTCACCGGCGATAAAATCGCCATCATCACAGCCTGCACAATCAAAAATTGACCCGCCATAGTGGGCGAAATCCCTTTGATATATTGCAAATAGAGACTCAATAAAAAGGTAATAGGGAATGTTGCTGAATAGAGCAAGAATGCTGAAATTAGTGAGTATGAAAATACCCGATTAGCCCTTAAAGCGGCAACTCGAACCAGGGGTTGCTCGGCCTTACTCTGATTGCGGATAAATAGGTAAGCCAAGCCACAGGAAAATGCCAATGATGTAGCGCCAAACCAACTGGGCATCATTGAAAGCCCTAGTAAAACCAAAAGTGCCCAACTGGCAAAAATCAAAGACCCGACCCAATCAAAGCGTAATTCCGCATCAGATTTCCAATCTCCTTTTAGTTTCCAAATAGTCAATACAACCACAAAGATCGCTAGCGGAAGGTGGAATACAAAAACGCTGCGCCAACCAAAGTGCTCTGTGAAAAATCCCCCCAGCAAGGGCCCCGTGGTCAAACCAATATACGTAGCGGTAGCGACATAACCGAGGGCAGCGCCGCGCCGCGCCGGAGGCATAACCGCGGTAACAATAGCCATTCCCGTACCCATGGTCTGAGCAGCACCAATTCCCTGCAATACGCGGCATCCTATAAGCACATATATATTTGGTGCCATGGAGGCAAGTAAAGAACCCAAGCTCAGAATAATTATGCCGCGCAAAAAGGTGCGCTTTCGACCATACATATCCGATAGCTTTCCAAATGGGAGCATCAGAACCACGGTAGTAAACAAAAAAGCGGTAGGAATCCAGCTTACCAATACAGCATCGGCCTGAAGATCATTGGCGATACTGGGGATTGCCACCATCACTGAAGACAATATTAATGGGTTCAAAAAGGAACCTATACAAACCACTATTAGCGCTACTCGCTGCGCTGCGGGGTTGTCCTGATAGTAAGCGTTGGTATTGAAGTATGACAAAGCTATGGCTGGATAAAAATGAGCTAGGATTCTAACAGATCGCTAGGTGCGCATACCCTGAAAAATCTAAGGGAGACAAGAAAACACCGGCCGCATATAATTGATAACGTCAACTATATTCCATAAAGATGTATCGCTTATGAAAAAGGATGCTCAACCAGAAGGCCTATTTAGGCTAATGTATAACTTCAAAAAGGCCATGCTTAAAAACCTGGCCAAAGAAGCGTTGCATGTGGCACCTATGCATATACGGTCGCTGCACCTAATTCAAAGTAATGAAAACTGTACAGCAGCAAATATGGCTCAGGTAATGGAAAGGGATAAATCTCAAATTACTCGTCTTATTAACGACTTAATCGGTCAGAAGCTCATCACTAAAGTACCCAACCCTAAAGATAAACGCAGCCAATACCTGAGCCTTACAAATCATGGCGAAAACGTATTGAAAGAAATGCAGAAGATCGTTGAGAAAATACATGGTGAAATGCATCAGGGAATCGACGCAAAAGATATTGAGAGTTTTTATCGAACCGCTGCTGCCATGACGGACAATCTTTGCCAACAGAATAATGAGTATTTGAATCCCTACAACTCGAAGATTCATTAGGTTTACCTAGGCTTTTTAATGTGAATAAATGAAAAGACCGGTAGCAAATTTGCCTAATTTTTATATAATCGACTGCGTGCAGCCCATTAGTTTCTCATTTTGGCAAAACATGAATATTAGACGTCACTCACTAAGGTTTTTACTAGCGCTTTCTATAGCGCTGGCCTCGGTGAGTTCGGCTGCGCATATACATATCGATGTACATTCAAATACCGATCAGGTTAAGCAATGTCTAATATGCCATCAACTTCAATTTAATGAGCAAGCGCAGCCCCTCTCTCTGGATCTGCCTGAAGAAGACAGGCTAACCTACCAAACTAGTTTTGTTACCTCTAGCGCCTCAACAGCGCCCCTTCAACCGCCCGCAAGAGGGCCTCCAGTAGTTTCCTAAGATAGAACTGGGCCTAGATGGCCACTTTATATTTATTCCGTGCTGCGAATCACCGATCCAGCACCATTTATCTTATTGGAAGCTCTTATGAAATTTTATATTCCGGCACTCTCTAGTGCTTTGACATGTGGTATTTTTGCATTGGCATCAGTGCCACTTCACGCTCAACCAGAAATCGAAGAAACCATAGTAACCGCTTCACCCCACTCAAAAACCGCCGCTGAAGTTGCCGGTTCTTTGAACATTCTCAGTCAAGAACAATTGCAAAGAGAAGTTGGCTCAACCCTCGGCGATAGTTTGAAAAATCAGATCGGTGTGCATTCCTCATCTTTCGGGCCGGGAGTCGGCGTACCCGTAATACGCGGGCAAAGTGGCAAGAGAGTTGAAGTATTGCAAAACAGTACAACCGTGGCAGACGTATCAGACACAAGCGCTGACCACGCTGTGGCAAGCGAGGCTCTGTTGGCAGACCGTATTGAAATACTAAGAGGCCCTGCCACATTGCGCTATGGCGCCGGAGCTATCGGAGGCGTCATTAATGTCATCGACAATCGTATCCATACACAGCAGTTCGAAGGAATAGCAGCGTCCTTAGAAACTCGCTACAACGGCAACAGTAACGAAAAGGTTGCCGTTGGACGGATCGATGCAGGACTGGACCAATGGGTATTGCATTTGGATGCGTTAACGCGAAGTAGCGGCGAGGTGAAAATCCCCGGATTAGCCAATCTAGATGCTGATGATCTTGACGAAACCACATACGGTTATATCGAAAACTCCGACAGTGCATCTGATGCTTTTAGCCTGGGTTTGTCTTGGATCGGTGATTCCATATTGACAGGGTTAAGCATTAGCCAGGTCGATAATAATTACGGAATTCCGAGCGGCGGGCACGCCCACGAAGAAGATCATGCCGGTCACGGAGCTGGGCCTGAACCCGAACCTGAAGAAAGTATTTTTACCCGCATTGATATGGAGCAGACTCAGTATCAGGGAATGCTGGTTGTTAAAGATATTGATGGTCCCCTCAGTCAATTGAATATCAATTTGAACCACACCAACTACGCCCACAACGAGATCGAAATTGAGGGTTCCGAATCAGAAATAGGTACACGCTTTGACGTAAGCGGAACCGAGTTCAGAGGAGAGTTAATCCATGATCAGCTCGGCGGCTGGATCGGCGCAATTGGCCTGCAGCTCAGCGACCGAGATTTTAATGCTGTTGGAGAAGAGGCATTTGTTCCGGCGTCAAACACCAACCGAGTTGGTCTCTACCTGCTCGAAGAAACTTATTTTGGAGCCGGTGTTCTCGAGCTAGGGGCACGCCTCGACCAGCAAAGTATAGACACCGGAAACTTAGCAGATATAACACATGATAGTTTCAACTTTAGCGCAATCTACCTTATTCCCTTTGGCGATAACCAAAGGTTTGGAGCGGTATTCAGCCGATCAGAACGCGCTCCAGTAGCTGAAGAGCTGCTATCTGACGGTGAACATATCGCGACCAATACCTATGAAATTGGCAGTCCGAGTTTGACCAATGAATCATCCTTTAACGCTGAACTTACCTGGGTACTTGAGCCTGATCAAAACGCTAGGATTCTGCCCGGACTTAGTGCACGAGCTAGTTTGTTTTACTCGAATTTTTCCAACTACATTTATGAAATGGATACCGAGTTGCGCTTTAGCCACGACCTAGAAGATTCTGGATTAACTGGTCTAAGCAGTTGTTCGGGAAGCATTGTCGATTTCGAAAATAACCAAGAGGAATTTGATGAATCAGTTGAATGCTTTCTCTATGTGCAAGAAGACGCAATATTTAGTGGAATCGAAGCTGAGTTGGAGCTACCTTTTACAGACAATCATGGTGCCCGCCTCTGGGGAGATTATGTGCGCGCGGAATTTTCTCAAAGCGGTGACGTCCCTAGAATGCCACCCGCCCGCATAGGGGCAAGCTGGGACTACAGCTACGAATTTTGGAGCACGCAGTTAAGCCTTACTCATGCCTTTGATCAAAACCGACCGGGAGAAGGTCAAACAGAAACAGAGGGTTATACTCGATTGGACGCCTACATAGGCTGGAATGCAAAACCTTTCACTTTGTTCGCAAAAGCAACCAACTTGACTGACGAAGATATTAGAAACTCCACAAGCTTCTTACGCCAATTGGCGCCAGAGGCAGGTAGAGCCTTTACCTTGGGCGCGCGTTACCACTTTTAAGATAGAACAAAAAAGGGCGTGGCTATTTATCAATTGCCACGCCCTTTTCTAATTGTATTTTAGTTTATAGGTCTAAACAGGCTAGACCAGAAACCTGTTTCTTGGTCTGAATCTAACGCTGCTTCATAGCTATCTTTCAACGCTTCCCAATCGTTTACCTTTTGGCGAAAATTCGGATCAGCTCGAAAAAGCTCAGCGATTTTTTGATCGACCTCCTCAATGTGATGTTCAATATCATCGAACGAGCTCATGGTGCTGCCGGTACCGAATCCCAATAGATAATCTTCGGTAGCTTGCTCCTCCTGCTCTCGTACATATCGGGAATCACAGATACGGACACTTCTATGAACGTTGATAGGGTCAAAGCCGTCTTTAAAGGGTCTTTCCAGCTTACAAATTATTTCGTAATCGGTGCCTGCATAAACTTCGTTAAATAGATCGAAGGCGACGTCCTGGGCCTCTACCATCTGATTTTTCATAGCACGCAAAGAGATCTCAGCAGTAACCAGTATCTCCTCTATAGAATCAGATCTATCGGTGTCTTGAGCCAGGCTGCCGGAACTCAATAAAATTGATAGGGTGGTAGCTAGAAGTAAAGTAACTAGGCCTACTGAGTTTTTACTCACAAGATTACGTAATGCCATGAAAATCTCCAAAAATTGAATAACCGAAGTCTAGAGATCAATTGTGCAGCCCCTGTGCGCCTAACATTCCTGTAATCTTAAGTTTGTTTATCCAATTCGCGAGAAACCTCTCGGTTCTAGTCCTGCCAGCCAAATTCGGAAAGCGGCACCTTGCCTTTTCGAAATAGGATGCCCTCCTCTTCTAACCGATAGCGTTGTGTTTTATAAGCTTTTGTATCTGGCGGAAATGCGATTTCTCCCTGCCCATTGATAACCCTATGCCAGGGTAAAGAAGTATCTTTAGGGAGTTTTTTCAGAGTAGAGCCAACGTATCGCGCGCGATTCGGGTAACCGGTTAATCGCGCGATCTGGCCATAGGTCGTAACCTTGCCTTCAGGTATTGAAGCAATGATCTGCCATATCATTTCATTGATATTTAGATCAGACATTAGATCTATCTGGCCCTAAAACCAGTTAGAGACTGGTTCCAGCTGGATGTCCGGCCTCTTCGATAGCGCGCGCCACTTCCGGTGGCATATAATTTTCGTCGTGCTTGGCAAGTACTTGTTCGGCGGTTACCACCATATCGCTACCCAAACTGCCGATAGCGATAATGCCCTCCCCTTCGGCAAATAGGTCCGGCAATATTCCGGTGTAGCGAATCGTTACATAACCTGTGTAATCCGTCACTTGGAACTCAGCCGCTAAGCTATCGGGGTCCCGTTTAACACTACCCGGAACCACTAAGCCGCCAGCGCGAATCTTAACGCCCTGCTCTACTTCACCTGCAACTATCTGCGCTGGGCTATAGAAGAGATTAAGGTTTTCCTGCAAGGCAAGCAGCGCTATGGCCATAGTGGTGCCGACACCGACAACCAACAAAACAACCAACTGCAATCTGCGTTTACGTATGGGTCTCATCTAAGGGCTAACTCTCAATTCTCATTTCTACTCTTAATCCACACTAGGGGGCTGATTTTCAGCATCGGCACGACGCCAATATCTTCGTGCGGATTCTAGCACCTGACGACGTCGCATTACGGGGCTAATTAGGTTCCAAATGATTACCATCAAGAAACAAGCATAGGCCATCCAGACGAAGGTCCCGTGGCCACCCATAGCGATAAAATCTGCAAATGAATCAAAGTACATTTTTCTTCTCCAGATATTCACGCACCCAAGCCGTTCGCTTTTCTCGTTCAAGTACTTCACTGCGCATACGAACCAAAACGGCAAAAGCAAAAAATAAGTAAAAACCAACCAACATAATCAAACCCGGCACCCACATTTCCGCGGCCATGCTTGGCGCTTCCGTAAGCTTGAAGGTTGCCGGCTGATGCAGAGTTTTCCACCAATTAACCGAGAACTTAATAATTGGGAGGTTGACGATACCCACTAGGCAAGCGATGGCAGTAGCTTTATACGCTGTATCGCGATTCTCTATAGATTGATACAGAGAAATTATGCCCAGATAGATAAAAAATTGGATTAGAGTCGACGTTAGACGGGCATCCCACACCCACCAGGTTCCCCAGGTTGGCTTGCCCCATATTGCTCCAGTTACCAGTGCCAGAAGTGTGATCGAAGCCCCTATGGGCGCAGCCACCTGTACAAATATATGAGCCAGTTTCATCCGCCACACCAGCCCTACGACCGCAGATATAGCCATAGCCATAAAGATGCTCTGAGCCAAGATTGCTGACGGCACGTGAATATAGAAGATTCGAAAACTATTGCCCTGTTTAATATCTTCTGGTGCAAAAGCCAAACCCCAGACGGTGCCAACCACCAGCAAGATCAGACATAAGAAACCAAACCAGAGTACAAGAGCTTCAGTCTTTTGAAAAAACCACTTGGGAGATCCCCATTTGTGAAACCAGGTCCAATTCAACTAATTTCTCCTACCTGAGTAATAAGCGGCCTTTGCGCAAATGAGATTTTGCTCTCAGAGAAGGCAAAAGCGCACGGAATGCGCGAGTTTATATGGAATAAACGATCAATTGGGTACGTTTTTACCAAAAGTAGTCGCCTTTAAGCGACGCCCTATGAGAGTAAAAGATCATTTGCGCAGAGGTCTCTTAACTTCCATAAATATTCGCTCGTAGACTCAATGCCGCAGTAATGGGCGCAAGGGTCGCCATTAGTACCAATATAGCGCCTAGCCAAAGTAACTGCGCGGCCGGCACTGTGCCTTCCGCTGCCATTAAGGGTGCTGTAGATCCAAAAATAAGTATAGGCACATACAAAGGCATTACTAACAATGCCAAGACGATATTCCCTCGACGAATTTTAACCGTTAAAGCAGCACCAATTGCACCGATCAAACTGAGTATGGGCGTACCGATAAGTAGGCCAACTATCAAGCTCAGATAACTCTCGGATGGCATGTAAAGCATCATTGCCAATAGGGGCGACAGAATTACCAGGGGCAATCCGGTTAGGCACCAATGAGCTAAGATCTTGAACGCGACTATTTGATAGAAAGGAACTTCAGATAGTTCCATCTGTTCAAGAATGCCGTCGTCGAAATCTTGACGAAACATCTGATCCAAAGAGAGTATTGTCGCCAATACCGCCGCCACCCAAACTATCCCCGATGCCAATGGCGCCAACAACTGAGCATTTGATCCCAATGCCAGTGGAAACATGGCGCAAACCATAACAAAAAATACTACAGGGTTAACCAGCTCACTGCGGCGACGATAGGCCTGCAAAAACTCGTAACGAAAAGCGCCGCCTCTCATCGAGCGGGCTCGCTAAAGGATTCGCCTTTGGATCCAGAGCTAGATTCAGAGTTATAGCCCCAAGGCTTTTGATCTATATCCAAGGTGCGCGATTCACAGTTGGCAAAATCTACCGGCTGATGAGTCGAATAAACCACCGATCCGCCCCGCTGAACAAAATCTTGTATCCAACCACAAAGCATCTCGACGCCTGCGGAATCAAGAGATGCAAAAGGTTCGTCCAATATCCACATTCTGCAATCAACTAATTTTAGTCTCGCCAAAGCAATGCGTCGTTTCTGGCCCGCGGACAATGAACTTGCTAACTCCAATTCGTAACCGGACAAACCAACTTCAGCAACTACCGCAGGCAATTTACTCATATCAGAGCATTGGCTAAGACAGGTATACCAAGAAAGATTTTCCCAGAGAGTTAAATGTGGGCGAATAGCTGCCATGTGACCTAAATAAAGTAGTTCATCTGCGTATTCCAGAGGCGAAGAAAGCTCAATACCGCGCCAGATCAAGGTATCAATCTCCGCGTCAAACATGCCACAAATGGATCTGAGTAAAGTGGTTTTTCCTGCCCCATTAGGACCAGCTAGCTGCACTATCTCGCCGCTTTTAACCGAGAGGTCGTAGCGGTCGAAAAGCAATTTATCACCCCGTTCGCAGGTAATACCCCTGGCGTCTAGCAAAGGGTCTCCGGCCCGAACTGGCGCGCAGGGTGCTGCCAACGCAGCCGAAGAGTTACCCATTTGGATTAGCCTTCATTAACCAACCCTGAATGTGCCGGGAATCGGCTCTTTAACCACTTCCCAGGAAACATTGTCTACGCGAGCGTATCTGGGCCCTTGGGCCACGGTTTTCTGCGCTTCGAGTACATGGTCACGTAAACCCACCAATAGAATTTCTACCCGACCATCTGAGAGGTTCATCGCATGCCCGCCGAGCTGGAATACAGAGGCCTGCTGCTTTACGTGGTTTCGAAACCCAACACCTTGAACATAACCGGAGACAAAACCCCGAACTGCATAATTCATCTACTGACTTTCCCATTCATTCAAATGTGCTTCCATACTTGCTAGGGTTTGAGGGCCCACCAATACATCACGAACAATACCGCCCTGCATAACCACAGTCGTCGGTAGAACTTCTGGTCGCCCGTAACCCAATTCAGGCTGTGGGTCAGGGAGAATGGATGGAATATCCACGCCTAATGTTGCTACATCCATGGCGAGCTGCTCTTCAGTGACCCCATCAAAATTTATTGCGTATACCACAGCTCGGTCAGAAAACTCGTGGGAAAACTCTGCAAGCTCGGGCATTTCAGCGATACAGGGACCACACCAAACCGCCCAGTAATTCAAAAAGACGACTCGATCGTCACCCAAAACATCCGCTTTCCCGCCGCCCAATAATGGATAACCAACTTCTTCAGCTGCGCAACCAGTCAAGACCAATATAACGATTCCAAAGCATACTTTTTTAATATTACTCATCTTTTCCATTTTCTCATTCACGAATTTTCTTCAAAACTAAGCTTTAGTTTAAAGCGTCAGTATCCATGCATTGTCTTAACTAGTCGAAAATACCTTCATGCGAGGTCCTGAACACAATAGAATGCTCGCTAACCTAATTACTAGAGTTCGTATTTTAGTGGCCCAATACAAGATATACCACAATCCTCGCTGTTCTAAATCACGGCAGACGCTTTCCTTGCTTGAAAAAGCCGGAATTCAACCCGAAATTTTGCTCTATTTGGAAAATACTCCCAGCCCGGTAGAACTCGGTGATGTTCTGAGCAGACTGGGTATTTCGGCTAGAGACCTTCTGCGCAAAGGCGAACCAGAATATAAGGAGCTGGGATTGGCAAATTTTGGCTTAAGCGAAGATCAGTTGATTGCGGCAATGTGTGACTACCCCAAACTCATCGAACGACCCATACTCATTAAGGGTAAAGATGCCGTTCTGGGCCGCCCGCCAGAAAATGTTCTAACTCTCATCGATTAGAGGTTCATAAGTGACTCAGATACTAGTGCTTTACTATAGTCGCTTCGGCGCTACTGCGGAGATGGCAGAATTAATCGCTCAGGGAGTGGAGTCCGTTAAAGGCTGTGAAGCCTTGCTACGCACCGTGCCTAGCGTATCCCCAGACAACGCCGCTACTGATGACGAACAGCCCGCACAAGGCCCTATTTATTGCACTGAAGATGACTTGAAAGATTGCGATGGCATTGTGCTCGGCAGCCCAACTCGCTTTGGCAATATGGCCGCGCCACTAAAGTATTTTATAGACGGTACCGGCGCTGCCTGGATGCAAGGCAGCCTGGTTAACAAACCAGCAGCTTGCTTTACCTCTAGCTCCTCCATGCACGGGGGCCAAGAATCTACGCTTCTCTCTATGGCATTGCCCCTATTGCATCACGGAATGCTTTTTTGTGGATTACCATTTACGGAATCTGCGCTTTCAGATACCACATCTGGCGGCACACCTTACGGAGCCTCCCATGTTGCCGGCAGGAAATCAGACAACCCTATCTCTGAGGCGGAATCATCTTTATGCCTAGCCTTGGGCAAAAGAGTATCGGTTATCGGTTCAGCGATGAAGGCAGCAAAATCTTGAAGAGCTTAATCCAAAATAATCAAAGAGCCGCAGATATCGCCCTGAAAGCGTCTTCGTCCATGCTCTTCTTGCTGATACTAAATCTTGTCGTTACCCATATCGTGGTAGGTATCGACCCTGTGTTTCGAATTCTCGTGAGTTGTCTACCTTTAGCGATTTTCATTCCGGGACTATTAAAAGGCCGACGGCGCAGCGCATCAATGCTGTGTTTTGCTTTGCTGCTCTACTTCATCGTTTTCTAACATCCTGTAAAATATAGATTTATTTGATTTTCTTAGGTGAGAAAAGTACATATTCCTTAATGTGGTCCAGACGTAGTATCTATTCACATCATCCTTGTACATTATCTTCTTAGGTTCTTTTACTAATTCGTGTAGCCTTATGTACATATCCTGTACCAAGTCTTTAGCTGTCTCTACATTACATCCCATATTGACAAGCATCTTAATCCATAATGTATGATGTACTGCTAATTTTTCTAACATTAAATCTCTTTTATTATTATTTCTACTCTTGGATTTTTTCTATCTAATTCAGTAGGTAGCACTGTCTCTGTTTTAACGAAGTTATCGTTATCATCCTGCCAACAGCCATACTCCGTAATAGCATCCAGTAAGAACTTACTTACAATGCTAATAACATTCATTTTATCTAAAATCCTCTTAGTAGGCTTAAATACTC
>CAJXYP010000026.1 GCA_913063225.1 uncultured Cellvibrionales bacterium
AACCTTGAGTTGAAATCAGGGTCAGGCAGCAGTGCCGAAGACGACGATGATGTGGCCGAATACTTCAGGAACCTGAGCGAAGTTCCCGTTCGTTAAGTCCAAAATAAAAAACCGAGACAAAAAAAGACCCGCCTAAGCGGGTTTTTAGATCATTTTCTTATATATCTGGAGGCCTGAATGGCCTTCTAATTATTCTCCCCCTTCAAATTCTTTGTTGAAGACACTGACCTGCAACCCGATGGTTACTCTAGCTACCCCCTTCAATTGGCGCTCATTACAGCCCACAGAATGTAGAAAATCAACAACTTATCTCTATATTTTCGATATTATCTGAAAATACTTTCACTCTGTAAAATAAGCTTTGTTAGTTCGACCTAAAGGGACTGAATCCTGATGTCTTTGAACTGCACCATGCCGTTAGCGCCGCCGTATTGCAGTGCAATATGGCCAGCCATAAATCTGGTATCTTGAATATCGGCAGTTTGCTGATCATTTACCCACATTTTCTGGTGCCCATCTTCTGAACGAATCGTCAGGGTATTCCATTTTCCCACGGTAGATACCTGAACCAATGGAGCGGCAATATTTACGATAGCGCCGGTTCGATTGTCCGGGTTAGTATTCTCATCCCAAATATTAAATTCAAAGCATCCTTGCGGAGTAATTACATCGGCGTCCATGCAATGGGTATAAACACCGCTATTTGTTTCGGATTCAATAAAGAAACTCATCGTCATCTCAAAATCTGTATAGACCCGCTTGGTGTAAACATAACCGTTGGCTTCACCCCGCAATGGGTTAAGGACACCATCATCAAGCGCCCATTCTGCCTCGCCAGTGGATTTAAAATCCCCTAGTTCTCCACCCATCATAGGTAAATAAAGACCTAGACGATCTATTTGTACACAACCCCCTAATACAAAAGAAAATAGCAGACTGATTAGTAACGTATTTTTCAATTTATCCTCCCAATAAATTTTCGAGGAAAATAGTATAGCCCTCAACTGACTTGATTGGCGTGCATAATCAAAATTTCACTATATGGTTAGATCTGTAACTTTTGCGTAAAGCACTCGTCTCAATTGAAACCAAACGGGAAGTAAGAAGATGGAAATGGGTTACTGGGGGTCATTAGGATTGAGGTTACTGGAATTCAGCGCGCTGTTTTTCGTTTTTGTCATCGGCCTTATCGCAGCTTGGCTAATTTATATGTATATCAACGATGTCACGCAGAAAGAGCATGCGGTACGTCGCAACTTTCCGGTTATTGGAAGGCTTCGATACAAGTTCGAACATTTGGGTGAGTTTTTTCGACAGTACTTCTTTTCCATGGATCGTGAAGAACTCCCCTTCAACAGAGCACAGCGCACGTGGGTATATAGAGCCGCAAAAAATCTAGATTCCACCGTCGCATTTGGATCAACCCGTCCTCTTAACCAGCCGGGCGATATTATTTTTTTAAACCACCCTTTCCCGACATTGACCGTTAATGCTGAAAAAATCTCTGCGATGACTATTGGCGAAGGTTTTTGTGAAATCCCTTATGGCAGTAAGTCTATTGTGAATATTTCCGGCATGAGCTTTGGAGCCCTATCTGTTCCAGCGGTACGTGCCCTTTCTATGGGTGCAAAAAAAGCCGGGATTTGGCTCAATACTGGCGAGGGAGGCCTATCGTCCTACCATCTAGAAGGTGGCTGCGACTTGGTCTTCCAGATTGGTACAGCAAAATATGGCGTACGCGATGATCAGGGCAACCTTTGCGATGAGCACCTGAAGAAAATTGCAGCTCATGAGCAAGTGCGTATGTTTGAAATAAAACTTAGTCAAGGCGCTAAACCCGGAAAGGGAGGAATGCTGCCAGGGGCAAAGGTAAATCGGGAAATTGCCGATATACGGCGAATTCCTGTACACCAAGATTCCATCAGCCCAAACGCCCACCCTGAAATCGAATGCGTCGAGGACATACTGAATATGATTAAGCAGGTTCGGCAAGCAACCGGCAAACCGGCTGGCATCAAATTTGTCTTAGGTGAAGTTAGCTGGCTGGACGATTTATGCCGGGCAATATTGAACGGGGGAATCAAGACGGCACCAGATTTTATTACTCTGGATTCTGCCGATGGCGGAACCGGCGCAGCCCCCCAAAGCTTGATGGATTATGTTGGCCTTCCTTTGAGAAGTAGTTTGCCGATTCTGGTGACCAAACTTGAAGAATATGGTCTGAGATCACGTATCAAAGTCATTTGTTCCGGCAAGCTGTTAAATCCCTCGGACGCGGCATGGGCTCTTTGTGTGGGGGCAGATTTTATCAACAACGCGCGAGGTTTTATGTTTTCACTGGGGTGCATCCAAGCCCTTCAATGTAACAAAAACACATGCCCAACTGGAATTACTACCCATGATACCGACCTTCAAAAAGGCCTCGACCCAGTTCTGAAAAGCGATCGCGTCGCTAATTACGCATGTAACCTTCAGTACGAACTTGAGTTAATAGCTCATTCCTGCGGAGTAAAAAGACCAAGACTTCTGGGACTACAGCACGCTCACATTATTGATGCCAACGGTGATTTGATTCCAATGAGAGAGAAGTATTCGTCCTAAAACTGACAAAATATCAGCTGCCCTATAGCTTTCCTATTACGCTGTGAGTCATCCGGAATACGGCGAAATGGACTAGCTTTGTAAACCAAATATCAGGTAAATTGTTCAGTCTCTTATGTGCCGCCAAGCAATTAGAATTAATTACTTGGCAATATCCACCTAGACTGGGCAATCTTATGTTTTCTTATCATCAACTGGTTGTTTTTTGCGCAGCCTCCGTCATTCTGATCGGCTGCTCCCGTGAAGCTAAAGAGTTTAGTGAACCGGAACTTCGGCCCGCCAAGCTTATAGAGGTTGAAACAGCAACCACCGACCTTCACCTGACATTCCCAGCAGTTATACAAGCAACTAAATCTGCCGAACTTACTTTCCAGGTTAGTGGTGAGATACTCGAACTGAATGTTCTTCAGGGGGCAGCAATACAACAGGGCGATGTTATCGCCAAGCTAGACCAGCGCAATGCGATTAACGCAGTCGAGCAAGCACGAGTCGAATACGAAAACGCATCTTCTGAGTACCAAAGATACCAGCAACTTATCGCTCAATCGCTGGTCTCCCAAAGTAATCTAGACGCTCAGCGCACAAAGCGTGATGTCGCTGCTATCGCGCTAAGTAATGCTGAAAAAGCCCTAAGCGATACCGAATTACATGCTCCCTTTTCTGGAGCTATTTCGCAGCTATACGTCAATCAATACCAAAATATTCAAGCTAAGGAACCTATTGTTGTAATTCAAAGCCAAAAGAGAGAAGCAATAATCAATGTGCCCGGTACCATCGTTGCCATTACTCCTCAATTCGAACCTGCGAATACACGTGTTGTGTTGGATCAGGCTCCCAATGCGGAGATCCCTGCTGAATTCAGAGAGTTTTCCGGCATTGCAGACCAGGCTACTCAAACTTATGAGGTCAGCTTTTCCTTTTTACCTCCGGAAGAGTTACTAATTCTTCCTGGTATGACCGCCAATGTAAGTACCACACTGATAATGAATTCTGCGGGAGAGCAAGCAAGCGGAGTTTCTCTGCCTATCGCTGCAATATTGGCAGAGGGTGAAAATACCTACGTATGGGTAGTGGATTCGTCGGACATGTCCATTGGTAAACGATTGGTTCAGGTGGAAACCGTACCCGGAGAAAGTATCCGCGTTATTGATGGCCTCGAGGATGGCGAAACCATAGTCGCCGCTGGCGTTTCCTTTTTTCACGAGGGCATGAAAGTCCGCGCCTGGACTCCGGAATAGGCTGCCTACCTAATGAATATAGCTGAAGCCTCAATCAGGAATCCCCTGTTCTGCATCATCGCAGTGCTTATCGCATTAATAGGAGGTCTTCTCGCCTACCAAAATATGTCGCGCTTTGAAGATCCCGAATTCACTATTCGTGTAGCCAAGGTATTTACCAAATACCCCGGAGCCACTCCAGCCGAGGTTATGCAGGAGGTAACCGAGCCCATTGAAACGGCTCTGCAGCAGCTTGCGGAACTCGAATCTGTTGAATCTATATCTTCTTCTGGTACTTCGGAGGTTACGGTACATATCAGTTTTGACGCCTCACCAACAAAAGCAGATCTTCAGTTAGTTTGGAGTAAAGTTCGCAACAAAATTGATGATGCCCAGAGAGCCCTGCCGCCTGGTGCCGGAACGAGCGTAGTCATGGATGATTTCGGCGATGTCTATGGCATTTACTATCTTTTAACCGGCGAAGGTTTCACCCCCGCCGAACTTTCTTCATACGCCGATTCTTTGCGCAGAGATATGCTACTGGTCGATAACGTCGCCAAAGTCTCTATCGTTGGTGAGCAGGAAGAAGTCATTTACGTAGAGGTATCTCGCGAACGCGCTGCCTCCCTTGGGCTATCTCTCAATGCAATTTATAGCGCTCTGGCACAGCAAAATTCAGTCACCGCAGCGGGCGATGTTTTGTTGGGAGATCAGCGTTTAGCAATATTTCCCACCGGCGGCATCAACTCTGTGGCCGCGATTCGACAGCTTTTAGTCGTTGACAGTGCGAGCGGCAGCCTAACTACTTTAGGCGCCATTGCAAATGTGACTCGAGGTTACCGAGAACCTACAGAACAATATATTAGATACGACGGACAGCCCGCATTGGGTATAGGCATCTCAAGTATCTTAGGCGCCAATGTTGTTAAGCTCGGCGAAGCAGTAGATCTAAAGTTATCCGAAGTGGAGAGCGATAGACCGCTGGGCATGGAGCTGCATGAGTATTACCACCAAGGCAAAATCGTTAAGGAATCCATAAATAATTTTGCAATAACCGTGCTGCAAGCTCTCGGTATTGTTGTTGTAACCCTGCTGATTTTTATGGGACTTAGGTCCGGCTTAGTTATGGGTGCCACAGTGGTTATTACTATGGCCGCCACGCTTCTAATAATGTGGCTAGCTGGCATTCCCCTGCACCGTATTTCTCTTGGCGCTCTGATTATTTCCCTAGGCATGTTGGTAGATAACGGAGTCGTAATTACTGACGGCATACTCGTTGGCGTAGCCAAAGGCCGAAAGCGAATTGATGTGGCCGTTGAAGTTGCCAAAAGAAATATGAAACCTCTATTCGGCGGCACTCTGGTAGGTATTATTGCCTTTGCACCCATCGGGTTCGCTCCGGGCGATACCGCCGAATTTACCAACTCCCTATTTTGGGTTGTGCTAATTGCATTGGGACTAAGCTGGGTCTTGGCTTTTACCCTTACTCCGCTCTTTTGCTATTGGGCGTTTCCGGAACAAGCTGCATCTGCCGAATCAAAACCAGCTGGCGACAGTCGTTTTATCACCCTATACAAAGGCGTAATTCGTAATGTGCTAAAGCACAAAATGATTGTGCTCGCTGCTACCGTCGCTATTTTTTGGTCAACCACATGGGGCTTTCAATTTGTGAAGGGCGGATTCTTCCCGGCTTCCACCTCGCCTCAAATCGCAGTGGACTACTATCTGCCAGAAGGCACAGATATTGATAGAACCCGCGAGGATATGATCCGACTGGAATCCTACGTAAGTACGCTTGATGGGGTTTCGAATGTGCAAACCCTAGTGGGTGGCGGAACGCTGCGCTACATGTTGGTATACCAAGCCGGATCAGACAGCCCATCCTTTGGTCAGTTGTTGATAAAAACTACAGACTACCGAATAAACGATTCTTTGATCGCTGAAATACAGTCTTATACGGATCGAAACTTCCCCGACGGCCAAGCCAAGCTGTGGAAGTTTCAATTCGGCCCCGGCGGTGGCTCTAAAATTGAGGCCATATTCTCTGGCCCGGATTCCAATGTGCTGCGTGACCTCGCCAATCAAGCCAAGGCGATTATGGCTGCAGACGGCAGCGCCATGCTGATTAAGGACGACTGGAGGGAACAAATCCCCTTTGTGGAACCTCTCTATTCAAGCAACAAAGGCGAACGTGCAGGTATATCCCGCCAAGACCTTGCAAACGCCCTGCAAGAAAATTTTAGCGGCGTGCAAAGAGGATTCTATCGCGAGGGTGACGACTCAATACCCATTATCTCGCGAGCACCGACCACGGATCAGCTTGCCCTTGGCAACGTTGAGTCCATGCAAATTCTAAGCCCCACTACGGGATCTACCGTGCCCCTGGCTCAGGTGCTTGATGGCGCTACCGTGGGCTGGCAAAACGCCAGATTACTGCGCACCGACCGGGTGATGACTATTACCGCACAAAGCGATCCTCAGCCTGGCACTCTGTCTGACGATCTTTACCAAAGGCTGTTGCCACAAATAGAGGCCATCGAGTTGCCGCAAGGGTATGACCTAAGTTGGGGTGGCGAGAATGGCGATTCTTCGGACGCTCAAAGTAGTTTAGTCAGCGCCGTTCCTTTGGGATTGTTGGCCATGGTTCTGGTAGTGGTGCTCCTGTTCAATGCGCTTAGACAACCATTGATTATCTGGTCCATCGTGCCCTTAGCAATAGTTGGCGTAACCATCGGATTACTAGTCACCAATACGCCTTTTGAATTTATGGGCATCCTTGGACTGCTATCCCTATCTGGACTATTGATTCAGAACTCTCTGGTTCTTGTGGACGCAACGGATTCGATGATTGCCAGTGGACTGCCGCGCTTTGACGCAATAGTTGAATCTGCAGCCAGTCGCTTACGCCCCGTCACCATGGGTGCCATAACAACAGTCTTAGGCGTTATACCACTCTACTTCGACGCTTTTTTCAGATCCATGACGGTGGTGATTGCCTTTGGTCTGGGTTTCGCGACGCTGATTACGCTGTTGGTAACACCCGCACTCTATGCGCTAGTATTTCGGGTACGCAATGACGAAACCGCAGTGGCCATCTAATCTAAAGGAGAAAGCTGGATAGTGCACGACTACAAAAATATCAAAAGATCTAATGGCCATCTGATTCTCGGTTTGATTGCTTGGCTTCTACTTGTATTCGCCATTTCTGCAATTGGCGCCTTTGCATCGATTAGCGCCAGCGATTTTTACCAAGAAATAACCCGTCCAAGCTGGGCACCACCGGGATGGCTGTTTGGACCGGTCTGGTCGACGCTATATGCAATGATGGGAGTTTCTGCGTGGCTGGTTTGGCGAGATCGTGGCTTTTCAGGTGCTAGTGACGCTCTGGTGGTTTTTTTCAGCCAGCTTGCAATTAATGCGCTCTGGAGCTGGCTGTTCTTCGTGTGGAGGCTCGGCGGAATCGCTTTTGCAGAGATCTTGCTGCTCTGGTTACTAATTGCCACCACCATTTTCTTGTTTTGGCGGATCAACAAAATAGCGGCAGCATTGTTAATCCCCTACCTTGCCTGGGTGTCATTTGCGGCAGCACTAAATTTCTCAGTATGGCAACTCAACCCTCAAATGTTGAGCTAAATCTATGCGCAGGGCATATTTAGCGGCTGAAGCCCCGGAAGAGTGACTACCCAAGTGCCAATCGCCCGCTGGCGGAGGACAAAACGGTTCTCCCTAGAAATTAGAAGCTTGTAATAAATTCAACTCTCAATCGTCAAAGCTTTTAGTTTTTTGAAAATGAGCGCGGCATGCTGGTCTTTCTGCTTTTATCCACAACCTTGTTTCTTGCCTACACCAATGGAGCAAATGACAATTTCAAAGGCGTAGCGACACTATATGGCAGCGATACGCTCGGATATAAAACCGCAATTAGCATCGCTACAGTGGCTACTTTCATCGGCTCTATATGCTCCATCTTTGTTGCCCAGGGCCTGATTGCGAACTTCTCTGGCAAGGGATTGGTACCTCAAGAAGTCGCGGGCACAGCGAATTTTTTAATCGCCACCGGTCTAGGGGCCGGCTGTACTGTTTTGTTAGCTACCCGATTGGGTTTTCCAATTTCAACTACTCACAGTCTGGTCGGCGGTTTATTCGGTGCTGGTATTGTGGCCGTGGGAATGGATGTTAATTTTCATCAGCTAGGCAGTGCCTTTTTTATTCCATTACTTATCAGTCCGTTTTTGGCCTTTCTACTGGGCATGTCTGTGTACGCGGTTTTTAACAAAGGCCGAAAAATATTAGGCCTTACCAAAGAAAGCTGCATCTGTATTGGCGAAGAAAAACAGATGGTGCCAATAAGAACACAGGTGCATACCGCAACAATGGCTGAGGCAGAACACCCTCACCCATCAATTACTATCGCCGATGAGAGCGGCTGTGTTGATCTTTATACGGATAGAGTTTGGGGTTTTTCACTACAAAAACTATTAGACAACGCCCATATACTGAGTGCCGTAGCCGTATCTTTTGCCCGCGGATTAAATGACACCCCTAAGATCGCAGGTCTGTTGGTAGCCGTCGAGATGCTCAACATCCAATTCGGCATGGTAGCCATCGCAATAGGAATGGCTATGGGTGGCTTGTTAAATGCCCGTCGAGTTGCAGAAACTATGAGCAAAAAAATTACGGAAATCAGCCATGGACAGGGGCTCTCGGCTAATCTGGTTACTAGCTTCTTAGTAATAATCGCCAGTAAATTCGGAGTTCCTGTCTCAACTACTCATGTTTCAGTTGGTGCCATTTTTGGCATTGGTATGGTTAGTAAAAACAGAGACTCTAAGGTTATCCGAAGCATTATTCTTTCCTGGGTAATTACCTTGCCGGTTGCGGCAATATTTAGCGCCTCTGCTTACTGGGCTGTTTCACAACTAAATTTTTAGGTCCCGACTGAACCAAAAGACATGTGAAAGCCTATTTCATCTAGGCTAAGCTGCTGTTCACAGAGGAGCAATATGGTTTCAGGTCGCTCTCAATACCGGAAATTTTCATGGCAAAGTGGGACCCAAATATATATATAGATAACGATGCGTAGAATAATTGGATACACACTCTTTGTTTTTTCCTGGGTCGCCTGGGCTGTAATAGCGTCCCTGCCCTTTCTTGGAATATCCCTGGGCCTAGCGGCGGCGATTACAACTGGCCTGCTTGTCGTCGGAGAAACCGCTTTTGGAGTAAGTCTTGTGCTTCTTGGGCCAGACTTTTGGAATAAGATTAAGTCGTTATTTTCGAGGACAGCGAAATAGACATGACTAAAAAACCTCTGCCCGACTTACTTACAAAGTTACCTAAAAAACTGTCTAGTCTTTTTTACTTAAGTTAAGCTGCCTAGGGCACTAAGGGGGCCAATATGAGTAAAACATCGCGTCCAGCAAAAACCCGAGAGCTTCATAACCATCATTTTGATTCCACTATCTGGAATGATTTTAAGTTCAGAGACGACGATATTGTAATTTCGACCTACGCAAAATCTGGAACTACCTGGGTGCAACAAATTTTAGCGCAACTCCTGTTCGACGGTGAAGCAGGAATGGACGTGGCGTACATGTCGCCATGGCTCGATTTAAGAGTCCCGCCTAAAGAAGTAAAAATACCCTTCGTTGAGGCACAAACCCATCGTCGCTTTGTGAAGACGCATTTACCTGTTGATGCATTGGTTTTCTCGGACAAAGCTAAGTACATCTATATCGGTCGCGATGGTAGAGACGTTTTATGGAGCCTTTACAATCACCACCTGAACGCCAATGATTTTTTCTATGATGCCCTCAACAACACTCCAGGTTTGGTCGGACCATCGCTTGCCCCACCTACAGATTCAATAATTGACTACTACCATGAGTGGCTAGATCAGGATGGCCATCCATTTTGGTCGTTTTGGGACAACGTGCGCACTTGGTGGGCGATCAGAGACCTGCCAAATGTCTATTTTTTGCATTTCTCTAATCTTAGAGAGGATATGCCAGGTGAAATCAGGAAAATCGCTGAGTTCATTGATACGCCGATAAATGAGGCCAATTGGGACGCGATACTTGAACACTGCAGTTTTGACTATATGAAAACCAATGCTACGAAAAGCACGCCCATGGGTGGCGCTTTTTGGGATGGCGGCGCTCAAACTTTTGTCAATAAAGGCATCAATGGTAGGTGGCGCGAAACACTCAGTGAAGAAGAGTCATTAAAGTATGAAGCGCTTGCCTTGCAAGAGCTTGGCGCTGAATGTTCGCAATGGTTGGCGACAGGAGAAATTGCTCCTAGCTGATTTTGAAAGAAGGCTTTTAACCCTCTCTTCTGCTTTGGCCCGGCGCCAACCCGATCACTTTTTTATAGGCTTTGCGAAAAGCCACTTCAGATTCGTATCCGGACCTTTCAGCAATTTCTGCTGTGGATAGCTTGGTATTTTTTAGTAACTCCTCTGCATCTCGCATGCGCCAATTAGTTAAATATTGCATGGGTGGAATACCTACGTTCTCGGCGAAGTGCTGAGCAAATGATGAACGCCCCATAGCAGCTTCACCCGCAAGTTTCTCCAAAGTCCAATGTTGGGAGGGATGATTGTGAATAGCCGCAAGTGCGCGGCTTAATTTGGTATCGAACAGCGCATTCAATAATCCGGATTGCAACTCACCTGACTGCATTAGCTGCCGAATTACCTGCACAAATATCAGGTAAGACAGCTGATTTATTACTGCGTGATAGCCAGGCTTAATCTCAGAGAGCTCAGCAATCATGGATTCAATTAGATTTCTCAACCAGGGCGATGCACTCTGATCGCTGATATCCAATAGCACTACATTCGGCATGGAATCTAAAATTGGCCATGCCGCTTTGTTGCCAAATTCAAAGAAGCCACAGACCAAATTTGTAATGGGCCCGTCATCCGTTTCCACAGGCGCGTTTACTTGATCTGGTTCCGGTGCTTCAGGTGAGCTCGATACAACATGCGCGCCGTCCTGCGGAAACAATACTAGATCACCCGCAGAGAGCAGCTGCTCTGGCTGCCCTTTTACGTGTAACCAAGCCTTGCCTCGGCCCACCAAATGGAAAGGAATTCTTCGGCTTCCTGAGGTATCTACGGCCCATAAACCACAGAAATCCCCATTCACATAGACCTCTGCCGAAAGCTGCAGCTTGGATAACAAAGTGCTTAAAGCATCGGGATTCCCCAAATATGGGCCCTGATCAGAACATTTACCCCTTTCTGGATTATTGGACATACTTTATGGATTTTTAGGCATCGTTAATTCATTCACTTAGGACTATATTACCAATCAAGCCAGCTTTGCAAATTTGCGATTCGGCAATTTGCTTTTTTGCTAACCAAATAAAAGGAGGCTGATATGAACAGCATCACTATGTACACCACGGACTACTGCCCCTATTGCCATGCGGCAAAAGCGCTACTGAGAAGTCGCGGATTAAGTTACGCCGAAATCGATGTAACCACAGACGCTGACAAACAAGCAGAAATGATAGAGCGCAGTGGTAGAAGAACCGTTCCCCAGGTGTTTTTTGATGATAAGCACATAGGTGGCAACGACGATCTTCAACGATATGTACGAAATGTGGTTGATGCCGAAACGGCTGCTGCTTAACCAAAACCAATCTAATGGAGGAAATAAAACTTCCAACTCAATTGAGTTGGAAGTTTTCTATTGGACCTAGTACTTAGCCTATGCTGTACTTTGCCCGGACGCCTGAACTAATTAAAACCTATGAGTGATTTTCTACTTCTCGCCTTTATCTTTTTATGCGCGGGCGTTCTGTCTGTGCCTATCGCAACACGACTAGGACTTGGCTCTGTGCTCGGCTATTTGATAGCCGGCATTGTTATTGGCCCCCTGCTTACATTTCTGCATGTTGACGTTGTATCGATTCAACACTTTGCCGAATTTGGCGTAGTCATGATGCTTTTTCTGGTTGGCTTGGAGCTTGAACCAAAATTGCTGTGGGAAATGCGCGGCAGGTTGCTTGGACTGGGCGGCGGGCAGGTTGTACTCACTACTCTGCTGGTAATGATGATCGCGCTCTTGTTTGGTCAGCCTTGGACCGTAGCCTTGGACCGTAGCCTTGGCAATCGGTTTGGTCTTGTCCCTATCTTCAACCGCAATTGTGCTGCAAACCCTGGGCGAAAAAGGTCTGATCAAAAGCGACGGCGGGCAGGCCGGATTTTCAGTACTGCTGTTTCAGGACGTTGCGGTTATTCCCATGCTGGCTCTGATTCCATTGTTGGCAATACCGGAGTTAGCAGATCTGTCACATACCGTCGCAGAGTCTGCATCGCATGTAGCGGAGGCAGCCGACGCAGACCACGCTGAAGGGGGAATGAGTTTAGTCGCAGGGCTAAACGGCTGGAGCACGGCCTTGGTAACTATCGCCGCTATAGCAACTGTTATTCTTGGAGGAAGTTATTTAACCCGACCCATTTTTCGGTTTATCGCTACCGCTCAATTACGCGAGCTTTTTATTGCGACAGCGCTAATGATGGTGGTCGGCATCGCGTTACTAATGACGCTTGTTGGTTTATCTCCAGCGCTGGGAACTTTTCTTGCGGGCGTAGTTCTGGCCAACAGCGAATATCGACATGAGTTAGAAGCGGATATTGAGCCCTTTAAAGGGCTGCTGTTGGGCCTGTTTTTTATCACGGTCGGCGCAGGCATAAACTTTGGGCTTCTAGGGGATGATTTCGTAATTATCGCGGGACTAACGATTGTCCTAATCACACTAAAGATGGCGGTCCTCTATACCTTTGGAGTGATATTCAAGCTTCGCGGCTCAGACCGGTGGTTACTTACTGTGAGTCTAGCTCAAGCTGGCGAGTTCGGATTTGTTCTAATTTCCTTCACCGTCGCAAACTCTGTAATTCCAACCGCTGTTGCGGATCAATTACTGTTAATCGTTGCGCTTTCTATGTTGTTGACACCCCTACTATTCATCTTATATGACCGCGTAATTGCACCCCGGTACATCGCACAACAGGAGCGCGAAGAAGACAGTATCGACGAAAGCAATCAGATCATTATTGCCGGTAGCGGTCGCGTTGGAGGCCTGGTTGACCGCATGCTGAGAGTATCTGGATATAGCTCAACAGTGATCGACTTCAATTCAGCACAGATCGACATGCTGAAGAAGTTCGACCGACGAACCTATTTCGGCGACGCAACTCGGCCTGATTTGCTGCACGCTGCAGGAATTGGCGAAGCCAAGCTGTTGGTGGTTGCCATAGACGACAAAGAGCAGATCACAGAATTGGTTCGTTACGCGGTTCGTCAATATCCCAATCTTCACGTCTTAGCCCGGGCTGTTGATCGGCATCATGTTTACGACCTATGGGCTGCAGGCTGTCGAGACGTTGTTCGAGAGACCTTCGATAGTTCAGTGCGCATGGGGCGCTCGGCGTTCCAGGCACTAGGTATTGATTCCAGCAAAGCCCTAAAAATGGCAGAAGCCTTTACTGCCACAGACCGCGAAGTAATGGTGAAAGTAGCTGATGCATACGATCCAGAAATTCCGGCGATGGAAAACGAACTCTACATCAGCCGTGTAATCGAAGTTCGAAATATATGGGAGGTAGATCTAGCTAATGAGCTGAAAGATATTTTGGCGAAACCTTAATCAGCCGACCGAACCTCTTCCAATATAGCGCAAAGCTGCTCGGCGCCATCCAGAATTCTGGGACTATGACGATGCATAAAGTCAGCATTCACCGCATAGAGATGCTGATTCGCGGCTGCATCAAGGGTTGGCCAATCAAGCCAATCGTCTAACCAATCTGGCTTTAGTGCATTCGAAGTGGCGGTGACAATCGCCTCAGGGTTTGCACGCACAACTGATTCAACCGAGACGCGCGGGACCAAGGGAATAGCATCGGTAAACACGTTCTCGCCACCACAGAGCTGAATTACATCCGAAACCAAATGTGTGCCGTTTAGCGTCATCTGTGGCTCATTACCTAGCTGGTAGTAAACTCGAACAAGTTCTGATTCAGCGTATTGAGCTCGAAGTCTTCTCAATCTTGTATGGAAAGCATCCGCTTGCTTTGCACCCTCTTCGGTATGGCCAGACAACGAACCAATCACTCGTAGGCTTTCAGCGACGTCTTCCAAGGTTTCGGGTTCATAGCTATAGACCTTTAGGCCTAGCTCTTCCAACCGATGAATTTCTTCCTGTCCGTTACCACTTTGCCAGGCAACTACCAAAGTTGGCTGCATGGATAGGATGACTTCATAACTGAGCTGACTGGAGTTTCCGATTCGCGTGATTTGATTGGCTGCTTCCGGGTAGTCTGAGTATTCCACCGCGCCAATAATTTCATCGCCCGCGCCAACCGCAAACAAAATCTCGGTGATATGTGGAGCCAAGCTAATGATTCGTTCCTGAGCGAGCGGGCCCGAGAACGGCAGCAAAGCTATCAATAGGGTTATAAATTTAGACTTCACTCACACCTCGTAAACTAATTATCTTCTGGTCTGTCTCTGGATCCCTGATAAAAGCGGCGTTTACCGAAAATACCTTTTTGATTAATGCCGGCGTTATCACGTCATCAGCTTTGCCACAAGTAACCAGCCGACCGCAATTCATTACGGCGATGCGATCTGCACAGGCCAAGGCCAAGTTGATATCGTGCACCACAATCAGTACCGTAATATTCCTACTGGCTAACTGACGGACGAGCTCTACCAACATCTGTTGGTGAGCCAAATCGAAATAGGACGAGGGTTCATCCAGCAACAGCAACCTCGGCTGATCCGCACTCTCCTTTGCATTCTGTTCCGATCTCGAATTATCATCAGCCCATATTTGCGCCAGTACTCGTGCAAGCTGAATACGCTGTTGCTCGCCACCAGAGAGCCGCGGGTAAAGCCGATCGGCCAAATAGCCCGCATCCAAATAATCCAATACTTCATCAATTATTTTTTGATCGACCTGTTGGCCTGCTTCATGGGGGGTTCGACCAAGAGCAACAACTTCTCTGCCAGAAAAGGGGAAATTTAGCACTGACTTTTGCGGCAATACCGCCAAGCGCTTTGCCAGCTCTCGTGGGTTCCAATCCGGAATGCTTTGACCAGCAAAACTAACGGATCCCGAACTAAGCTTTTGCTCTGAAATTATGGCTCTGAGCAAAGTTGTTTTACCTGAACCATTGGGCCCAACAAGGGCTAGAACCTCTCCCGAATTTACATCAAGGGAGATATCAGACAAAAGCCGCACACCTTGGATCTGCACGCCAAGATCGATAATTTTCAGCAGCGGAGTTACATCTCTCATAGCAGACGTCCCCGCTGTTGATGCAATACGAAGATAAAGAAAGGCACACCGAGAAATGCGGTTACGACGCCAACTGGAAGCTCAGCTGGCGCGAAAAGTAAACGAGAAAGCAGATCCGCGAGCACCAAAAAAAGCGCTCCTAAAATCCCTGAGGCTGGAATCAAGGTTCGATGATCGGGCCCAGACATTAGCCTTACTAGATGCGGAACAATCAGACCGACAAAGGCGATGGTGCCAACCAAAGCAGTGCCAATACCGACGCCGAGAGCCGTTAGAAGTATCAACCGTCGTTTAATACTGCTGACATTGATTCCAAGATGTCTTGCCTCGGACTCCCCCAACAAAAAAGCGTTTAGACTGGCTGCCTGGCCTTTTAGCAAAACCAAAAATACCAAGATCATGGGCAAACAAATCAGCACCCGATTCCAGTTGGCCAAATCGAGATTACCCATATTCCATAGGCTCATTCGACGCAGCATTTCATTGTCAGCAACGAGAATCATCAAAGTGTTTACCGCACCCGCCAGAGCAGTGATAGCTATGCCGACTAAAAGCATGGTAGGAACGGAAGTTCCTTCCGGGCCGGTCGCGAGACGGTAGACCAACAATACCGCTAGCATACCGCCTACAAAAGCGCCGAGAGCAATACTAGAAATACCGATTAATGCGCCGAAGGGAATCCAGCCCAATCCAAACAAAATAGTCGCGCTTGCGCCTACCGATGCCCCCGCTGAAACACCAATCAAACTGGGATCAGCCAATGGATTACGGAACAAACCCTGCAATACTGCACCGCTCATGGCCAAAACAGCGCCGATAAGGGCGGCCAAAATAACCCGCGGCAGACGAATCTCTCGTAAGATCATTAGATCTTGTGCGCCCATCCCGCTAAAGGGAGAAATCGAAGTCGGCCCGATAAGAACAGCACAAACCAGCACTAAAGGGCTGGCCAGAGTAAGCCAGAGAATCAATCTATGGCCGCTAACTAGTCTGGAATTGGATGAATGCATTGTTAATGCTTGGACTAACTAGTAGTCCACGCCCTGCCGCGCTTTAATTCCAGCGTTATAGGCATGTTTTACTTCTTTAACCTCTGAGACGGTATCCGCCAGTTCCTGCAAGGCATTCCCACCACCACGGCCAGTAACTACGACGCTCTGATTTGCGGGCCGATTTGCAATAGCATCGAGGATCATTTGCTCGTCGAGGTATTTGTAGGCAATCATATAGGTGAGTTCGTCTAAAACAACCAAGTCATAGCTTGAGTCTTGTAACAATGGAAGCACTTGCTTCCAAGTGCGCTTGGCCGCTTCTATATCGCCACTTCTATCTTGAGTATCCCAAGTAAAACCCGTACCCATTTGATAGAAGAATATTTCCGGGCAGTGGTCGCGTATAAAAATCTCTTCACCCGATAGCTGCTCGCCCTTAATAAATTGCACCACGCCGATCTTGTGTCCATAACCCATAGCACGCAAAACCATGCCAAAGGCCGAACTGCTTTTGCCTTTGCCATTTCCGGTCAGGACAATAAACACGCCCTTCTCTGTTGAAGCTGCTTCAATACTGGAGTCGATATTCTCTTTCTGCTTTTGCATCGACTTTTTATGTTTTTCGTCTTTATCTGTCATATCAAATCTCAAAATGTGAAAAGGGCCGCTGTTGTACAGCGACCCTTTTCATCAAATACTCAAAAACTGAAGCGTGCACCCAAATAGGCAGATCGACCAGGGGTGTTAAAGCCAATGATCTCTAGATATTCCTTGTCCGCTAGGTTCTCTATTCGTCCAAACAACTGAACTTGAGAGTTCAGCTCGTAGTTGGCTGACAAATCTAATAAGGCATAATCTTCTAGCGGCGCAGAGACGTCACGAGTATCCGCCGAATAGCGCAAGTTCGTCAGCAAGCGTAACCGGGAGTCCATCAGGCTGAAGCTGACGCCCAGATTAGCGAGATGAGTTGGCCTGCGGACTCTCTGTTGATCGGTTGAATCCTTGGTATCGTTGTAGGTGTAGCTGGCATCAAAACCTAAAGCTTCGGTCAAAGGAATATCTGCACCCAACTCGACCCCTTTGGATCGACTGGCACCAGATTCTTGTCTATAACCGTCTTCAAATGACACTAAATCAAACTCATAGAAAATTTCATCATCAACGCGCTGATCGAAATAGGACATATGAAGCAATGCACCTTCAGCGAGGAGTAGCTCAGCTCCGACGTCAAACCCTCGGCTCAATTCTTCGCCTAAAACAACACCTTCGGTTGTACCGAATTGAGTAGGCCCGGAGTTATAAGAAACCTCTGCCAGTGAGGGCGCTCGGAAGC
>CAJXYP010000027.1 GCA_913063225.1 uncultured Cellvibrionales bacterium
GGCATGAAACACAGTGATCAAATGGAGGTTTTTGAGCGTATTCGCGTTGACGCTGATACGGGTTATTTACTAAGAGATTATTACGTTAATGATCCACTCTATCTGGTTGGTGAAGTTCATGGGCAGGATTTGATGTCACCCTCTGATGCGCCTTATTCTCCCTACAGTTGCGTTGAGCTAAGTGGCGATAATAATATTCGGCAGGAATAGCTTGGGAAAAGGCATGAAAAAGCCGCCTATTTGGCGGCTTTTTCATATGCGGGATTGTATATTTAAGGAACCGATTAGTAATCCGCTATAAAGGCCCTAACTCGCTCAGCGTTCTTGCCTCTATCTCCGCGACCAACACGGGAGTGTGAACGGATATCAACAATACTGCCGGAGCCATTGGCGCTTACCCGAATAACCACATCGTCTTCAAAACTAAAGAACTTAGTAGAAGAAACCGCTTCAATTATTCCTGTAGATGAATCCTCGGCAACAAGATCCCAACCCATATCATTAACAACCTCTATGGCCCGATCAAAGGCATCAGCCTGGGATAAGGCTGATTGGATGGGCGCAATGTCCGGGAATTGTGCGCCCTGTATTTCAGGGCCATTGGCCGGGTATTCAAGCGTATTGCTTTGTTCAGGTCTTATAGAAGCAACGGCGTCAAATAGTGGCGGGTTTTGTGTATCCGTAGAAATATCATTAAGCGGCGGGCTAGGTGGCCCGTCAGAAGCTTCAGGTTGAGCAGATAGAGTCATCATGACAGGAACCGCCACAATCAAAACAGCCAAAGCGCTGACGATTTGAGCGTGTCGCTCTTTACGTAAAGAAGCATAAATAAGGGCAAGAACCGAAGCGACTATAACGCCAACCCCAATTTTAACCACCAGTGTGATAACGGTGCCGGCGGTTCGGAAGTTCATAGACTCCAAGCCGATTCTCACGCCAATAATCGAATAGGCAATGGTGCCGATACAAAGTAAGGCTGCGGTTAAAGCTAAATAGGCCCAAAGTTTTGGACATTTTAAGAATGACATTGGTATTTCCCAAGGTTTTATGTGGGCGGAATATTACAGGGATAAGCTCCCATGACCCATTCACTACAGAAACTTTTACTAACGGCGGAGTAATTTTGGACATAAAAAAACGCCCCGGGGTTACCGAGGCGTTTTAAGTTGATTAGAAAGACTAATCAAATAGGTATTCAACTAAGATCAGTCGAAGCTAGCCTGCAGCGTTAGACCGTAGAGTGCTTCGCCGTATGCTGATGAAGCGTAACAATTATAGTTTAGTGGCGCGGCACCAGGGCCCCAAATCATACTTGTGCAAGCAAACTCTTCAGTGAGGTTGTTGCCCCAAAGAGAGGCCTTATATTGCTGATTATCTCCGAAGGTGTAATCGGCGCGAAGGTCCAAATAACCGTGACTATCAGATTCGTCACGAACCGCAGAATCTTGCACAAAGGTATAGTACATAGAAGAGGTATAGCGGTAGTTCAGAGACAGGTCTAGAGAATTACGGCCAATTGGTAGGGTATAAGAACCAAAGGCAGTAGCCGATAGCTCTGGAGTATTTGTAACCTCTTTACCGAGCTGTGCTTGCGATAGTGGATTTAGTCCAGTGATATCGGTAACTGCGCTATCTATCGTGCCTACGCTGCTTTGGAAGTACCAGCGATCGTCCGGGGCCCATTTGACTTCAAGCTCCACACCTTTCAGTTCGATTTCAGGAACATTGACGATAGCTGGTATGCCACCGTAGCTTTCGAAAAGCTGAAGATCTTCCCATTGATAGAAGAAGTAAGAAGCGTTCATCTGAACGGTATTATCAGCAAAATCAGCCTTGTATCCGAGTTCATAAGCGGTCATAAACTCGGGTTCAACCGGGTCATCACCAGTAGATAGCGCACGGTTATCGTAAGAACCGCCCTTAAATCCACGAGAAACACTGCCCCAAACCATGGATCCGTCATCTAGACTGTAGTCAAAGCCATACTTCCAACCGAGCTCTGTAAGTTCCTGAACCGGTGAATCAGTATTGCCGGCCAGTTGACCTGGAGTATGGTCTGGACATCCTGCTGCGCGATAGTCTCTATCAAAGTTCTGGTAACCTGAGGTGCTGGGCTGGAAACCACAAACCGTGCGAACCCAGTTACCATCATCTGCTGATAATTCGTCTTCAGTGAAGCGTATGCCGCCTGTTAGGGTCAATCTATCAGTTATATCTGCGTCCATTTGGAAGTAGGCAGAAGCAGCATTGTATTCGCTATCAATATCGATGCCGGGTCCAACACCCATGCCACCGGCACCGCCAACGTTTGCGACCCAAGTATCTTCGGTGGATTCTGATCCGGTAAGGTATAGGCCGGCAAGCCATTGAACTACTCCGTCACCCGTTGAGGTAAAGCGAAACTCCTGCTGCCAAACTTCCCATTCGCCTTCCCGAGCAGCTGAAAAACCAGTCAACTCTGCGCCATTACGCTCTTTTGTATAGGTTCTATCAAAAGAGGTTAAAGATGTGAAATCGAAATTATCGAAAGAGTAATCAACCGCCAATCGTACGCCATCCCATTCTGATTTATAGCCGTCTTCAGGGTCCTGATAGGTATCTCCAAGAGCTGTTGAGTAGTTAATTAGACGATTAAATAGTCCGCCAGCTGGGTTATCAATAACCATGCCGGTGGCGTTGTCATATTGGGCTTGTAAGAACGGCTGGGCCGCAACATCAGCAGCCGTAGCCATAACATAGCTGTTCGATGCGCCGGTAATGCGTGATTCTATCGAATTTTCAAATTCGGGATCAACCGTACCGTCAGCAAGCAAATTGCCTCGCATGCGAGCAGCCAGATCTTCGCCTTCACTTTGGCCTGTAGATGCTGTGAAAGAAACCGTTGAGTTATCACCGTTATCCCAAACTAAGTTTAATCTAGCACCGGAGCTGTCATATGCGCCGCCTGTATCGCTGCCATCAACTAAGTTAGTCCAAACGCCATCAAAACCGTCTGAAAAGCCGGATACTCTGCCCGCTATATTCTCGGCAATATCAAAGCTGATAGCACCCTCAGCACGCTGCTTACCGCCGTTTCCAAGGCGAGCACTAATATTCCCGCTTGTGCCGTCACCGGGGCTAGCTTGGTTGGTATGCCAGACTACAGCTCCACCTGTGGTATTGCGTCCGTATAGAGTATTTTGTGGACCACGCAGTACTTCCACGCGCTCCATATCATAAACTCCAAGTGCTCCTATAAAGGGAGAGACCATGGATACATCATCAATATAGGTACCAACGGATTGCTGCCCAGACAGATGCACGTTATCGGTGCCGACACCACGAATTGCAAAACCGGAATTACCTGCAGAATTTCGGTTAGTACCGATATTGGAAAAAACCTTTTCAAGGTCATCCGTTCTGCTGACATCAAATTGATCAAACATATCGCCAGCAAGAGCGTTAACCGCGATGGGTACTTCTTGCAATGATTCTTCACGTTTTTGCGCAGTAACTAAAATTTCTTCGATCTGCGCAGAAACAGGCGCTGAAAAAGCCAGCGCGGTTAATATCGGTATTAGAGTGTATGAGCGTCTGATAGACACCATGGTATTTCCCCTTTGGCTTTACGCCAATTTTCCAACAAAAAATGCGGTTATATTCCGCACGCTTTTTCTTGCAAGCCATTCTGGCAGAGGCAATATCGAGGGTCTAGCTAAAAATGCTTTCCAAAAAGTAATCATTACCTTGCCGAAACACAAAATATAGGAAGAGATACTTGATAGGTTTGGTCTAATTAGCCAAATGCAGTCGCTCTGCTTCGAGCCTGAGACAAACATCCGCAGTTCCATGCCCAGAAATCATGGTTGTTTCTGTGCACTCTTGGCCTGAATTATCAACGCCTCTTTGTGCAGAACCCGCGTCGAGTAAATATTGGAAGCCATCAAATGATTCGTAGCTAGGAATATTGTAATGGTATGGCAGTCCCTCGTTAAATTGAAAGGTCATATGGGACATGCCTCGGTCATATTCAATTTCTGCTTCTGGTAATAGATAAACCGGGATACGGCCTTCGTACAAAATGGGGCTTTTGCCTATATCCTCAGAGACCTGATAACCATGTTCGTCAATGTAATTGGCAACTTCATAGCGGCTAACCACATACAAGCCCTCGTGGGTTGACACCAAGTGAGAGGGTGTTTGTCCATATATAGCCGTTAAACCATAGGCCAGAGCTGATACCTGCAGAGCGGCAACTACAGACAGATCGAATACAAGGCTGGGTTTTCCTTTTTTAAATACCAGTAGCGTAAGTAGTGGGCCAATGGCCAAATCAACTAAAAGTATTAGCTGAACACCCTGCATAGCGCCAAGGCTCATTAAGGGAGATGGAAACCAGACAACAAACAGGAGAATTAGTATAAGCGCTGCAATAAGCAGGCTAATAAACAGGTGAATCCCAGCGGCTACTAACTTATCTTTCATATCCGGTTTTGGCGTCCAAAGTTAAAGTTAGAAAATGGTAAAAATGCCATATAAATTCTGTTGATCAAATTGGCTGATGAGGAGGGTGCCAAGGCAGATGAATTATATGCGAACTTCTAGAGAAAGGAGTATTTTCGGGCTGTCTTAATTTTGCATTGAGCGTTCCAAAAAAACATGTGAGGCGGGCCATCGAAGTTGAGGGCATTTGGATTATAAGACTCGCGCCTTTGGGCTAAGTCCAATCTGGCCCTCTGCATACTTCAGTTACACAAGCTGATAAATTGGGTGAACAAATCCATTGGGGGAGGCAGGATGAATATCATCACACGACTAATTCTTATCGGGGCATTTCTATTTAGCCCATTAGCAATAGCTCAGTTCGAAACGAGCTGGGACAACTCGCGCGGTATCACTCAAATCTCACCGCATGTTTTTCGTTGGGGCGCGGGAGGTAGCATCAACGGCCTGTTTATTCCGACCTCCGACGGAATTATTCTTATTGATGGGCCGGCCTTACCCTGCGAGCCGGGCGCCGGCCAATGGTTAAAGGACGAGCTCGCACTACGCTATGACGTGCCGGTGCGTTATGTCGTATTGAGCCACGACCACCAGAGTCATATTTGTGGTACAGCAGTATTCGCAGACACAGCCGTCGCTATTGGTCACAAGAAAATCAGGCCACACCTTATTCGGGAGGGGCGTATTGCGGCGCTTCCCACTATCACTTTCGAGGACTCAATGGATATAGACTTGGGCGGAGTCAAGGTCGTGTTGAGTTACTTTGGCCCAACTCATAGCGATAACCTAATCGCCACTCACATTCCCCAGGATGGAGTGCTCTTTGTTCCAGATCTGGGACGCCCAGAGGGTCAGTTGCCGAATCCGGATTTGCGCGACATGTATGTTGATAGCACCATCGAAGTGCTGGGTATATTAGCAAGGATGGACGATGTGGATATTGTCGTTCCCGGGCATGGCTCGCCGGTGTCGACTCAGGCCTATTTTCAGCGTTATCGGGAATATCTAACGGCGTTAAGGGAACGCGTATTGAGCCATATGGTAGAAGAGCGGTCGTTGTATGAAATACTCGAGCTAGTCAGCATGGATGACTTCTCCGACTACACCAATCTTGAGAAAAACCTCGAACCAAACATTATTACTATGTACGACTACCTTTACCGTTACAGGGAGCCCAATTTCCCGAGTGGTTTACCGATTAGAGTGCCGCAGTAGGGTGAATTGAGAGCAGGATTAGTTCCAGGTTTAAAAAAGGGACCTGACAAGCTCTGACAGATCCCTTCTTTAGCTTTTGCTGCTCGCTTCTTAGCTCGTTTTTGCAATCGCCTTTAACAGGGGAAGTTCTATACCAGATAGGTATCTGATCAGAGCGCCGCCCGCGGTAGATACGTAATCAACTTTGGATATATCCGTGTACTTGTCAAAGGATGTAACCGAGTCACCTCCGCCGATAACACTAAAACCATCAGCATCAGCTACGGCGTTCCAAAGTGTTTTAGTACCCTTTTCAAACTCGATATCTTCATAAACACCAGCCGGGCCGTTCACAAAAATCGTTTGAGCGGCCGCTATCGTCTCGCAGTAATCAAGGATAGTTTGGTCGCCTACGTCACAGATATCAGCGTCATTCGGGATGCTATCCAAAGATACATTGGTGCGTTTCCCATCAACCTTAACGGCTACATCAGAGGCGTAGGAAATTTTCTCCCGATGATTATCAAGAAAGCTTTTGGCTGGAGCTACGTATTGTTCAAAGCCTTTGTACTTGATAAAGCCATATGAAGATTCACCAATATCTATACCGTCGGCAATCATAAAGATTTGACCCACTAGACCCGTCAATAGCAGTTTGTCTGCTGAACCATCGTTCAGGACCTGTTCGATCATACCAAAGGCATCGCCAGCACGCGCTCCACCGAGAATATAGATGCATGGTCGCGCAGGGTTATCAGTAATGGCCTGCAAAGCTGCAAGCTCTTGCATCAACAGCCGACCCGCGAAAGAGGGCAGTACTTGTTGAAAACCGACCATAGAAGGTGAGTTTCGATGTGCTGCAGCAAAAGCATCGTTGACGTAGAAATCAAAAACCGGTGCTAGCCGACGAACCAAATAACAGTTCGCCATCTCAGCGGGCTCTTGTTTAACCACATCTTCAAAAGTAGATACTTCTTCCGTAAAGTAACGAATGTTGTCTAAAAGCAAAATGTCGCCATCGCCTAAGGCTTCAATACGTTCCACTGCAGCGGGGCCAGCAACGTCTTCGATAAAGTCGACGGGCTTACCTAAGGCTTCAGCTAAGCGACCAGCATGCTCTTTAAGGCTAATCAAAGAGCGGTAGTCAGTGGTATCACCTTGATGGGCAATAATTGCCAGCTTGGCACCAGCTTCCGACAAATCACGAATAGTCGGAATGCTTTTTTGAATACGGTTATCGTTAACGATTAAGCCGTCACTACCGATCGGAGAGTTGATATCAACGCGAAGCAGAACTCTTTTACTAGAGAACTGCCCTTCGTCTATAGAACGAATACCATTAATTACGGCCATTAAATTAGCCTTCCGCGCTCATTTTTAGGTATTTGTTAGTTTCTGCAACGCCTTCTGCTCCAGTCGCCTGCATGCCCATGCAAGAACGTATTGCATCAATAGTTTCCGGAATCGTGATGGCTTCTTGAGGAATATTGATCGAGAAGATCAAATCGTCTCCAGACTTGGCAACACACTCTTCCCAAACACCAACTTCGTACATATCGGCGCGCATATTGCCTTTATCACGAGCGTAGCGGAAGAACGCACCGTTTGAATCAAAGCCGTCTGCAATTTTAACTACCTTCATACGAGGGTGAGTCTTAAACAGCGCAATGGCTTCTTCAGGCGAGATATCTTTTTTCGTTTTAGCAACAACACTAATGATGTGACCGTGAGTTACCGGCGTGTGAATCAGTACACCAGTACAGTCGACGTGCGGCATGATAGTCATCAAATCAACCGCTTGGTGATTTGGAACCGGCTCAATCATCAGGTTGTTAGTCAAACCACGGAAGGTATCACCGGGATCAGCGACTCGGCGGATAATGGTAATAGCGGCTTTTTCTACGCCTACTTTGCGATCCAGCCAGTCGATGGTTCGGATAAGTCCGGTAGTGTTACAAGAAGTCAGTTTAAGAAAATCAGCGTCGGCGCCTTTTTCGTAGTTTGCATAGCCGTGGAAAAATACGTCAGCAACGCTATTTTTCTCTCCGCCTTGGAAGATAGCTTTAACGCCATGCTTGATATATAGCTCTTTGTTTTTTGCACCAATACCTGGGCCCGTTGCGTCCAGTGCGATGTCTACTTGGCTCAAGAGGTCATCTATGCCACCGGAAACAGGAATTCCTGCCTCTTCTAGGTCTTTTTCCATACCCGGTACCGCACAGTAAAGGTTGTAAGGCATGCCGCGCTCAACTAAGGCGCGAAGTGAAATTGTAGGCTTAACATCTGCAATACCTACCAATTCCATATCATCTTGCAGGGCAACACCGTCTGCTAAGCGTTGTCCGATAACTCCGTAACCAATTACAGCAACTTTAACCATTTTCATCTTCTCCAATTGAATTTCTATCTTAACTCACCGCACAGATATAGAACGGTGCAGCAATATTGGTAATTCTAATCTGACGGAATACGTAGAATTTTTATATATTAAAAATATCGACAAAACAGGGGTAAATGCCAGAATCAGCGATTATATACGTTTTCGCTGTCCGGAAAAATGGGTAGAGCAAGTCTTTCATAAGAAATTTCATCTAAACCGCAGTTGCCAGAGAGTTAGATCGGAATAGAGGCTCTCGTTTTACTAACAACTATAGGGCTTCTTGGCCTTTCTCATTTTGAATAGGCTGAATGTGAATTGTTCGATTCAGCATTCGGAAATGGCTTTGTTTTCTGGTGTTCGGTATTCTTGAGTTTCTTTCCCCACTGCTCTGCAAAAGAAAAAAGTATGGTCAACCGAAATTTTTCCCGACGTAATTTATTTAGGGCTATGGCCGCAGTGACTGCTGGCATGGCCTTGCCTTTTTATTCTTCAGGTGCAGGCGCTCAATCCCAGAATGCCGATTCTGTTTCATGGGCTCAGCAGAAAAAGCGTATCACTGTATTGGATATGGAAATGGCCTACATCGAGAAGGGAGAGGGTCGACCGATAGTGTTTTTACATGGCAATCCGACCTCATCCTATCTTTGGCGCAATATTATTCCCCATGTTCAGGGAATTGGCCGATGCATTGCCCCTGACCTTATTGGTTTAGGTGACTCGGGACGTTACGCCTCCAGTGGGCCGGGGGATTACGGATACGAAGATACGCGGAAATACCTTTTCGAGTTTATGGAAAAGATGGACTTTGAAGAAAAGGTCACTCTGGTTGTGCATGATTGGGGCTCAACATTGGGATTTGATTGGGCAAAAAATAACGCATCAAAAGTTGCCGGCATTTCTTATATGGCACCACTGATGCACCCGGCATCAATGCAACTTCCACCACCACCGGAAGAGTTCGCTTTTCTGCGCACCGCAGAGGGTGAACAGGCTGTTCTAAATGACAATCTTTTTGTGGAGACCATGATTGATGAATTGGGCGATTATTTAAGTGATGCAGATAGGGCTGAATATAGACGGCCATTTTCTGTTTCTGGCGAGAGCCGCAGAGCAACTATTACCTGGCCGAGGTTAATACCTTTTGGCGGAATGCCAGAAGCAATGAAAGATGTATGGATTGAGGTTGCTCAGTGGATGGCTGTCACGGATATCCCTAAACTGTTTTTTAGGCGCGAGCCTACTCAGGGTATAGAGGCCGTAATGCTTGAAAATACTCGTAGTTTCAAGAATCAGACAGAGGTTGCCGTATTTGGTGGTCACTATGTGCAAGAAGTATCGCCAAATGCCATTGGTAGATCGTTGGCGACTTGGATATCGGACGAAATTTGATGATTCCCAAGCGCTTTTTAAGTGATAGTAAAAGGATAATGATATGAGTATTTGGCTAATTTTATTAGTGCCGTCCGCGGTATTTGGCTTTCTATGCGCATTCTTTATCAAGAAGAAATGGGCCGTTTTTGTTGCTGGGCTTGTGCCTTGGTTTTCTGTACTAGCAGTGCTTCTCTACAGCGTTTATGTGATTCCGTTCGAAGAGATGGACGCGTCTATGTGGCCCGTAGCGCAGTTCTTTGGTGGAAATGCTGCTGCATTTTCTGGTGTTATGTCCTACGTATTCGTAAATTACTTTGTTAATCGGGAGAGAGATTGATGCCAATTATCCGAGTGGAAATGTGGCAAGGTCGAACCAAAGCCCAGAAAGCCGAACTGGTAGAGAGTTTCTCCAATGAGATGGCGCGTATTACGGGGTGCGGGGTCGAATCTATTTATGTGGTGATAGATGAAGTCAATAAAGAAAACTGGGGGGCTGGTGGTGAGCTGTGTTCGGATAAGTACCCGGACTAATTTAGATGCTTTTTACTTTTTGAGCCGGACACTTCGCACAGCGATATACCGTAACCAGCTTTCCTTCTTTAGAATCAAACTGCTTTTTTTGGTAAATCTCCCACTTATGAAAGCCGTGCTGGCACAAACCGAGGTTTTTGGCTCGCTTCTTTTTCTCTTTCTTAAAGGAAATTATATCCGCCGTCACTGATATTGCTCTAGGCTAATTTCCAATGCGTGATTTTCTGAGCTGATAGAAATTTGATCGGTATCCAGCATTACTTGAATGCGCATACTGCGTTCGGCTATGTCCGCCAACGCTTTTGATTGCTGTTCGTCTATATTCCACACGCTTAGGTTTTTGATATTGGACAACTTCGCTTTGTTCTGCTGCCACCAAATTTGAGGAGCGTTGCCGCCATAGGTAAGCAGGGTGACAGCCTTTGATCTACCGCTGGCTTGTCTTAGCCTGCGTTCATCTGGTTGACCGAGCTCTATCCAGTGGTGGATCTCTCCACTTAGTGATTTCTGCCAGAGGTCAGGCTCTCCATCCGTAGAAATTCCCTTGGTCATTTCTAGTAATTCATGGGCGTTTAGCGCAAATATTAAAATGCGAAGCATCATGCGTTCATCAGTTTCCGATGGGTGCCGCGCCAGAGTCAGGTTGTGGGTTTGGTAGTAGTGCCGAATCAGATCGCTAATGACTAATTCACACTTAAATATGGTCGCTTTAATCGCCATGAATAGTCCGTACTGAGCCTAGTTGCCCCAGATATCGCCGTTAGTCGACCAATTGGTTTCTAAATAGAGGGCCTCTACTTTTTCTCGAGCCCAAGGGGTTCTGCGCAAAAACTTAAGACTGGAAGCGACGCTCGGATCGCTTATAAAGCAATTGATCTTTATTTGGCTACCGAGTTCTTGCCAGCCGTACCTCTGTTCTAGCTTCTCGACAATCATCTTTAGCGTCACCCCATGCATGGGGTCGACCGGTTTGTTTATGTTGTCAGTACTTGCTGTCATTTTTTCTGTTTGGGAAGATCCGCTTTTTTTACACGCAGTTTACTGTCGTCCAGCTCCATGCCATTAAGCTCTTTTGCAGCTATTTTGGCTTCACCAGATTTCGGCATTTGAACAAATCCAAAACCCTTTGACTCACCTGTTTCGGCATCCATTACTATATCGCAGGACTGAACGGTGCCATACATTTCAAAAAGCGTTAGAAGGTCAGATTCGGAAATGCTACGGGCGATATTGCGTACCAGAAGTTTCATTGTATTTACCGGCCTTTATGTGGTGAAAATCAGTTGGGCTGATTTAGTTGTGTCGGTGTAGTTCATCATTCAATTCGATCGCGGACTTATTGGTCAAGCACTGTATAGCACCAGTTAATGAGTTGCGGCGAAATAATAAGTCTGAATTGCCAGCCAAGTCTGCGGCTTTGGCGGTCCCAGCCTCATTACCAGCATCATCAAGCATGCTCAGCTTAGTTCCGGCGGTAATATACAGACCTGCCTCAACAGTGCAACGATCGCCTAGAGGAATGCCTATGCCTGCATTGGCTCCGACCAGGCAGTTTTCACCAACGGAGATAACTACATTGCCGCCACCAGAGAGGGTGCCCATCGTAGAACAACCACCACCTAAGTCTGATCCTTTACCCACAAATACGCCCGCAGAAATGCGGCCTTCAATCATATTCGGGCCTTCGGTACCGGCATTAAAGTTCACAAACCCTTCGTGCATTATTGTAGTGCCTTCACCTAAATAAGCGCCCAGGCGGACTCTCGATGTATCTGCAACGCGGACGCCGGAAGGCACAACGTAGTCTGCCATTTTGGGAAACTTATCTACGCAGTTCACCTGAAGCGCCCGGCCTTCATGACGAGCCGCTAGCTGACGCTCAACCAGTTCGCTTTGATCAATAGCGCCTTCTGAGGTCCATGCAAGGTTTGGAAGTACGCCAAACACACCATCTAATTTAGTGCCATGGGGTTTGACTAGTCGGTGTGAGAGCAAATGGAGTTTGAGATAGGCAGAAGGAACGTCGGAAGGCGCAGCGTCCTCTTCCAATATACATAGTATTGACGCACGTGCACCGCCGATCATGCCATTGGCGATTGCAGCTTGCTCAGAATAGCCTACTTTTTCTAGTTCATCGACTAGTATCGAAAGCTGAGAATCCGTAAGCCGTGTGGTGGTATGCCCCGCAGTATTCGAAACCAGATCAACCAGTTTTTGCTCAGGGTTTAACAAGGGCTTGGGGTACCAGACTTCAAGTAACTCGTTATTTTTATTTAGGGTGCCGCTGCCTATAGCAAGGCTGTAACAGGTACTCATTTATCTGTCCTATGATGAGAATATTATTTGGAAGAAAATATATCTTCATAAAAGTCGGGCTTAAACCCGACTTCAATTCGATTCTTAGTTTCCAGCACCGGTCGTTTTATCAAGGCTGGATATTCAGTCATTAATTCTATTAGTTTGGCGGCACTATCCAGAGCTTTTTGCTCATCGCTAAGTTTACGCCAGGTTGTTCCGCGCCTGTTCAGCAAAAGGTCAATTCCGACGGCCTCTGCCCAATTCGCTACCTGCTGAGATGTGAGGCCATCTTTGCGAAAATCAACAAAGGAGTAGTCAATGCCAGCCTGTGCGAGCCACTTTTTGGCTTTGCTCACCGTATCGCAATTGCTGATGCCATAGACTTTTGTCATTTTGAACCAATCCTCCAGTGGGACTTAAGGTTGGGTAACTGGATCAGCATTCTGGCAGCTGCCACAAAACAGATATTGGTGACCAGGGTCATTCGTCAAAATGGAGAGTTCAGTCGAATTTGATTGAAAATCCGCCCAGTAAGATGCGAGGGCAGATGCGATGCCAGTATGGTTTTGTATCGGCATATACCCGGAGACAGAGTCGACAATCATCTTAGTAACGTACTCCGCAAAACTTAGTTGTGGAGTTATCTCATAGAGTTGGAAGTTATCAGATACACCGGCAATTTCGGCAGCAGAACTAATCGCATCTTGAAGTGAACCCAATTGATCAACTAATCCCAAGCCCAATGCTTGGCTACCGGTCCAAACTCTTCCTTGGGCAATCTCATCGAGACCGGTAATTGAAATATCGCGGCTGTCGGAAACCAGTGCCAGAAACTCATCGTAAATATGATCAACACTAGACTGAATAATCTGTGCAACCTGATCGCTCATGGGTAGGCCTAAAATAAAAGAGCTAGCGAGAGGGCCAGTTCCAACACCGTCCCTGCGAATGCCAACGGTCTCAAGTATTTCGTCAATGGTAGGTATAATCCCAAATACGCCAATACTGCCGGTCAGTGTGGTGGGAGTAGCCCAGATTTCCTCAGCTGGCATAGATATCCAATAGCCTCCAGATGCCGCGAGTGAACCCATGGAAATTACAATCGGTACTCCTTCATCTGCAAATAGAGCCAGCTCTCTGCGAATGATATCTGAAGCAAAGGCACTGCCTCCGGGGCTGTCGATACGTACCACCAATGCCGCTAAATTTTCGGTGTCACGCATGTCGCGCAATTTTGCCGCAAGGCTGTCTCCGCCGATGCTTCCGGCAGATTGGCTACCGTCAAGGATGGTGCCAGCCGCGACGACTAGGCCGACTACTGGGGAATCATCGGACCAATCTTCATCAGCTTGAGATAAGTAAGGCAAATAGTTGGTGTGTTCATAAAAGTTGTCATCCTCATTACTACCGACTAGGTCGATTAACCGGTTGAGAACTTGGTCCCTAAAATAGACACCGTCAACTAAACCACTTTGCTCGGCAACAAGAGCAGCGTCACCTTGGTTTTCCAGCATCAGCTGGTCAAATTCATTGGAGTACCTGTCTATGATATCGAGGCTTATGCCGCGATTGGTTGAAATGGTTTCACGGTATACCTGCCATATATCTTCCAGCCAGTTCAAAGTTTGGCTGGCGGATGCCTCAGACATCTGGTTTTCAATATAGGGCTCTACGGCGTCTTTAAATTCGCCCGTTCGGAATACATGGAATTTCACCTTTAGCTTGTCAAAGGCTTCGCCGTAATAACTACGGTAACTTCCTAAGCCTTTTAATTCGACTCCGCCGAAGGGGTTTATGTAAATTTCGTTGGCAAACGAGGCCAGCAGGTAGTTCTGTTGGGTGTAGAGATCTGCCGCTGCATAAACTGGCTTGCCCGTCTTTTGAAATCGCTGAATGGCTTCGCCTAATTCGAGTACTTTACTCGACCCTCCACCAGAAAAATCATGTAGAACCAAAACTATGCTGGTAATTCGGTCGTCTTCTGATGCGGCGTCTATCGAATCGATAACATTACGCAGTAAATGCTCAGATGGCTGATCATCCGTGATTAGATTGTTTAGCGGGTCTGAATAACTTAGCTCGTCAACTAAAAAACCATTTAGCTCTACTCGAAGGGCACCAGAATCTGGAATATCAACAGAGGAGCCCTGTGTCCAAGTGGAGATTATGCCAACCCAGGCGATTACGCCGACCACTAAGAGAACAGCGATAAATGCTTTAGCTACTTTTCCAATTATGGAAAATATTTTACTAACGCCAGAAAAGAAGGATTTCAATGTGGAAATCGCTGAATTGGTCATGTGGTCGGTTCTCCAGAAGCATTAATTTCTATTTTTTCGAGGTCGGCCCGGTATTGCCAG
>CAJXYP010000028.1 GCA_913063225.1 uncultured Cellvibrionales bacterium
TTTTTCAAGCAGAAGACGGCATACGAGATCTAGTACGGTCTCGTGGGCTCGGAGATGTGTATAAGAGACAGGCCTAGCCGCGGTGGCGAGCAAACTGAATGGATGATCGAAGGTGGAGCGGCAACCCTTATGCGAAATCGCGGCTGGAGTCGTGATTCCTTAGTTGAGGGCGACTTCATTCGTGTAACTGGTAACTCTACCCGCAATGGCTCGCCCATGGTTTCTTTGGGAACTCTTAATCTTATCGATCCAGTTACTAAGGCTGTGCTTGGAGAGCCTGGCGGCGAAATCGCCGACCCAGTATCTCCCGAAGAATTATTACTACCTTTAGTTCGAGCAGATGGTTTGCCAAATCTTACTGGTGCTTGGACTAATGCTATACGCGGTGGTGGCCCTCCTGGAAGTCCTGAAGGTCCTCGTGGATCTGGTGGCCCTCCTGGTGGTGGTCCCGGACGTGGTGGTCCTGCCATGCCCTTCAATGAAGTGGGCGCAGCATTGCAAGCCGAATACGATCCAGTAAACGACCCTCAAGTTCAGTGTGAACCCCCCGGTGTGGTACGTCAGGCAGGCTTTACCCCGCATCCAGTTCGGGTAGAACAGTTTGATGATCATGTGGTGATTTCGTATGAAGAATATGGCGGCGTTCGCACAGTCTATTTTGATGATCGCGATTTGGTTGGTGGTGCCCATAGTAATTTAGGACAATCTATTGCACGTTATGAAGGCCAGAATCTAATTATTGAAACTAGTCACCTTCTTGCAAACCTCACAGGGCCAAACGGCAACGGGATAACGGATCAAACAACCACAGTAGAAACCTTTTTTCGCAGTGAAGATGAAGATGGTCGGTCTTTCCTAAATTTGGAAATGGCGGTTACCGATCCTGGTCATTTATCTGGAGTATGGAATCTAAGCTGGAAAAAACCTTTTACACCTGACTATGAATTCATTGAGGTGGATTGTCATAAGCCTTTAGCCTATTAAAAGCCTTTAGCTTATCTAGTCGTCACAGTTTAAAAAAAGGCGCTCAAGTTGAGCGCCTTTTTTTATGCCAAATATATTTTTTTGTTAGAGGTTCTGAATCTTCAGGTCATTTACAGACGAATCCGTTTCAAACCCAAAAAGCTTTCCATAGAAGGCCAATTCTGCGTTGAAGGAATGCACGATGTTTGGTGCGCTTCGAAATCCATGGCCTTCTTCTGCATAAGTGATATGGGCTACTGGAAGCCCTTTGTCAGTTAAGGCTTTCACCATCATTTCCGCTTGATTTGGCGGAACCACTTTGTCTCTTAGGCCCTGAAAGAAGATAACCGGGCAAGCCAGTTGATCGATAAAGTTAATTGGCGAGCGTTTGTCATATTCGGCCGCGCCCTCAGGCCAGGGAGCAATCAGACAATCACCATAACGCGCTTCAAATTTATGGGTATCTCCAACCAAGGTTTTAAGGTCTCCAATACCGTACAGGCAACCTCCTGCTGCAAAGGTATTGTGGAAGGTAAGAGCACTAAGGACTGTATAGCCTCCCGCACTTGATCCCCGAATAATGGTTTTGGCAGGATCCGCCCAACCTTGATCGCAGGCATATTGGGCAGCTGCGCAAGCGTCCTCGACATCGTATATTCCCCATTTGCCGTTGAGTAAGCTACGGTACTGCCTTCCATAGCCCGTACTACCCCGGTAATTCACATCAAAAACTGCAAAGCCACGGCTGGTCCAGAACTGTACCTTTAAGTTTAGTGCGCTCGCGGTGGCTGCTGTAGGGCCCCCGTGGCAAAGCACTACCAATGGCGGCCGCGTATCACTAAGACCTTCAAAGTTTGGATTCTGAGGAGCGTAAAAGAATCCCCGAGCGGACATATCGTCTGTGGCTTTAAACTCCACGTGCTTACCGATAGAGATTGCTTCTCTCGGTATAGATGTATCAGAAGACGACTTGATCCTAGTGTTCACTAAATCTAGATCAAAGCCTTGTATTTCGCTGGTGGATAGAGGGCTAGAGGAAAGTACTAACGCAGTGTCTTGATCTGATGAAATATGCTGAATTAAACTTAGGTTCGATTCAATCTCAGTAACTTGGCGGGTGGTTAGATTTAACTTACTAAGTTGCCAGACGCCTTCTTTGCAAACACCACACAAGGCGGATTCTTGTCCAAGGAAAGCATAGGTTTGCACCCCCAACTGCCAAAGAGGCAATCCGCATTCACCATCAAAGTCTGAACATTGCTCTATGTCGCCTTCCGGGTCGTAACTATATAGATTCCAATAGTTGTTTTGGTCCGAGCAGAAGTACAGGTTTCCGTTGGAGTGCCACATGGGCTGGAAAATCGCTTTCTCTAAGCCAGAGTCCACCTGAGTAGCGTCTATAGCTTGGTAGTCAGATAGCTCGGCAGTCCATAGTCTAGTGGAGAACCAGGGCATTTCGGGATGATTCCATTCAATCCAGCAAATCCTGTTTTGATCGATTGAAACACGCGGGTAAGCATAAAAGTCTGCGCCACTTACTAAAGTCCCAGGTTCGAGATCGCTATCGCTTTGATCTAGCTGGTTTAGGTCGAGAACGATTATTGATGTTTCGGGCTCTACACCTTTTTTCCTGTGGTCCTCGCAGACTGCCATAAGGGCATTATTGCCTTCGATCCATTCAAGATCAGCATAACGTCTCCCATCAATGGGGGTGACCCGCATAGGCTCTGTATCGACGTCCTGAGCAAATAGCTGCCGATAGATCTGCTGGTCGGCTGAATTAACAAAATACAGATAATCACTGCTTAAGGTATAGCAACGGCCACCGTACTCGTGCACGCCAGAACGAGCAGAATAGGTCCGCGGTAGCAGATCTCTTTCATAGCCATCTGAATCCCGACAAACAATTACTCCACGCCCCTGTTCAGAGGGACGGGATTCGTGCCAAAAAATACGATCCTGATGCGAGCGCGCATCTGACAAAGAGAGAGACGATGACGTCATCATCTCGGCTCCGATAGGGGACTGCCATGCACCAAAGGGTTTTGTTTTTTTCATATTAGCCACCAGCAAGTTTTGCTTTGAAGCCCTGTTTTTCCAGTAGCTCCTTAATCTTCTCCCTGTGGTCACCCTGTATTTCGATATTATTTTCCTTTACCGCGCCACCACTAGCGCAGTGAGACTTAAGTAATTTGCATACTTTTTTGAGCTTACCTGAAGGGATTCCCAGAACGACACTAACGGCTTTACCGCCTCGGCCTTTGGTTTCTCTTTGAATTCGCACGATGCCATCGCTACTTTGGTTACGAGCAGAGCTTTGGGAGTCCTTGATGCGAGCTCCGTCAAATTCTTTGATGCGCCCGGCATCAGTGGAGTAAACCAAACAAGAATTTTTGCTCATAACGTTCCAGATATTTTGTTAAGCGTGCATTATACGAGCTGCACTAGCATTGAGTCTTGTAATGAACCAGCTGAATAGGCGACAAACGCTCCACCATATTATTTTTGGCACAGATACACCTGCAGGTAAAACCTTTGATCTAGTGCTGATATATGCGATCGTGCTTAGCGTTGCAACGGTCATTCTAGAATCGGTGCAGTCAATTAGTCTGCATTATCAAACCGCTTTTGATTCAGTTGAGTGGTTTTTTACCGTTCTGTTTACTATCGAATACATTATTCGAATCTATACCCACCCGGCACCTAGAAAGTATATATTTTCCCTCTATGGGCTGATTGATTTGGTGGCGATTTTACCAACCTATTTGGCGTTGCTTTTTACCGGTGCCGAATCGCTGATCATTCTGCGGCTATTGCGCGTAATGCGGATATTCCGCGTATTGAAGCTTATTGAGTATGTATACGAAGCCAATACTCTGTGGCGATCTATTGTGGCTAGTCGCAGAAAAATACTAGTATTCTTCTGCTTTGTATTTGTATTGGCAACCATATTTGGCGCCATTATGTTTTTGGTGGAAGGCCCCTTCAACGATGAGTTTTCGAGCATTCCAACCTCGATTTATTGGACCATTGTCACCATATCTACTGTTGGCTTTGGCGATATTGTTCCGCAAACCGCTTTCGGCCAGATGGTTGCTACCGTTGTCATTCTTACGGGTTACTCAATAATTGCTGTGCCAACAGGCATTATCACTAGCCAGTTAATTGACCAAATTCGGGCCGATCGCCTGATGTACCTGTGTGATAAATGTGGCGACGGAGAGCACGAACGAACAGCCAAATACTGTAAAACCTGCGGGAATTACTTCAATAGAGAAGAAGAACAAGACATATGAGTGATCAAAAAGTAGTGAATGATGATTGCATCGAGCACCCGACCAATGGAGTACCCTTAATAATCGAACCAGTGGAAAAGGACCTGGGTGGATTTTCTGTGGTTCGGTTACTGCCATTTAGAAAACAACGCGCTGTCGGCCCTTGGATATTCTTTGATCATATGGGCCCGGCAACCTTTGAACCAGGGCAGGGTATGGACGTTCGTCCTCACCCTCATATAGGTTTATGCACCGTTACCTATGTATTTGAAGGTGGGATTGATCACCGAGATAGTTTGGGCATAGTTCAGTCCATCGGCCCAGGTGAGATAAACCTTATGGTCTCTGGTAAAGGCATAGTGCATTCAGAGCGAACCGGCGACGAAATGCGTGCAGCCGGACACAAGATGTGTGGATTGCAGCTTTGGTTGGCTTTGCCAGAAGAGCTTCAAGAAATAGATCCGGCTTTTTTTCACTACCCAAAGGCCTCCATTCCAACCGTGGCTAGAGCAGGTGCACAACTTAGGGTGCTAATTGGCAGCGCCTACGGAGTCAAATCGCCGGTTAAAACCTTCTGCGAAACCCTATACGTTGAAGCCGCTATGCAACAAGGTAGCAGATTATTTACGCCTAATGGCGTGCCAGAATTGGCGCTTTACGTAGTTGAAGGAAGTGTGGAAGCAAACGGGGTGCCGGTTAAACAGCATCAAATGGCAATATTAGAATCTGATGTGGATGTTGAGCTTGTGGCTTCAGAAGAGAGCCGAGTTGCCTTTATCGGTGGCGAATCTCTTGGGCCACGACATATCTTTTGGAATTTGGTTTCTACATCTCAAGAACGTATTGAGCAGGCTAAAAATGATTGGAAAGCTGGGCGCTTCGACAAGGTCCCGGGCGAAACGGAATTTATTCCGTTGCCAGAATAGAGAACAAGAAAAACACTACCCGGACTTCTTAAGGAGGCTTTGCGGTTTTTCTTATCTTCCAACATTGCGGCATCAGCATTTGCTAAGGCTTCGCGGAATGTTCTTCCAGGTGGCCTCAGGGCGCAACCTACGGATGCTTCAACTCCGACGCGTAAAAACTCAGATTGAACATTCCGACCTAGTTTAATGGCTTGCTCTCGGCTGATTTCTAAACCAATTACCCCAAATTCATCACCGCCCAATCGCGCAACAATATTTCCTTCTCGAATAAACCCTTGAAGTATCTGATCTGTTTTTAAAATCAGATAGTCACCGGCGTCGTGCCCGCGGGTATCGTTCACAACTTTTAAACCATCGAGATCGAGAATAATGGCGCAGGCGGTTATACCAAGCTCTGTGCAGCGTGTTTCTTCCAGTTCGATCAGCCTGTCCCAGCCCCTTCGGTTGTAGAGGTTAGTGAGAACATCGCGCTCGGCTATGCTTGCCAGTCGATCAGCTCGTCGGCGCTCATGAACTAATTCCATCTCAGAGTGGATCAGTGCACTTAGTAGATTACCGATAGTATCCAGCTCTTGTTGAGCCCATAGCAGGTTTTTTGGCTGAGGGTCTGGATCTAATGCGCATAGAGTCCCGAATAGGCTGCCGTCTTCAGAACTTAGGGGTACTCCGATATAAGCACCGATTTCCATTTCCTTGTTTAAAGATGCGCTCTGGTAAGCCTTCACATCCTTGGCTGAGGGAGCAATCTGCGGGCCCAAACCCTGCACCATCAAACTACAGTAAGAATCTTCCCAAATCATTACGCGGCCTTCTGATATGCCGTAGTGACTGTCAGTCCGACTGAGAACAACCCAATCATTTTCTTCCACTCTAGTAATCATCCACAGCGCAAAACCGAATCGTTCTTGTAAGTAATCTAAGGTCTTTTTTGCGACCTTTTTGAAATTACTACGTTCCTTGCGCTTTGATGGAAAAATTGACGGAGAATCAGCCGGCATCAGAGAGCTCCAAAAAATTGTTATTGTTAGAAACAGTATCGGCATATGGGTATAGAATCTTTAGACAGATTCAAAGAGAAATGGCTGACTAGAATGGATAAGGTGACTACAAAGAGGCAAGAAACAGATAGCCTGGGTACAATAGATGTTCCCGTTGGTGCTCTATATGGCGCCCAGACTCAAAGGGCAGTACAAAACTTTGCTTTAGGCGGCGGTGCAGTACCGCAAGCCCTGATATATGCCCTTGCCGATATAAAGGGCCATGCTGCCAAGGTAAACGCATCTCTGGGGCTACTAGAGGCTGAAGTAGCTGAAGCGATTCAAAGGGCTGCTGGTGCAGTTCTTGCTGGTGATCATGATGATCAATTCCCGGTTGATCTATTTCAAACCGGATCAGGCACTTCCAGCAATATGAATATGAACGAAGTATTGGCCAATCTAGCAAGCCAATACCTTGAGCTGGAGAAGAAAAATGGTGTTCAATCTAATGATCATGTGAATCTCGGGCAAAGTAGTAACGATGTTATTCCCGCCAGTATTCAGATTGCTACCGCCCGAAAAATCGTCGCAGAAGTTCAACCCGCGCTAGAAAAGTTGGCGATGGAAATTGATCTGCTAGCCGAAAGAAATCCCGATGTAGTTAAAACGGGCAGAACCCACCTAATGGATGCAGTGCCCCTAACCTTAAAGCAGGAATTGGATACTTGGGTATTTCAGGTTCGAGAACATAAGGCAAGATTAACGGGTTCCCTGGGGCGCTTATGCCAGTTACCTCTGGGCGGAACCGCTATAGGCACAGGCATCAATAGTCATCCAGACTTTGGCAATCAAGTATGTGCGATGTTAAGCAAGGCCGACCTGAAGTTTAGACCCTGCGCAAATCTTGGCAGTAGAATAGCCGGGCAAGAAGTACAGCATGAGATATCTGCCTTGTTTGAAGGCATCGCCATTACGCTTATCAAAATTTGTAATGACTTACGCTGGATGAACTCGGGTCCCAATAGCGGTCTTGCGGAAATTCGTTTACCTGAACTACAGCCGGGTTCGTCAATAATGCCAGGTAAGGTAAATCCGGTTATTCCGGAAGCGGTCATTATGGCTATGACCCAGGTTATGGGATATCACACTAGCAACGCGATTGCGGCACAGTCGGGCAATTTTCAGCTGAATGTGATGCTACCCCTAATAGGCGCAAACCTAATAAAAAGCGCAGATCTGATAATTAACTCCGCTCAGCATTTGGCAGATAAAGCCATTTCAGGAATTGAAATTAATAGACGGAATATCGACGAGCAGGTTGGGCGCAATCCGATTCTGGTAACCGCACTTAATCCTATTATTGGCTACGAAAAAGCGGCTGAAATTGCAAAGCAGGCTTTTAAAGAAGGGCGACCTGTTATGGATGTGGCCGCAGAGAATACGGATATAGCAAGAGAAGAGCTGGAAAAACTGTTATCGCCTAGAAATATGACCTAATGATTACGAAAGAGCTGGATTCAGTATGAAAGTCGCTTTTATCGGGCTTGGCGTAATGGGATTCCCCATGGCCGGGCACCTTCAAACTGCCGGGCACCAAGTTACCGTTTTTAATAGAACCAAAGCAAAGGCTGAAGACTGGTGCGATCGGCATGGCGGCAATAGAGCTGATACACCCGCTAGGGCTTCTAGAGGCGCGGAGATTGCCTTCTTCTGCGTAGGCAATGACGAAGATGTCGGTCAGGTTGTATTGGGCGAGCAGGGCATCCTGGAAGGTATCGATAAGGGTGGCATCATTGTCGACCATACAACTGCATCCGCAGATATAGCCTGTGAGATAGCAGCTATTGCTGCGAGCAAGAACGTTGGTTTTGTGGATGCACCGCTTTCTGGTGGACAGCTGGGGGCCGAAAATGGACAGCTAACCATTATGGTTGGGGGCGATGCAGATACCTTTGCCAGAGCACAGCCAGTGATGGACGCCTACGCAAAGGCAATTACCCTAATTGGCCCAGTTGGATCCGGTCAATTGGCAAAGATGGTTAACCAGATATGCATTGCCGGAGTTGTGCAGGGCCTATCCGAAGCACTGCATTTTGCCAAAAGCGCTGATCTGGATGTACCGAAGGTTATCGAGGCTATATCAAAAGGCGCAGCACAATCCTGGCAGATGGAAAACCGTTGGCAAAATATGGTTGATAATAGCTTTGAGTTCGGCTTTGCCGTTGAGTGGATGCGTAAGGACCTGAAGATGGCCTTAGAAGCAGCAGAGGGGAATGGTGCCAATCTCGAGATGACCAAGCTAGTGGATAGCTTCTACAGCGAAATTGAAGATCTTGGCGGCAGCCGTTGGGATACTTCCAGTTTGATTGCTCGGTTAGAAAAAGAATAAGATTGGGAAAAGGGGCGCGTGCCCCTTGTCATATTCTTAGCTAACGCCCCAAAGTATTTATATATGCCGTCACATCAAACAAAGCCTGCTCGTCAGGCAGGGTCTTGGCAAATATAGACATCTGCAATCCCATTATGTCCTGAGGGTTGTCACCGCGTTGATTGTTTCTAAATTTCTCCAGCTGAATAACCATATACCAATCAGCCATGCCGGCCAGACGAGGGGAGCCCAGCGCTTCATTTCCCATAGCTTCAGGGCCATGGCATACCGCACAGGTTCCCGTGTATAGCTGCTCACCACGGATAATGTCGCCTTCAATGGTTATCGGAGCAGGGGTGTCTTCAAGCGTCCCAATGTGCTCTACAAAGCTGTCTAATTGGTCTTGAGTAAAATCTGCAATATGGAAACTCATCTGCGTAGCCCAACGCTCACCTTCGTGACCACCGCGAAAACCCTTAACGAAGTTAGATAGCTGGAGAGATAAGTACCAATCTTCTTGGCCGCTTAATTTCGGGGAAAACTCTGAAGCAAGTCCACCACCACTAGGGCCATGGCAGGGTGAACATGCGCCTGTAAAGAGATTCCCTCCTGGAGGACCTCCAGCACCAGCACCTGGACCACCGCCTGCTCCTGCTGGACGAGCCGGCCTAGCTGGTGCTTGTCCGCCACCTTCTTGCAAAGCTAGCGGAGTGAATTCGAAATTGGTATATACAGCGTCCTCAGAGGGTAATATCCATTGAGTATAAGAATCGATAGTATTTTCACAGCTGACAAATTCTGTTTGACGGCGAAGGTTGATACCTGTGGCTCGGCTGGTTTCGCCCACAGCTAGGCAGAGCTTTTCATTGGAATCCGACTGTAGTTCGACCTTGCCATCGTCTCGGAAGACAAATCTCTGTAGTGGAGAGTTAGAGCAGGATTCCAAAACTACCACCGCTTTCTCTTCCAATGCTGGTGCCGCTAGGCATAGATCGTATTCTGGAAGATAGACTTGGCCCTGTTCGGGGTAGTTGACTCTCCAGGTGCCGTCTTTCCAATAGCCCTGTTTGCAGGAGTGCACAATAACCGGACGACTTGTATCTGTTATGGATGCATAGCCCTCTAAATCGAGGCAATAACCTTTTTCGGCGTCGATCAGGTCAGTAAGCATAAAGTTACTACCAAACCATTCGTCGTAGTCTTGTGCCTGAGTGGTAGCACCAAATGATGCCAAAGCAACAAGTACTACCAGTCTGCATATGCTTGTTTTCATTCTAAGTCCCCAAAGTATCATCAGTCTGCGAAGGCTTGATTGTAAAGGCTTTGAAGTCTTTTTCTTAAAAACTGACGTGGGTGTAACTGCCGTTTTGCCTGATGAAACATCAGCCTCAAATAATCTTCTTTTGTGTTCAATATCTTTGGTTATTCGATTAGCGCAAAGCAGTACAGGCGACCACCGTCTCTAGTTTCGAGCAATGTCTCAGAAGAACATCCGTTGGTTGCGTGAGAAGAATTCCAAGAAGTATTCCATGAGCTCAAACGATCGTGATGACCGATCATAGCGCTGCCATCTGAACTGTCATTGGTCCAGTTGTCACAGGTCAAATTGACGTTCCTTGATGCCCCAGTTGAAAAAGCGCCCCTTTTTATCTGTCTAGATATTGATATTGATATTGATATTGATACTAATACCGATAGCGACTAGATAGTTATACAACCTATATAGATGCTCTCCTGAACATCAGCCGTTCGAGTCTTGATAACTTCTCCATCGCGTTCAATTTTGAGTTCAACCGAGCCAAGACTTTTAGTTAACTTCTGAATTTTAAAATCACCAAACCCATCCGTTACCGCACTGCCAATTACCGCACCATCTTTAGAGGCAGTTACCTGCACTCCTTCAACACAGTCTTCAATGCCATTATTTACCTTGATAACTGTGCCGCCCAAAAACGCGTAATCAAATACATCGGAATTTTTATAGTAAACCCGTGGTTTGCCACCGCCTTTGGCTTCAAGCGTCTTTAGCTCTTCTTGATCAGCAATGCGAAGCATCTCTGCATCACTAACTTTGACGGACTTAAAGACGTCAGTAGGGCAGCAGGTCTCAGCCTTTGTTTTGTCCCAGCCATTGTCTAGAAGATGGGCGTCAAAGGGCCATGCTTGCGGAATCTCCAATTCTTCGTTCCAGAAGACCGAGTTGTATGGGCATGCATCGACAATTTCTTTTTGGCCTTTGGATTTGACCGGATCGATTATCACAATACCGTCTGCACGCTTGGTGATAGCACCGTTTTTGGCAACTTTCATGCAAGGGGCGTCGTCGCAATGGTTGCACATTTGAGGTCTAAATTGCGCTTCCACCATAGGCCATTGGCCGCCTTCAGCGCGTTTGATATCTATCCACTGATGACCGTGCAGCGGTTGTGGCGCGGTATATCCTTTGTATTCGTTGCCAACGTATTCATCTTTAGCGCCGACGAAGCAGTTGTAGCAGTTGTTGCACTTAGCTACGTTGACAATCATGTTCCATTTTTTAGCCTTGCTCATACTTGAACCTCCGGCTTCTCTTGTTCAGGGGGAAGGGCGCTGGGACGGGTATTGTCCCCGACCGTATTAACGTCGATATCGTAGCTTTCCTCAGGAGTTTCGCCATCCCAAAGTTCTACCTGCATTAAACAGGCATTGGGTGCCATAGAAGAGGATTTGCGCGACTGTGAACGATGATTAGTTAGCTGGTTAATACAACCGCCACGATCCGCAGATTTACCGGGTTTGCCGGTAGGATCGTAAACCGAGGATGATTCAGAGGACTGCACGATTCCCGGTCGTACTCGTTCTGTTAACCGAGCCGCAACAATCACAGAACCGCGGTCGTTGAACATGCGCATGAGAGAACCCTCTTTAATACCTCTGGGTTCAGCATCTCTCGGATTAATCTTCGCATTCCAGTAGTAATAGTCGTCAATTTTAGTACGGTGCTCGTGAATATCATTGACGACACTGTCCTTACCATCACCTAGCGTATGGAAACTGTAGCGCGAGTGCGACGACAGCATCTGAATGGGATATTTCCCTATTAGTTCTTTGGTGTCCGGACCTTCCCAGCTTGGCATGTATTTATTAACCGCGGGTCGATCTGGATCATCAAAGTTCTTCAACGAAGTAGGTACAAACTCGATCTTGCCAGACTGTGTTTGCAGCCCGCGTCCGTACTCTTCGCCGTAGTCCGCTGGAAGAGGGTGGGGTTCGGGTGAATCTTTCTTGTTACCCTCGTGGAACCATTTGAATGCTGTTGGCGCGCGGCCCTCTGGGGTATCGGGTGGAACCACGTAGTAGCCTTTCTTACAGAATTTCTTCCAAGATATTCTCTCGGACACGTCTGATGCATCAAACATACGTTTGACCCAGTCAATCTCCGCACAGCCTTCGGTAAAGTAAAGACCTAAGCCCATACGTTTCGCCAGTTCATAGAATATCTGGTAGTCAGACTTTGATTCACCAAGAGGCTCAATACACTTGTGCTGCATAGTTACAGTTCGGTGGTTTACCTGATTGTAGAACTGGTGGCCGTAGCCTCCAGCTGAAGTCCATTCGCCGATATCTGCGCGCTCGAAATTAGTACAAGCCGGAAGAATAACGTCGGAAAATTTAGTCTCGCCTTCCATCCAAATGGACTGGCTGACCACAAAGGGAAGGTTTTCCGATTGATACATCTTCACCCAGCGGTTGGTATTGTTCATTGTCCCTAAGGACGCACCGCCGTATTTGTAGAGGATCTGAACCTTCGAGTGACCGGGAGCAGGGTATTTGAAGTTAGAAAACTGACCCTGAATAGAGGTCGGATCGGTAAAGTAACCCTCGGTTTCGCCATTCAGAATGGCTTCAGGCAAGTTAATACGCGGAATCGCCTGTTTACTGGTGTTCATACTCAGCACGTGGGGCATACGTGAATAAGTGTTCAAAGCCGCACCGGTATGGGCTAGGTCGCCTGAGATACCGCCTTCAGCGTAGCCTGGGAACCAAAAGGTGTAATCCAGAGGCGCACCCTGTTGCAGGTTGCCAAAGTTTACGCCGGGTTTGCCCAGACCTTGCATGGCCATCAGGATAACCATCATTCGCGCCCACTGGGAACCAGTTGCAGAACGGCAAGCACCACCAAATCCGCCGCCTAGGCCGCCAGCACCTAAGTAGACCTTCTTGTTGCCCCATTCACGGGCAAGGGCACGTATCTCACGAGCAGGCACGCCAGTAGCTGCTTCTGCCCATTCCGGGGTCTTAGCCACATCGTCAGTGACGCCCATAATATGATCTGACCATTCGTCGAAACCGGTAGTACGGTTTGCAACATAGTCTTTGTCGTAAAGACCTTCTTCGATCCAAACATGGCATAGCGCTTGCGCAAGGGCAGGGTCGGTGCCGACTTTTGGCGCGATCCACTTGCCGCCATAAAATGCAGCCGAGTGATTCCAGTGCGGATCGATATGAACAAATTTAATGCCAAGCTCTTTGGCCCAGAGACGCCTAGTAGTCCCTTCATAACCGGCGTATAACCCGTTGGTGGCCTCGGGGTCACTAGACCAGAAAACGATCATCTCGGCGTTTTTCAGGCAATCTTCAACCTGACCAAAGAATTCTGGGTTACCCAGACGCATGCTGTGGCCATAGTGGTGCACGCTGCCCCAGTACCAGCCTTCCCAGCTATCGGGATTGTGGATGACACGGGTCCAGCCAATGCCGTTGAAGAAGCGAATTAGGGCGCTGAGGTAATATCCGACATTGCCCCAGTTGTGGTGGGAGCCATGGCTAACCGCAATAGCACCCGGGCCACATTCAACTTTTACCCGTTTGAATTCGTCGGTGACCATGGTTAGAGCTTCATCCCAGCTAATACGTTCGTAACCGGAAACGCCGCGATTTTGCGTGTTGCGTTCGCCATGGGGATCAAAGTCGACGCGCTTCATCGGGTAGAGGTTTCTGTCCTCGGAATAAATCATCGACTTCCAAGCCAGAGAATAAGCGGTAACCGTTGCTTTGCGAGGTGGCGTAAATTTCTCGCCACGGGCGTCAATAGACCAGGACGGAGCATCGTCTTCGGAGTAATCGATGGGGATAATTCGAACGATCTTGTCGTCTTTTACATCCACATAAACCGGACCGCCGTTGGTATTGTTTACGTAGCGATGAGTACCGTCTTTACGTGCTTCACCAAACTTGTAGCCGACGGTAAGCATCGAACCGAGGATTTCCATCCACCAGCAAACGAGCGGATCGTCGCCCGTAACGCCCATTTGGAAGTTTTTGCCGGCGTGAACAAGGGTTCCATAATCTTTGGGTGGCTTCAGTGCTTTAAAAGCCACACGTTCGTTTTTAAACCAAATGGTGACATCTGGATTTGGGTGAATACCTGACCTGGACTTAACCTTGCCGTCCTTTAGCTCATACCAACGCCCTTTGGAGTTGTCCTGGATCTTCATCTGGGCAACAAAGTCTTTTTCTTTTAGCTTGGCTTTGAACTCAGGGTAGAAAAATGCGGTGGCGCGAAGAGCCGAGGGAACACCCGCGAGCATGGTTTCAAATATCATTTGTGACCTCTAAGACCTTGGTCTTGATGGAAG
>CAJXYP010000029.1 GCA_913063225.1 uncultured Cellvibrionales bacterium
ACCAAAGCCTTTGTAGATTTTGATGGAGAGCCGATGTTGCAAAGAATTATTGGCCGGTTTCAGCCTCAGGTGCGGGAATTAATCCTGAGTGTTGAGCAAGATAAAAGTCGATACGAGACTTTTGCATTGCCTATGTTCAGTGATCTCGAGGTTGGCCCTCATGGGCCCTTAATGGGTCTGGCAAGTGCCTTTCAATTTACCCAAGCAAAAACAGATATAGCGCTTTGCCCCTGTGATGCGCCCTTTGTGCCAGCGAATCTGGTATCGATATTGGCCGAAAAGATGGAGGCAGAAGGCGCAGATATTGTTTGTCCTAGCTACCAAGGCGAGCTGCAGCCAACCTTCGCCCTTTGGAATAAGCGCACAGCCGAACGAGTAATTGAAGCAGCAACTAAAGAGCAAATCGGCGGGCTGCGCGCGCTCTATTCGGAATTTTCTGTGATTAAGTTGGATTGGCCGCAAGCAGAATGTAATCAAGAATATAATCAAAAGCTAAACCCATTTTTTAATATCAATACACCAGAAGAACTTAACTTTGCGCTCAGTCTCTAAGACCCTTCAGTTCTGTATTTGTAACTTATTCGAGGATTAGTAATGAAAACTAAAGCAGCAGTAGCCTTTGCAGCAGGCAAGCCTTTAGAAATTTGTGATGTCGATTTGCAGGGCCCCCAGGCCGGCGAAGTTCTGGTGGAAATCAAAGCTACTGGAATATGCCATACAGACGCCTTCACGCTTTCGGGTGATGATCCCGAAGGGGCGTTCCCAGCAATAATGGGCCATGAAGGCGCAGGTATAGTTGTTGAAGTAGGTGCTGGCGTTACCTCAGTTGAATCCGGCGACCATGTTATTCCGCTATATACGCCCGAATGTCGGCAGTGCAATTTCTGCCTGAACCCCAAAACTAATCTTTGTCAGTCTATTCGGTCTACTCAGGGCCAAGGCCTTATGCCCGATGGAACTAGCCGCTTTAGTCTGGATGGAGAGCCGATTCTTCACTATATGGGCTGTTCTACTTTCTCGAATTACACCGTGCTTCCGGAAATTGCCCTGGCAAAAGTACGTGAGGACGCGCCCTTCGATAAGATTTGCTATATCGGCTGTGGCGTTACTACAGGTGTTGGCGCGGTCGCCTTTGATGCCAAGGTAGAACCGGGATCAACCGTTGCAGTGTTTGGCTTGGGAGGTATTGGTTTAAACGTAATTCAGGGTGCCAGGATGGTTGGTGCAACCCGAATTATTGGTATCGATTTAAATGAATCGAAAGTGCCATTGGCCAAGCAATTTGGCATGACGGACTTTATTAATCCAAACAAGGTAGAAAATGTAACCGACGCCATTATTGATATGACAGGCGGCGGTGTTGATTACAGTTTTGAGTGCATTGGCAACGTGAATACGATGCGTCAGGCTTTGGAATGCGCCCATAAAGGTTGGGGCGAGTCCTTCATTATTGGGGTTGCAGGTGCCGGGCAGGAAATATCCACTCGACCATTTCAGTTAGTAACTGGTCGCTCATGGAAAGGCTCTGCTTTTGGCGGTGCTCGCGGAAGAACCGATGTGCCGAAGATCGTCGATTGGTATATGGATGGCAAGATAAATATTGATGATCTTATTACTCATACCATGCCCCTGGGTGAAATAAACAAAGCCTTTGATCTGATGCATGAAGGCAAATCCATTCGCTCGGTAGTTCTCTATTAATGGAAAAGCCCTTAGCCATGAGAATTAAAGAGATTGGTAGAGCTAGAATATTTGATGGCCAGCAAATTCAGTGTGTCCATGCCTCTGCGGTTTTGAACTGCGATATGCAGTTTTCGATCTACCTGCCGCCTCAGGCTGAGGTGGCGCCAGTTCCCGTACTCTACTGGCTGTCGGGTTTAACCTGCACCGATCAGAACTTTGTAACCAAGGCGGGCGCGCAGCAGTACGCTGCGGAATTTGGCGTTGCTATTGTTTGCCCCGATACCAGCCCTCGGGGCGAAGGGGTGGCCGACGATCCAGATGGAGCGCGGGACTTTGGTCTCGGAGCGGGATTTTATCTAAACGCTACTCAGGAGCCTTGGGCTAAGCACTATCAAATGTATAGCTATGTAGTGGCTGAGCTGCCAGCGATGATCGAAGCGAATTTCCCAGTAGAGGCAAATCGAAAAAGTATCTTTGGCCATTCCATGGGTGGCCATGGCGCGCTGACAATTGCGTTACAAAACCCAGATCAATACCAATCTGCTTCGGCTTTTTCACCGATTGTTGCGCCTATGCAGTGTCCTTGGGGTCAAAAAGCACTTGGCAATTACCTTGGTGAAGATACCGGGCAATGGAAGGAATACGACAGCTGTGAGCTGCTAACTAGATCAGAGGTACATCTACCTATCTTGATCGATCAGGGCGAGGCGGATGACTTCTTGCAAGAGCAGCTAATGACAGACCGCATAATCGAAGCCGCAGAAGCAAAAGAATACGCAATGCAGGTGCGCTTTCAGCCCGGCTACGATCATTCCTATTATTTTATCGCCAGCTTTGTCCGTGACCATATTGAGTTTCATTCGGCTTTTTTAGGGAGCTAGCAGGGTGACCGCAAACGACACACATATTGTCGGCGGCGGTGCCAAGAAAATTCTCTATACCCTTAAAACCGTTAGCCGCATAGGCGTAAAGAATTCAGCAAAAGCCTTAACTAGCCACAATACCTGCAAAGCCTGTGGCCTTGGCATGGGCGGGCAGCGCGGCGGTATGGTAAACGAGATGGGCGAGTTTCCCTCCGTTTGCAATAAAAGCGTTCAGGCACAATCAACTGATATTCAATCAGCGATTCCAATAGAGGTTTTCGAGCATAGCCTCGCAGCCTTCCGTGAACTCTCGGGCCACAACCTCGAACATATGGGGCGACTCAATAATCCAGTCTATAAATCCAAAGACAGCGACCACTATCAGCCGGTGGAATGGGATTGGGCAATTGAATACGCCGCGAAAAAACTTGCCGAGACCGACCCCAATAGAAGCTTTATGTACAGCTCAGGTCGCTCCTCGAACGAAGCTGGTTTTGTGCTGCAGTTACTGGCTCGGTTATACGGCACCAATAACGTAAACAACTGCTCTTACTACTGTCACCAAGCCACAGGCGTGGGTTTAACAAATAGCATTGGTCTTGGTACAGCGACGGTTGAGCTAGAAGATTTAGCGGACTGCGATATGGTATTCCTTATCGGAGCCAATCCAGCTTCCAATCATCCGCGCTTTATATACCAGCTTAAGAACTGCCGTGAGCGAGGCGGAGAAGTGGTGGTGATTAACCCGGCAAAAGAGCCGGGTCTGGTTAAGTTTGCAGTGCCCAAAAGCCCTAAATCCTTGCTGTCTGGCGGAAGTGAGATTGCTTCGCGCTATCTACAGCCCAAGGTTGCCAGTGACTTTGCTTTGCTTAAAGGGCTTTGTAAATCAGTGCTTGAAATGGGCACTGAGAATTCAGATTTTGTTGATCGGCACGCCAATGGGTTTCTCGAGTTTAAAGCGGATATTGAATCAACGAGCTGGGCAGATATTTGTGAGGCTACAGGTCTTGATCAGTCAGAAATCGAAGAAGTTGCCGAGCTGTATTCCAAGGCCGACCGCGTGGTTTTTGCTTGGGGTATGGGCATTACCCATCATCGCAATGGCGTTGAGAATGTTGAATACATCGCCAATCTGGCCATGCTGCGCGGAATGCTTGGCAAACACAATGCGGGGCTGTTGCCACTTAGAGGCCATAGCAATGTTCAAGGAATTGGCACCATAGGGGTTAAACCTGTGTTGTCGGAAGAAATTATCTCCAAGCTGCAAGCTGAGTATGGAGTGGAGATGCCCGAAGAACAGGGCATGGACACCTTGGCCTGCATGGAGGCTGCGAATAATGGAAATATTGAAGCAGCGCTAATTATGGGTGGCAACCTCTATGAAGCCACTCCAAACGCTAGCTGGGCTGCCAATAGCCTGGATAAGATTGGCTTTAAGCTATTTCTCACTACGACCATGAATCGCGGACACTTTTATGGAGTAGGTAGTGGTGAGTCTTTGGTGCTGCCAGTAACCGCCAGGGATGAAGAGCGTCAACCAACGACTCAGGAATCCATGTTTAGCTATGTGCGGCTAAGCGACGGTGGAATTACTCGATTGGATGGCCCCAGACCTGAGGTCGATATTCTGTGTGAGATCGCACAGAGACTTATCCCAGAATCACCTATAGATTTTGCGGAATTCAAAGCCCACAAAAAGATCCGGGAAGCAATCGCCAAGGTGGTTCCAGGGATGCAGGCCTTGGCGGATATTGATGTGGCCAAAAAAGAGTTCCATATCCGCGGGCGCATCCTCCACAAACCAGAGTTCAAAACGCGGAACGGCAAGGCTAACTTTATAGTGCGCCCTCTCCCCAAAGAGGTCGCTAGCTCGGAGTTCCCGTTCTTACTCACCAGTATTCGCAGTGAAGGCCAGTTCAATACCATTATTTACGAAGAGAAGGACAGCTATCGGGGCGTTACTGACCGATGGACGGTCTTGATGAATAAGTCCGATATGCAGGAGCTTGGTATTGAAGAGGGCGGCAGAACAGATATATATTCAAGCCATGGGGTTATGAATTCAGTCGCAGTTAAGCCCTACGATATCCCCAGGGGAAATTTGATGGCTTACTATCCGGAAGCGAATGTTTTGATCGGGACTGAGCGAGATCCGCGCAGCAAAACGCCGGCTTTTAAGTCGGTACCGGTGAGGGTCGAGAGTCTCAATCGCTCGTGATTAGCCTAAATACTGTTGCTTTTGATGCGGTGAATGAAGCTGGTATTCGGCATGTTCGAATTGGTGTATTTGTTGAGGAGCAAGGAGTCGATTCAGCAATCGATTTTGACGGGCTAGATGCAAACGCTATCCACGTGCTTGTGACATCGGATAACAAGCCGATTGCGACAGGAAGAATGCTTGAGGATGGCCACATCGGCCGAATAGCTGTACTGAAAAGTTTCAGAGGGCAGGGATTAGGGGCAAGAGTTATGCTGTCTTTAGTTGAAGAAGCTCAAAATCGCGGATATAAACGGGTTTACTTAGGCGCTCAAAAATATGCGGTGGGCTTCTATTCTGGATTAGGTTTTGTGCCCTATGGTGAAGAATATATAGAAGCGGGAATAGTGCCTATATCGATGCAAAGGATGTTGAATTAAGGGGCTCTGACCTCTTATGTTTTACTGAGGCGAAAGTTAGAGGGGCGTTTGATGGCTTACTATCCGGAGGTTCCTATTTTCATCGGGGTAGGGGCAGAGGCTGATCCGAGAAGCAAATGTTAAGTAAGTATCACCATGATTGAAATAAAAAGACCACAGGATGTGGCGCGTCTGCGCCGTCTTGCCTTATCCGCACAAGGGTTGCTGCAGGCTCAGCCTTACGGGTGGGGGCTGGCGGGTGCACGCAAAGCCATTAGTCACATTGGTTACGTGCAGATCGACACCATATCGGTGGTGGAAAGAGCACACCATCATGTTCTTCACTCTAGAGTGCCTAAGTTTAAGCCAGCTATGACAAATCAAATGTTGCTCGATGGCGACATCTTCGAGTATTGGGCTCACGCGGCAGCGTTCCTACCCATCGCCGATTTCCGCTTCTCCTTACCCTACAAAAACGCCATTAAAAGTGGCCAAATCCATTGGTATAAAAATCCTGATAAGAAGCTTATGGCTGAGCTGTTGGCACGCATAGATTCAGATGGTCCGATACGGTCCCGAGACCTAGAAGCTAACATCACAAAACGTGCAGGCTGGTGGGACTGGAAGCCTGCTAAAAAGGCCCTCGAACAGCTGTATATGCAAGGTGACCTAATGGTCTGCGACCGAAAAGGGTTCCAAAAGAAATATGATTTAACCGAACGGGTACTACCAGCTCAGGTAAATGCACAAATGCCCAGCGTGCAAGAGTGGGCGGCGCATATTGTCGATCAACAATTGCGCTGCCACGGTTTCGCTTCGCTCAAGGGGCTGACCTACCTGCGTCGAAATGCTGAGCTACGCAAAGCGGTGAAAACCTTGGTAAACGAAAGGTTGGTGCAGGGAAAGTTGGAACAAGCACAGCTGAGTAGTGGCGAAGTATTTGTGTTGGAACCAGGCGCGCTCGAACGCTCTCTCCCCCGGTTGAGCCACCGCATGTTGATTCTTTCGCCTTTCGACAACGTTGTTATTCAACGCGAACGACTTAGAACAGTATTTGAATATGACTATCAGATTGAATGCTATGTACCTGAGGCCAAACGCCAGTACGGCTACTTTTGCCTCCCACTTCTTTATCGAGGTGAATTTATTGCGCGGATGGATTGCAAAGCGCATCGAAAAATTAGCCATTTGGAGGTTAAATATCTTCATTTTGAACAGCACGATTTTGATGAAGGTGCAGTCATCGCTGCATTTGTAGACGCCATTACAACATTCGGCCATTTTCAAAAATGTGATTCAGTATCTTTGACCAACGCATACCCAAAACATTTAGCCAAGGGTTTGCGCAATGCGCTAAAACCTTTAGGGTAAGCAAAGATAAAAACTCTGCTATTCAAAAAGGGTGCTGGCCCCTCTAACTTGGTGTAACCCATGACGTCAAAACGAAAAGAAAAAATCTGTGCGTTATTGAAGGGAATCGAAACGGGTGATGAGGCGTCGGTAGCCGTCGTCAATCCCGACAAGTATATCCAGCACAATCCCGAGATCCAGGAAGGTGGTGAAGGTTTAGCGGCACTTTTTAAGCGGCTGTCCAAGAGCTCTCCTCGTGTCAATATTGTTCGAATATTTTCAGATGGCGACTTCGTATTTGGCCATACAGAATATGACTTCAGTAGCTCGAGAATCGGGTTTGAGGTGTTTAGGTTTGAGGGTGATCAAGCGGTCGAGCACTGGGACAATATTCAGTCTCGAGGCGGCCCCAATCCCTCTGGTCACTCTATGGTTGACGGGGAGTTTAAAGTTTCTGATCTTGAAAAGACTGAATCCAATCGTGAGCTTGTCCGAGAATTTGTTGGCGACGTTCTAATTGGCGGCGAAATGCAAAAACTGCCGCACTTCGTTGATGCCCAGTCTTACATAGAGCATAACTCACGACTGACGGATGGTTTGTCGTCCCTGCACCAGGCGTTAGTAATTCAACCCGCAGGCGAAGGTATCTCCATTCAATACGACAAGCTGCACAGGTTATTGGCAGACGGCAATTTTGTCCTCTCAGCCTGCGAGGGCTTTCGAGCGGGTATTCATACGTCTTTTTATGACCTGTATCGCGTTGCGAGCGGCAAGATAGTGGAACATTGGGATACCATTTATGCGATTCCGCCTCGCAGTGATTGGAAGAACGAAAATGGGAAGTTTTGAAGTCGCCCTGTTAATTTATTATGTCTAAATAGAGAAAGTATATGAGTGAAATAAAGTTCTCTAAAGATGAGACAGATCAGATTGTAAGTAAAGTAAAAGGCTACTTTGCCGATGAGCTTGACCAAGAGATAGGAAGTTTCGAAGCGGAGTTCCTGATGGAGTTCTTTGCAAAAGAAATAGGGCCATATTTTTATAATCGAGGTCTATCCGATGCCCATCAAATATTTACAGAAAAGGCAGAAGAAATTGGTTATTTAGTTCAGGAGCTAGAGAAATCTACAAAATAGAGAAGTCAGACCGCTCTAAATTGAAATAGTGGGAGTGCATCAATGGATCTAATTCAAATCTCAGCGATTTACTCTAATCGCTTTGCTACTTTTGGTTTCCCTGGGCCCGAACGGTATCCTTATCGCGAAAACGGTACCAATTTCAGGAAATAATGCAGGTTTTGCAAATGTAGCGGGGTTTCTAACTGCATTTTATGTGCATGGCACATTATCGATATTAGGTATTTCAGTTATTTTAATGAAGTCCTCAGAAGCTATTAAAATTTACTACGGGCGTAATCTTTTTATGCTTTGTCGCGAAGCTGGTTACTCTACAGGTTGACTAAATTTTGTTGGTCAATGCTTAGTCGATGCTTAAAAAGGTCAGGGCCCTGTTCATCTTTGCGCTAAGAAATACCGGCCTGTTTCTTAGCCGCTGCCACCGTGTTATACATCAGGCAAGCAATAGTCATGGGGCCCACACCGCCGGGAACCGGCGTCGCTGCATTTACTTTGTCGATAACGTCAGCAAAGTCCACATCACCAACTAAACGGCTTTTGCCATCTTCTTCGATTCTATTTATGCCCACATCAATGATGGTAGCGCCTTCTTTTACCCAATCTGCTTTGACCATTCTAGGGATGCCGACAGCGGCAACAAGAATATCTGCAGTGCGGCAAATCTCTTCAATATTTCGGGTGCGGGAATGCACTGTGGTGACGGTGCAGTTTTCTTGGAGCAGCAGGCTAGCCATAGGTTTGCCGACAATATTTGATCGGCCAATTACCACAGCGTGCATACCGCTTAAATTGCCAAGTTGATCCTTTAGCAGCATCAGTGACCCCAGTGGAGTGCAGGGAATCATTTGGTTTTGACCAACGGCGAGAGCTCCGGCATTGAGGATATGGAATCCATCAACGTCCTTTTCTGGAGCGATAGCATCGATAACGGCTTTATCATCTATCTGATCCGGAACCGGGAGCTGTACCAATATGCCGTTGATATTGCTGTCCTGATTCATCTGCTCGATTAGTGTCAGTAACTCTTCCTGGCTGGTGGAAGAAGGCAAGCGATGTTCTATGGATTCAATACCAAGCTGCTCGCAACGCCGGACTTTGTTACGTACATAAACGTGGCTGGCGGGGTCGTCGCCCACTAGCACTACGGCAATGCTTGGTTGTAAATTATGATTAGCTATTAGCGAGGCCACTTCTAACTTCAGTGATTCACTGAGTCTGTCTGCAAAAGCCTTGCCGTCAATAATACTGCCCATATTAGTCCTCGTTCGGTAGCGCTTAGCTGCCCAAAAATACGACGGTTTTATTACCGTCCAAAAATACTCTGCGTTCAATGTGGTATTTCACAGCTTTTGCCAAAGCCATGTTTTCGTTATCACGACCTACGCGGACCAAATTTTCCGGTATATGGTTGTGGTCAACTCGAGTAACTATCTGCTCGATAATTGGTCCTTCGTCCAAGTCAGAAGTAACGTAGTGAGCCGTAGCTCCTATTACCTTAACGCCGCGGTCATAAGCTTGGTGATAGGGTTTCGCGCCTTTAAAGCCAGGCAAAAATGAATGATGAATATTGATGCAGCGGCCCGCCAGCTGATCGGTGAAGTTC
>CAJXYP010000030.1 GCA_913063225.1 uncultured Cellvibrionales bacterium
AGAATGTCACGGTGAATACGTTCCCGGGCCTTGTACACACCGCCCGTCACACCATGGGAGTGGGTTGCAAAAGAAGTAGCTAGGCTAACCTTCGGGAGGCCGGTTACCACTTTGTGATTCATGACTGGGGTGAAGTCGTAACAAGGTAGCCGTAGGGGAACCTGCGGCTGGATCACCTCCTTAAACGATATGTTCTTACTCTCTTCAAGTACCTACACGCATTGCTTAGATCGAATTTTAAAAAGCCGGAGCTTATAGCTCCGGCTTTTTTTTGCCTGAAATTTGGGTTTTGGTATTCCTGACCTCGGTCAATGCACTCTGCTCGTCTGCTGATGTAGTATTTAGCTCTATTGGCGCGTGAAGGGGTTGTTTGAATGGATTTTGAACGAGTTTTCGATATCAGCTATGAACGTGCAATCTCGTCTAAAGTCGATAACCGGGACTTCTTTCAGGCCTTTTACGAAGGGTTTTTGGGCGCATCGGTTGAAGTGTCTGAGCTGTTTAAAGACACTGATATGGAACGCCAGCGAGGGATGCTGAAAAAGTCTTTCTAAGGACTTCTTACTTTCTATGCGTCCGGCAATGCGGATCACTATCTTGAGAAGATTGCACTGAGCCATAGTCATTCTAATTTGAACATTAGGCCCGAGCTTTACGATGTTTGGTTAGAAGGGCTCATTGAAACCGCGCGAAAATTTGATTTCGACTTTAGCAATCGCACCAAATTGGCATGGCGGCTCGTTATGGCGCCGGGCATTGTCTATATGAAGTTTCACTATGATCACAAATTAGACTGACCTCTTTTGGTAGCAAAAGCCTTAGGACACTGCACCAACTATCCACCAAGATCGAATGCTATGCTTGCTCCATTTAGTCAAAACGATGAATGATAGGGGAACAATGATAAGTGATATCTTTACGGATCGAATAGCGGGACCTAAGTCGCCAACAAATATGCAGCTCGGGTATCTCATAATGAGGCTGATGCTGGGGCTTAATCTGTTTTTGCATGGGTCAATGCGACTGCTGGCCGGCATAGATATTTGGCTGATCCCTACGGCTGAAACTTTTGTGGGCACCATATTGCCTCAACCTCTTGTGGTCGCCTTGTTACATATAATTCCAATTGCCGAACTCATGCTTGGTGCACTCTTACTTCTGGGGCTATCCACTCGCTCGGCACTATTGGGCAGCATTCTATTGTTTCTACTGCTCGACTTTGGTCACGGCGTTCGACAGCTTTGGTCGAATATGCATTTAGTTATGCACTACAGCATCTACTTCTGGATTTTGCTTGTATTGCATAAGCAGAATTGGCTGGCTCTAGACAATGAAATCAGCGCTAGAAAGCAGGCCTAGATTGGCTACGCTTTTTGGGTTTTTTGTACCCGGACAGGAAAAATTAAGTTATATGAATCACAAATGTTGGCTTTGTTTAGTCATTTTGGCCCTGTCAGTACCAAGTGTTGCGCAAAATACCGGTGGTGTATTTCCGCCTTTTGTTAATCCCGGTTTCAGATCTCTGCAGTATCGTATTGCGGTAAATACAGAGAACGATGCTGGCGAAACCTCAGTCGCTCAGCGGTTGCATTATTTGCATGCGATAAATGAAGACATGCAGTGGGTATTGTTTGCCGGTGCACGACAAACACAAACATCGGATTTTGATTTTGATTACCTGCATACGGGGCTATCTTTTGATTTGAGTGAAGAAGGTCAACGGTATCGCACCGGGATTCGCTTTGACCTGCGCATCCGCGATGGCAGCCGATCAAACCATGTTGGCGTCAATTGGATGAATCAGTATTACTTTGAGAGCGGTTGGACCGCACGAGCTACCTTCCTTTCAGCCGTCCAGTTTGGTGGCCAAGCCGCTGATGGAGTGTTTTTGCAATCTCGTTGGCAACTGGCTAAGCGATTGGAGTCGGGTCGGGGTATTGGCTTAGAGATGTTTAGTTTTTACGGGAGCTCTGACAAGTTCGGCAACTTTGATTCACAGAATCATGCGGTGGGTCCGACCTATTCAGTGCCAATTACTTCCGATTGGTCAGTTTTTACGGGTGTACTCTTTGGTATATCCGATGGCGCTCCCGACACTCAGCTTAGATTTTGGCTTAGTCGATCGATCTAGCTGGAAGCCTTTATTAGGAATGAAATCATGAGGGCATAACTTATTGTCGTGCTAGTGTCGTCGTGTCGGCGTCTAATTCCGTTGGTGGCTTCTGCTAGAGATTGATAGCAACTGACCACTTCGGTTATTGGGGCATTGAGAAGTAAGCTACTCCCGCTTATCATCCATGCTAACTAAAATCGGAAAGCCCACGTGCCAGATTTCAAATCATTATTGTCTGAACATATAGAGGTAATGCATTCCTTAGAGTCACTATTACCCTCTTTGGAAATTGCATCAGAGTGCATAGTTGAATCACTTAAGTCTGGAGGCAAGGTTTTACTCTGCGGCAATGGCGGAAGTGCTGCGGATGCCCAGCATATTGCGGCTGAAATAATGGGCAGATTTGAAACTGAGCGGGGTGCGCTTCCCGCAATTGCGCTCACCACAGATACATCTATCTTGACTGCCGTCGGCAACGACTATGGTTATGACAGCATCTTTTCTAGACAGGTACAGGGCCTGGCTAGATCGGGAGATGTGCTTATTGGCTATTCGACAAGCGGAAACAGTGGCAACGTTATTAAAGCTGTTGAAGAGGCGAAAGTGCTTGGCTGCAAAGTCATAACATTGACCGGCAAGGGTGGTGGCGCTTTATCCACACTTGCGGATGTCGACTTTTGTGTCAGTTCTTCTAGTACTGCGCGCATTCAGGAGGCCCATGCTTTCATCGGTCATGCACTTTGTGCGGCTGTAGATAAAGCTTACTAGTTACCAGATTGTTCGATTTCTTAGATTGGTTGTAATAATTCTACTTGGAGGCGTAATCTTTCCTCCACTTTTCTCCAAGGGTACAGGCATGACCACAAAATTCCGAGAATGCTTATTGATGTTTTTTGTGATGGCTGCACTTGTTGGCTGCAATTCCCAAAACGCAGAAACTACAAGTACTGAGCCTGCTGCAGACGGTCCACCAGCGGCACAATTTGTATTGGAAAATGTGAGTGGCAATGTTTATCGAGCAGGTCTGGGCGGTGGCGGAGGTCATACCACGGTTCTTTTGGTGACATCGGAGGGCGTAATTTTGGCGGACCCGATTCGTGCAGACTTTGCTGAGTGGTTGAAGGCAGAACTACGGGAGCGCTTTGGTACCGAGGTTAAGTATGTGATCTACAGCCATCATCATCCAGATCATGCTTCTGGTGGAGCGGTCTTTGCAGACAGTGCAATCTTTGTCGGCCACGAAAACATGTCTGTTAATTTGGCTAATATACCTAGCAACTCAGCACCCATGGATACTGATGGCAATGGCGTAATTGAAAAGTCCGAAGCCGCCGGGGGTACCCTAAATAGCTTTGATCAAGTTGATACCAATCAGAATGGAGTTCTTGAAGCCGCCGAAATTAATGCGTCAATTCGGCCGCTGAATTTGACCTATCAGGATCAACTATTAATTACTTTAGGCGACGGCGAAGTAGAAGTGCGTCATAGCCCTCCGGCGCATTCTGACGATATGTCAGTACTGTACTTCCCTGAAGATAAAGTGGTTTTTGCTGTCGATTTCCTCCAGATAAATAGGCTGCCGGGTGGGCTAACGGGCTTCCTGTCAGGATACCCGGTTAGCAGCTATGAAGCCGCTATCGAAACCGTGACAGCTTTAGATTTCGAGATTATCGTGCAAGGTCACTCGGAACTTGTCGGTTCCAAGGCTGATGTTGAGGCGTTTTCAGCGCTTCTTAGAACCACTGAAACAGAAGTTGCTAAAGCGATTGCAGCAGGGCAGAGTCTGGACCAAACGCTGGAAGCGGTAATGCTCCCAGACTATGCCGATTGGCTGCTATATAACACGCGCCGAGAGGCTCTTGTCGCGGATATGTATCGGTTCCAGACAGAATAGAAATTACGCATCCCAATGCTTATCGGAGCTTGTTGATTTAGTGCAAACAAAAAAGATGGTCGTTTTGGATCGTGACGGTGTTATCAATCAAGACTCCGACGAATTCATAAAGTCTCCCGATGAGTGGATACCTATCCCCGGCAGTCTTGAAGCTATTGCCCGGTTAAAACGTGCGGGTTTTCTGGTTGTGGTTGCAACAAATCAGTCCGGTATTGCTAGAGGTCTTTATGATCTCGATATGCTGCAAGCGATACATCAGAAGATGCATTTGTTATTGGCAGAAAAAGGCGCCTCTTTGGACGGTATTTTCTATTGTCCCCATGGCCCAGATGATGGCTGTGATTGCAGAAAGCCAAAGTCGGGATTACTACATCAAATTTTGAAGCAGCTAGATGTCGATCTTCAGGGGGTATGGCTTATTGGGGACAGCCTTAGAGATCTTCAAGCGGGGTTGTCTTGCGGAATGCAGCCTGTGCTTGTCCGGACGGGCAAGGGTTCTGGAACCGAAAGTAAAGGACAGCTGCCAGAAGGCGCGTTCATCTTTGATGACCTCGCATCAGCGACGAATCAACTTTTACCATAGACCTAGCTGTTCGCCTTTTCGATAGTTTTTGTTGTAGAAAAGCCATTTTCGAAATCAGCAATTATTACTCTACCGCCAGCTTGTGTAACCTCTGAATATCCGGCAACTTCCTCAGCTTTGTAGTCTCCACCCTTAACCAAGATGTCTGGCAGAACTTCGCCAATCAGCCTCTGCGGGGTCTCTTCTTTGAATTCGGTTACCCAAGTTACACAACCAAGTGCTGCCAATACCTCCATACGATCAGAAGTATTGTTGATCGGCCGATTCGGGCCTTTTAACTGACTTACTGATGCGTCCGTATTAACCGCAATAAGTAAGTGGTCGCCCATTTCCGAGGCTTTTTTAAGGTAGCGAACATGACCGGGGTGCAGCAAATCAAAGCACCCGTTTGTCATCACTATGGTATCGCCACGGGAGCGGCTCAGCTCAATAGCGCGCAGCAGTGTTGACTCATCTAGCACGCCTTTCTGCGGACTATGCTCCGATCCAATGCTCTCTTGCAGCTCCGCAGGGCTGGCAGTCGCTGTTCCCAATTTCCCTACGACTATGCCAGCAGCTAAGTTGGCAATTCTGGTTGCCATAGCCAAGTTGGTCCCTGCTCCTAAGCAGGCAGCAAGTGTGGCGATTACTGTGTCGCCTGCGCCCGTAACATCAAATACATCTTTGGCTTGAGTAGGAACTAAGAGGGGTTCTTGCCCGGCTTCGATTAATGCTACGCCGCGATTGCCCAAGGTTATAAGCAGGGCATGCCAGTTTAGGCTGGAGCGAACTTCTTCGCCCTTGCGCAGTAATTCTTCATCGGTCTCGCTGATGCCAACCACAAGTTCGAATTCACTGAGATTGGGCGTTGCCAACGTGGCGTCGCGGTAGCGTTCAAAATCGGTTCCCTTGGGGTCGACCAAAACTGGAATATCTTGTTTACGGGCGGCCTGAATCATTGCCTGGCATTCCGATAAGCTTCCCTTGCCGTAATCTGAAAGCACTACAGCTGAGCAGCTAGCCAAGTTTGATTTGAAACCGGATAGCAGGTCGGATTTATCGAGCGACGCATAGCTGTCTTCAAAATCCATCCGGATAAGCTGCTGATGGCGCGAAATAATTCGCAGCTTAGTGATAGTTGGTTTGTTGGTGGCTTTGTCAAAGAAACAGTTTAGTCCGGCTTCGGTCGCCAGTGATTCGAGCTCTATGGCTGCATCGTCCTGTCCAGTAATACCGTGTAAATCTACCTGACAGCCCAAGCTGGATAGATTGAGAGCAACGTTTGCTGCACCACCTAATCGATCATTCCGATCAGAGACACGTACCACGGGCACGGGCGCTTCAGGAGATATGCGATTGGTTGATCCAGTCCAGTAACGGTCTAGCATTAGGTCGCCGGCAACAAGAATTTTGCAGCGGCTAAAATCAGGTAATGAAATCGTCAAATCTATTCCCCATACGTTGAGAGATTATTATCCCTCAGTCTCGTCAGAGTTGCCCAGAACTTTCCTATATACCGCGAGGTTTCCGTCAACCATAACCGGCACGGAAAATTCCTGTTCGGCAATATATTTTCCTCGAGCCCCCATTTTCTGTCTAAGGTTTTGATCAGAGACAAGGCGTTCAATAGCATCTATTAGCGCTTCTTTGTTCCCGGGTGGAACCAATAAACCGTTTTCACCGGAGCGAACAATCTCAGGCATACCTCCCGCATCGCTGGCAATTATCGCAACCGAGGCAGCGGAAGCTTGAATTAAGGATACTCCCAAACCTTCGGTATACGCCGGATGAACCAACAAATCGACATTGCCTATCAAGTGATTCAAGTCGGATTGAAAACCAGCAAGTTGGATTCTGTCTGATAAGCCTGCGGACGTGATTTGTTGCTCTATATTATTTCGTTCAGCTCCCTCCCCAAAGAAAAGGACTTGAATGCTTGGGTGCTTCTCTAGGAGAGTCGGCAGGCATTCAACTAGCAGCTTGTGTCCTTTGCGTGGGATAAGCTGTGCAACTGCGGCCAGAACTAAACTATTCTCTGGCAATTGAAAGCGCGCCAAAAAGCTCTGACGATCAATAGGGTGCTGACTGTCTTCAGCGACAAATGCGCTGCGAACACAGGCCACACGCTGCGCCGGTAAGCCGTTCTGCACTAGAATAGTTTTTATGCCTTCTGAAATGGCGATAACTTTGGCGAATAGTGGGTACTTATACTTAATGCTTTTCGGGCCTTCTGCATTGTCAACGCGCCTGGAAAGTACCGCAGGTACCTTTGCCCATTTTGCGCCTATACCGCCCCAAACATCAGCACCTCGACGACTATGGATATGTACCAGGTCGATCGAATACTTGAGAACCGCCTTTTTAACAAATAGCGCCAAGCGCACATCTACGTCACCCCGGTAGTTGCAGGTAATTACTTTGCTGCATTTATCTGAGGCTTCAATGGAAATCGAAGAACCTTTGGGTGCCAGAAGATAATTTTCGACACCCTCGTGCTTCAGCCCTTCCATTAGGTATACAACCTGACGAGCGCCCCCATAAAGGTGGTTGCCCATTTCGATATGTAAAACCTTCATATCGCAGCTCGTAGTTTAGAAAATTCACCGATCACCATCTCTGGAGTAATTTCCCTGAGGCAATCGAAACGTCCTCCGCAGGTGGGATTGCGTCGACAGGGTGCGCAATCAAGATCGAGATAAATAACTTTGCTGCTAGGCAGTCCAGTCTTCAGATAAGGGCAGGTAGAACCAAACAAAGCCAGGCTGGGAACTTTCATTGCGTGGCCCATATGGGTGAGCCCAGTATCGACACCAATCAATCCGTTTGATCGGCCGATCACTGCAGCCGCTTCCTGCAGGCTGGTATTTCCAGCTAGATTTATGATTTCTGTGCCTTTACAGAGCGCTGCTGCAGATTCGATATCGCCGGGGCCACCGAGCAGAATGAGGGGAAGCCCAAATTGCGCTTTTAGCTGAATGGCTGTTTGTCTCCAATACTCATCGAACCAATGTTTCTGAGGACGAGTAGTAAAGGGGCAAATTACAAAATACTTTTTTTCAATGGCTAGGTTTTTAAGGATGGACGCCGCGGACGATGCAGACTGGTCCGATATTCCGAGGTGCATTTCGAAGCTTTGGTAGTCAAATCCCAATTGGCTACCAATATAGCGATACTCTGAGCCGATGAGCGTCGTATCGCCCTTGTCTCGCGGAATGACTTTGTGGACTAGGGCTTGGCTGCCCTCTGAAGACCCGAGGCCGATGCGTTTTTTGGCGCCACTAAGCCAAACTAGATATCCGCTTTTGAGCAGGCCTTGCAGATCCAGGGCCAGGTCGAAATTTTTACTTCTGAGCTGGTTGCGAAATTGCCTGATCGTTCTGGCAAGGTTCAGATACTTTTTTTCGCGCCATAATTGTTGCCACTCCTTACGTGGCCAAATAATTACTTCGTCTACGCTCTGGTGGTCCCTGAGGAGATCCGCGCACTCTGGCTGACAAAGCCATGAAATATGTGAGTCCGGGTGTGACTTCTTGATAATTCCCGGAAGCCCTGATGCCATAACGATATCGCCGATGGCGCTTAGGCGTACGATGAGAATATTCATAGTTCAGGTTTGGCTGTATTTGTGTTCATTCTAGCAGTTTGTAAGGAGCAATATATTTTGGGTTTGAGGCGAGAATAGGGCATTAATTGATGGTCTGAGGTAGCATAGATAGTTACTCTGACGGGCTTCACAGGATATTCATTTAGCCAAGACTGGTGGCACAAGTGCGCGCGCTGCCTTAAATGGTTTGCGCTGGCGCGACCCGCGCTACTATATTTATGCTGCCTGCTCCATTCTTTGATTCGCTCTACAAATTTGCCTTTGTGCGCAATTCCTGGGATCTTCAGGTGAGCTCTTTTCACCATATTCGCCGTGAGCGGCAGGATGCCATGAATGGGATTGAGGATTTTAATGAATTTATGCGCTGGAAATTTGATCAGGAAAGGCCCTACCAATATCACATAGATACCTCGCTATCTTTGCAGCCGGTTTATCTGGTTGACCTGCATGGCAGGCTCCTAACCGACTATATAGGGAGGTATGAAAATCTAGTGAATGATTTTGCAGTAGTGATAGGCAGGCTTGGGTTGCCGGTTAAAGCGCTCCCGCACAAGCGCAAGGCAAAAGGCCGGGACGCTTATCAGTCCTATTATGAGCATGATGCTGCTGATCTTGTTGCAGCTCACTTTGCCCGCGATATTGAGCTTTTAGAGTATCAATTCGAATAGCGCGAACCCTGCTCCTTCGCGCGTATCTCTGCAAAAAAAACGATCTATCAAAGGGCCTAAAAATAAGCCTAGATTACTTCTTGACTCTAATTAATCTGAGTGTAAGATACGCGCCCTCGAGGACGGCAGACGTCGTTCACGATAGCTCTTTAAATATGACGAACTTGATTGGATATGAATGCGTTTAAGCAGTTCGCTTAAAGGTGTTTTTTTTGGAATTTCTCAATCTACTGTGTCTGAGCTGGCGGTCAAAATGACTCTAGGCTGAAAGGTGGGATTCAAAGCATTTTGGCTTGTACCCCTGTGGTGCGGACATAAGAATTTGGGTCTGTAGCTCAGTTGGTTAGAGCGCACCCCTGATAAGGGTGAGGTCGGTGGTTCGAATCCACCCAGACCCACC
>CAJXYP010000031.1 GCA_913063225.1 uncultured Cellvibrionales bacterium
ATCGCGAAGGAGGGCCGCGGTGTTGTGGTGATTCTTAGCTCCACCATTCCCACGGCCAAGATTGTTGAACGCCAGTTGGAACGATTGTTTGGAGAAGACGATAATTCATTGCCTCCCAAAGCCCTACCAAATATGCAAATTGGTGTCGGTTCGCAAATTCTAAGGGATCTTAGCGTACGAAAAATGCTGCTAATGGCCGCACCGGTTAAATATACCGGGCTTGCCGGATTTGATTTGGAAGTGATTGACTTTGTCGCTTCTGAAATCGCCGAATAAATTACAAATAGAAAGAATATTCTTGATAACGATTTTTTGGGAACTTGAGTAATGAAAACTTTTGAGGCAGACAGCCGATACGCTTCTGGACGCATCGCCATATTGACGACGCGCTGGAACAGCTTTATTACGGACAATCTGTTGGACGGTGCTATCAAGGCGCTGATTCGAAACGCAGTGCCTGAAGATCAAATAGAAGTGGTCAGAGTTCCGGGCGCGTTTGAACTGCCAATGACGGCGCAAAGCGTTCTGCAGTCTGGAAATTACTCAGCATTGATCGCACTAGGTTGCGTGATTCGAGGTGGAACGCCGCATTTTGAGTATGTTTCTGGCGGTTGTATGGATGGATTGATGCAGGTGCAGCTTAAGGCGGACATTCCGGTCGGTTTTGGGGTGCTCACGGTTGATACGACTGAACAGGCTATCGAACGTTCAGCGGATGATACTAATAACAAGGGTGCCGAAGCGGCACTAACTATATTGGAAATGATGAATTTACTTAGGGAGATTCAAGAGTGAGTTCACCTCTGAATAAAAGAAGAAAGGCGCGGGAAATGATGGTTCAGGCTCTATACCAGTGGGGTATGGCTGGCCAGAATATTTCCGCTATTGAAGCGCAGTTCTATGCGGAAAATGACCCCGAGAAAGTCGACCAAGACTATTTTCGGGAGGCTTTGCGAACCATCACCATGAAGGTGGACGAAATTGATGAAGCAATTCGACCCCACGCGGATCGAGATATGGACGAGCTCGACCCGGTTTCATTAGCACTACTGCGTTTGGGCACTTTTGAATTTGCTCATCGTCCTGACGTGCCCTTCAAAGTCGTGATAAACGAAGGGGTCAATTTGGCTAAGCGTTTTGGGCCGACGGATAGCGACAAATATATCAATGGTGTACTGGATAAAATTGCGCCTATCTTGCGCAAAACCGAAGTAGAGGCAATACGCAAAGGGCCTTACAAAGCTGCAGCAAAAAAGCCGGTCAAAAAAGCGGTAAAGATTACCGAGAAAAAACCTAAAAAAGTAACCATTAAAAAAGCCGATTAGCGGCAATGTCTTAGACAGGATAGTTTCTACTTTTGAACGAATTTGAGCTAATTAAGCAATATTTTACCGGCTGGTCTTCAACACAGATGACTCAACCGCTCTTGGGGATAGGCGATGACGCTGCGCTTGTGCAAATTCCTTCGGATAAGCATCTAGTAGTTGCTGCAGATACGCTAGTTGTCGGCCGACATTTTCCCGAAAATGCGGAACCAGCGCGGGTTGCCTCAAGAGCCTTGAGAGTGAATCTTAGCGATATGGCTGCGATGGGTGCTGTACCTTTGCACTTCACACTTTGTTTGACCCTACCGGAATCCGATAAAAATTGGATCTCGGGATTTGCTTCAGGCCTTCAAAAACAAGCGAGTGAATTTGGTTGCTCACTAATCGGTGGTGATACCACCAGGGGTGAGCTTTGTATTAGCCTTCAGATGATGGGGCTGGTAGATGCAGAAAAGGCGCTGAAGCGCTCTACAGCCTCGGTTGGCGACTCAATTTGGGTTACGGGTAGCTTGGGCGACGCGGCAGGTTTCATAGCGTCTGGGTTTGCATCTGATGCTACTTTGAATTCTCCTTTAGAAATTCTGGCTCAACGGTTTTGGTCACCTGAACCGCGACTCAAATTTTCCCAAAATGCCGCCCCATATATTGAGTCCTGTATTGATGTGTCGGACGGCCTTCTGGCAGACCTCGGGCATATATGCAGCGCAAGTGGTGTTGCTGCAGAAGTGTTGGCAGGCGAGATACCTATATCCGAAGAACTTACCGCAGTAGTGGCAGGAAATGCGCTAGACCTTGCGTTAACCGGCGGTGATGACTATGAGTTATGTTTTACGGCCAAACCTGACTCAGAGCAGAGTTTACGAGAACTAGCGGCTTTGGATAATCTTTCACTGACTAAGATTGGAACCATCCGCAAGGGCAGGGGGGTAGAATGTCTAAATACCGAGGGCGAGGCGCTCTCGATTGATCAAAGAGGATATTCTCATTTCTAGTGCACCAGTATCACCGCGAATGTTATTGAACCCAGTGCACTTATTGGCTTTGGGTTTGGGCAGTGGTCTTTCTCCAAAGGCGCCTGGTACCGCCGGTACGGTGCTGGCCTTGGTATTGCTTTGGTTGGCCGGGCCCGGATTTGCCCCCTGGCATTGGTCGTTAGCTCTGGTGGCAAGCCTTGTTGGAATTGCTATCTGCGGCTACTGTTCAAAGGCTCTTGGTGGCGAAGATCATAAGGCTATTGTTTGGGACGAATTTGCGGGTGCTTGGCTGTCGGTGATGTTTTTACCATTCAGTGCATTCTGGTGGCTGGTAGCATTTGTGCTGTTCCGTATATTTGATATTACCAAGCCTTGGCCTGTTGGTTGGGCCGACAAGCATCTGCACGGCGGTTTAGGTATTATGCTTGACGATATTCTCGCAGGGCTAATGACTGCGGCGATTCTTTTTATTGTTCAACAGTTATTTTTTTAAGGCTGATCTTTTGATTACTAAACCCACCGAATCCTGCGCGCTTCCGACTCAATGGGGAGAGTTTCGCCTCTTCGCATTTGAAGATGCGGAGAATGACAAAGTGCATCTGGGTCTGGTACTCGGTGAATTGACTCCGGATACTTCTGTACTGACCCGAATCCATTCGGAATGTCTTACCGGCGATGCGCTTTTTTCTCAGCGCTGCGATTGCGGATCCCAGCTTGAGCAGGCCATGAAACAGATATCGGAAGAGGGCAGTGGGCTTATTCTTTATCTTCGACAAGAAGGTCGGGGTATTGGGTTACTGAATAAAATTCGGGCCTACCACCTGCAAGACGAAGGGGCCGATACGGTAGAGGCAAATGAACGTTTGGGATTTGGCGCAGATATGCGCGACTACTCAATATGTGGGCCAATGTTGGAGTACTTCGGCGTCAAAAAAGTCAGGTTGCTAACTAATAACCCTCGCAAGGTTGCTGCCCTGGAGTCGTTGCACATTGTGGTCGAGGATCGTTTGCCTATTCATACGGGTCAGAATCCGCACAATGACCACTACTTGAAGACCAAGGCCGGCAAGCTCGGCCATATGTTTGACTAAGATTTTAGCTAAGAAATTGTAAGTTTTTGGCGCTAGCCTGTGTTCAGTAGGCTTAGAGTGATCCCATAACTTGGGTCGTATCCAGCATGCGGTTAGAGAAACCCCATTCGTTGTCATACCAAGCCAATACTTTGACCTGATTCCCTTTAACTCGGGTAAGCGATAAATCGGCGATCGATGAAGCGGGGTTGTGATTAAAATCGATGCTTACCAATGGCAACTGATTGGTTCTAAGTACACCGTCATAATCTATTTCCGCCGCATTTCTAATTATGGAGTTAACTTCTTCCACCGTCGTTTTGTTGGTTGATTCGAAAGTTAGGTCTAGCAAGGAGACATTGATAACGGGTACTCGTACGGCCAGTCCGTCGAGCTTTCCTTCCAGTTCCGGCAATACCAGAGCAACAGCGGAAGCGGCCCCTGTTTTTGTCGGAATCAAAGATTGTGTCGCGGCGCGGGCTCGCAATTTGTCTGAATGGTATACGTCAGACAGTTTCTGGTCGTTAGTAAAGGCATGTATCGTATTAGCTAGGCCTGATTCTATGCCGACCGTGCGATGCAAAGCAGCCGCCAATGGAGCTAAACAGTTGGTAGTGCAAGAAGCGTTAGAAACGATAGTGTCGGCTGCCGTTAGCTTCTGATGGTTTACTCCGTATACGATGGTTGCATCTACATCTTTTCCGGGTGCAGAGATAAGAACGCGCTTCGCTCCAGCTGCAATATGCGCAGAAGCTGATTCACGGTCGGTAAAAAATCCAGTGCACTCCATAACTACGTCGATACCGAGCTCAGCCCAAGGTAGCTTTGAAGGGTCTCGCTCATTGGTGCAAGTAATACTGTGGCCAGCAACAGAAATTTTGTTGCCTAGTACTTCCACTTTCTGGGAAAGCGTTCCGTGCACACTGTCATATTGCAGCAGGTGCGCGTTCATATCTGTGTCGCCAAGGTCGTTAATGGAAACTATTTCAATTTCGGAATTACTTTGTTCTAACCAGGCGCGAAAAACGTTTCGTCCGATACGACCAAAGCCGTTGATGGCAACTTTTGTCATAATTAATCAACCACTATATGTAAGTAAATTACATTATAGGACAATAAATGTAATAAAAGTAGATTAAATTGTTAATTCTATGCAAGGGTCTTCAGGGCTCAGATTTTGAGAATAGGGGCGCAGGAAGCTGAGAAGGCAGGAAGGAAGAAGGGCGAATGAAGGGATGTTTAGGTGTTCGAAAGCTAGTTCCGTTAGCTGCGCGTACTCTGCAGGTTGGTTTTAATCGCTTTGATATTTTTTTCCACTTCGTCACCTAATTGCAGTGCCATTTTGGTTGCCAATATATCCACTAGGGCAAGATGGATGATGCGAGAAGTCATCGGCGTAAATAGGTCAGTATCTTCAGCCGTAACTGCATTTACGACGACTCGACAATGCTTTGCTAGCGGCGTGCCACTGCGAGTTAGGCCAATAGTTCTGGCTCCAGATTTCGTAGCTAACTCGGCGTTATCGACTATCGCTTTGGTGCGACCGGTATAAGAAATAAACACCGCGCTGTCCTCTTCGGTCAGCATGGAACACATCATTCGCTGGTTAATAAAATCTGTGTGAGCTACTACTGGTATGCCAAAGCGCGCAAATTTGTGTTGTGCATCCAATGCAACTGGACCAGAAGCGCCCATGCCAAAGAAGTAGATGCTTTTACTACTCATTAGCAGATCAGTTGCCTCCTCAATGGAGGCAGGAGAGGTCGCCTGACCTATGCTATTGACGCTTTGTTCGATGGAAGACAGAATTTTGTTGATTACCGTGCGGGTATCGTCAGACGCTTCCATATTTTCGGAAAACAAATGCGATCCCCGAGAGATTTCCTGAGCCAGTTTTAGCTTAAAGTCTGGGTAGCCATTGCAACCCAATTTCCGGCACAAACGGTTTACCGTTGGTTCGCTAACCCCGGCTTCTGTAGCCAGTTTTGCTATGGATTGGTGAATAGCTGCTTGCGGATCCCGGAGCACAACAGCGGCAACCTTGAGGTCAGATTTACTCAATTTGTCGGTCTTTCCCGATAGTCGGTCGAGCAGCTGAGTTGTGTTCAAGATTGAAATTCCGTAATTGAATTACGTAAGTTTATTACAAAAAGGACTGTTTCGCTCTATTGGGGAATTTTTTAAAAAGTTAGTCGAGTACCAAACCCAGCAGATTTTGCGTAGAACTATCTACATCCAAAGATCCAAAGTCTCCGGATTCAATGATTTCTTGATAGGACTTTGCCAACTCCTTTCCGAGTTCAACGCCCATCTGATCAAACACATTAATCTGCCAGAGAGTGCCCGACACAAAGGATCGGTGTTCATAAAAAGCTAATAAAGATCCTAGCGATTCAGGGTTTAACTGATCCAGAACTATGGTGGTCGAGGGTCTATTTCCGCTAAAGGTCTTGGCGCGCGCTAGCAGATCTTTTCCTTGTCCAGAAATTGAATCACCAGCCAGCATCGAGGCTGCTTCTGCAGTAGTTCGACCTTTCATTAGGGCGGCGCTTTGAGCAAAACAATTAGCGAGAAGGCATTTGTGGTGGTCATCCAAATCGTGACCAGCCTTAAGTACCGCAATAAATTCTACCGGTATCAGGTGAGTGCCCTGGTGCACTAACTGAAAAACCGCATGTTGTGCGTCTGTGCCCACTCCGCCCCAAAGAATAGGTGAGCTCTGCCAGTTTATTTCGGTTCCATCGGTGGAGATATTTTTGCCGTTGTTCTCCATTTCCAGCTGTTGAAGATATTGCACCAGCACGGACAGGCGGCTGTCATAGGCAAATAGAGCTCTTGTAGGCGCAGCCCAGGCATTGCCATACCAAACATCAAGCATTGCGGCTATTAGGGGAATATTCTGCTGTACGGGTGCTGTCGCAAAGTGGTTGTCCATTGATTCTGCGCCAGCACGCATGGATTCGAAGGCTTGCTTGCCTAAAACGATCATGGCTACCAGGCTAACAGAGGACCAAATGGAGTAGCGTCCACCCAAACCCTCGGGAAAGGTCAGAATACTGGTATTGGATATACCGAAAGCTTGCGCATGATCTGGCGCGGCCGTAACAGCCGCCATTTGCTTAAGCGGATTGCTCACACCGGAATCGCTCATCCATTGGATCAGAGTCCGAGCGTTGCGAAGCGTCTCAGTAGTAGTGAAGGTTTTGGAAGCAATTATCACTAAAGTTTCTGCGGGGTTGCAGGCGTCCATCGCCGGTTTCAGCGCATGGCCATCGACATTGGCAACACAGTGAGTTTTAAAGCCTGTATCCATTCCGAAAGCCAAGGCATCCAGCAATAGTTGGGGCCCCAACGCAGAACCGCCTATCCCTAGATGAATAATATGGCGGTACTTATTTCCGGTTAGCGCCTTGGTCTCACCGGACCGGACGCTTTCAGCAAAGCTATAACAAGCGTCTCTCTGGGCGAGAACCTCTGAAGCAATAGGGTTGCCTTCTGAGTCTTCTGCGATGGGATTTGTTGCTCTGACAGCAGTGTGCAGAGCAGGGCGGTGTTCGGTCGGATTAACAATACCGCCCATAAGAAGTTGGTTTCTTTTATCAACTAGCTCGGCGCTAGCGGCAAGCTTTTCAAAAGAGGCAAGCACCGGTTTGGTAATATGGGTTTTAGAAAAGTCGAATTTTAGCTGACCCAGTTCAAGGCAGAAGTCTTCAAATCTGTCAGGGTTTTCAGCGAAGAGCGAATTTAGTGATGTCGCTTTGGCTTCTTCTGCGGCCTCAAATAATGGCGCAAAACTTTTTGGTTGCGTCAATTGAGATCGATCTTTTCGAAACATACTTTCTCCTGATGACGACCTTCAGATCGCCCAACTCACTAAGCAGCGCCAGATTCGATATGCGCCATAGCCTCTTTGCATAGTGCTTCAATTTTCGGCCAGTTACCTGCTTTAACCGCTTCAGACGGCAATATCCAAGAACCGCCAGCGCAAAGGATACTAGGTAATGCCAAATAGCGGTTGATATTGCTTAGGTTAATACCACCAGTTGGGCAAAAGCTAATATGCGGAAAGGGTGCAGACAAAGACTTGATTAACTCGTAACCATTTATGGCTTCCGCGGGAAACACTTTGAAAAAGTCATAGCCATATTCCAAGCCAAGTAAAACATCTGATGCACCGGATATGCCCGGCAACAGGCTTACCTCATGATCTCTTGCGGCATCTAACAGCGTTGGAGTCATGCCAGGGGATACTGCGAAGTCTACACCTATCTCTGCAACATTCTTCACGTCGGCAACAGAGGTTAGGGTGCCCACACCAAGCACAATTTCAATACCCGCATCCTTGACCGCTTGAGTTGCTTCCAGCGCTAGCTCTGTGCGCAGGGTAATTTCGATAGCGTTTACTCCGCCAGCAACCAAGGTCTTAGCAAGCTCTACTGTGCCCGCAACGCTGTAGGGAGTAACAACGGGTACAAGCTTGATAAAGCGAAGTTTTTCTTTGAGTAGAGACATTTAATTCTGTTCCAAATACGGGGGTAATTAAGGTACGAGGGTCTGGGGATAATGGATTTTGATCAAAGACCTAAGGGGTTAAAGGTGGCGGCACCTTTCTCTGCTACATCAACCGTTTCTCGAAATCGTGAAAATAGCGGTCGGCCGAGATTTTCTGGTTCGGGGCTATGCACTGCCGGCGTTCTTGCATCCAGATCTGAGGCAGAGACCTGTAGCTCAAGCTCTCCATTTTCTGTATCCAGTCGGACTATATCTCCGTCCTGAATCTTTCCAATCAATCCACCCGCCAAAGCTTCTGGCGAAAGGTGAATCGCCGCGGGAACCTTGCCGGAGGCGCCAGACATTCTTCCATCGGTCACCAAGGCGACTTTGTGTCCGCGATCTTGGCAAATGCCGAGAAAGGGCGTCATCTTGTGCAGCTCAGGCATACCATTGGCTGCTGGGC
>CAJXYP010000032.1 GCA_913063225.1 uncultured Cellvibrionales bacterium
ATCCCACGCGGAAGCAATTCGTCGAGATGTTTGAAGATCCAGACTATCTTCACATAGCGCCAATAAGAGCTGCTGCATTGCGAGATAGCCGGCTAGTGGAAATGAACCGGATTTTACCCAAAACCTAGCGGGTTATCTGGTGGGAATATTGAAGGCTGGCTTAGTCTGGCTGCGGCTTAAGCCGACGTAAGATAAGCCGTTAGTCCAATTCCGATTTTGTGTTATTTTAATGTTTCTCATGCATCTTTGCTAAGTCGCTACCGCATTAACTCTGCCTAATTGCAGAATAACCACCTATTTAGGTGATTCACCGCCTATAGTTAGAGTGTCATTGTAGTGGTGGAACTTTCTTTTAGGTCCTCGTCCAAGGCTCTTTCTCTTTTGTGTAGTTTGACGAGCAGACTTTGAAAGATGGAGCCTTCACTATACACATTCTTCGTTAGCTTTTTTTCCGGTTCTTCTAATCACTGGTTTAATTCAAGAATTGGTTCGACGATTTTTTTCTTGATATAAAAATTGATTAGCCAACCCAAGCGATCAAAATCAGCAGCGCAAGAGCGCTCGAGGATATCGGCTGAATGGGCAAGGCGTAACTCGTTATATCAACCCAGAGCGCACGGCAAAAGTAGAATTGGAAATAGCGTGTAAAGGTACACTCTAGTTTGAATCACCCGCATGGTAATACCCTGTATTTTGGTCATCGAGAATAAAATATAGTGAGATATTGAGGAGATTCCTTTTATTTAGTTTCTGATTTGGGGTGCTGCTATATTCCCCAAGTGAATTTGGTTAGATTAAGCAGATATTATCTGTATCGTTTTTGATCTCTTATTATCCGCCCACAGCTATTTTAAAATGGACGTTACAGACTCAATGAGTGAATTCAATACAATCGAGGCTTGCATCGGGGAAACCCCGTTGGTGCGACTGCAGCGGCTTACGGGCGACAGTAGTAACACGATATTGGTAAAGCTTGAGGGAAATAACCCAGCCGGCTCAGTCAAGGATCGACCAGCGATGAGCATGATCGCAAGTGCCGAGGCTCGCGGCGAAATCAGTCCAGGCGACACCCTGATTGAAGCAACCAGCGGCAATACTGGCATAGCCTTAGCGATGGCGGCTGCAATCAAGGGCTATCGTATGGTGTTGATCATGCCGGCTCATATGAGTGCTGAACGTAAAAGCGCCATGGCCGCCTATGGCGCTGAGTTGATCTTAGTAACGCAGCAAGAGGGTATGGAAGGCGCGCGGGACTTAGCGCAAGCAATGCAGCGCCGGGGTGAAGGTGTCGTTCTTGACCAATTTGCGAACCCTGACAACCCTGCGGCCCATTACCGAGGCACAGGTCCTGAAATCATGCGTCAGAGTTTTGGCAAGGTTACTCACTTTGTCAGTTCCATGGGGACCACAGGTACGATCATGGGTGTGTCGAAGTACCTCAAGGAAGTTAAGCCAGAGGTTGAAATTGTTGGTCTTCAGCCAGTTGAGGGCAGTGCAATACCCGGTATACGTCGATGGCCGAAGGCTTATCTTCCTAAAATATATGACGATCAACGGGTTGATCGGATTATAGATATGGATCAAGCGACCGCAGAGGAGACGATGCGGCAACTTGCGCGCGTTGAAGGGATATTTTGCGGCGTGTCATCTGGCGGTTCGGTCGCGGCAGCACTTGTATTAAGTCAACAGGTTGAAAATGCTGTCATTGTGGCAATCGTTTGCGACCGTGGTGATCGTTATCTTTCTACTGGCGTGTTTGAGTCAGATCGGTAAACTACGCGCTTCCCATGGGCTCAGGAAGATGAGTGAAGAAGCGTTTTGAACCAGTAAATACCAAAATAGTTGGTCTTCATAAAGACGGCTACGGCATCACCCAAGATCCGCGACTCTGCGTGCACGGTGCCCTCACCGGTGAGGAAGTCACCGCTTTACCTTTCACGCGAAAGAAACAAAAAATCTTCGCAAAAACCACGGCAGTACTCAAAGCCTCAGATGATAGGTGTGTGCCGATGTGTTCTGTTGCAGCTGATTGTGGCGGTTGCAGTCTTCAGCACTACGACCCTCAAGCACAAATTGAACATAAGCAATCCTTTCTCGTTAATACATTGGCAGATACTCAGCCAAACAGCTACTTTTCTCCCCTTACAGGTCCCGTTAGCCATTATCGTGCAAAAGGTAGGCTGGGTGTTAAGTACGTTGATAAGAAGGAGCGGGTGTTAGTCGGGTTTAGGGAAAAACTAAAGCCTTACATCACAGAAGCGACTAATTGCTTCGTCTTAAAAAAGCCCGTGTCTGATTTGTTAGAACCCTTGGCGAGATTAATAGAGAGCTTAAGTGATCCACGTACCTTGCCTCAAATCGAAGTTGCCATGGGAGATGCGAACGCAGCCTTGGTATTCCGACATCTAAATGAGTTGGATGATAACGACCTTGAGCTCCTGAAGGCTTTCGGGGCCGCACATAAGCTGCATGTTTATTTACAGCCAGGCAATCTAGAGACCGTTCACAAACTATGGCCTGCAGATGGCATTGAAAGGCTACAGTACGCGTTGCCGGATTTTGATCTAACATTTAATTTTCACCCGATGGACTTCACGCAAATAAATCCAGAGGTTAATCGAAAGATGGTTGCCAAGGCCATCGAGTATTTGGGTGTAAGCGATGCTGATCGTGTCTTCGATGCGTTTTGTGGCATTGGTAATTTCAGCTTGGCAATGGCTCGGCGGGCAAAGCATGTCATTGGTATTGA